>NZ_JBIVBS010000002.1:550292-927602 GCF_044746205.1 Streptomyces sp. NPDC086549 | reverse complement strand
TTCAGGAACTTCTCCGTCCCCTCCGTCGGACGGTGGTACATCCAGCTCAGCAGACCCAGCGCGAACATGTTCTTGCTGCGCTCGGCCTCCTTGCGGGACAGGTCGAACTCCTTCAGCGCCTCCACCGTCAGCGTCGTCAACGGCACCGGGTGCAGGCTGTACCCGTCGAGGGAGCCGTCCTCCAGCGGGCTGGTCTCGTAGCCGACCTTCTGCATGGCCCGCTTGGTGAACTCGTCCGTGTTCACGATGATCTCCGCGCCGCGCGGCAGATCACCGATGTTCGCCTTCAGCGCCGCCGGGTTCATCGCGACCAGCACGTTCGGCGCGTCGCCCGGAGTCAGGATGTCGTGGTCGGCGAAGTGCAGCTGGAACGACGAGACACCCGGCAGAGTGCCTGCGGGAGCCCTGATCTCGGCGGGAAAATTCGGGAGCGTCGAGAGGTCGTTGCCGAAGGACGCCGTCTCCGACGTGAACCGGTCACCGGTGAGCTGCATACCGTCACCCGAGTCCCCCGCGAACCGGATGATCACCCGGTCGAGGCGCTTGACGCCCTTCGCACCACCCGGTTTGCGCTGTTCTCCCACGACGGCTTCGTCGGCGTGCTCCGCTGGGCTGCTGACCTGGCTGGTCACTGAACTGGACCTCCTTCGAGGCGGCTGTCCGGGCGTGGTCGTCCCACGGACCCTGCCAGGATCAACCCTACGTCGGTTAGGGTCGCCTTCCCTCGGCCGTTCGCATGATGGACGGCATTTTGAGACGACTCGTCGCCCTGACTTGTCATGATTTCCCGCCCCCCGGGGCTTTTTCTAGAGACGCTCCCCGCTTGTCGCTCGGTTCTCGTTCGGGACTACGCAGACACAGTGTCGGGCCATCAGGAGTTCAAGTAGGTGAGGACGGCCAGAACACGCCGGTGGTCCCCGTCGCTCGGCGACAGGCCCAACTTCAGGAAGATGTTGCTGACGTGCTTCTCCACGGCCCCGTCACTGACCACCAGCTGCTTGGCGACCGCCGAGTTCGTCCGCCCCTCGGCCATCAGCCCCAGGACCTCCCGTTCCCGCGGGGTGAGACCCGCGAGCACGTCCTGCTTGCGGCTGCGCCCGAGCAACTGGGCGACCACCTCCGGGTCCAGGGCCGTACCGCCCCGCGCCACCCGCACCACCGCGTCGACGAACTCCCGCACCTCGGCGACCCGGTCCTTGAGCAGATAGCCGACGCCGCGGCTGGAACCGGCCAGCAGTTCGGTGGCGTACCGCTCCTCCACGTACTGCGACAGCACCAGCACACCGAGACCGGGATGCGCCTTGCGCAGCCGCACCGCGGCCCGCACCCCCTCGTCGGTGTGCGTCGGCGGCATCCGTACGTCCGCCACGACGACGTCGGGCAGCATGTCCTGTGCGTCCAGGTCCGCGATGGTCTTGATCAGCGCCTCCGCGTCCCCGACCCCGCCGACGACCTCGTGCCCGCGATCGGTCAGCAACCGGGTCAGGCCCTCCCTGAGCAGCACTGAGTCCTCGGCGATGACCACGCGCACCCTGTCCTCCACGATCTCCCGGCCCCCCACAACCCGTCTTTCTCCCGCACCCTTTTCCGAGCCCTGCCGAACGAAAGTCCAGCATTCCAGCATTCGGACCGGACGGCGCCCGGGCAACGGGAATCGGGGCACGGCATGTCAGGTTCCGTGCCCTGGACGGCTTGTTCTCGATCATTCGGACGCGGCCTGGCCGCCCCGAGACGTCAGGACCATGGGCCGGAGGGACAGGGACAGGGACAGGGACGGGGACGGGGACAGGGACGGGGACAGGGACGGGGACAGGGACAGGGACGGGGACAGGGACAGGGACGGGGACAGGGGGAGGGATCAGGCCGCGCGGCCGCGCCCGGTCAGCGCCGCCAGGGCAGCTCCGCCGTGACCCGGGTGGGACCGCCCGACGGGGAATCCACCACCAGGATCCCGTCCACCGCGTCCAGCCGCTCGGCCAGCCCCGCCAGTCCCGAGCCCGCGGAGACGTCGGCTCCGCCCACCCCGTCGTCCACGACCTGAAGCATCAGCCGGTTGTCCGACTGCCACACGTCCACCGTGGCCCGGCGGGCCCGGGAGTGCTTGCTGATGTTCTGCAGCAGCTCGGAGACGGTGAAGTAGGCGATTCCTTCGATGGCCGGCGCCGGCCGCTGCGCGAGGTCGACCTCGACCTGTACCGGCACGGTGCAACGGGAGGCGACCGAGGAGAGCGCCGCGTCCAGCCCGCGGTCCGTGAGCACGGCCGGATGGATGCCGCGTGCCAGGTCCCGCAGCTCCTGCAGCGCCAGTTTCACCTCGCCGTGCGCCTCGTCGACCATCTGTGCCGCCGACCGCGGGTCCTCCGTCAGCTTCTCCTTCGCCAGCCCCAGATCCATGGCCAGCGCCACCAGGCGGGCCTGCGCCCCGTCATGGAGATCCCGCTCGATGCGCCGCAGGTCGGCGGCCGCCGTGTCGACCACGACCCCCCGGTCCGACTCCAGCTCCACCACCCGCGTCGCCAGCCGTGACGGCCCGAGCAGCTCCTGCACCAGCAGCCGGTCCACCAGCGTCAGCGCCCGCACGATCCACGGCGTGGCGAGGGTGAACAGGAGTCCGACCAGCGCGGTGACGGTGATCTCGAAGGGGTTGTCGAGGTACATGCTGTGGGTCTCGTCGCCGTACAGCTGAAAGCCGCCCTGGCCGGCGTACACGGGGTAGACCCAGAACCACAGCGGGTACGTCAGCAGCGCCCAGCCGAGCGTCCAGAAGTTCACCGCGACGACGAACGAGAACACCGCCCACGGGAACTGCAGCACCGTGTACAGCAGGTGCCGCCACGACGTGCCGCTCTTCAGCATCGCGCCCATCCAGGCCAGCGCGCCCGGCTTGCGCACCCGCAGCGGCTCCGGGGCGGCCACCTCCAGGCGGAGCAGCCCGCGTGCCCGCGCCCGCTCCAGCGCCCCGAAGCCGCGGCACCCGGCCAGCGCGGCCGCCAGCACCGGAATCCCGAGGAAGCTCAGCAGCAGGCCCACCCCGAGCGACATCGTCGTCACAGCGAACACGAACAGCAGGATGCTGATCGGGAAGCTGAGCAGGACGTAGCCGAACTCGCGCCAGCTGCGGGCCTCGAACGGCGCCCGCAGCACGGCGGGCAGCCCGTGCCGTCGCTCCCCCTCGTCCGCGTCCCGGAGACCGGGCCCGCTGTAGTGCCCGTACTCCTGCCCGTACTCCTGCCCGTACTCCGTCGCCATCGGCGTCGTCCGTTCTCCTCGTCCGGCGGCTGTCTTGCCGTACCCCCACACTGCTGCGTCGCAGGTCCGCGCACCATGGAGGCCGTCGGCCTCTTGCCCGGGGGGTTTTCCCTACCTCTTCCGGGGGGCCTCCGTCCGGTCCCGCCAGGGCAGCTCGGCGGTGACCGTGGTCGGGCCGCCGGGCGGGGAATCGACGACGAACAGCCCGTCGACGGCGCCCAGCCGCTCCGCCAGGCCGCGCATACCGCTACCGCCGTCCAGGCGCGCGCCTCCGCGGCCGTCGTCCCACACCTGTATGAGCAGCCGTTCGTCCGTCCGCCACACGTCGACCGAGGCGGACCTCGCCCCGCTGTGCTTGCTGATGTTCTGCAGCAGCTCGGAGACCGTGAAGTAGGCGATGCCCTCGATCGCGGCGGCCGGCCTCGACTCCAGGTCGGCCGTGACCTTCACCGGCACGGTGCAACGGGAGGCGACCGAGGAGAGCGCCGCGTCCAGCCCGCGGTCCGTGAGCACGGCCGGATGGATGCCGCGTGCCAGGTCCCGCAGCTCCTGCAGCGCCAGCTTCACCTCGCCGTGCGCCTCCTCGACCATCACCGCGGCCGAATCGGGGTCCTCGAGCAGCTTCTCCTTGGCCAGGCCCAGCCCCATCGCCAGGTTGACCAAGCGGGCCTGTGCCCCGTCGTGCAGATCGCGCTCGATGCGCCGCAGGTCGGCGGCCGCCGTGTCCACCACGACCCCGCGATCGGACTCCAGTTCGGCGATACGGCGTTCCAGCTCGTCGGAGGGCGACAGCAGCCCGCGCACCATCACCCGGTCCACGTTCGCCAGGCCCCGCACGACGAACGGCAGCACCGGCCACAGCACGAACAGCCCGGTCACCACGGTGACGAACGTGAGGATGCCCCACGGCAGCCGGATGAGGTCGTACAGCAGCGTCCGCCAGCCCACCGGGTCCTTCAGCGCCATCCACAGCCGCTGCAGCAGCCCGCCGCTCCTGGCGAGCGGCAACGGGCTCGGCTCCTCCACCCGCACCCCGAGCAGCCGCCGGGCCCGCGCCCGCTCCAGCTTCCCCAGCCGCCGCGCACCCAGCAGCACGGCCGCGAGCAGCGGGAAGCCGACCACGGTGAGCGTCAGCATGCCGCTGACGAACACCGCGGTGACTACGTACCAGAAGCCGAACAGCGCCACCGGCAGGTTCACCAGGAGATGCGCGATCTCCTTCCAGGTCTGTGCGTCGTAGGCGAAACGGGCCGGTGGCAGGTGTTCGTCGCCGTCGGCGCGCGCGATGCCGGCGGAGGGGGAGGCAGCGGTCATACCGGTTAGCGTGCCGTGCGCCGAGCGATGGCGCCATGAAGTTCGCCGCCGCGGTCTCCTGGGGAAAACCCCACCCTGCTGTCTCATGCAGTGACAGGCTGCTTACGGTCTCTTTATCAGGGCCTAGACTCCCGTGCGTACAGATCGTCGAATCAAGAGTTAACTGGGGTCACCAGGTCAGGGAGCGAAGGGGCGGACGTTGCGGGAGACGTTGGGGGGCTCGACCGCCGTCGCGGCGGACTACTTCCAGTCCTATTCGGTCGTAGGACTGCTTGCTCTTATGGGCGTGCTCTTCGTCGGGGTCGCCTTCGGCGCGGGACGGCTGCTGCGGCCGGTCGTCCCCACGCCAGAGAAACTGCTGACATACGAGTGCGGCGTGGACCCTGTAGGTGAGGGCTGGGCACACACCCAGGTCCGCTACTACGTCTACGCCTTCCTGTACGTGATCTTCGCGATCGACTCGGTCTTCCTGTTCCCCTGGGCGACGGTCTTCGCCGCCCCCGGCTACGGCGCGACCACGCTCGTGGAGATGTTCATCTTCCTCGGCTTCCTGGCCGTGGGCCTTCTCTACGCATACAAGAAGGGGGTCCTGGCATGGACGTGACGAACGCGACGGACGTGACGAACGCGACGGACGTGACGCCAGAAGCGACTCCTTCGCCCGCTCCCGTGACCGCCGAGCCGGTGCTGCTCCCGGAGCCGAAGCGGCTGGGCGCGCTCGCCCGCCTGGCTCCCGAGCCCATGAAAGTGGTCCTGAACTGGGGCCGCCGCTACTCGCTCTGGGTCTTCAACTTCGGCCTCGCCTGCTGCGCGATCGAGTTCATCGCCGCGTCGATGGCCCGCCACGACTTCATCCGGATGGGCGTGATCCCGTTCGCTCCGGGCCCCCGCCAGGCCGACCTCATGGTCGTCTCGGGCACGGTCACGGACAAGATGGCGCCCGCGGTGAGGCGCCTGTACGAGCAGATGCCCGAACCGAAGTACGTCATCTCCTTCGGCGCCTGCTCCAACTGCGGCGGCCCCTACTGGGACTCGTACTCCGTCACCAAGGGCGTCGACCAGATCATCCCGGTGGACGTCTACGTCCCCGGTTGCCCGCCCCGCCCCGAGGCGCTGCTCCAGGGGATCCTCAAGCTCCAGGAGAAGATCGCCAGGGAGTCGCTGGAGGAGCGGTACGGCGCCACCGGCGTCCCGCGGCCTTCGGCAGCCGCGCTGCAGAGCCCCTTGGTGCAGCCGCCCGCCGCCGAGGGGGCCGCGCGATGACCACGGTCGGCTGGCTGCCCGCCCCCGTCGAAGAACTCTTCGGTACGGAGGCCACGGCCGAGGAGTCGTACGAGGTCCTGACGGTGGACGTCCCGCCGTCCTCCTGGCTCACCGCCCTGGAGACGGCCCGTACGACCCTGTCCTGCACCTACTTCGACTGGCTGAGCGCGGTCGACGAACCGGGCACGGGCTTCCGCGTCTCGGCGCACGTAGTCGCCCTGTCCCCGGTCCGCCGCCTGCTGCTCCGCACCACGGTCCCGCACGAGGCCCCGGCCCTCGCCTCCGCCGTCGGCGTCTACGCCGGTGCGGGCTGGCACGAACGCGAGACGCACGAAATGTTCGGCGTCCACTTCGAGGGCCACCCCGCCCTGGACCACCTCCTCCTCCCGGAGACCTTCGAGGGCCACCCCCTGCGCAAGGACTTCGTCCTCGCGGCACGCGTCGCCAAGGCCTGGCCCGGTGCCAAGGAACCGGGCGAGTCCGAGCACGGCGGCCCCAAGCGCCGCCAGATGCTGCCGCCGGGCGTCCCCGACCCCAACGAGTGGGGCCCCCTCAAGGGCCAACTCCCACCTGCCCCGGCCCGCCCGGCCCGGGCCGCGGGCCGAGCCGGTGCCGGGGAGCGTCCGGCCCGCGCTGCCGGTGCCGGTGCCGCGGGGGAGCGGCCGGTACGGCGCGCGCGTACGGCGGCGGAGGGATCGGTCAGTCAGGCCTCGGCTGCGGGCGCCCCGGCTGCGGGCGCCCCAGCTGCGGAGACGGCTGCCGGGGCTGCTCCGGCGAGTGCCCCGCGTCGGGCCCGGAGTGCCAGTGCGGGCTCTGCCTCGCAGCGTACGGAGGCGCCCGCGCCGGAGGCGGGGGCCGCGGGGGCCACGCCTCCAGCGGGGCCGCGTCGGGCGCGCAGTGCCTCGGAGGGCTCTGCCTCGCAGCGCGCTCAGGGTGACGCGTCGGAGGAACCGCCAGCACCGGGTGCCACCACCCGGCCGTCCGCACGTCCCGCCGTTCCCCGCGGCTCGGACGCTCCCTGGCACCACGCCCGCCCGGCCTTCGACGAACCGGAGCCGAAGGCTGAGGCGGAACCCGCCGACGACCGACCCGGGACACCCACGAAGCCCGGTCCTGCGGAGCCCGATCCTGCGGAGCCCGGTCCTGCGGAGCCCGGCTTCGCGGAGCCCGGCCCCATGGAGGCGGTGTCCGAGTCACCCGCGCCGGTAGAGCCGACTTCCCCAAAGCCGACTTCCGAAGAGCCGGCCTCCGAAGAGTCGACCCCCGAAGAGTCGACCCCCGCGGAGCCGGCCTCAGATGAGTCGGCGCCACAGGAGCCGGCCCCTGACGAGCCCACTCCCGGAAAACCCACCGCCGAGGAGCAGCCGCCCACGGCCGCTCCCTCCCCTGAAGACCGCACCCGCGACGACCGCACCGGAGGCCCGCAGTGAACGGCGCGCTCGACGTCACCCTGCGACTCCTGGCCGTCTTCGTCGTCTTCCTCACCTTCCCCTTGATCGTCGGCCAGACCGAGCACAAGGTGATGGCCCACATGCAGGGCCGCCTCGGCCCGATGTACGCGGGCGGCTTCCACGGCTGGGCCCAGCTCATCGCGGACGGCGTGAAGTTCGCGCAGAAGGAGGACGTGGTCCCGGCGGGCGCGGACCGCCGCATCTTCCAGCTCGCCCCTGCGGTCGCCCTCCTTCCCTATCTGCTCGTCCTGCTCGCCATCCCGATCGGCCCTGGCGAGGGCGCGGTCGGACAGGTCCTCGACGCGGGCGTCTTCTTCGTGCTCGCGGTGATGGGCGTCGGCGTCCTCGGCTCGCTCATGGCCGGCTGGGCCAGCGCCAACAAGTTCTCCCTCCTCGGCGGCCTCCGCACCGCCGCGCAGCTCCTCGCCTACGAACTCCCGATGCTCCTCGCCGCCGCCTCGGTGGCGATGGCGGCCGGCACGGTCTCCCTCCCGGGCATCCTCGACGCCTTCCACTGGTGGTGGCTGCCCTGGCAGATCACCGGCGCGATCGTGTTCTTCGTGGCCGGTCTCGCGGAGCTCCAGCGGCCGCCCTTCGACATGCCCGTCGCCGACTCGGAGATCATCTTCGGCGCGTACACCGAGTACACCGGCCTCCGTTTCGCTCTGTTCCTCCTGGCCGAGTACGCCGGGATCATCGTCCTGTGCGGCCTGACCACCGTCCTCTTCCTGGGCGGCTGGCACGGCCCCTGGGGCGCCGACGGCCTCGGCTGGCTCTGGACCCTCCTGAAGACGGCGGTCCTCGCCTTCGTCGTCATCTGGCTCCGCGTCACCTACCCCCGCCTGCGCGAGGACCAGCTCCAGAAGCTCTCCTGGACCCTCCTCGTCCCCCTCTCCCTCGCCCAGATCGCCCTCACCGGCATCGTCAAGGTGGTGATCTCGTAGTGGCCCCCATCCCCGGCTCCGGCCTCGCCAAAGGCCTGGCCGTCACCCTCCGCACGATGACGAAGAAGACGGTCACCGCTCAGTACCCGGACGTCCAGCCCGACCTCCCGCCCCGCACCCGTGGCGTCATCGGCCTGTTCGAGGAGAACTGCACGGTCTGCATGCTGTGCGCCCGCGAGTGCCCGGACTGGTGCATCTACATCGACTCCCACAAGGAGACGGTCCCGGCGGCGGCCCCTGGCGGCCGCGAGCGCAGCCGCAACGTCCTCGACCGCTTCGCCATCGACTTCTCCCTGTGCATGTACTGCGGTATCTGCATCGAGGTCTGTCCCTTCGACGCCCTGTTCTGGTCCCCGGAGTTCGAGTACGCCGAGACCGACATCCGCGAACTCACCCACGAGCGCGACAAGCTTCGCGAGTGGATGTGGACCGTCCCGGCCCCGCCGGCCCTCGACCCCGGCGCGGAGGAGCCGAAAGAACTCTCCGCCGCCCGCAAGACCGCGGAGAAGCTCGCGGCAGCGCAGGCCGAGCCTCAGGAGGGGGACGCGTGAGCCTCGCCGCCTCAACCCACGGCTTCCTCTCCCCGAACGGTGTCGAGATCGCCTTCCTCCTCGTCGGCCTGGTCACCTTCGGCGCCGCGCTCGTCACCGTCACCACCCGGCAACTGGTGCACGCCGCCCTGTGGCTCGTCGTCACCCTCGGCGGCCTGGCCGTCGAGTACCTCCTGCTCACCGCCGAGTTCATCGCCTGGGTGCAGGTCCTCATCTACGTCGGTTCCGTCGTCGTCCTCCTTCTCTTCGGTCTGATGCTCACCAGGGCCCCCATCGGCCGCTCCCCGGACGCCGACTCCGGCAACCGCTGGGCCGCCCTCACCGTGGCGGTCGCCGCCGCGGCCGCCCTGGTCTGGGTGGTCGTCGACGCCTTCCGCACGACCTGGATCGACCTGAGCGGCGCCGCCGCAGGGTCGACGAAGGTCACCGGCGAGAGCCTCTTCCAGAACTGGGTCCTCCCCTTCGAGGCCCTCTCCGTCCTCCTCCTCGCCGCCCTGGTCGGCGCGATCGTCCTGTCCCGCAAGGCGAAGGCGGACGCCACCACCCCGGCGGGCGGGCAGGTCCCCGGCACCCGCGGCGGCCAGGCAGCCAAGGAAGGTGTCCGCTGATGCACCTCGCCTATCCCGCCGTGCTCTCCGCCCTCCTCTTCTGCACCGGCCTGTACGGCGTCCTCGCCCGGCGCAACGCGATCCTGGTCCTGATGTCCGTCGAGCTCATGCTCAACGCCGTCAACCTCAACCTGGTCGCCTTCGACGTCTGGCTCAGCAAGGCCGCCCAGGAGACCCTGCACTCCGGCCAGGCCCTGACCCTGTTCACCATCGCCATCGCCGCCGCCGAGATCGGCATCGGCCTGGCGATCGTCCTGGCGGTCTACCGCAACCGCGGCACTTCCGACATCGACAGGCTCCGCGACACCGCCGAGGGGCGCGAGCCCGACGGCCTCGACAGCGACGCCCCCGCGGCCGAGAAGGCTGAGGCCACCGCGTGACCACGACCACCCTCGCCGTCCTCGTTCCCCTCCTGCCGTTCCTCGGTGCCGCGGCCGGCCTGCTGCTGGGCCGCACGGCCCCCGGCTTCGTCCGCCCGCTCGCGGTCCTGCCGACCTTCGCCTCGCTGGTGCTGGCCGTGCTGGTAGCCGTGCGCCAGGGCGCAGGCACGGCCATCACCGCCCACACCGAGCTCACGCCGACCGGCTCGATCCCGATCGAGCTGGCCCTCTACATCGACGGCTTCGCCGCGCTCGTCGCCGTACTGGTCGGCGTCGTCGCCACCTGCGTGCAGGTCTACTCGACCGGCTACCTGCGGGACGACCCCCGCTACCCCTCGTACGCCGCCCTCGTCTCCCTGTTCACCTCCGCGATGTTCCTGGTCGTCTACTCCGGCGACCTGATCGTGCTGCTGGTCGGCTGGGAAGTCATGGGCATCTGCTCCTACTTCCTGGTCGGCCACTACTGGGAGACCCCGGAGGCCCGCGCCGCCTCCATCAAGGCCTTCCTGGTCACCAAGCTCGGCGACGTCCCCTTCCTGATCGGCCTGTTCGCGCTGGCCACCGACGCCGGTTCCTTCCAGATCACCAAGGTGCTCGGGACCGTCGCGAGCGGCGGACTCGACCACCCGACCCTGATCGCCCTGCTGCTCCTGGCGGGTGTGGCGGGCAAGTCGGCGCAGTTCCCGCTGCACACCTGGCTTCCCGACGCGATGGCCGGCCCGACCCCCGTCTCCGCGCTGATCCACGCCGCGACGATGGTCGCCGCCGGTGTGTACTTCGTCGCCCGTCTCCTCCCCGTCTTCCAGGCCTCCTCGGCCGCGCTGGTCGTCCTCGCCGTCATGGCCGCCGTCACGATGGCCGGCTCCGCCCTCGCCGCGCTCGCCCAGGACGACATCAAGCGTGTCCTCGCCTACTCGACCATCGGCCAGCTCGGCTACATGACCGGCGCCCTCGCCGTCGGCGACCGCGGCGCCGCCGTCTTCCACCTCCTGTCGCACGGCGCCTTCAAGGCGCTGCTGTTCCTCGCGGCCGGCGTGATCATCCACGCTGCCGGCACCAACTCGCTCGCCGCCATGTCCCGCATGAGCCATCTGCGCGACCGTGTCCCGGACGCCTACTGGACGATGACCGTGGCGCTCCTCGCGCTCGCCGCGATCCCGCCGTTCAGCGGCTTCTTCTCCAAGGAGTCCGTCCTCGGCGCCGCCGAGCACGTCGCCACCGGCCACACGGCGCACGCTCCCGGCAGCGCGGGCTGGATCGTCCTCGTCGCCGGTCTGCTCACGGCCCTGCTCACCGCCGCGTACGCGACCCGCCTGTGGCTGCTGGCCTTCCGCGGGCGGGGCGCCGAGGCCCCGGACCACGGGAGACAGCCGCTGACGATGACCGTGGTGCTGTGGGTGCTCGCCGTCCCGTCACTCGCCCTCGGCGGGCTCACCTATCGCCTGCTTCCCGACTGGTTCGACGGCCGCGACCTGAACCCGACCCTCGTCACGTCGATCCTCGGCACGGGCCTCGCCCTGGTCGGTGTCCTCGTCACCTACGGCGCCTGGCAGCGCACCAGCGCACTGGCCGCCCGGACCCCTCTGGGTGCCGTCGCCGCTCATCCCGAGGGCGACGCCGGGCTCGTCGAGGCGGAGGCCATCGCCAGCCACAAGCCCGCCTACGGCGACGTCGCGTACGCGCCCGACCCGGCGGATCCCGGACGGCTGCTGCTCGGCCCGCTGCACCGGCACGCGGCCGTCGGCTTCCACCTGGACGCCGTGTACGCGACGCTGTTCGTCCGCCCGGTCCAGGCCGGAGCGAGTCTCGTCCAGTTCCTCGACCGCGAGGTCGTCGACACCTACGTACGCGGTGCGGCCGCGCTGCCCCGACTGCTCGGGGCCGCCGTGCGGCGTGCCCAGACCGGCAATGTGCAGACCTATGTGAGCGCGCTGCTCGCCGGCTCCGTCGTCCTGGCGGTCGCCGTCCTCCTCGTCGCCACGGGAGCGTGAGCAGGCGTGATCGATATCAACGAGTCCGTGATGCAGTTCCTTCTGGCATTCGTCGTCGTCGGCCCGCTCCTCGGCGCCGTCGCCGCTCTGCTGCCCGCCCCGCCCGGACTGAAGGGCAAGTCCCCCGAGCAGGCCGTGCTGCGGCACGGCGTGACCGTCACCGGCGCGATCCTCATCGCCGCGATCGCCCTGGTGCTCGGCTTCGACCACGACCAGCCGTCGAAGATGCAGGCCACGACCGACATCAGCTGGATCCCCGCACTCGACGTGCGGATCCACCTCGGCATCGACGGCATCTCCCTCCCCCTTCTGGTCCTGACCGCGCTGCTGACCTTCCTCTGCGCGCTCTACTCCTACTTCAAGATGCCTGCGGGCCCGAGCCCGAAGGCCTTCGTCGCGCTGCTGCTCGTCCTCGAGTCCGGCACCCTCGCGGCCTTCGCCGTCCTCGACCTGCTGCTGTTCTTCCTCGCGTTCGAGATGGTGCTCATCCCGATGTACTTCCTCATCGCCCGCTGGGGCGGTGCGGGCCGGACCCAGGCCGCCTGGAAGTTCATCCTGTTCACGCTGCTCGGGTCCGTCGTCATGCTGCTCGGCCTGCTCCTGATCGGAATCAAGGCGGGCACATTCGACATGGTGGCACTCGCCACTGACAACGGCCGGTCGCTGACCACATCCGTGCAGGTCATCGCGGTTTTGGCGATCGGGATCGGGCTCGCGGTCAAGACGCCGATGTGGCCGCTGCACAGCTGGCTGCCGGACGCCCACACCTCCGCCCCGACCGTGGGTTCGGTCCTGCTGGCCGGTGTGCTGCTGAAGATGGGTACGTACGGTTTCGTCCGGATCCTGCTGCCGATCGCGCCGGACGGCTTCCACACCTTCGCGCCCTACCTCGCCGCCTTCGCCGTCGTCGGGATCATCTACGGATCCCTCGCCTGCCTCGCCCTCGCCAAGCAGGGCGCGAAGGGCGATCTGAAGCGGCTCATCGCCTACTCCTCCGTCGGCCACATGGGCTTCGTCCTGCTCGGCATCGCGACCATGACCCCGACCGGCGTGAACGGCGCGCTGTTCGCCAACATCGCCCACGGCCTCATCACCGGCCTCCTCTTCTTCCTGGTCGGCGCGCTGAAGGACCGCACGGGCACGACCGACCTCGACGCCCTCTCCCTCCCGTCGCCCGACCACCGCCCCTCAACGAGCGGCTCCGCCGCGCCGAATCATTTCCAGACGGGCGCCGCGCTGTACGGCAAGGCCCCGCGTATGGGCGGCCTACTGGCCTTCGCCGCGGTCGCCTCGCTCGGCCTGCCCGGCCTGGCCGGGTTCTGGGGCGAGATGCTGGCCCTCTTCGGCGCGTTCAACCCCGCGGCCGACCTCAGCCGGCCCGCGTTCCTCACGTTCATGTCCATCGCCGCGTTCGGCACGCTGCTGACGGCCGCGTACATGCTCGTCGTGGTCCGCCGCGTCTGCATGGGCGCCGTACCGCAGGACATGCCGAAGCTCGCCGACGTACACACGTACGAGTTCGCGGCCTGGACGCCGCTCGTCGCCCTCACCGTCGTCGCCGGACTGTGGCCCAAGGTCCTCCTCGGCCTCACCGATCCGGCTGTGCAGCAGCTCCTCGCAGGAGGCACCCGATGAGCGCCCTGGCCCAGCCGCTGGCCCAGTCGGCGGTCCAGTCCGTCGACTGGCTCGCCATCGCCCCGCCCACCGCCGCGGCGGTCGTCGCACTCGCCGTCCTCGTCGCTGACCTGTTCGTGCCCGACGCCAGGAAGGCGGTCCTCGGCTGGGTCTCCGTCGCGGGACTCGCCGTCTCGGCCCTCCTGCTGCTGCCGCTCCTGGACGGCGACCGCAGCACGTTCTGCCTGACCGGCGACCCGCACGTGTGCAGCTACACGGCCGACCGGTTCACCCTCGTCATCCAGTTCCTCGTCCTCGGCGGCGCCCTCCTCGCGGCCCTGCTGTCGGTCACCGCGCTGAAGGACGCGCGCCGGAACATCCCCGAAGGCGAGTTCTGGTTCCTGCTGCTGTCCTCGGCATCGGGCGCCGCCCTGCTGCCCGCCTCCCGCGACCTCGCGACCCTCGTCGTGGCCCTGGAAGTCGCCTCCCTGCCCGCGTTCGCCCTCGTCGGCATCCGGCACGGCGACCGGAAGTCCTCCGAAGCGGCCCTGAAGTTCTTCCTGTCGTCGGTCACCGCCACCGCGGTCAGCCTGATGGGCATCAGCTTCGTGTACGCCTCCACGGGCACCCTCTACCTGACCCAGGTCGCCGACCGGATCCAGCACGTCCCCGGGCAGCTCCACACCCTCGCCCAGGCCGGAGTCGTCCTCACTCTCGTCGGCTTCGCCTTCAAGACGGCCGCCGTCCCCTTCCACTTCTGGGTGCCCGACACCTATGTGGGAGCCCCGCTCCCCGTCGCCGCCTACCTGTCGGTCGTCGGCAAGGCGGTCGGCTTCTCCGGCCTGATCCTCGTCACCGTCGTCGCCCTTCCCTCGTACGGCGACGTCTGGGGTCCCGCCCTCGCCGCGCTGGCCGCCCTCACCATGACCGTCGGCAACGTCGGCGCCCTGCGGCAACAGGCCACGCGCGCGTACAGCGCGGTACGGCTGCTCGCCTGGTCCTCCGTGGGCCAGGCCGGCTACCTCCTGGTGCCGATCGCCGCCGCGGGATACGTCAAGGACCCCCAGAAGGCGATCGGTTCCACCGTCGCGTACGCCCTCATGTACGGCGCCGTGAACCTCGGCGCCTTCGCGGTGGCCGCCGTGGTGGGCCGTACGAAGTCCCTCAACCGCATCTCGGACTACCGGGGGCTTTACGCGTCGAACCCCCTGGCCGCCCTGATCCTGGCCTTCTTCCTGCTGTGCCTCGCCGGGTTGCCGCCGGGCATCATCGGCCTCTTCGCGAAGGTCACCGTCTTCTCCGCGGCCGTCGACGCGGGCCTCGGCTGGCTGGCCGTGGTCATGGCCGTCAACGTGGTGATTGCCCTCTTCTACTACCTCCAGTGGACGGCCCTGCTGTTCCGCGCCCCCGAGGGCGAGCCCGCGAAGCACCGCGTCCCCGCCCCGCTCACGGCCGCGATCACCCTCACCGCCGTCCTAGGCGTCGCCCTGTCCGGAGCGCCCCAGCTGGTGCTGCGCTTCGCGGCCACCGGCCTGTTCTGAGGCCTCCACGCGCGCGTGGGACACCCGGCCCCGCGCGCGCGTGCCGCCCACGGTCGCCGACACCCGAACAGCCCACCCGCGCGGCCGCACGCACAAGGGAACTAGTGGTTGCCGCCTGGCGTTGACCAGTGCGGGAGGGTCCACTGGACGTGACACCACGGCACCAGTGGCTTCGAAGATCAGTAAGCAGATCAGCAAGCAAAGGGTTCCCCTGCTGCACCACTTGGAGGGCGTACCGTGCACCGCCGGCACAACGGGCTCAGGACGGCAGTTCTCCTCGGGGGACTGTCCGCACTCATCATCGTCATCGGCAGCTTCTTCGGCCGCACGGGGCTGATCGTCGCCGTCCTGGTCGCGCTTGGCACCAACGCGTACGCGTACTGGAACAGCGACAAGCTGGCGCTACGCGCGATGCGTGCACGCCCGGTGAGCGAGTTCGAGGCCCCCGCCCTCTACCGCATGGTCCGTGAGCTCTCCACCCAGGCCCGCCAGCCCATGCCCCGCCTGTACATCTCCCCGACGGAAGCGCCGAACGCCTTCGCGACGGGCCGCAACCCGCGCAACGCCGCCGTGTGCTGCACGGAAGGCATCCTGCGCATCCTGGACGAGCGCGAGCTGCGCGGCGTGATCGGCCACGAGCTCAGCCACGTCTACAACCGCGACATCCTCATCTCGTCGGTCGCCGGAGCCCTCGCCTCGGTGATCATGTTCCTGGTCAACTTCGCCTGGCTCATCCCGATCGGCCGCTCCGACGACGACGACGGCCCCGGCATCCTCGGCCTGCTGCTGATCATGATCCTGGGTCCGCTCGCCGCCAGCGTCATCCAACTCGCCATCAGCCGCTCCAGGGAGTACGAGGCCGACGCATCGGGCGCCCAGCTCACCGGCGACCCGCTCGCTCTCGCCGGCGCCCTGCGCAAGCTGGACGCCGGCACCAAGCAGCTCCCGCTGCCTCCCGAGCCCCGGATCGAGACAGCGAGCCACATGATGATCGCGAACCCCTTCCGGCCGGGCCAGGGACTGTCCAAGATGTTCTCGACGCACCCGCCGATGGCGGACCGAATCGCCCGACTCGAGAAGATGGCAGGTCGCAACCGGTGAAGACCATCCTGAATGTCATTTGGCTCGTCCTGAGCGGATTCTGGCTGTTTCTCGCGTATCTGCTGGCGGGCGTACTGCTGTGCCTCACGATCATCGGCATCCCGTTCGGCATAGCGGCCTTCCGCATCGGCGTCTACGCCCTGTGGCCCTTCGGATACACGACGGTCGAGCGCCGTGACGCCGGAGCCGCCTCCTGCATCGGCAACGTCCTGTGGCTGATCCTCGCGGGCTGGTGGCTGGCCATCGCCCACATCGTCACGGGCATCGCCCTGTGCCTCACGATCATCGGCATCCCGTTCGGTATCGCCAACTTCAAGCTGATCCCGGTCTCCCTGCTGCCGCTGGGACGCGAGATCGTGCCCACGGACCAGCCGTTCGCGGCGCGCTGACCGCACGCGGCCTTCCCGGCCGGCCAGGTCACCAGCGGGGCTGTTCCCGGCCCGTCACCAGCCGATCGTTCCCGACCGACACCGACCGGCCGCTCCCCGCAGGTTTTCCACACATCCGCTGTTGTCCACAGGCCCGCCCGATTGTCAGCGCCGGCCTGCACCATGAAGCCATGACCGAGATCGAGCAGCCGCCGACACGGGCGGCTTCCCAGTCCCGCGCTCCCCGTCCATGGGGCCGGCCTTCACCACCCGCACCCGGCGACGCGGCCATATCCAGCCGAGCGGAGCCGGGCGCGCGCCGGGAAGCCGTCCTCACGCCTTCCTATCGGGCACCCGCCCACAGCCGTACGCCGTAGGCCCCGGCGCCCACCGCCAGCACACCCGCCCCGACGGCCACCGCGGCCGCCGGCAGCGCGAACGCCAGTGTCACGCACCCCAGCAGCCCCATCGCCGGCACGGCGCGCGACAGCGGAGCCGGGCTCAGCGTCCAGGCCGAGGCGTTGGCCACCGCGTAATAGGCCAGCACACCGAAGGAGGAGAAGCCGATGGCACCCCGTACGTCCACCGTCGCGGCCAGCACGGCGACGACCGTGCCGACGGCCAGCTCCGCCCGGTGCGGGACCCGGAAGCGCGGATGCACCGCGGCCAGGGCCTTGGGCAGATGGCGGTCGCGGGCCATCGCCAGCGTCGTCCGGGACACACCCAGGATCAGCGCGAGCAGCGACCCCAGCGCGGCCACCGCGGCTCCCACCCGCACCACGGGCTCCAGCCCCGGCACTCCGGCCGCCCTCACCGCGTCGGCCAGCGGCGCGCTCGCGTGCCCGAGAGCCTCCGCGCCGAGCACGGAGAGGACGGCGACGGCCACGCACGCGTACACCGCCAGCGCGATACCGAGGGCCAGGGGGATCGCGCGCGGAATGGTGCGTGCCGGATCCCGTACCTCCTCACCCAGGGTCGCGATCCGCGCGTACCCGGCGAACGCGAAGAACAGCAGACCCGCCGCCTGAAGCAGCCCGCCCACGCCCGACGAGACCCCGACGTCCAGCCGGCCGGCATCGGACTGCCCGGAGCCGAGGCACACCACCACGACGGAAGCGAGGACCGCCAGCACCACAGCCACGATCACCCGCGTCAGCCAGGCGGACTTCTGGACGCCGCCGTAGTTCACCGCGGTCAGCGCCACCACGGCCGCGACGGCCACCGCGTGCGCCTGTTCCGGCCAGACGTACGTCCCCACAGTCAGCGCCATGGCCGCGCAGGAGGCTGTCTTCCCGACGATGAACGACCAGCCCGCGAGGTACCCCCAGAAGTCCCCGAGCCGCTCGCGCCCGTACACGTACGTGCCGCCCGATGCCGGATACAGGGCGGCCAGCCGCGCCGAGGACGTGGCGTTGCAGTAGGCCACCAGGGCCGCGAGGGCCAGCCCGGCGAGCAGCCCCGATCCGGCCGCCCGCGCCGCGGGCCCCAGAGCGGAGAAAACCCCTGCCCCGATCATCGAGCCCAGGCCGACGACCACGGCGTCCCGCACCCCGAGGGTGCGTCGCAGGCCGGATTCGGAGGGTCCGGATTCGGGGGGTGTCATGCGCCGCACCCTACTGATCCCTGCAACCGCCCGGTGCCCCCATGACGTCTTCTTCGTCAGCACGGCACGAACACGCGCGCGACAGCGCTCCGGACCACGGCACGACACGGCCTGTGAAGCACAGCCGGCCCAGGCGTAAGTCGCAGGGCCGGGACGGTGCGGACACAGCGCGAGAGGGCAGGTTCACGGCATGAGCATCATCGGTTGGATCATCCTGGGACTGTTGGCCGGAGCCATCGCGAAATTCCTGCTGCCGGGCCGTGACCCGGGCGGCTTCATCGGAACGACGCTCATCGGAGTCGCGGGCGCCTTCATCGGGGGCTGGATAGCGGCCCACTGGCTGGACCATCCGATCACCAAGAACTTCTACGACGGCGCCACCTGGGCCGCCGCGATCGGTGGCTCGCTGGTCCTGCTGATCGTCTACCGCATCCTGTTCGGCAACTCGCGCGACTGAGCGCACCCCCTGACCGCAGCCAGCAGGCGAGAAGGGTGGGCACCACCGGGTGCCCACCCTTCCTCGTACTCGGCCTCCCTCGTGCTAGGCCGCGGGACTACCGGTAGTTCACGAACTGCAGCGCGAAGTCGAAGTCCTGCCCCTTCAGAAGGGTGATCACGGCCTGCAGGTCGTCGCGGCTCTTGGAGCTGACGCGCAGCTCGTCGCCCTGGACCTGGGCCTTCACGCCCTTCGGCCCCTCGTCGCGGATGATCTTCGCCACCTTCTTCGCGTTCTCCTGGGAGATGCCCTCCTCGATCGACGCGAAGATCTTGTACTCCTTGCCGGAAAGCTGGGGCTCGCCCGCGTCCAGCGCCTTCAGCGAGATGCCGCGCTTGATCAGCTTGGACTGGAAGACGTCGAGGATCGCCTTGACCCGCTCCTCGGAGTTGGCCTGCATCAGGATCTTCTCGCCGGACCAGGCGATCGAGGCGCCCACGCCCTTGAAGTCGTAGCGCTGCGAGACCTCCTTGGCGGCCTGGTTGAGTGCGTTGTCGACCTCCTGCCGCTCGACCTTCGAGACGATGTCGAAACTGGAGTCGGCCATGTCCTGTGGCTCCTTGTGTCCGTGTGCGTATCGGGTGCGTGTCGGCGGGCGCGGAGTGGCCGCCGAGCCCGGCACTGGGCCGGGCCGCATCCGCACCAGCCTAGCCACCCCGCGTCCGCCAGGCGCCGATCAATCGAGTGGCGAAGCACCCCTCCGTATCGGGTATTGTTTACGTCGTTGCCAGGGAACACCGCCGGAAAGCGGTTCGACGTGGCAGCAAACCCCGGCGGTGTGCCCGAGCGGCCAAAGGGAGCAGACTGTAAATCTGCCGGCTCAGCCTTCCCAGGTTCGAATCCTGGCGCCGCCACACTGGGGAAGACCCCCTCCACTCTGTGGAGGGGGTCTCTTTGTGTTCCGGCATGTAGCGAGCAGTCCGGTGCTCCGGCCCTCCGCCTGGAGCGGGGGTGCGTGATGATCTGTGTCACAGCGGGACGGGGTGGTCGGGACGCCGTCGTGGAGAGCCCGGTACGTCCGCTCCGTTCCGGGGCACACTGACCCCATGTCCTGGTCCTCGTCCTCCCGTCGAAGAACCTGTCCGGTCTGTCGTCGTGAAATCGCCGTTGTCGCGGGACGTTTCGCGCGGCACGATCCGCCCGGAGCGCGGGAGAGTGGGGAACTCGTGTCCTGCGCCGGGTCGCGGCGGCAGGCGCAACTGGGGGCGGTCCAGCCGTCGTTGGACGGATACGTCGTACCGGAGTTCCCCGGGCAGCTGCCGCTGTTCTGAAGGATCCGAGGTCCCGAAGGATTCGACGTTCCGAAGGGTCCGACCGCCCCGGGACAGGGGCAAGCTCAGTTCCCTGCCACCGACTTCACCGCCACCGAAACCGGCGTCGACCCGCTGATCAGCTCCAGAGTGAGACCGGCCGTCGCCGGGGTGTCGACCAGTTCCGCCAGGACGGTGGCCACGTCGTCGCGCGGGACCGCGCCGGGGCCCGTGTGCGCCTCCAGGCGTACTTGGCCGGTGCCCGTGTCGTCCGTCAGCGAACCGGGGCGCAGGATCGTCCAGTCCAGCGCGTCCAGGGTGCTGATGTACGCGTCCGCCTCGCCCTTGGCCCGCAGATACACGTCGAAGACGTCGTCGCCCTTGCGTGCGGGGTCCGCGCCCATCGAGGAGACGACCAGGAAACGGCGCACGCCCGCACGGACGGCCGCGTCCGCGAACAGCATCGCCGCGCCCTTGTCCACCGTGTCCTTCCGCGCCGCGCCGCTGCCCGGCCCGGCGCCCGCCGCGAACACCGCCGCGTCCGCACCGCTCAGGTGTTCCGCCACCTCCTCCACCGAGGCCGACTCCAGGTCGAGCAGGACCGGTTCGGCGCCGGCCTCCCGCAGGTCGTCACCCTGCTCGGCCTTGCGGATGATCCCCGCGGGCTCGTCCCCGCGCGCGGAGAGCAGCCGCTCCAGCCGCAGCCCGATCTGACCATGACCACCAGCAATCACAATGCGCATGTTTCCGACCGTACGCCCGAAGAGCGGCGACTGCCGCATGACTCCAGGACCGCCCGGGGAGTTGGGTTCCGGGACAGCGCGCAGGGGACAGCGCGCAGGGGGCGGGAAGCCATCCGTCCCACCCGCCCCCTGAGACGCCTCTAGGACGCCTCTAGGACGCCTCTAGGACACCTCTCCCCGTCCCTGCCGAGGCAGCCCCAGTTCCGCCGCTGCCGCCGAGTTGCAGTACTCCCGCACCGCGCTGGTGCGGGCCACCACGCGTCCCCGGTGCACCACGATTCGGCTGTACGCGAGGGACAGGGCGCCTGCCAGATGGTCACCGCGCACGGCGAGGAGTTCGGCGGGGAAACCGGCCTCCACGCGGACCTCCGGGAGGCCGAGGACCGCGCGGGCGGAGGTGCTCACCGCGTCGTAGGCGTCCTCGGGACGCAGGCCGTGGCGGGAGGACAGAAGGTACGCCGCTTCCAGGGGGTCGCCGCGGCCGACGGGGTTGGAGACGTCCCGCAGGGCGCCGCTGCCGGCCGCGACCCGGACCCCGGCCGCCCGAAGGAGCCGTACCGGAGCCGTACCCCGCCGGTCGACGCCCCCGCAGCCGCCCTGGGGCAGGCACACCACCGCGACCCCGGCGGCCGCGAGCTGGTCCGCGACACGGGAGGCCGCCTCGGCGGGCAGGCGGGCGAGGCCCGCGCAGGGGCCGAGGGCGACGCCGGGGCGCAGTCCGCCCGCCATCGCCGCGAGCCGGGCCAGGCGGGCCGGGTCCGCGGCGTCGGTGTGCAGGTCGACGGGGCAGCCGTGCTCGGAGGCCACCTCCAGGACCGTCTCCACATAGCCCGTGGGGTCGGGGTCCAGATCCGGACAACCGCCCACCACCGCGGCGCCCATCTTCACCGCGTCCCGCAGTATCGCGAGCCCCTCCGCCCCGGCCGCACCGGTCAGCACCCGCGGCATCGCCACCGTCGTCAGCTCCGCGAGCCCGCGCAGCGACCGCCGCGTCCGCAGTACGGCGCTCAGGGCGCCCAGCGCCTGGACGTCGCCCACGCGCACGTGCGCCCGCAGCGCGGTGGCCCCGTGGCCGAGTTGCAGGAGGGCGGCCTCGGTGGACCGGCGCTGGACGTCCTCCGGGTCGTACGTGACGGGGCCGCCGGCGTCGGCCGACAGCGCGGTGTCGGCGTGGGCGTGCGGTTCGGCCGGGGCGGGGAGGAGCAGATAGCCGGCGAGGTCCACGCGCGTGCCCGTGACGCGGGGCGGGCCCGGTGCCAGGCTCCCGGCCGTGCCGACCGCCTCGATGCGCCCGCCGCCCAGCCGCACGTCCACGGTCCGGCCGTCGGTGAGCCGCGCCCCGCACAGCAGCAGGGCGGCCGTGTCGGACTGTCCCGAGGACCCCGACGAGTTCGACGACGGAGGGGGCGGCTGCGGCTGGCTGTCGGGCATCGCGCTCCAAGGGCTCGGGGGTCCAGGGGGCCACGGGGGCTGGAAACTCGGGGACCGTGCACGGGGGACGCAAGATCACGCAGAGTGAGTCGAGCCTAGGGTGACGAACCGCGTGGGACGGGGAGGAGCGCAATAGTCGTACTGGCGTGGTCCGTCGTGCGGAAGCCGACCGCGCTCGGGCAGGGGAAGGCGTGCACGAGAGGTGCGTGCGGGGCCGCCGGGAAGCCCTGGGGAGCGGGCCTGGAGAGCTGCCCGAAACGGATTTGGGTGAACGGCTGCCGAGCGTGTAATGTCTTCATCGCTCGCCCCAATAGCTCAGTCGGCAGAGCGTCTCCATGGTAAGGAGAAGGTCTACGGTTCGATTCCGTATTGGGGCTCTGGTGTGAGAAGTTCCCGTCGCGAGGCGGGAACGGATCACATCAAAGCGGTGTAGCTCAGTCGGTAGAGCAAGCGGCTCATAATCGCTGTGTCACCGGTTCAAGTCCGGTCACCGCTACTGACAGTAGCCGATTGCGGGGTCGGTCCTTCGATCGGCTACTCTTTCTTGCGTTGAATTAATCCCACCCGTTCGTCAAGGAGCACTCACGTGGCTGCCACCGACGTCCGCCCGAAGATCACGCTGGCCTGCGTGGAGTGCAAGGAGCGGAACTACATCACCAAGAAGAACCGGCGTAACAACCCGGACCGTCTTGAGATGAAGAAGCACTGCCCGCGTTGCAACGCGCACACCGCGCACCGCGAAACGCGATAAATCAGGCTCGTACGACGAGGCCGCTCCCGAGTGATCGGGGGCGGCCTCGCGTCGTTCAGTGACCTGTACCGGCCAGTAGAGCAAGCAGGAGGTGCCGAGCCCATGGCGCTCGACCAGTCCTTCGTGGGACGGACCTACCCGCCCACCGATCCCTATGAGGTCGGCCGGGAGAAGATCCGCGAGTTCGCGGAGGCCGTCGGAGACGGCAATCCGGCATACACCGACCCGGAGGCCGCCAAGGCGCTCGGGTATGCCGACGTGATCGCTCCGCCGACCTTCGTGTTCTCGATCACCTTCAAGGCGGCGGGGCAGGTCGTCCAGGACCCGCAGCTGGGCCTGGACTACAGCCGGGTGGTGCACGGTGACCAGAAGTTCGCCTACAAGCGCCCGGTGCGCGCCGGCGACCGGCTCACGGTGACGTCGACCATCGAAGCCGTGAAGTCCATGGCGGGCAACGACATCCTGGACATCCGCGGTGAGGTCCACGACGAAGCCGGCGAGCACGTCGTGACCGCCTGGACCAAGCTCGTGGCCCGCGCGGCCGAGGAGGCGTGAGGAACCGATGACGGCGAGGATCGCTTACGACGACGTCGAGGTCGGCACCGAGCTGCCGGCGCAGTCCTTCCCCGTGGACCGGGCCACCCTCGTCCGGTACGCGGGTGCCTCCGGGGACTTCAACCCCATCCACTGGAACGAGAAGTTCGCCAAGGAGGTGGGCCTGCCGGACGTCATCGCGCACGGCATGTTCACCATGGCCGAGGCCATCCGCGTCGTCACCGACTGGGCCGGGGACCCGGGGGCGCTCGTGGACTACGGCGTCCGCTTCACCAAGCCCGTCGTCGTCCCGAACGACGACGAGGGTGCCGTGATCGAGGTCTCCGGCAAGGTGGGCGCCAAGCTCGACGACAACACCGTGCGGGTCGACCTGACGGTGACCAGCGGCGGGCAGAAGGTGCTCGGGATGTCGCGGGCGGTTGTGCGACTGGTCTGAGCGCGTGCGTGCGGTAAGGGGCGTCCTCCCTTGTGGGGCGCCCCTTACGCGTTCCCGCGCGGGCTCGGCGCGAGCTCTTCGGCGTCAGCCCTTGACATAGTTAGTGATTGAGCACTAACTTACTTGCATGGCCAGGATGAGTGCGGACGAGAGGCGCGAGAGCGTCGTGCGCGCGGCGATCGCCGAGTTCGCGCAGAAGGGCTACTACGGCACCTCCACCGAGGCGATCGCCAAGCGTGTGGGTGTCTCGCAGCCGTACCTCTTCCGGCTGTTCCCGGGCAAGAAGGCGATCTTCGCCGCCGCCTCGGAGCGCTGCGTGGAGGACGTGTGCAACGTCTTCGGCGAGGCGGCCGAGGGGCTGGAGGGTGAGGAGGCCCTGCATGCCATGGCCAACGCGTACGTGCGTCTGATCCAGGAGCATCCGGAACGGCTCCAGATGCAGATGCAGACGTACGTCACCGTCGCGGCCGCCGAGGCGGAGGGGGACCATGAGTTCGGCGAGGCCGTACGGGCCGGCTGGATGAAGCTCTGGGAGACCGTGCACCTGCCGCTGGGGGCCGATGTGAGCGAGACCACAACCTTCCTGGCCTACGGGATGCTCATCAACACCCTCGCGGCCATGGGGTTTCCGCCGGAGCATCAGGTCTGGCAGGGGATGTATCCGAGCGCCCGGCTCACGGGGCGGCTGGAGAAGTAGGGCTACAGGGGGAGGCGGTCCGCCGTCTTTTCATGGGCGCGAAAGTTAGTAATCGATAACTAATCATTGATCGCGGATCGATCACGCTCTGGGGGAGCGATGTCACAGCAGACGGAACGGCAGACGGAACAGCAGACGGAACGGCTGACGGAACAGCACACCGCACAGCCGACCGAACCGACCACCGCACGGCGCGGACAGATCGTCTGGGCCCTCGTCATCACCAGCGTCGCCGGATTCATGGCGTCCCTCGACAACCTCGTCGTCACCACCGCACTGCCCTCCATCCGCGGGGACCTCGGCGGAGCGCTGGGCGACCTGGAATGGACCGTGAGCGCCTACACGCTCACCTTCGCCGTGCTGCTGATGTTCGGCGCCGCGCTCGGTGACCGCTTCGGCCGCCGCCGGCTCTTCCTCGCCGGGCTCACCGTCTTCACCGGTGCCTCCGCCGCCGCGGCCATGGCGCCCGGCATCGACTCCCTGATCGCCGCCCGCGCGGTCCAGGGCATCGGCGCGGCCATCATGATGCCGCTCACGATGACCCTGCTCACCGCCGCCGTGCCCGCCGCCAAGCGCGGGATGGCGTACGGCATCTGGGGCGCCGTCAACGGCCTCGCGGTCGCCTCCGGGCCGCTCATCGGCGGCAGCCTCACCGAACACGTCTCCTGGCACTGGATCTTCTGGCTGAACGTCCCGCTCGGACTGGCCCTGCTGCCGCTCGCCCGCCTCCGTCTCGCCGAGTCGTACGGCCCCGGCGCCCGGCTCGACATCCCCGGCACCCTGCTCGCCAGCGGCGGCCTCTTCGGTCTCGTCTACGGCCTGGTCCGCGGACCCGCCGACGGCTGGACCAGCTCCCTCGTGCTGACCGGGCTGATCGCGGGCACCGTCCTGCTGACCGCCTTCGTCGTCCATGGCTCCCGCGCCGAGAACCCCATGCTCCCCATGCGTCTGTTCCGCTCCCGCGCCTTCGCGGGCATCAACGCCGCGAGCCTGCTGATGTTCCTCGGGATGTTCGGGTCGATCTTCCTGCTCAGCCAGTACATGCAGGGCGTGCTCGCCTACTCGCCCACCGAGGCGGGACTGCGGATGCTCCCCTGGACCGGCATGCCGATGCTCGTCGCACCCATCGCCGGAATCCTCTCCGACCGCATCGGCGGCCGCCCCGTCGTGGCCACCGGACTGTTCCTGCAGGCCATCGGGCTCGGCTACCTGGCCTACGTGGACACCGCCACCGCCTCCTACGCCGCACAGCTGCCCGCCCTGATCATCAGCGGCATCGGCATGGCCCTCTACTTCGCCCCGGCCGCCAACCTGGTGATGTCCAGCGTCCGCCCGCAGGAGCAGGGCATCGCCTCCGGCGCCAACAACGCGCTGCGCGAGGTGGGCGGCGCGCTCGGCGTCGCGGTCATGTCGTCGATCTTCTCGGCACAGGGCGGTTACGAGTCCGCCCAGTCCTTCGTCGACGGCCTGCGGCCCGCGCTGGCCACGGGCTCCGGAGTGGTCGCCCTCGCCGCGGTCGCCGCCCTGGTGATCCCGGCCCGACGCCGCGCCGCGAGGCTCGTGACGGCGAGCGAGCAGTCACCGGCCCTGGAGGCCGTGGCCGGCTGAGGCACTGGCGCTCTCGTGACGGACACGCGCGCGTACGGCCCCGTTCCATGCGAACGGGGCCGTACGCACGCGTGGCGGGGTGAGGGGTGCCGCCCCGCCGGGGCTGTCACCGGTGTCTCGTAGTCTTGGGCGCGTGCAGGAACTCCACGACGCCCCCCTCGCCCCGCTGACCACCTTCCGGCTGGGCGGCCCCGCCACCCGGCTCGTCACCGCGACCACCGACGCCGAGGTGATCGACGCCGTGCGCGAGGCCGACGACAGCGGAACGCCGCTGCTGGTCATCGGCGGCGGATCGAACCTCGTCATCGGCGACAAGGGCTTCGACGGCACCGCCCTGCGCATCGCCACGACCGGGTTCGAGCTGCGCGGAACGACGCTGGAGCTGGCCGCCGGCGAGGTGTGGACCGACGCCGTCGCCCGCACCGTCGAGGCCGGGCTCGCCGGTGTCGAGTGCCTGGCCGGGATCCCGGGATCGGCCGGCGCGACGCCGATCCAGAACGTCGGCGCGTACGGCCAGGACGTCTCCTCGACGATCACCGAGGTGATCGCGTACGACCGGCGCAACGGGGAGACGGTCGCCCTCACCAACGAGGAGTGCGCCTTCTCGTACCGCCACAGCCGCTTCAAGGCCGACCCCGCGCGCTATGTCGTCCTGCGCGTCCGCTTCGAGCTGGAGAACGCGCACGGGCTGTCGGCGCCGGTGAAGTACGCCGAGACGGCCCGCGCCCTCGGCGTCGAGCCGGGTGACCGGGTGCCGCTCGCCGCCGCCCGCGAGACCGTTCTGAAGCTGCGTGCCGGGAAGGGCATGGTCCTGGACCCCGAGGACCACGACACCTGGTCGGCCGGGTCCTTCTTCACCAACCCGATCCTCACCCACGAGCAGTACGCCGCGTTCCACGCACGCGTGCGCGAGCGGCTGGGCGACGGCGTCGAGGCGCCCGCCTACCCCGCGGGCGACAGCCACACCAAGACCTCCGCGGCCTGGCTGATCGACAAGGCGGGTTTCACCAAGGGATACGGCACCGGGCCCGCCCGCATCTCCACCAAGCACACCCTCGCCCTCACCAACCGGGGCGGGGCCACCACCGAGGACCTGCTCGCGCTGGCCCGTGAGGTCGTCGCGGGCGTCCACGCGGTCTTCGGGATCACGCTGGTCAACGAGCCGGTGACGGTGGGCGTCAGCCTCTAGGGGCAGCGAGGCGGCCGCCGGCGCGGAATCTCCGTTGCCGACGGCCCCGCCCGACCGCGACCCTGGGGGGCATGAGGCCCCCTATATGCAGCTGAGACTGCGCCAGTTCCGGCCCAGGACGGGCCCGCACGAACACCGGATCGTCCAGCCCCGACAGCCCCTGCGCCACACCTCACTGCGCGCCCCGGACCCCATCGGCCAGCTGTACGGCGACCACGACGGACTGAACCGGCTCGCGGGTCTGTTCTCCTTCGCCGCCTATTCACGGCACACCGTCGTCCATGTGCCGCTGCGGGACGCGGTCCTGCCGGACGAAGGCATCGGGGACCTGGTCGACCTCGTCCTGGTCCACCATTCGTACGGACTGCGTCCCAGCAAGTGGCCCGCGCTGCGCCGCACGCTCGGAGCCGGCGCCCCGCTCACCGTCCGCACCGACGAGGCGCGCACGGCGCGGGACGCCGCGTCCTGGCGCAGCCGTCAGAAGCTCGCCGGCTGCCGGGACGAGCTGCGGCACACCACCCACGCCCGCACGTTCTTCCTGTTCGGCAGCCGGGACGTCTTCGCCGGGACGGCAACGTCCCTCGCGTACGCGGCGGGCTGGGGGCCGCGCCAGAAGCGGGTCGCCGAAGGGCAGTCACAACTGATGGCGGGGCTGCCGCTGGTCGAGCCGCCCGGCGGTGGCGGCGGTCACCCCGACGAGGTCCTGGTCTGCTTCAAGCCCTATCCGCCCTACGCCCACTTCAAGAGGCCGGGCCGCTGAGCCAGTCGTCCACGCCCGCCAGCAGCTTCGCCTTCACCTCCTCCGGCGCCGCCGAACCCCGTACCGACTGCCGGGCCAGCTCCGCGAGCTCCGCGTCCGTGAAGCCGTGGTGGTGGCGGGCGATGTCGTACTGGGCGGCCAGGCGGGAGCCGAAGAGGAGCGGGTCGTCAGCGCCCAGGGCCATCGGGACGCCCGCCTCGAAGAGGGTCCGCAGCGGGACGTCCTCGGGCTTCTCGTACACGCCCAGCGCCACATTCGACGCGGGGCACACCTCGCACGTCACACCGCGGTCCGCGAGCCGCTTCAGCAGCCGCGGGTCCTCCGCCGCCCGGACCCCGTGTCCGATCCGGGAGGCATGCAGATCGTCCAGGCAGTCCCGCACCGACGCGGGGCCGGTCAGCTCTCCCCCGTGCGGGGCCGCCAGCAGGCCGCCCTCGCGTGCGATGTGGAACGCCCGGTCGAAGTCCCGAGCCATGCCCCGCCGCTCGTCGTTCGACAGCCCGAAGCCCACCACGCCCCGGTCCGCGTAGCGCACCGCCAGGCGGGCCAGCGTGCGCGCGTCCAGGGGGTGCTTCATGCGGTTGGCCGCGACCAGCACACGCATGCCCAGGCCGGTGTCCCGGGACGTCGTCTCCACCGCGTCCAGGATGATCTCAAGGGCCGGGATCAGCCCACCCAGCCTGGGCGCGTACGAGGTCGGGTCCACCTGGATCTCCAGCCAGCCCGAGCCGTCCCTGACGTCCTCCTCGGCGGCCTCCCGGACCAGCCGCTGGATGTCCTCCGGCTCTCTGAGGCAGGAGCGTGCCGCGTCGTACAGCCGCTGGAAGCGGAACCAGCCCCGCTCGTCCGTGGCCCGCAGCCTCGGCGGCTCCCCGCTGGTCAGTGCTTCCGTCAGCGCCTCGGGCAGGCGCACGCCGTGCTTGTCGGCCAGTTCCAGGACGGTTCCCGGCCGCATCGAGCCGGTGAAGTGCAGGTGCAGATGGGCTTTCGGCAGCTCAGAGACATCACGTACACGCTCCATCCCAGGATCCTGCCGTACGTCCGTGCTGTGCCGGTAGCTCTTTCCTCGAACGTGGTCTTGCTCGCACAAAGGGACGGGGGCAGCTCCCGAAGTCGGGAGCTGCCCCCGTACGGGCAGGGAACGTCAGTCCCGTGCCTCCGCCAGCAGCTTCTGGATCCGGCTGACGCCCTCGACGAGGTCCTCGTCACCGAGCGCGTACGACAGGCGCAGGTAGCCGGGGGTGCCGAAGGCCTCGCCCGGGACCACCGCGACCTCGGCCTCCTCCAGGATCAGCGCGGCCAGCTCGACCGTGTCCTGCGGGCGCTTGCCGCGGATCTCCTTGCCGAGCAGGCCCTTGACCGAGGGGTACGCGTAGAAGGCGCCCTCGGGCTCCGGGCAGAACACGCCGTCGATCTCGTTGAGCATCCGCACGATCGTCCTGCGGCGGCGGTCGAACGCCTCGCGCATCTTCGCGACGGCCTCCAGGTCGCCGGAGACGGCGGCCAGGGCGGCGACCTGGGCGACGTTCGAGACGTTCGAGGTGGCGTGCGACTGGAGGTTCGTCGCGGCCTTGACCACGTCCTTCGGGCCGATCACCCAGCCGACGCGCCAGCCCGTCATGGCGTAGGTCTTCGCCACACCGTTGACCACGATGCACTTGTCACGCAGCTCGGGCAGGAGCGCGGGCAGCGAGGTGAACTTCGCGCCGCCGTAGACGAGGTGCTCGTAGATCTCGTCCGTGAGGACCCACAGGCCGTGCTCGACGGCCCAGCGGCCGATCGCCTCGGCCTCGTCCTGGCTGTAGACGGCGCCGGTCGGGTTGGACGGGGAGACGAAGAGCACGACCTTCGTCTTCTCCGTGCGGGCCGCCTCCAGCTGCTCCACGCTCACGCGGTAGCCGGTCGTCTCGTCCGCGACGACCTCGACCGGGACACCGCCGGCCAGGCGGATCGACTCCGGGTACGTGGTCCAGTACGGCGCGGGGACGATGACCTCGTCGCCCGGGTCGAGGATCGCGGCGAAGGCCTCGTAGATGGCCTGCTTGCCGCCGTTGGTGACCAGGACCTGAGCCGGGTCGACCTCGTAGCCCGAGTCGCGCAGCGTCTTCGCGGCGATCGCGGCCTTCAGCTCGGGCAGACCGCCGGCCGGGGTGTAGCGGTGGTACTTCGGGTTCTTGCAGGCCTCGATCGCGGCCTCGACGATGTAGTCCGGAGTCGGGAAGTCGGGCTCACCGGCGCCGAAGCCGATCACCGGACGCCCGGCGGCCTTGAGGGCCTTGGCCTTGGCGTCCACGGCGAGGGTGGCGGACTCGGAGATCGCGCCGACTCGGGCGGAGACCCGGCGCTCGGTGGGAGGGGTTGCAGCGCTCATGGGGCCCATCGTTTCAGACCGGAAACGTCACCGGCACGCCGGTTTCACAGACTGAACGGCATCGGGCCGACTCGTGAACAAGCATCCGAATCCGGGCCGCCGCCAGGACGATCTTCCGCTGGGTGAGCCCGTGCGAGCACTTTCTGTTCGACGCCCGGCCCCGGACCACGTACACTCTCACCTCGTTGGCCTTCAGCAGCCGCAGTTCAGCCGGTGCACACCGAGCACCCGGTCGGATGCGGTAAGTTGGGGGAAACACCAAAGGGTCGTAGCTCAATTGGTAGAGCACCGGTCTCCAAAACCGGCGGTTGGGGGTTCAAGTCCCTCCGGCCCTGCTACACACACCGCCAGGATGTGTGCGCAGCATGTACTTACAGCACTGCACCGCCGTGCGGCTCAGGAACCGGGCGCGGCACGGCCACGACCCGGGATCAGGTGAGGACGAATGACGGACGCCGTGGGCTCCATCGACATGCCTGATGCCCAGGACGAGGAGCTGGAGACCAAGAAGAAGGGTCGCAAGGGCGGCAAGCGTGCCAAGAAGGGCCCGCTGAAGCGCCTCGCGACCTTCTACCGCCAGATCATCGCGGAGCTCCGCAAGGTCGTCTGGCCGACGCGCAACCAGCTGACGTCGTACACCACCGTGGTGATCTTCTTCGTCGCCATCATGATCGCGCTGGTGACCGTGATTGACTATGGGCTCAACCACGCGGCCAAGTACGTCTTCGGCTGAGCCAAGAGCGAAGGGCGCCGTGGTACCGGCGCCCGTTTTCGCATGTTCCACCCCTATGTATCCAGGAAGAAGCAGCCATCGTGTCTGACCCGAACCTGAACGACGCCATCGAGCCGGACGAGACGGTGGACGACGAGCTCGACATCGTCGAGGGCGCGGACGAGCAGGACGAGTTCGAGGCTGCCGAGGCCGAGGCGGGGGAGCCGGCCGAGGAGGCCGCCCTCCGCGTCGTGGACGAGGAAGAGCCGGCCGCGGAAGAAGCCGAGGCCGAGGAAGAGCCGGCCGCGGAAGAAGCCGAGGAAGAAGCGGCCGAGCCCGTCGACCCCGTCGAGGCCCTGCGCCAGGAACTGCGCATCCTGCCCGGCGAGTGGTACGTGATCCACACGTACGCCGGTTACGAGAACCGCGTGAAGACCAACCTGGAGCAGCGCGCCGTCTCGCTGAACGTCGAGGACTACATCTTCCAGGCCGAGGTGCCGCAGGAAGAGGTCGTCCAGATCAAGAACGGCGACCGCAAGACGATCAAGCAGAACAAGCTCCCGGGCTACGTCCTGGTCCGCATGGACCTGACGAACGAGTCCTGGGGTGTCGTCCGCAACACCCCCGGCGTCACCGGCTTCGTGGGCAACGCCTACGACCCGTACCCGCTGACCCTGGACGAGATCGTCAAGATGCTCGCCCCGGAGGCCGAGGAGAAGGCCGCTCGCGAGGCCGCCGAGGCCGAGGGCAAGCCCGCTCCGCAGCGCAAGGTCGAGGTCCAGGTGCTGGACTTCGAGGTCGGCGACTCGGTCACCGTCACCGACGGCCCGTTCGCCACGCTGCAGGCGACCATCAACGAGATCAACCCCGACTCGAAGAAGGTCAAGGGCCTGGTGGAGATCTTCGGCCGCGAGACGCCGGTCGAGCTCTCCTTCGACCAGATCCAGAAGAACTGAAGTTCCTGACGGACATACCCGCCGAGGGCGCCTCACCGGTGAATACCGGGCCGGGGCGCCTTCGCCGTTTCCGCGGCGCGATCGCGTGCGGTGCCGGCGCGCTGGTGATGCTGGTGCTGACGCTCGGGGTGTTCCTCCCGGCCGCGTGGCAGCGTGTCGACGTGCGGGGCGGGACTCCGGCCTCCGCCAGGTTCCAGGACTCCGGCTCGGGGTGCTTCTTCGGGGGCTGCCGGGTGGAGTTCACCGTCGCGGGAGAGCCGGTGACCGCCGACCTGCCGGTCGGTACGAGCACCAAGGAGCACCACACCGGCGACAGCGTGGACGTGCTCTACGCGCCCGGCGAGCCGGAGCGGGTGGCGCTCGCGGACGACGCCGGCCGGACGGAGGTGGCCCTGCTGCTCGCTCCGCCGGGCGGCCTGACCCTGGTCATGGCGCTTGCCGCGGTGCTGCGCCTGCCGCGAGACCGACGGCCCGAAGGCCCCCCGCAGGCCGTCTGACCTGGACGATTTCTTGTCCGGGGGAGACAGCGGCTATCGTTGTGCGGTATGCCATCTGTGGGATCTTGCCCCGATGGGCGCAGGTCGAAGGCGCGGATGGCAATCAACCTCTCAGTAAGGACCCGGAGAGAGCATGCCTCCCAAGAAGAAGAAGGTCACGGGGCTCATCAAGCTCCAGATCAACGCCGGTGCGGCGAACCCGGCCCCGCCGGTCGGCCCCGCGCTCGGTCAGCACGGCGTCAACATCATGGAGTTCTGCAAGGCCTACAACGCGGCGACCGAGTCGCAGCGTGGCTGGGTCATCCCGGTGGAGATCACGGTCTACGAGGACCGCTCCTTCACCTTCGTGACCAAGACCCCGCCGGCCGCGAAGATGATCCTCAAGGCCGCTGGTGTCGAGAAGGGCTCCGGCGAGCCGCACAAGACCAAGGTCGCCAAGATCACCGAGGCGCAGGTCCGTGAGATCGCCACGACCAAGCTTCCCGACCTGAACGCCAACGACCTGGACGCCGCGTCGAAGATCATCGCCGGCACCGCCCGCTCCATGGGCATCACGGTCGAGGGCTGAAGGCCACTTTCGTAGAACCACCGTGGTAGGGCCTGCTCGGCCCGTACACCACGACTCCTTTCAGAACACACAGGAGCAGTTGTGAGCAAGCGCAGCAAGGCTCTCCGCGCTGCGGACGCCAAGGTCGACCGGGAGAAGCTGTACGCCCCGCTCGAGGCCGTCCGTCTCGCCAAGGAGACCTCCACGACCAAGTTCGACGGCACCGTCGAGGTCGCCTTCCGCCTGGGTGTCGACCCGCGCAAGGCCGACCAGATGGTCCGTGGCACCGTGAACCTCCCGCACGGCACCGGCAAGACCGCCCGGGTCCTGGTCTTCGCGACCGGTGACCGTGCCGAGGCCGCGCGTGCCGCGGGCGCCGACATCGTCGGCGCCGACGAGCTGATCGACGAGGTGGCGAAGGGCCGTCTGGACTTCGACGCCGTCGTCGCCACTCCGGACCTCATGGGCAAGGTCGGCCGCCTCGGCCGCGTCCTCGGCCCCCGTGGTCTGATGCCGAACCCGAAGACCGGCACCGTCACCCCCGACACGGCCAAGGCCGTCACGGAGATCAAGGGCGGCAAGATCGAGTTCCGCGTCGACAAGCACTCGAACCTGCACTTCATCATCGGCAAGACGTCCTTCGAGGACGACAAGCTGGTGGAGAACTACGGCGCCGCGCTGGAGGAGATCCTCCGTCTGAAGCCGTCCGCCGCCAAGGGTCGCTACATCAAGAAGGCCGCCATCAGCACCACGATGGGCCCCGGCATTCCGGTCGACTCGAACCGCACCCGCAACCTCCTCGTCGAGGAGGACCCGGCCGCCGTCTGAGCCTGAGCTCACCCCGGTAGCCGCGTCAGGTACGCGTCATTGAAGGGCGGGCCCTGGAACCTATGAGGTTCGGGGCCCGTCCTTTCTTTGTGCGACTTTTCGTACGACCGCCAGTGCGCCGGGGTTGGCGCGCGGGCACAGGACTCGCATTGGGGTGGGACTACATGAAGAGCACGACCGTGCGCCGCGTGACCCTTTCGATCGCGGTGGTGACCGCGCTGACGGGGGTGGCCGCCTGCGGTACCTCGGACTCCTCCGGTTCCGGCAAGGAGGACAAGGCGGGCGGGAAGAGCACGACGCACGTCAGCCCCATCGCGGCCCTGCGTTCCGCCGAGAAGTCCACGGACAAGGCCGACTCGGCCAAGGTCCGCTCGTCGACGACCATCGGCTCCGTGATGTCGATGAAGGCGGACGGCGCCTTCAGCTGGGGCGGCGGCCTCAAGGGCACCCTCACCATCACCTACACCGGCGGCACCACGGCCCAGACGATGCGCCAGCTCGGCTCGACGTCGATGGAGGCCCGCTACCTGTCCGACGCCTACTACGCCAAGATGAGCGACAAGTTCGCCCAGCAGGCGGGCGGCAAGCACTGGATCCGGTACGCGTACGACGACCTCGCCAAGCTCGGCGGCGGCTCCGGCACGTATCTGAAGGACCAGATGCAGAACACCACGCCGAACCAGTCCGTGAAGCTGCTGCTGGCCTCCGGGGACGTCAAGAAGGTCGGCGAGGAGAAGGTGTCGGGCGTGAACGCCACGCACTACTCGGGCACCGTGAACGTCGCCGACCTCGCCGGCAAGAGCAGCAACCTGAGCGCGAGCCAGCTGGCGGACCTGAAGAAGCAGCTCACCCAGGCCGGGGTCAGCACGGAGACCGTGGACATCTGGGTCAACGACCAGGACCTGCTGGTCAAGAAGGTCGAGAAGGCCGACATGGCGGCCGGCCGGATGGTCCAGACCGCGTACTACAGCGACTACGGCGTGAAGGTCACGGCCGAGAAGCCCCCGGTGAGCGACACCAAGGACTTCACCGACCTCGTGAAGAGCTCGGGGACCGTGGCGGGCGGCACCGGCACCAGCTCCTGAGAATCACGCGATCGTTCATGTTCCCCCGGGTCGCGCCCGCCGTCCCGCGGTGCGACGGCCGTGCGTGATTCGGGGGATCGACGAGGTCCGCTGTGGGGGCGGGCGAGCCCGCCGCTGTGCCGCTCGCCGGGGCCGCGGCCGGTTGCACCGCGGCGGACCGGCGGTCGTCCGGCCTGGCGACGCCCGCCGCCGTCGCCAGGGCCGCGAAGAAGACCGGTGGCCTCACGTCCCTGCGCAACCGGATGACCGGCCGGACACCCGACCAGGGCCGGATCCGCGCCGAGGGCTCCTGCGGCACGAAGGCGAGCAGCCTGAAGGCCACGCGCGCGGCGGGGAAGACCCGGGCACGAACGAGAGTGGGCCGGCACGGCGAACCCGACCTCACGGGAAGGGGCGAACGGGCGGATTTGCTTCGCTGCGACCCGTTCCCGTACTCTCCTACAGAAGCCAAAGACCGCTGGTCGTTGCCACGTGCTCGTACGAGGACATGGTGGCCGAAGGATCCGCTGAACAGCGGACGACCCGCGCAGGTGTGAGTGGAAGTGCTCCCGGAGTTCGCCGCCTCGATGCGTGTGACCGCCCGGTCGAGCTACGCCCCGTGCGCCTGCGCCGGGGCGTTTCGTTTACCTCAGCCCCTTCCGAGCGGTCTCATCACCCGGAAGGAGGCCGAAGCTCTATGGCAAGGCCCGACAAGGCTGCCGCGGTAGCCGAGCTCGCGGAGCAGTTCCGCAGCTCGAACGCCGCTGTGCTGACCGAGTACCGGGGTCTCACCGTCGCGCAGCTCAAGACGCTGCGTCGTGCGCTCGGTGAGAACGCCCAGTACGCCGTGGTGAAGAACACGCTGACCAAGATTGCGGCCAACGAGGCCGGGATCACGACGCTCGACGACCTGTTCAACGGTCCGACGGCGGTCGCCTTCGTCACCGGTGACCCGGTGGTGTCGGCGAAGGGTCTTCGTGACTTCGCCAAGGACAACCCGAACCTCGTCATCAAGGGCGGTGTCCTTGAAGGCAAGGCGCTGTCCGCCGATGAGATCAAGAAGCTTGCGGACCTTGAGTCCCGCGAGGTTCTGCTCGCCAAGCTGGCGGGCGCCTTCAAGGGCAAGCAGACCCAGGCTGCTCAGGTCTTCCAGGCGCTCCCGTCGAAGCTCGTCCGCACTGTGGACGCTCTTCGCGCCAAGCAGGCCGAGCAGGGCGGTGCCGAGTAACTCGGCTCGCGAAATGACCGCCGCCGCCTGAGGCGGAGGTCGTAGCGGGCCGAACGTACGCCCGCCATACATGTACATCCGGCACCAGCCGACTTATTGGAAGGATCGCCCATCATGGCGAAGCTCACCCAGGAAGACCTGCTCGCGCAGTTCGAGGAGATGACCCTCATCGAGCTCTCCGAGTTCGTGAAGGCCTTCGAGGAGAAGTTCGACGTCACCGCCGCCGCCGCGGTCGCCGTTGCCGGCCCCGCCGGCCCGGGCGTTGTGGCCGAGGCCGAGGAGGAGAAGGACGAGTTCGACGTCATCCTCACCGGTGCCGGCGACAAGAAGATCCAGGTCATCAAGGTCGTGCGCGAGCTGACCTCCCTGGGTCTGAAGGAGGCCAAGGACCTCGTGGACGGCGCCCCGAAGCCCGTCCTGGAGAAGGTTGCCAAGGACGCCGCGGAGAAGGCCGCCGAGTCCCTCAAGGGCGCCGGCGCCTCCGTCGAGGTCAAGTAAGGCCTCACGGGTCCGCACGGACTCACGCGCGCTGACGACAGCCCCGTAGGGCTGTAACGCGAACGCACCGAAGAGCGATCATCCATCCGGGTGGTCGCTCTTCGGCGTTCCGAGGGTCGGGCGGCGACTGCCTTGCACCTGTGGGACCTGGGAGTATGGTGATCTTCGTCGTGTCCTCGAGCGCCCCTGGTGGCCGGCTGCAAGTGACGAGCGCAGCACCCGTTTTGGGCAAGGGGGGCCTTGACGAACCGCACGCAGCGCGCAATTCTCAGGACGCGTCGTCACAAGGATCCGAATCCGAGGCATGGATCGACGGCGAAGAGGGCAGTATCACCGTGCGTTGAGGGCAATCAGACCGAGGGCGTTGAGGGCAACGAGGGTCTCGAAAAACCCGCACTGGACATCAGTGTGCCGAGTGGCTACACTGACCCTTTGCGCTGCCTGTTAGCTGTCCCCTGCCCGTCACCAGGGGCATGCCCTCACTTGAGCACAGACGACTGAACGTTCCCTGACCTGGGACTTCTGTCTCCGTGCGCGAGAGAGGGGCCGGTACGCGCGTAGTGAGTCCGAGCCCTCGGAAGGACCCCCTCTTGGCCGCCTCGCGCAATGCCTCGACCGCGAATATGAACAACGGCGCCAGCACCGCCCCGCTGCGCATTTCCTTTGCAAAGATCAAGGAGCCTCTTGAGGTTCCGAACCTGCTCGCGCTGCAGACCGAGAGCTTCGACTGGCTGCTCGGCAACACCGCTTGGCAGAGTCGGGTCGAGGAGGCTCTGGAGAACGGTCAGGACGTCCCGACCAAGTCCGGACTGGAGGAGATCTTCGAGGAGATCTCCCCGATCGAGGACTTCTCGGGGTCGATGTCGCTGACCTTCCGCGATCACCGCTTCGAGCCGCCGAAGAACTCCATCGACGAGTGCAAGGAGCGCGACTTCACGTACGCCGCCCCGCTCTTCGTGACGGCCGAGTTCACGAACAACGAGACCGGCGAGATCAAGTCCCAGACCGTCTTCATGGGCGACTTCCCGCTCATGACGCACAAGGGCACGTTCGTGATCAACGGCACCGAGCGTGTCGTGGTGTCGCAGCTGGTCCGTTCGCCCGGTGTCTACTTCGACTCCTCCATCGACAAGACGTCCGACAAGGACATCTTCTCCGCCAAGATCATCCCGTCCCGGGGTGCCTGGCTGGAGATGGAGATCGACAAGCGCGACATGGTCGGTGTCCGTATCGACCGCAAGCGCAAGCAGTCCGTGACCGTCCTCCTGAAGGCGCTCGGCTGGACCACCGAGCAGATCCTCGAAGAGTTCGGCGAGTACGAGTCCATGCGCGCCACCCTGGAGAAGGACCACACCCAGGGCCAGGACGACGCGCTGCTCGACATCTACCGCAAGCTGCGTCCGGGCGAGCCCCCCACGCGTGAGGCCGCGCAGACGCTCCTTGAGAACCTGTACTTCAACCCGAAGCGTTACGACCTCGCCAAGGTCGGCCGCTACAAGGTCAACAAGAAGCTGGCCGCGGAGGCTCCGCTCGACGCCGGTGTGCTGACCGTCGAGGACGTCATCTCGACGATCAAGTACCTGGTGAAGCTGCACGCGGGCGAGACCGAGACGGTCGGCGACAGCGGTCAGACGATCGTCGTCGAGACCGACGACATCGACCACTTCGGCAACCGCCGCCTGCGCAGCGTCGGCGAGCTCATCCAGAACCAGGTCCGCACCGGTCTGGCTCGTATGGAGCGCGTCGTGCGCGAGCGCATGACCACGCAGGACGTCGAGGCGATCACGCCGCAGACCCTGATCAACATCCGGCCGGTCGTCGCCTCCATCAAGGAGTTCTTCGGCACCAGCCAGCTGTCCCAGTTCATGGACCAGAACAACCCGCTGTCGGGTCTCACCCACAAGCGCCGTCTGTCGGCGCTCGGTCCGGGTGGTCTCTCCCGTGAGCGGGCCGGCTTCGAGGTCCGTGACGTGCACCCGTCCCACTACGGACGCATGTGCCCGATCGAGACCCCTGAAGGCCCGAACATCGGTCTGATCGGCTCGCTCGCCTCGTACGGCCGGGTCAACGCGTTCGGTTTCGTCGAGACCCCGTACCGCAAGGTCGTCGACGGCCAGGTCACCGACGAGGTGGACTACCTGACCGCCGACGAAGAGGACCGATTCGTCATCGCGCAGGCCAACGCCACGCTCAACGACGACATGCGGTTCACCGAGAACCGCGTCCTGGTCCGCCGTCGTGGTGGCGAGGTCGACTACGTCCCCGGTGACGACGTGGACTACATGGACGTCTCGCCGCGCCAGATGGTGTCGGTCGCGACCGCCATGATCCCGTTCCTCGAGCACGACGACGCCAACCGTGCCCTCATGGGCGCGAACATGATGCGTCAGGCCGTGCCGCTGATTAAGTCCGAGTCCCCGCTCGTCGGCACCGGCATGGAGTACCGCTCCGCCGTCGACGCCGGCGACGTGGTCAAGGCCGAGAAGGCGGGTGTGGTCCAGGAGGTCTCCGCGGACTACATCACCACGGCCAACGACGACGGCACGTACATCACGTACCGCCTGGCCAAGTTCGCCCGCTCCAACCAGGGCACCTCGGTCAACCAGAAGGTCATCGTCAACGAGGGCGACCGGATCATCGAGGGCCAGGTCCTCGCCGACGGTCCGGCCACCCAGCACGGCGAGATGGCGCTGGGCAAGAACCTGCTCGTGGCGTTCATGCCGTGGGAGGGTCACAACTACGAGGACGCGATCATCCTGTCGCAGCGCCTCGTGCAGGACGACGTCCTCTCCTCGATCCACATCGAGGAGCACGAGGTCGACGCCCGTGACACCAAGCTCGGCCCCGAGGAGATCACCCGGGACATCCCGAACGTCTCCGAGGAGGTCCTCGCCGACCTCGACGAGCGCGGCATCATCCGCATCGGTGCCGAGGTCGTCGCCGGTGACATCCTCGTCGGCAAGGTCACGCCCAAGGGTGAGACCGAGCTGACGCCGGAGGAGCGCCTGCTGCGCGCGATCTTCGGTGAGAAGGCCCGTGAGGTCCGTGACACCTCGCTGAAGGTGCCGCACGGCGAGATCGGCAAGATCATCGGCGTCCGCGTCTTCGACCGCGAGGAGGGCGACGAGCTTCCCCCCGGTGTGAACCAGCTGGTGCGCGTGTACGTGGCGCAGAAGCGCAAGATCACCGACGGTGACAAGCTCGCCGGCCGTCACGGCAACAAGGGTGTCATCTCCAAGATCCTGCCGATCGAGGACATGCCGTTCCTGGAGGACGGCACTCCGGTCGACATCATCCTCAACCCGCTGGGTGTCCCGTCCCGAATGAACCCGGGACAGGTCCTGGAGATCCACCTCGGCTGGCTCGCCAGCCGCGGCTGGGACGTCTCCGGACTGGCGGACGAGTGGGCGCAGCGCCTCCAGGCGATCGGCGCCGACTCCGTCGCTCCCGGCACCAACGTCGCGACCCCGGTCTTCGACGGTGCGCGCGAGGACGAGCTCGCGGGTCTGCTGCAGCACACCATCCCGAACCGCGACGGCGAGCGCATGGTGCTCCCGACCGGTAAGGCGCGGCTGTTCGACGGCCGTAGCGGTGAGCCGTTCCCGGACCCGATCTCCGTCGGCTACATGTACATCCTGAAGCTGCACCACCTGGTCGACGACAAGCTGCACGCCCGTTCGACCGGTCCGTACTCGATGATCACCCAGCAGCCGCTGGGTGGTAAGGCGCAGTTCGGTGGCCAGCGCTTCGGTGAGATGGAGGTGTGGGCGCTGGAGGCGTACGGCGCCGCCTACGCCCTCCAGGAGCTGCTGACCATCAAGTCCGACGACGTCACCGGCCGCGTGAAGGTCTACGAGGCCATCGTCAAGGGCGAGAACATCCCCGAGCCCGGCATCCCCGAGTCCTTCAAGGTGCTCATCAAGGAGATGCAGTCGCTCTGCCTGAACGTGGAGGTGCTGTCCAGCGACGGTATGTCCATCGAGATGCGTGACACCGACGAGGACGTCTTCCGCGCTGCGGAGGAGCTCGGCATCGACCTGTCCCGGCGCGAGCCGAGCAGCGTCGAAGAGGTCTGACGGGAGTCCGGCGGGGCCCTCACCCACAGGGCCCCGCCGACCCCCAGGCCCCCGTTTCAGACCACAGACTTACGACCCTGAGAGGGATTGACGCATAGTGCTCGACGTCAACTTCTTCGACGAGCTCCGGATCGGCCTGGCCACCGCGGACGACATCCGTCAGTGGAGCCACGGCGAGGTCAAGAAGCCCGAGACCATCAACTACCGCACCCTCAAGCCCGAAAAGGACGGACTCTTCTGCGAGAAGATCTTCGGTCCGACCCGGGACTGGGAGTGCTACTGCGGCAAGTACAAGCGTGTCCGCTTCAAGGGCATCATCTGTGAGCGCTGTGGCGTCGAGGTCACGCGCGCCAAGGTGCGCCGTGAGCGGATGGGCCACATCGAGCTCGCCGCGCCCGTCACGCACATCTGGTACTTCAAGGGCGTCCCGAGCCGTCTGGGCTACCTGCTCGACCTGGCTCCCAAGGACCTCGAGAAGGTCATCTACTTCGCGGCGTACATGATCACGTTCGTCGACGAGGAGCGCCGTACGCGCGACCTGCCCTCCCTGGAGGCGCACGTCTCCGTCGAGCGGCAGCAGATCGAGAACCGTCGCGACGCCGACCTGGAGGCCCGCGCCAAGAAGCTCGAGGGCGACCTGGCCGAGCTGGAGGCCGAGGGTGCCAAGGCCGACGTGCGCCGCAAGGTGCGCGAGGGTGCCGAGCGCGAGATGAAGCAGCTGCGCGACCGTGCGCAGCGCGAGATCGACCGTCTCGACGAGGTGTGGGCCCGCTTCAAGAACCTCAAGGTCCAGGACCTCGAGGGCGACGAGCTGCTCTACCGCGAGCTGCGTGACCGCTTCGGCACGTACTTCGACGGCTCGATGGGCGCCCAGGCCCTGCAGAAGCGCCTGGAGTCCTTCGACCTCGAGGAGGAGGCCGAGAAGCTCCGCGAGATCATCCGCACCGGCAAGGGCCAGAAGAAGACCCGCGCCCTCAAGCGCCTGAAGGTCGTCTCCGCGTTCCTGCAGACGTCCAACAGCCCCAAGGGCATGGTCCTCGACTGCGTGCCGGTCATCCCGCCGGACCTGCGTCCGATGGTGCAGCTGGACGGTGGCCGCTTCGCGACCTCCGACCTGAACGACCTGTACCGCCGTGTGATCAACCGCAACAACCGTCTGAAGCGGCTCCTGGACCTCGGTGCCCCGGAGATCATCGTCAACAACGAGAAGCGCATGCTTCAGGAGGCTGTTGACGCCCTCTTCGACAACGGTCGTCGCGGCCGCCCGGTGACGGGCCCCGGCAACCGCCCGCTGAAGTCCCTCAGCGACATGCTGAAGGGTAAGCAGGGTCGATTCCGTCAGAACCTGCTCGGTAAGCGTGTGGACTACTCCGCGCGTTCCGTGATCGTCGTCGGTCCGCAGCTGAAGCTGCACCAGTGCGGTCTGCCCAAGGCGATGGCGCTGGAGCTCTTCAAGCCGTTCGTGATGAAGCGCCTGGTCGACCTGAACCACGCGCAGAACATCAAGAGCGCCAAGCGCATGGTGGAGCGCGGCCGCACGGTCGTGTACGACGTCCTCGAAGAGGTCATCGCCGAGCACCCGGTTCTGCTGAACCGTGCTCCCACCCTGCACCGCCTCGGCATCCAGGCCTTCGAGCCGCAGCTGGTCGAGGGCAAGGCCATCCAGATCCACCCGCTCGTCTGCACCGCGTTCAACGCGGACTTCGACGGTGACCAGATGGCCGTGCACCTGCCGCTGTCCGCGGAGGCGCAGGCCGAGGCCCGCATCCTGATGCTGTCCTCGAACAACATCCTCAAGCCCGCCGACGGCCGTCCGGTGACGATGCCGACCCAGGACATGGTCCTCGGTCTCTTCTTCCTCACCACCGACGGCGAGCTGCGTGACACCAAGGGCGAGGGCCGGTCCTTCGGCTCCACGGCCGAGGCGATCATGGCGTTCGACGCCGGCGAGCTCGCGCTGCAGTCCGCGGTCGACATCCGCTTCCCGGTGGGCACCATCCCGCCGCGCGGCTGGACCCCGCCGGCGCAGGAGGAGGGCGAGCCGGAGTGGCAGCAGGGTGACACCTTCCGCCTGCGGACGACCCTGGGCCGCGCGCTCTTCAACGAGCTGCTGCCCGAGGACTACCCGTTCGTCGACTACTCGGTGGGCAAGAAGCAGCTCTCCGAGATCGTCAACGACCTGGCCGAGCGCTACCCCAAGGTCATCGTGGCGGCGACGCTCGACAACCTGAAGGCGTCCGGCTTCTACTGGGCGACCCGTTCCGGTGTCACCGTGGCCATCTCCGACGTCGTCGTTCCCGAGGCGAAGAAGGAGATCGTCCGCGGCTACGAGGCGCAGGACGAGAAGGTCCAGAAGCAGTACGAGCGCGGTCTGATCACCAAGGAAGAGCGCACTCAGGAGCTCATCGCGATCTGGACCAAGGCGACCAACGAGGTCGCCGAGGCGATGAACGCGAACTTCCCCAAGACGAACCCCATCTTCATGATGGTTGACTCGGGTGCCCGAGGAAACATGATGCAGATGCGGCAGATCGCCGGTATGCGTGGTCTGGTGTCGAACGCGAAGAACGAGACCATCCCGCGTCCGATCAAGGCCTCGTTCCGTGAGGGCCTGTCCGTGCTGGAGTACTTCATCTCCACGCACGGTGCCCGTAAGGGTCTCGCGGACACCGCTCTGCGTACCGCCGACTCGGGTTACCTCACCCGTCGTCTGGTCGACGTCTCCCAGGACGTCATCATCCGCGAGGAGGACTGCGGCACCGAGCGCGGCCTCAAGCTCCACATCGCGGAGCGCGGCGCGGACGGCGTCCTGCGCAAGGCGGACAACGTCGAGACCAGCGTGTACGCACGTGCGCTGGCCGAGGACATCGTCGTCGACGGCGTGGTGCTGGCCCCGGCCAACACCGACCTGGGCGACGTCCTCATCGACGAGCTGGTCAAGCACGGCATCGAGGAGGTCAAGACCCGCTCGGTCCTGACCTGCGAGTCCGCCGTCGGCACCTGCGCCATGTGCTACGGCCGCTCGCTGGCCACCGGCAAGCTGGTCGACATCGGTGAGGCGGTCGGCATCATCGCCGCCCAGTCCATCGGTGAGCCCGGTACCCAGCTGACGATGCGTACCTTCCACACCGGTGGTGTGGCCGGTGACGACATCACCCAGGGTCTGCCGCGTGTCGTCGAGCTCTTCGAGGCCCGTACCCCGAAGGGTGTCGCCCCGATCTCCGAGGCGGACGGTCGTGTCCGTATCGAGGAGACCGAGAAGACGAAGAAGATCGTCATCACGCCGGACGACGGCAGCGACGAGACGGCGTTCCCGATCTCGAAGCGTGCCCGGCTCCTGGTCAGCGAGGGCGAGCATGTCTCGGTGGGCCAGAAGCTCACCGTGGGTGCCACCAACCCGCACGACGTGCTGCGCATCCTGGGTCAGCGTGCCGTCCAGGTCCACCTGGTCGGCGAGGTCCAGAAGGTGTACAACTCGCAGGGTGTGTCGATCCACGACAAGCACATCGAGATCATCATCCGGCAGATGCTCCGCCGCGTGACGATCATCGAGTCCGGCGACGCCGAGCTGCTGCCCGGCGAGCTGGTCGAGCGCTCGAAGTTCGAGACCGAGAACCGTCGTGTGGTCCAGGAGGGCGGTCACCCGGCCTCCGGTCGTCCGCAGCTCATGGGTATCACCAAGGCCTCGCTGGCCACGGAGTCCTGGCTGTCGGCGGCGTCCTTCCAGGAGACGACCAGGGTGCTCACGGACGCGGCGATCAACGCCAAGTCCGACTCCCTGATCGGCCTCAAGGAGAACGTCATCATCGGTAAGCTCATCCCGGCCGGTACGGGTCTGTCCCGCTACCGCAACATCCGGGTCGAGCCGACCGAGGAGGCCAAGGCCGCGATGTACTCGGCCGTCGGCTACGACGACATCGACTACTCGCCGTTCGGCACCGGCTCCGGCCAGGCCGTCCCGCTGGAGGACTACGACTACGGTCCGTACAACCAGTAGGACGCGAGCGTCCGTTTGAAGGGCGGTCACCCCACGGGGTGGCCGCCCTTCGGCGTTTCCTACGGGGCCGCGCTCACAGCCCGGTGCGCAGATACGGCTCCAGACGGGCCAGCCGGGTGGCGTGGTCGGGGTGGGTGGACAGCAGCCGCGCCAGCGGCCCAGGCCGTTCCAGCCGCTGTCCGGCCGCCGCGGCGCGTGCGGCCTCCCCCTGCTCCTCGGCCTCCAGATGGTGCAGCACCTCGGTCATCTGCCGGGCGAAGCCGAGGGCGGCCGCCTGCTGGTCGGCCCGGAGCTCGCCCTGGCGCCCCGCATAGGCGAGCAGATACGGCGCGAGGACCAGCGGAATGGTCACGAACCACGCGCCGACCACCGCGAAGACGAAGAACATTCCCATGAACAGCACCAGGAACCCGGTCGCCAGCACGGAGAACCGGCTGGCCACCATCACGGTGACACTCGCCAGGAACTTGGTGACGGCCCAGGCGACCCGGCCGGGCAGCGAGTACCAGTAGCCGAGCAGCCCCGCCCAGGAGTGACCGCCGGTGTGATGGCCGAGCTCATGGGCGAGTACGGCGGCCAGGTTGGCGCTCGGGATCTCGTTCAGCGCGTACGTCGTGACGCTGACGACGTGCCCCGCGACCGCGGAGGCGTTCAGCTCGTCGCTGTTCTCGACCATCAGCTCGTACGTGTGCGCCTCTATGCCCGCGCGCGCGGTGACCTCGCGCCACACGGGCTCCAGCCGGGACAGCTCCAGGGCCGACGGCGCGCGGAGTTTCAGCACCTTACGGGCGAAGAGGAGTTCGGCGGGCCGGTGGAACACCAGCCCCCCGCTGGCCAGCCAGACGAGGACCGCGAGCCACCCGCCCACGGTCCCGCCGAACGCCGTCCCGACGGCGGCGACCACGACACCGCTCACCAGCGCCCCCGGCAGATGCACGACGAGCCGCCCCACGGCGGTGGCGTCGGCACCGCGCTGGTGGGCGGCGACGTGGACGCGGGAGCCGAGGTGACGGTAGTCGAGGTCGTCCGGGGCGGCGGCCTGCGGCGCCTGGGCAGCAAAGGGCGGGCCGGCGGGCTGGGGCACCTGGGAGGGGGCCGGGTGGGGTGGAGCGGTGGGCTGCAGGTGCGGGGGCGGTGGTGCCGCCGGGTACTGCGGGGCGGCGGCTCTCGGGTACTGAGGAGGGGGCGGGTACTGCGGGGCGGGAGTGGTGGGGTACTGCGAGGCGGGAGCGGTGGGGTACTGCGGGGCGGTGGCGGCTGTCGGATGGTCCGGGGTGGCGCCGGGATACGGGGGCGGTGGTGCCGTCGGGTACTGCGGGGTGGAGGCTGTCGGGTACTGAGGCGCGGCGGTTGTCGGATACTGCGGCGCGGGGGAGCCCGGATACGTAGGCGGTGCCGTCGGGTACGTCGGGGCGGACGGAGTGGTGGGGTACTGGGGCTCCGCAGGCGTGTAGGGATGGGGATCGGGTGTTTCCGGCATGGGGACGATTCCTTCGGGTGCTGTCTTTCGTGTGAGCGGGCGTCAGCCGACCAGCAGCGCGGTGGGGAGCAGTACCGTGCCGATGCAGAAGGCGATCAGGCCGGTGCGGATCCACTGGTGCTTGCGGGCGGCGATGCGGCTGGTCTCGGTGAGGGCCGCGGTGAGTGCGGCGACGGGGTCGCGCTCGGTGTCGGCGAGCGCGTCGGCCAACCTGCCCTCGCGCACGGCCTGTTGGACGTCGCCGAAATAGCAGAGGGGCTGGCCGGGGGTCCAGACGCCGGTGCGGTAGCGGGGCAGTACGGCGAGCAGCAGCGCCAGCAGAGACAGGGCCAGGGCGAGAGCGCCGGCCCACCACAGCAGGGTCCCCGCGGCCGACAGCACCCCCGGCTCCCACTGCCGCCCCGCCACCAGCCCGCTGAACGCTCCGGCCGTCAGCCCCAACGCGGCGACCAGTACGGCCGCCTTGCTGTCGGCCCGCGCGATCTCCCCCCGCATCTCGACGAGGAGCCGCTCGGCGGTGACGAGGCCGGGGGAGCCGACGGGTGCCGGCCGGGGCGTGGTCCCGGGTGCCGTCACGACGCCTCCGGATCCGGACCGGGCCGGGGCGGGGTGTACGGCGCGGGCATCGGCGGGGTGGCGGGCGCCGGAGCCTCGTGGACCGGGTGCCCGGGGAAGGGGCCGTGGACGGGGGTGTGCGGCGGGGCCGGGTCGCCGGGCATGCCCAGCGGGGGCGGCGTGACCGGGGCCGCGGGGCCGTACGCCGGTGCGGGCGGGGGCACGTAGGCCGTCGGTCCCGGTGCGGGCACAGGGGTCGCCGGTGCCGGGGCACCCGGAGGGATCGAGGCCGGCGGCGCGGCAGCAGGCGGTGCCGCCGCCCCGTACGGCTGCGACCCGGCCCCGTATGCCTGCGGCCCGGCCCCGTACCCCGGTGCCGGAGGCTGCCCCTGCGGCATCTGCCCCGGATACGCCGGCGCCTGCGGAGCCGCGGGCAGGGCCCCCGCCGCCCCCGGACCCGCCCCTCGCATACGGATGATCGCGTCGATCTCCTGGCGGACCTGCTTGAGGGACTCCGCCTTCTGGTAGTCCTCCAGTTCGTCACCGCCGATCAGCTCCAACTGGGCCTTTATGAAGGTCAGCTGGTCCTGGTGGATGTTGTCGATGACGAGCCGCGTGTCCTCGGGATGGGCGGCCAGGTGCAGGGCCCACGCGCCGACCCCGCCGTACTGGAGGTGGTACTGGTAGAAGTTGATCTTCTCGGCGATCAGCTGCTGCTGCTGCCGCTGCTGCAGCGCCTCCAGCTCGTACTGCTGCTGCGCCTGCCGCAGCCGGAACTCGTGTTCCGGGTCGAGCATCTCCGACTCGTAGCGCAGCGTCCGCCTCCGCTGCCGATGGGCGATCGCCTCGTCGTCGAGCCGCAGCCGCACCATGCAGGTGACCTCCAGCCCGATGCCCGCCGCGAAGGCCCCGGTCTCGACCGCCTGTTGGACCTCCACCTCCGCCGACGGGCTCTCCTCGATCGGGAAGCGCCGGCTGACCGGGCGGGCCAGCTGCTGCAGTTCGCGGGTCAGCCGGGTCGGCACATCGCGCTCACCGCTGCGTACGTAAGCCTCCGGATCCCGAACCCGCCACGTCAGGTCCGCCGTCGCGCCGAAGGCGAACGCGTCGTCGTCGCTCGGCAGCTCCAGCTCCAGCCGGACCGGGTGGCTGCCCATGTCCACCTCGTACACCGAGGTGTAGCGACGGGTCGCGGCGTCCGTACGGCTGGGGCGGTGCGGCGGGATGTACACGTCGTACTCGCCACCCGTCGTGGCGAAGACCAGCGCGTGGTCGATCGCGCCGACCACCCGCCGCGCGGTGTAGTCGAACCGTGAGATCGGCCGCACCGTGAGCACCGGGTCGATCAACGCGCTGTGCCGGTCGGCCTGTTGCTGCCACTCCGGCTGACGGCGGAAGTCCGCCATGGGTCAACTCCTCGGGAATTGCATAATCGGTCAGGAAAGAGTCGAAGCGGCGGGCCGGAGCACGTCGAGCAGCCGGTCGGCGACCGGTGGCCGCGGCCCCCCGTCCTCCGCGCGCATCGTGCGCAGTTCGTGGTCGAGCCGGTCACGGTCGGCCGCCTCGACGACCAGCGCGGGCAGCAGCAGCTCCAGCGCCCGGGCCGCGTCCGCCCGGCGCTGGGCGACATGCACCCAGGTGTGCAGCGCGCCCAGCGCCTGCCGGGTGTGGGCCCGGTCGCCCAGGGCCGCGCGCCACAGGGTCGCGAGGTCGCGGGCCGAGTCGGGCTCGTACATGCCGGTGTCGGCGTACCACTCGACGAGCGCGCCCTCCTCGGCGTTGTCGCAGGCGCGTACGAAGGCGTTCAGGGCGAGGGCGCGCACCGCCGGAGTGTCGTGGTACAGCAGCCGTACCAGCTCGGAGAGCATCTCCCCGCGACGCGCACCCACGGACAGCAGCAGGGCCGTCGACTCGATCAGGTTGTCCGCCTCGGCCGCGCTGCTGACGTCCGCCCGCGCCCGGCCCGCCAGCGCCGCCAGGGCCGGGCCCGCCAGCTCGGGGCGGAGCGGCGCGAGCAGGCCGAAGGCGCGGATCGCGGTCCAGCGGCGGGCCCAGTGCGGGTCCGTGCACCACTGGGTGAGCAGGCGCAGTACGGCGGGCGCGTCGAGGAGCTGGGCCAGGGTGAGCGTGTTGGCGGCCGTCACCCTGGGGCCGAAGGCCTTCGAGTCGGCCCAGCCGTCGATGAGCAGCGCGATCGCCGAGGGCAGGTCGGCGGCGGCCAGCAGCGCGGCGGCCGCGGCGGCCCGGGTGCGCACCACCGGCCGCCCGTCCCGGGCCAGCTCCCGCAGCCACGCCACCAGCGCGGGCCGGGCGGAGGGGTGCCCCGTCCAGACCTCGGTGAGCAGCACGGGCGCGGTGCGCTCCTCCCGGAACCCCGCCACGAACTGCGGTACGGCACCCCAGTCGGTCTGCTCGTCCCGCAGCTCCCCCTCCGCGTGCGCCCGCTCCAGCCGGTCCGCGGCCGAGGGCCCGAACACCGGGATCTCCGGAGGCAGCTCGGGATGCTGCAGCTTCTGGAAGTGCACGAAGAGGCGGTCCGCGAGCTCGGCGGCGAGCACGTACGGGGCCTGGTCGAAGACCGCGAGCGAGATCAGGAACGCCTTCTCGCGCAGATCCGTGTCCGGTGCGCCCAGCCAGCTCCGGCACTGCTTCTCCACCGCGGCCTGCCCGAAGTCCGCGAGCCGGGCGCCCGCCTCGGCACTCCCGTCGTACGCGGCCAGCTCCCGTGCGAACTCGGCGGCCTCGGCGGGCCGCCGCCCGCGCGCGAGGAACTCCCGCACCGGAGCGAGCGCCAGCAGCCGCACCGTCTCGCCCCGCCGTCGTACCGCCAGATGCGCCCGTACGACGTCCTCGGCCGCCGGCGGCTCCCACGGCGTCGGCGTGACGCCCTGCAGGAACGGTGACTTCTCGACCGTGACCACCAGGTGGCCGTCGGTCTTCTTGAGCTGGTCCACGGCCGCGTAGAGGTGGGTGTCGCGCAGCGGCCGGTTGCGGGTCAGCGGCAGGTCGCGCAGCACCTGGCCGCCCGGCCGGGTGAGCTGCGCGGGCAGGGTCGCGGGGGTCGTCTCGGCGGGCAGGGCGTGTACGGCGGGCACGCCGAGGCGGTGCAGCAGCATCAGGGCGGCGGCGTAGCGGCCGGCGGCATGCGGGCCGGACAGGACGACGAACCGCTCCTGCCGCAGCCGGCGCAGGGCGGCCTCGAAGGCGGGGCCCTCGGCGAAGACCGCGTCCAGGGCGTCGAGCTCGGCCCGCGGGACCTCTCCGGAGGCGTACGAGGCGGCCGTCGGGCCGTGGTGGTGGATCTCGGTCTTGCCGCCCATGAAGACGTCTCCGGCGACCTGCCCGCCGGACACCCCGTGCTGGGCCCCGCCGACCAGGCTGCCCCCGAAGGAGGCCGCCGAGCCGAGGATGAAGCCCGGGGTGTGGGCGAACAGCTCACGCTGGGCGGCGCGGGCCTCCCGGGCGCTCTCGGCCTCCTCCTCGGGTCTGTCGCCGTCGGGCTCCTGCGCGGCCTCCGTGTCCGGCGGCCGCTGCTCGGGCGGAACCGTCACGCCGCGTCACCCCCGGTCCCGCCGAGGTGCACGTCCCCGTGGACCGTGCCGCCGGACACCCCGTGCTGGTCACCGGCGACGAGACCGCCGCCGAAGCTCGGCGCGCCGCCGCTGAAGTTGAAGACGACACCACCCGCGGGCGGAGCCGGGGGCGACGTCCGCCCCGGTGCCGGGCCGTCCCCCGAGGCACCCGGCACCGGGGCTCCCCCCGCCCCCGTTTCACAGTGGTCGTCGGGCCCGGTCGCCCCGTCCGGCACCGGGCCGTGCAGCCACGCCTTCAGCGGGCCGTTCTTGCTGTCCACGGTCACCTCGTGGAAGTCCCCCGCCGGGATCCCGGTGTGGTCGTGCCGCACGATCCCGGTGTAGACGCCCTCCGAGACGCACAGCGCGAAGTCGTCCCGGCGCTCGCGCAGCGTGGCGCGCAGCAGACCGGCGTCGAGGAGGCGGCAGGCGTGGTTGAGGTCGGAGCCGACCCAGCCGTGCGCGTCGATGGCGACGTATCCCGAGGCGACGACCCCGCGCAGCCGGATCTGCGCCGAGCTGGACGCCATGCGGTTGACCGCCCGCAGCTGGGCCGGGACCTCGGTGAGCAGGGCGCGCAGCAGGGCCGGCACGGAGGAGTTGGCGTCGATCAGCTCCATCACGGAGTCCCCGCGGTCGGCCCGCAGCCGCTGCGTCTCGTCGATGCCGGCGCTCTCCAGGGCGCGGTCGGTGACGTCGTACAGCATCCGCCGTAAGTAGGCCTGCTCGACGTCGTCCCGGTCGCTGTACCGCTCGATGTCGAGCAGGAGGATCGTCCGGCTCACGGGATCGCTCATGATCGCCTCTCGGGAAGGGGGCTGTCGCCCGGCGAGATGAGAAGAGTGGCGCGTGGGGCGACCTCGGGGAGAGGGCGGATGACGCACTCGGAGTGTGACGGTGTGCACAGAACGCGGCCCGCCGGTCGGCGTCGGGCCGCACGACCGAGCCCGTCGGGCGTTCGAGGACGAGGCCGGTCAGCCCGAAGGGGGGTCCGGGGCGGCAGCCCGGGGCCGCCGAACCGGGCGTGGCACGGGACGGGTACGGGCACTGCCCGCGGGCACGGCCGCACGCGTCGGCGGTTCGGGAGCCCGCCCGGGCATACGCGCTGTTGAGACAGGCCGCGGGCTGTGGCGCGGCCCCGTTCTGACCGGCGCAAGGCCGTGCCGGTGGGAGGGCATGCCGGTGGAAGGCCGTGCCGGTGGAAAGCCACGTCGGTGGACGGCTATGTCAGTGGACGGTGATGCCGTGGACGGCCAGCCGACGGCCGTGCCGGTGGAAGGCCGTGCCGGTGGAAAGCCACGTGGACGGCTATGTCAGCGGACGGTGATGCCGTGGACGGCCAGCCGACGGCCGTGTCGGCGGAAGGTCGTGCTGGCGGAAAGCCACGTCGGTGGACGGCTATGTCAGCGGACGGTGATGCCGTGGACGGCCAGCCGACGGCCGTGTCGGCGGAAGGCCGTGCCGGTGGAAAGCCACGTGGACGGCTATGTCAGCGGACGGTGATGCCGTGGACGGCCAGCCGACGGCCGTGTCGGTGGAAGGTCGTGCTGGTGGAAAGCCACGTCGGTGGACGGCTATGTCAGTGGACGGTGATGCCGTGGACGGCCATGTCAGCCGACGGCCATGCCGATGGACGGCCGTGCCGGTGGACGGCCACCTCGGTGCGGGCGCCTCAGAACTCCGCCCGCGCGATCCGCCGCAGCACATCCATCCGTACGATCCGCAGCGTTCGCCTCCCGGTGACCACCACCCCGCGGTCCCGCAGCTCCTTCAGCAGCCGCTGCACCATCTCCCGGGACGCCCCCACCGACCCGGCCAGCTCCTGCTTGCTGAGCGGGACGAGGAGCTCGACGCCGGTCTCGGTGTAGACGGCGTTCGTGCGGGCCAGCTCCAGCAGGAGGGCGGCCAGGCGCTCCCGTACGTGCATGGAGGCGAACTCCAGGCGGCGCTGGTCGGCCGCGCGCATGCGGTCGGAGGTGAGGCCGAGGAGGGCGTAGGAGACGCCGGGGGAGCGGCCGAGGAAGTCGGTGAAGCGGTCCCGGTCCACGGCGACCGCGCGAACCGGCTCCAGGGCGGTCACGGTGGCCGAGCGCGGGCGTCCGGTGAGCGCGGCCGACTCGCCGACGATGTCTCCGGGGCCGCGCAGCGCGAGCAGCGCCTCGTAGCCGTTGGCGGCGGCCGCGGTCACCTTGGTCCAGCCGTGGATGACGAAGAGGACGTACGAGGAGGGCTCGTGCTGGTGGAGCAGGACGTCCCGGGGGCGGAAGGCGAGCTCACGGCCGAGGCCGAGCAGTGTCTCGCGGTCGCCCTTCTCCAGGCGAGCGAGGAAGGGTACCCGGTCGTCGAGACCGGTCCCGTCAGGTAAGTCGGCCGCCGTCATGCGTTCCCCCGTCCCCGTGATCGGCACAGCAACCGCTCAACGTACTGAACAAGCCGTTGGCATGGGCACCAAACCGGGCCTAACTCGCCTGACATTCACTCGGGGCCCACAATTGGTACGGTGACAAATCCGGCGTGTCGGGGCGCACTGCATTTGTTTTGACCGAAGTCCGTGAGGTAGGTACGCTCAGACCTTGTGCCTGGGGTGTGCCCTGGCTCTCGTGCGTGCCTTCAACCGCATGGCGAGCCGACACCGGCCACCGTGATCCGCGCCTCTTCGCCTTGCGGCAAAGGTCCGCGAGATTCGACACACCCGACCGCGTGGGTCGGCGACGTTCCAGGTTAGCTTCACCATCGGCACACAGAAACCGGAGAAGTAGTGCCTACGATCCAGCAGCTGGTCCGCAAGGGCCGGCAGGACAAGGTCGAGAAGAACAAGACGCCCGCACTCGAGGGTTCCCCTCAGCGTCGTGGCGTCTGCACGCGTGTGTTCACGACCACCCCGAAGAAGCCGAACTCGGCCCTGCGTAAGGTCGCGCGTGTGCGTCTGACCAGCGGGATCGAGGTCACCGCCTACATTCCGGGTGAGGGACACAACCTGCAGGAGCACTCCATCGTGCTCGTGCGCGGCGGCCGTGTGAAGGACCTGCCCGGTGTTCGCTACAAGATCATCCGCGGTTCGCTTGACACCCAGGGTGTCAAGAACCGCAAGCAGGCCCGCAGCCGCTACGGCGCCAAGAAGGAGAAGTAAGAATGCCTCGTAAGGGCCCCGCCCCGAAGCGCCCGGTCATCATCGACCCGGTCTACGGTTCTCCTCTGGTTACCTCCCTCATCAACAAGGTGCTGATGAACGGCAAGCGCTCCACCGCCGAGCGCATCGTGTACGGCGCCATGGAGGGCCTGCGCGAGAAGACCAGCAACGACCCGGTCATCACGCTGAAGCGCGCGCTGGAGAACATCAAGCCGACCCTCGAGGTCAAGTCCCGCCGTGTCGGTGGTGCGACGTACCAGGTTCCGATCGAGGTCAAGCCCGGTCGTGCCAACACGCTCGCGCTGCGCTGGCTGGTCGGTTACTCCCGCGCCCGTCGCGAGAAGACCATGACCGAGCGTCTGCTCAACGAGCTTCTCGACGCTTCGAACGGCCTCGGTGCGGCCGTCAAGAAGCGCGAGGACACGCACAAGATGGCCGAGTCCAACAAGGCCTTCGCGCACTACCGCTGGTAGTCGCTACCCACATCGAGACCGAGAGAAGACTGAAGCCTTATGGCTACCACTTCACTTGACCTGGCCAAGGTCCGCAACATTGGGATCATGGCCCACATCGACGCGGGCAAGACGACCACCACCGAGCGGATCCTGTTCTACACCGGTGTGTCTTACAAGATCGGTGAGGTCCACGACGGCGCTGCCACCATGGACTGGATGGAGCAGGAGCAGGAGCGTGGCATCACGATCACCTCTGCTGCCACCACCTGTCACTGGCCGCTGGAAGACGTCGATCACACCATCAACATCATCGACACGCCGGGCCACGTCGACTTCACCGTCGAGGTGGAGCGTTCGCTGCGCGTGCTGGACGGTGCCGTGACGGTGTTCGACGGCGTCGCCGGCGTTGAGCCCCAGTCCGAGACGGTGTGGCGTCAGGCGGACCGCTACGGCGTTCCGCGCATCTGCTTCGTCAACAAGCTCGACCGGACCGGTGCCGAGTTCCACCGCTGCGTCGACATGATCTCTGACCGCCTGGGCGCTCAGCCGATCGTCATGCAGCTCCCGATCGGTGCCGAGGCCGACTTCAAGGGCGTCGTCGACCTGGTGACGATGAAGGCCCTGGTCTGGTCCGCCGAGGCCACCAAGGGCGAGATGTACGACGTCGTCGACATCCCGGCCACGCACACCGAGGCTGCCGAGGAGTACCGCGGCAAGCTGATCGAGGCCGTCGCCGAGAACGACGAAGAGATCATGGAGCTGTACCTGGAGGGCGAGGAGCCTTCCGTGGAGCAGCTGTACGCCGCGATCCGTCGTATCACCATCGCGTCCGGCAAGTCCAAGGACATCACGGTCACCCCGGTGTTCTGTGGCACCGCGTTCAAGAACAAGGGCGTCCAGCCCCTGCTCGACGCGGTCGTGCGCTACCTGCCCTCCCCCCTGGACGTCGAGGCCATCGAGGGCCACGACGTGAAGGACCCGGAGGTCGTGGTCAAGCGCAAGCCGTCCGACGACGAGCCGCTGTCCGCGCTGGCGTTCAAGATCATGAGCGACCCGCACCTCGGCAAGCTCACCTTCGTCCGGGTCTACTCGGGCCGCCTGGAGTCCGGCACGGCCGTGCTGAACTCCGTCAAGGGCAAGAAGGAGCGCATCGGCAAGATCTACCGCATGCACGCGAACAAGCGTGAGGAGATCGAGTCGGTGGGCGCCGGCGACATCATCGCCGTCATGGGTCTGAAGCAGACCACGACCGGTGAGACGCTGTGCGACGACAAGCAGCCGGTGATCCTGGAGTCCATGGACTTCCCGGCGCCGGTCATCCAGGTCGCCATCGAGCCCAAGTCGAAGGGTGACCAGGAGAAGCTGGGCGTCGCGATCCAGCGCCTGGCCGAGGAGGACCCGTCCTTCCAGGTCCACTCGGACGAGGAGACCGGCCAGACCATCATCGGTGGTATGGGCGAGCTGCACCTCGAGGTGCTGGTCGACCGTATGCGCCGTGAGTTCAAGGTCGAGGCCAACGTCGGCAAGCCGCAGGTCGCGTACCGCGAGACGATCCGCAAGGCCGTCGAGCGCGTCGACTACACGCACAAGAAGCAGACTGGTGGTACCGGCCAGTTCGCCAAGGTGCAGATCGCGATCGAGCCGCTCGAGGGTGGCGACACCTCGTACGAGTTCGTGAACAAGGTGACCGGTGGTCGTATCCCGAAGGAGTACATCCCTTCGGTCGACGCCGGTGCGCAGGAGGCCATGCAGTTCGGCATCCTCGCCGGCTACGAGATGACGGGCGTCCGCGTCACGCTTCTCGACGGTGCCTACCACGAGGTCGACTCCTCCGAGCTCGCCTTCAAGATCGCCGGTTCGCAGGCCTTCAAGGAGGCCGCGCGCAAGGCCAGCCCCGTGCTGCTCGAGCCGATGATGGCCGTCGAGGTCACCACGCCCGAGGACTACATGGGTGAGGTCATCGGCGACATCAACTCCCGCCGTGGTCAGATCCAGGCCATGGAGGAGCGGGCCGGTGCCCGCGTCGTGAAGGGCCTCGTGCCCCTGTCGGAGATGTTCGGCTACGTCGGCGACCTCCGCAGCAAGACGTCGGGTCGCGCAAGCTACTCGATGCAGTTCGACTCCTACGCCGAGGTTCCGCGGAACGTCGCCGAGGAGATCATCGCGAAGGCCAAGGGCGAGTAACGCACCGCGTTCACACGCTTTAGGCTTGACTCCGGAGCCTCAAGGGGCATTCATCCGCGTTCGTGTCGTTCGCGGGTGTTTGCCCCGGGGCCCGGGACTTAACAGCAAAGATCACCTGGCGCCGATGAACCAAGGCGTACAGCACACTCCACAGGAGGACCCCAGTGGCGAAGGCGAAGTTCGAGCGGACTAAGCCGCACGTCAACATCGGCACCATCGGTCACATCGACCACGGTAAGACGACCCTCACGGCCGCCATTACCAAGGTGCTGCACGACGCGTACCCGGACCTGAACGAGGCCACCGCGTTCGACAACATCGACAAGGCGCCCGAAGAGCGTCAGCGCGGTATCACCATCTCCATCGCGCACGTCGAGTACCAGACGGAGACCCGTCACTACGCCCACGTCGACTGCCCGGGTCACGCGGACTACATCAAGAACATGATCACCGGTGCCGCGCAGATGGACGGCGCGATCCTCGTGGTCGCCGCCACCGACGGCCCGATGCCGCAGACCAAGGAGCACGTGCTCCTGGCCCGCCAGGTCGGCGTTCCGTACATCGTCGTCGCCCTGAACAAGGCCGACATGGTGGACGACGAGGAGATCCTGGAGCTCGTCGAGCTCGAGGTCCGTGAGCTCCTCTCCGAGTACGAGTTCCCGGGCGACGACCTGCCGGTCGTCCGCGTCTCCGCGCTGAAGGCGCTCGAGGGCGACGCCGAGTGGACCAACTCCGTCCTCGACCTGATGAAGGCCGTCGACGAGTCCATCCCGCAGCCTGAGCGTGACGTCGACAAGGCGTTCCTCATGCCGATCGAGGACGTCTTCACGATCACCGGTCGCGGTACGGTCGTCACCGGCCGTATCGAGCGTGGTGTCCTCAAGGTCAACGAGACCGTCGACATCATCGGCATCAAGACCGAGAAGACCACCACCACGGTCACCGGTATCGAGATGTTCCGCAAGCTGCTCGACGAGGGCCAGGCCGGTGAGAACGTCGGTCTGCTGCTCCGTGGCATCAAGCGCGAGGACGTCGAGCGCGGCCAGGTCATCATCAAGCCGGGTTCGGTCACGCCGCACACCGAGTTCGAGGCCCAGGCCTACATCCTGTCCAAGGACGAGGGTGGCCGCCACACGCCGTTCTTCAACAACTACCGTCCGCAGTTCTACTTCCGTACGACTGACGTGACCGGTGTTGTGACCCTCCCCGAGGGCACCGAGATGGTCATGCCGGGTGACAACACCGAGATGTCGGTGCAGCTCATCCAGCCCATCGCCATGGAAGAGGGCCTGAAGTTCGCCATCCGCGAGGGTGGCCGCACGGTGGGCGCCGGCCAGGTCATCAAGATCACGAAGTGATCTTGAACTGACCCGGCCAGGTCTCTGACCTGGTAGCTGTCGGAGGGGCCCGTACGACTTCGGTCGTACGGGCCTCTTTGCTGTTCGAAAGTATTCGGCGCGTACGACCCCTGGTTCACGCGAGCCATGCACCCCACTATTTGTCATGCCGCTGACCAAATTCGGGTGGAGGGGTGAGGCATGTCCGGACGTGTCAGCCGGAGGACCGTACTGGGAGCGGGGCTTGCCGCGATGCCCGCGATGCCTGCGATGCCCGTGCTGTCGTCGGGGCTCGCATGGGCGGAGGCCGATGACCTCAGGGTGACCGACCCGGGGGCGTGCATCTCCTTCACGGCCGGAGCCTTCTCCCTGGTGGGCGCCCCGGTCGTGGTGAGCGCCGACGACCACCCCGGGGTCGTACGGGTGGCAGGAGACCTACGGGACGACATAGAGCGGGTCACGGGCGTACGGCCCGCCTCGACGATCGCCCGCTCCGCCGTGCTGGTCGGGACGATCGGCCGCAGCCCGCTGATCGACGCGTTGGTCGAGAGCGGGAAGCTGGACGTGTCGGGCGTGCGGGGCCGCTGGGAGACGTCACTGCAGACGGTGGTCGACCACCCGATGCCGGGAGTGGACCGGGCCTTCGTCATCGCCGGGGGCGACCCGCGCGGCACGATCTTCGGGGCGTACGACGTCTCGTACGGCATCGGCGTCTCGCCCTGGCACTGGTGGGACGACGTACCGCCGGTGCGTCGCGACGAGGTGTGGGTGCGGGCGGGGAGGTACACGCAGGGCACCCCGGCGGTGAAGTACCGCGGCTTCTTCATCAACGACGAGAACCCGGCGCTGGGCACGTGGGCACCGGCGTACTTCGGGCCGGGGAAAGCACCCGGCTACCCCGGAGGCTTCAACGCGGACTTCTACGCGAAGATCTTCGAGGTGCTGCTGCGCCTGAAGGGGAACTACCTCTGGCCGGCGGTGTGGGGCCGTGCCTTCGCGGAGGACGACCCGGAGAACCACCGGCGGGCAGCGGAGTACGGCGTGGTCATGGGCACGTCTCACGAGGCGCCGATGATGCGGGGCATCGAGGAGTGGAACCGGCACGCCGTGGCGGGCCGAGACCCCTACGGGGGGACGGGGGAGTGGTCGTACCGCCGCAACGCGGAGGCGATCAGGGCGTACTGGCGGGCCGGGATCCAGCGGATGGTGGACGAGGGCTTCGAGGGCGTGGTGACCCTCGGGATGCGGGGCAACGGCGACACCAGCCTCCCCGACGGCGACGGCATCGAGCTGATGCGGGAGATCATCGCGGCGCAGCGGCAGATCATCGAGGAGATGACGGGCCGGCCCGCGTCGGAGACCCCGCAGGTGTGGACGCTGTACAAGGAGGTACAGCGGTACTGGGACCGGGGCCTCCGGGCGCCGGAGGACGTGACGGTGGTCCTCACGGACGACAACTGGGGAAACATCCGCAAGCACCCGGACCCGGGGGTGGGCGCGCGGGCCGGGGGCCACGGCCTTTACTACCACTTCGACTACGTCGGGGCGGGCCGCAACTACAAGTGGGTGGACACGGCGAACCTCCGCAACGTTTGGGACCAGCTCCACCAGGCGCACGCGTACGGCAACCACGGGCTGTGGGTGGCGAACGTCGGGGACCTGAAGGGGAACGAGGTACCGACGGAGTTCTTCCTCGACTACGCGTGGAATCCGGATCGTTGGGGGATCGGCGACCTTCCGGAGTGGGAGCGACGATATGCGCGGCAGAACTTCGGCGCCGAGTGGTCCGAGCCGATCGCCGAGATACTCGCGTCGTACGGCCGGCTTCAGGCTCGCCGGAAGCCGGAACTGCTGAACCGCCGCATCACGGTGGCCGACGGCCAGGTGGCCTACGACGACCAGCAGACGCCGTACTCCTTCGGGCACCGGGAGCTGGAGCGGGTGACCGAGGAGTGGCGGGATCTGGGGAAGCGGGCGGAGCGGATCGGCCGCCGGCTGCCCGCGGCCGTACAGGACGCGTGGTTCGAGCTGGTGGGCTACGAGGTCCAGGCGACGGCGAACCTGTACGCGCTCCGGCAGGCCGAGTTCACGAACCTGCTGTACGCGAGGCAGGGCCGGGCCGCGACGAACGACCGGGCGGCGGAGGCGGAGAAGGCACTGGAGCGGGACTTCGCGTTGGCCGACCGCTTCAACTCCCAGGTAGCGGAAGGCAAATGGAAGAACTTCCAGACCCAACCGCACATCGACTACGGGGACGTCGACCGCTACGGCCCGAACGCGCCGTGGCAGCAGCCGGAGAAGGACAACGTGGCGTTGCCGGATGTGCTGTTCCCGGCGGTACGGCGGATCGAGCTGCCGTCGGCCGCCGAGCTGGGGGTGTCGGTGGACGGCTCCGAGGACTCGGGGGAGTGGTGGCCGGGCGGTTCACCGGGGCAGGCGAGACTCCCGGAGTTCAGCCCGTACCAGACACGCCCGCAGCAGTACGTGGAGGTCTTCAACAGGGGCCGTACGCCCTTTGACTACCGGGTCGAGACCTCGGCGCCGTGGCTGCGGGTGGACCGTCCGCGGGGCCGGGTGGAGCGGCAGGTACGGCTGGAGGTACGGGTGGACTGGGACCGGGCGCCCGAGGGCCGGAGCGAGGCGGAACTGACGGTGACCGGGGGTGGGGCCGGTGCCGGGGGCGGGGGCCGGGCTGAGGCTTCGGTGACCGTGATGTGCGTGGCGGAGAAACCGATGGCGACGGGGGCGTTGCGGGTGCTGCGGGCCTTGCGGGCCTTGCGGGCCTTGCGGGTGCTGCGAGGCTTCGTCGAGGCGGGCGGTTACGTGGCGATCGACGCGGAGCACCACGACCGCGCGGTGGGCGAGTGGCGGTGCCTGGACGGCATCGGCCGCACCGGGGCGGGAATGACCCCATGGCCGGTCACGGCACCGAGGCAGACGCCGGGCGGGGCGGCATCCCCTCGCCTGGAGTACGAGGTGAGCCTGCTGTCGGCGGGGGAGGTGACGGTGTGGGCGTACCTGTCGCCACGGAACCCGGCACTGCCGACGGGAGGGCTGCGGTATGCGGTGTCCTTCGACGGCGACGTGCCCCAGTCGGTCGACATCAACGTGGGCGCGGATGACGGCCTGCTGAATGCGACGTGGGCACGCAACACGTCCGACAACGTGAACCGGACGGCGACGAGGCATGTGCTCGGGTCGGCCGGCGTGCACCGGCTGAAGTTCTGGATGGTGGACCCGACGGTGGTGCTGCAGCGGTTGGTGATCGACACGGGCGGGCTGACATCGACGTATCTGGGCCCGCTGGAGAGCAGGCGACTTTAGAGGTCACCGTGGGGCCGCCCGCTTCTTTGTCAGTGTCGTGCTTCCGCGCCCCGAGTAAAGGGCGCTCCCTTCGGTCGCGTCGGCTTCGCCGATGGCCCTGCGGGCCACCCTTGACTCGGCTCGCTCCAGCACGGGTGAGAAGCGAGCGGGCAGCCCGGGGAAAGTGGCCGGCTTGGGGGGTTTGCCCTGGGGTGGGCTGCGTTCTGGGCCGGGGTGGTGGGGGCGCATCGACCGAGTGGCGGCACGCCGGGTGGGTTTGGCGGCGCGGGGTCGGTGGTGGGTGGGAGCGCGGGCGCCCCTCGGATCGCCGACATCCTCGGCACCGCATCCCACCTGGCGGACCCCACCGGCCGCAGCGCCCCCGCGCTGGTCTTCAGGATGTGGCGAGTAGCCCACCTCCCACCCGTCCTGCGCCCCGACTCGGACGCGCCGGAGACCGGAAGGGCGGGCTTCCGGGCGTACGACGAGGCGCTGGAGGAGTTGCTCGCGCCGGGTCAGTAGCCACTGCCACACCCGGAAACCACTGCCACACCCGGAAGTCACTGCCACACCCGACTGCGGACCGTACGCGAGGCGTCTGAGCCTTCGCTTCGCTGACCTGCCGTGCCCCGTGTTTGACCTACGTCACCCTCGGGGTATTCTCTCCGGCCCGATTGGCCAGGCCCCCACCCCATATGGCAGACTGTCCGAGTTGCTCGGTCGAGTGTTGATGCTGCGCGCCTCCCGCCGGGAGGACCGGAAGCGAGTCCCACAGTACTCGTCGCCCTAACTGCCTGCGGGCAGCACTGGGGCGGACGTACGGGAATCTTCCGGGAAGTGTGAGCGCGGCACCGGCCAGGCGCTCGGTGGGCCTTCCGCCCCCGGCTTGCGGTTCCGGTAGGGCCGTGTGCAGTCCCGTAGGGATGTTCGAACAAGGGGCATCTCTGTCAGCGGGAGCGCGACACGCCCGACCGCGTGGGTCGGAGGACGGGAAGAGGAACACCGAGTTCCAGAGCGTTACAGACAGGACTACTGAGTAGCCATGGCGGGACAGAAGATCCGCATCCGGCTCAAGGCCTACGACCACGAGGTCATCGACTCCTCGGCGAAGAAGATCGTCGAGACGGTGACCCGCACTGGTGCGTCGGTCGCGGGCCCGGTGCCGCTGCCCACTGAGAAGAACGTGTACTGCGTCATCAAGTCGCCGCACAAGTACAAGGACTCGCGCGAGCACTTCGAGATGCGCACGCACAAGCGCCTGATCGACATTCTCGACCCCACCCCCAAGACCGTTGACTCTCTGATGCGACTCGACCTCCCGGCCGGTGTCGACATCGAGATCAAGCTCTGAGGGTCGGTGAGCTGAGAATGGCTAAGCAGATCAAGGGCATCCTGGGCGAGAAGCTCGGCATGACGCAGGTGTGGGACGAGAACAACCGTGTTGTTCCGGTCACCGTCGTCAAGGCCAGCCCCAACGTCGTCACCCAGGTCCGTACGAACGATGTCGACGGCTACGAGTCCGTCCAGATCGCTTTCGGCGAGATCGACCCGCGCAAGGTGAACAAGCCCCTCAAGGGTCACTTCGCCAAGGCCGACGTCACTCCCCGCCGCCACCTCGTCGAGATCCGTACCGCTGACGCCAGCGAGTACACCCTCGGCCAGGAGATCACCGCTGAGGTGTTCGAGGCCGGCATCAAGGTCGACGTGACCGGCAAGAGCAAGGGCAAGGGCTTCGCCGGTGTCATGAAGCGTCACAACTTCAAGGGCCTCGGCGCCGGACACGGCACCCAGCGCAAGCACCGCTCGCCCGGTTCCATCGGTGGCTGCGCCACCCCGGGCCGCGTGTTCAAGGGCCTCCGTATGGCGGGTCGCATGGGCAACGAGCGGGTCACCACCCAGAACCTGACCGTCCACGCCGTTGACGCGGAGAAGGGTCTGCTGCTCATCAAGGGCGCGGTTCCCGGTCCGAACGGCGGCCTCGTCCTGGTCCGCACCGCGGCCAAGGGGGCCTGAGGTAACCGATGAGCACTGTTGACATCCTTTCGCCGGCGGGCGACAAGGCCGGTTCCGTCGAGCTCCCCGCGGAGATCTTCGACGCCAAGGTCAGCGTTCCGCTGATCCACCAGGTCGTCGTCGCGCAGCTGGCCGCTGCCCGTCAGGGCACGCACAAGACGAAGACCCGTGGCGAGGTCCGTGGTGGTGGCAGGAAGCCTTACCGCCAGAAGGGCACCGGTCGCGCCCGTCAGGGCTCGACCCGCGCGCCGCAGTTCGCCGGTGGTGGCGTCGTGCACGGCCCGCAGCCGCGTGACTACTCGCAGCGCACCCCGAAGAAGATGAAGGCCGCCGCCCTGCGCGGTGCCCTCACCGACCGGGCGCGTCACAACCGCATCCACGTCGTCTCCGGCGTGGTCGAGGGCGGCAACCCGTCCACGAAGGCCGCGAAGAGCCTGTTCGGCAAGATCTCGGAGCGCAAGAACCTGCTCCTGGTCGTCGAGCGCGCTGACGAGGCCGCGTGGCTGTCCGCCCGCAACCTGCCCCAGGTCCACATCCTGGAGCCGGGCCAGCTGAACACGTACGACGTTCTCGTCTCGGACGACGTGGTCTTCACCCAGGCCGCTTTCGAGTCCTTCGTGTCTGGCCCCAAGGCCGCTGACACCGAAGGGAGCGAAGCCTGATGGCTACGCGTCACCCGAGCATTGCCTCGAAGGCCGCCAAGGCCGCCAAGGCCGCGCGCGTCGCCAAGGCGCGTCGCCACGCCACCGAGGGCAAGAACACCGTCGAGACCCCGCTGAGCAAGTCGTACACGGACCCCCGTGACGTGCTGCTCAAGCCGGTCGTCTCCGAGAAGAGCTACGCGCTTCTCGACGAGAACAAGTACACGTTCATCGTCGACCCGAACGCCAACAAGACCCAGATCAAGCAGGCCGTCCAGGCGGTCTTCTCGGTCAAGGTCACCGGGGTCAACACGATCAACCGCCAGGGCAAGCGCAAGCGCACGAAGACCGGCTTCGGTCAGCGTGCCGGCAGCAAGCGCGCGATCGTGACCCTCGCCGAGGGCGACCGTATCGACATCTTCGGCGGTCCGACCGCGTAAGCGGGTCGGATCGTCCGATATCGGACGAGGACTGAGAAATGGGAATCCGCAAGTACAAGCCGACTACGCCGGGCCGTCGTGGCGCCAGCGTCGCCGACTTCGTCGAGGTCACGCGGTCCACGCCGGAGAAGTCGCTGGTCCGCCCCCTGCACAGCAAGGGCGGCCGTAACAACGCCGGTCGTGTGACCGTTCGCCACCAGGGTGGCGGACACAAGCGCGCCTACCGTGTGATCGACTTCCGTCGTCACGACAAGGACGGCGTGCCGGCGAAGGTCGCGCACATCGAGTACGACCCCAACCGCACCGCGCGCATCGCGCTGCTGCACTACGCCGACGGCGAGAAGCGCTACATCCTCGCCCCGCGCAACCTGCAGCAGGGTGACCGCGTCGAGAACGGTCCCGGGGCCGACATCAAGCCGGGCAACAACCTGGCCCTCCGCAACATCCCGGTCGGTACCACGGTCCACGCGATCGAGCTCCGTCCCGGTGGCGGCGCCAAGTTCGCTCGCTCCGCGGGTGCCTCGGTGCAGCTGCTGGCGCGTGAGGGCGCCATGGCGACCCTCCGTATGCCGTCCGGCGAGATCCGCATGGTGGACGCGCGCTGCCGCGCCACCATCGGTGAGGTCGGCAACGCCGAGCAGAGCAACATCAACTGGGGTAAGGCCGGCCGTAAGCGGTGGCTGGGCGTTCGCCCGACCGTCCGTGGTGTCGTGATGAACCCGGTTGACCACCCGCACGGTGGTGGTGAGGGCCGGACCTCCGGTGGTCGCCACCCTGTGTCCCCGTGGGGCAAGAAGGAAGGCCGTACTCGTTCGCCCAAGAAGGCGTCGAACAAGTACATCGTCCGCCGCCGCAAGACGAACAAGAAGCGCTAAGGACGGGTTGAGATGCCTCGTAGCCTGAAGAAGGGGCCCTTCGTCGACGACCACCTGATCAAGAAGGTGGACGCCCAGAACGAAGCTGGCACCAAGAACGTCATCAAGACCTGGTCCCGCCGCTCGATGATCGTCCCGGCCATGCTGGGCCACACGCTCGCGGTGCACAACGGCAAGACCCACATCCCGGTGTTCGTCACCGAGTCGATGGTCGGCCACAAGCTCGGCGAGTTCTCGCCGACCCGCACCTTCCGGGGCCACGTCAAGGACGACCGGAAGTCGAAGCGCCGCTAGTAGCGGATCGCATTCAGACACGTAAGTAACTGAGAGGGACAACCATGGAAGCCAGGGCCCAGGCGCGGTACATCCGCGTTACGCCCATGAAGGCCCGCCGCGTGGTGGACCTTATCCGTGGCATGGATGCCACGGAGGCTCAGGCTGTTCTGCGATTCGCTCCGCAGGCAGCCTCCGTGCCGGTCGGCAAGGTGCTCGACAGCGCCATCGCCAACGCCGCGCACAACTACGACCACACCGACGCCGACAGCCTCTTCATTTCCGAGGCGTACGTCGACGAGGGCCCGACCCTGAAGCGGTTCCGGCCGCGTGCCCAGGGCCGTGCCTACCGGATCCGCAAGCGGACCAGCCACATCACCGTGGTCGTCAGCAGCAAGGAAGGAACCCGGTAATGGGCCAGAAGGTTAACCCGCATGGGTTCCGGCTCGGTGTCACCACGGACTTCAAGTCCCGGTGGTACGCCGACAAGCTGTACAAGGACTACGTCAAGGAAGACGTCGCCATCCGTCGGATGATGACGTCCGGCATGGAGCGCGCCGGTATCTCGAAGGTTGAGATCGAGCGCACCCGTGACCGCGTGCGTGTGGACATCCACACCGCTCGTCCGGGCATCGTCATCGGCCGCCGTGGCGCCGAGGCCGACCGCATCCGCGGCGACCTCGAGAAGCTCACGGGCAAGCAGGTCCAGCTGAACATCCTCGAGGTCAAGAACCCCGAGACCGACGCTCAGCTGGTTGCCCAGGCCGTTGCCGAGCAGCTCTCCTCCCGCGTCTCCTTCCGCCGCGCCATGCGTAAGAGCATGCAGTCGGCGATGAAGGCCGGCGCCAAGGGCATCAAGATCCAGTGCGGTGGCCGCCTCGGCGGCGCCGAGATGTCCCGCTCGGAGTTCTACCGCGAGGGCCGTGTGCCCCTGCACACGCTCCGCGCGAACGTGGACTACGGCTTCTTCGAGGCCAAGACGACCTTCGGCCGCATCGGTGTGAAGGTCTGGATCTACAAGGGCGACGTCAAGAACATCGCCGAGGTCCGCGCCGAGAACGCTGCGGCCCGTGCGGGTAACCGCCCGGCCCGTGGTGGTGCCGACCGCCCGGCCCGTGGTGGCCGTGGTGGCGAGCGGCGCGGTCGCAAGCCGCAGCAGGCTGCCGGCGCCGAGGCCCCCAAGGCCGAGGCTCCCGCGTCCGCTCCGGCTGAGAGCACCGGAACGGAGGCCTGACCGACATGCTGATCCCCCGTAGGGTCAAGCACCGCAAGCAGCACCACCCGAAGCGCCGTGGTCAGGCCAAGGGCGGTACGACGGTCGCGTTCGGCGAGTACGGCATTCAGGCCCTCACGCCGGCGTACGTGACCAACCGCCAGATCGAGGCGGCCCGTATCGCGATGACCCGCCACATCAAGCGTGGCGGCAAGGTCTGGATCAACATCTACCCGGACCGCCCGCTGACCAAGAAGCCTGCCGAGACCCGCATGGGTTCCGGTAAGGGTTCGCCGGAGTGGTGGATCGCGAACGTTCACCCGGGTCGGGTGATGTTCGAGCTGTCCTACCCGAACGAGAAGATCGCCCGTGAGGCCCTCACTCGCGCAGCCCACAAGCTGCCGATGAAGTGCCGGATCGTCAAGCGCGAGGCAGGTGAAGCGTGATGTCGGCCGGTACCAAGGCGTCCGAGCTGCGCGAACTGGGCAACGAGGAGCTTCTGGGCAAGCTCCGCGAGGCCAAGGAAGAGCTGTTCAACCTCCGCTTCCAGGCGGCGACGGGCCAGCTCGAGAACCACGGCCGTCTGAAGGCGGTCCGCAAGGACATCGCGCGGATCTACACCCTGATGCGCGAGCGTGAGCTGGGCATCGAAACGGTGGAGAGCGCCTGATGAGCGAGAAGAACGTGACTGAGCAGACCGAGCGCAACGCACGGAAGACCCGTGAGGGTCTGGTCGTCAGCGACAAGATGGACAAGACCGTCGTCGTCGCCGTCGAGGACCGCGTGAAGCACGCCCTGTACGGCAAGGTCATCCGCCGTACGAACAAGCTCAAGGCGCACGACGAGCAGAACGCTGCCGGCGTCGGCGACCGTGTCCTCCTGATGGAGACCCGGAAGCTGTCGTCCAGCAAGCACTGGCGCGTCGTCGAGATCCTCGAGAAGGCCAAGTAATTCTCCTGCGGGGCATCCCTCGCAGGACAGTTCCGCCAGGCTCCGGGGGCCGCTCGCTGAGCGGCCCCCGGGGAACCGGCAGACAAACAGGAGATAGACGTGATCCAGCAGGAGTCGCGACTGCGCGTCGCCGACAACACTGGTGCGAAGGAAATCCTTTGCATCCGTGTGCTCGGTGGCTCCGGTCGCCGCTACGCGGGCATCGGTGACGTCATCGTCGCCACCGTCAAGGACGCGATCCCCGGTGGCAACGTGAAGAAGGGTGACGTCGTCAAGGCGGTCATCGTTCGCACCGTCAAGGAGCGCCGCCGTCCGGACGGCTCGTACATCCGCTTCGACGAGAACGCCGCCGTCATTCTGAAGAACGACGGCGACCCTCGCGGCACCCGCATCTTCGGCCCGGTCGGCCGTGAGCTGCGCGAGAAGAAGTTCATGAAGATCATCTCGCTCGCGCCGGAGGTGCTGTAAGCATGAAGATCAAGAAGGGCGACCTGGTCCAGGTCATCACCGGTAAGGACAAGGGCAAGCAGGGCAAGGTCATCGCGGCCTTCCCCCGCGAGGACCGCGTCCTGGTCGAGGGTGTCAACCGGGTCAAGAAGCACACCAAGGCCGGCCCGACCGCCAGCGGTTCGCAGGCTGGTGGCATCGTCACGACCGAGGCCCCGATTCACGTGAGCAACGTTCAGCTCGTCGTGGAGAAGGACGGCAACAAGGTCGTCACGCGTGTCGGTTACCGCTTCGACGAAGAGGGCAACAAGATCCGCGTTGCCAAGCGGACGGGTGAGGACATCTGATGGCTACCACCACCACTCCGCGTCTGAAGCAGAAGTACCGCGAGGAGATCGCGGGCAAGCTGCGTGACGAGTTCAAGTACGAGAACGTCATGCAGATCCCCGGTCTCGTCAAGATCGTGGTCAACATGGGTGTGGGCGACGCCGCCCGCGACTCCAAGCTGATCGATGGCGCCATCCGCGACCTCACCACGATCACCGGCCAGAAGCCGCAGGTCACCAAGGCCCGTAAGTCCATCGCGCAGTTCAAGCTGCGTGAGGGCCAGCCGATCGGTGCCCACGTCACGCTCCGTGGCGACCGCATGTGGGAGTTCCTGGACCGCACCCTGTCGCTCGCGCTGCCGCGCATCCGCGACTTCCGCGGCCTGTCCCCCAAGCAGTTCGACGGCCGTGGCAACTACACCTTCGGTCTCACGGAGCAGGTCATGTTCCACGAGATCGACCAGGACAAGATCGACCGCACCCGGGGTATGGACATCACCGTGGTGACCACGGCGACCAACGACGCTGAGGGCCGCGCGCTCCTTCGTCACCTCGGCTTCCCCTTCAAGGAGGCGTGAGCGAGATGGCGAAGAAGGCTCTGATCGCTAAGGCTGCTCGCAAGCCCAAGTTCGGTGTGCGTGGCTACACCCGCTGCCAGCGCTGCGGCCGTCCGCACTCCGTGTACCGCAAGTTCGGCCTGTGCCGCGTGTGCCTTCGTGAGATGGCTCACCGTGGCGAGCTGCCGGGCGTGACCAAGAGCTCCTGGTAATCCCTGTAATAGGGGATTCCTGAAGCTCTCGGTAAGCATCTGGGTCGGCAGGGGCCCTTCTCCGCATGCCGTAGGCTTGTGGGGTTGGGCGCCTGCCGCGCCCGTACGACTTACTACGCCGTAGGTCCACCGCGCCGCACCCGCCCCGTCTCGGATCGGGGAGAGGGATGGCGCACCAGGAAACCCCGGCGAGAGAGGCCGAAGGCCAATTCATGACCATGACTGATCCGATCGCAGACATGCTTACGCGTCTGCGGAACGCGAACTCGGCATACCACGATTCCGTGACGATGCCGGCATCGAAGATCAAGTCGCACATCGCGGAGATCCTCCAGCAGGAGGGCTTCATCACGGGCTGGAAGGTCGAGGACGCCGAGGTCGGCAAGAACCTCGTCCTCGAGCTGAAGTTCGGCCCGAACCGTGAGCGCTCCATCGCGGGCATCAAGCGGATCTCCAAGCCCGGTCTCCGGGTGTACGCGAAGTCCACCAACCTGCCGAAGGTGCTGGGCGGCCTCGGCGTGGCGATCATCTCCACGTCGCACGGGCTCCTCACCGACAAGCAGGCCGGCAAGAAGGGCGTGGGTGGGGAAGTCCTCGCCTACGTCTGGTAGCGGAAGGGAACGGAGGAAACAGCTATGTCGCGTATTGGCAAGCTCCCCATCACGGTTCCCGCCGGCGTGGACGTCACCATCGACGGCCGTACGGTCTCGGTCAAGGGCCCCAAGGGCTCGCTGACCCACACCGTCGTGGCGCCGATCGAGATCGCCAAGGGTGAGGACGGCGTTCTGAACGTCACCCGCCCCAACGACGAGCGTCAGAGCAAGGCCCTGCACGGCCTGTCCCGCACGCTGGTGGCGAACATGATCACCGGCGTGACCCAGGGTTACGTGAAGAAGCTCGAGATCAGCGGTGTCGGTTACCGCGTTACGGCCAAGGGCTCGAACCTCGAGTTCGCGCTCGGCTACAGCCACCCGATCGTCGTCGAGGCGCCCGAGGGCATCACCTTCAAGGTGGAGACCCCGACCCGCTTCCAGGTCGAGGGCATCGACAAGCAGAAGGTCGGCGAGGTTGCGGCCAACATCCGCAAGCTGCGCAAGCCTGACCCGTACAAGGCCAAGGGCGTCAAGTACGAGGGCGAAGTCATCCGCCGCAAGGTCGGAAAGGCGGGTAAGTAAGCCATGGCATACGGGCAGAAGATCCTCAAGGGCGACGCCTACAAGCGCGCCGCGATCAAGCGCCGTCACATCCGGATCCGCAAGCGGATCTCCGGTACGGCGGAGCGTCCCCGTCTGGTCGTGACCCGCTCCAACCGCCACATCGTGGCGCAGGTGATCGACGACCTCAAGGGCCACACCGTGGCTTCCGCGTCCACCCTGGACGTGTCCGTCCGCGGTGGCGAGGGCGACAAGTCCTCGCAGGCCAAGCAGGTCGGCGCCCTGGTCGCCGAGCGTGCCAAGGCCGCCGGTGTCGAGGCTGTCGTGTTCGACCGTGGTGGCAACCAGTACGCCGGGCGCATCGCCGCCCTGGCGGACGCCGCCCGCGAAGCCGGGCTCAAGTTCTGAGCCTGCCGTAGCTAGCGGAAACAGAGAGAGGTAATTCCAATGGCTGGACCCCAGCGCCGCGGTGGCGGTGCCGGTGGCGGCGAGCGGCGGGACCGGAAGGGCCGTGACGGCGGCGCTGCTGCCGCCGAGAAGACCGCGTACGTTGAGCGCGTTGTCGCGATCAACCGCGTCGCCAAGGTTGTGAAGGGTGGTCGTCGCTTCAGCTTCACCGCGCTGGTCGTGGTGGGCGACGGTGACGGCACCGTGGGTGTCGGTTACGGCAAGGCCAAGGAGGTGCCGGCCGCCATCGCCAAGGGCGTTGAGGAGGCCAAGAAGCACTTCTTCAAGGTCCCCCGGATCCAGGGCACCATCCCGCACCCGATCCAGGGTGAGAAGGCTGCCGGCGTCGTGCTGCTCAAGCCCGCGTCCCCGGGTACCGGTGTTATCGCCGGTGGTCCGGTGCGTGCCGTGCTCGAGTGCGCCGGTATCCACGACATCCTGTCGAAGTCGCTCGGCTCCGACAACGCGATCAACATCGTGCACGCGACCGTGGAGGCCCTGAAGGGCCTGCAGCGTCCCGAGGAGGTCGCGGCCCGCCGTGGTCTGCCGCTCGAGGACGTCGCCCCCGCGGCTCTGCTTCGTGCGCGTGCCGGGGCGGGTGCGTGATGGCTCAGCTGAAGATCACGCAGGTCAAGTCCTACATCGGTAGCAAGCAGAACCACCGCGACACCCTGCGCTCCCTTGGTCTCAAGGGCATCAACACGCAGGTCGTCAAGGAGGACCGCCCCGAGTTCCGCGGCATGGTGCACACCGTCCGCCACCTCGTGACGGTCGAGGAGGTCGACTGATCATGGCGGAGCAGAACCCGCTCAAGATCCACAACCTCCGTCCCGCCCCCGGCGCCAAGACCGCCAAGACCCGTGTCGGTCGTGGTGAGGCGTCTAAGGGTAAGACGGCCGGTCGTGGTACCAAGGGTACGAAGGCCCGTTACCAGGTTCCGGAGCGCTTCGAGGGTGGCCAGATGCCCCTCCACATGCGCCTCCCGAAGCTGAAGGGCTTCAAGAACCCGTTCAAGATCGAGTTCCAGGTCGTGAACCTCGACAAGCTCGCCGCGCTCTACCCCGAGGGTGGCGAGGTTACGGTCGAGGGTCTGGTGGCCAAGGGTGCCGTTCGCAAGAACAGCCTCGTCAAGGTCCTCGGCCAGGGCGAGATCTCCGTGGCGCTGCAGGTGACGGTCGACGCCGTCTCCGGCTCCGCCAAGGAGAAGATCACCGCCGCCGGCGGTACCGTCACCGAGCTCGTCTGACCCCGTCAGGCGTCTCGATGACTTGAGCGATCCCGACCGGGGATATCCCACATATGGGGTATCCCCGGTCGGTCGTTCCAAGGGGGGTAGTCTCGCGGGTAAGGTGGCCTGCACTGCCCACTTTCCTTGGGTGCTTCACATGGGGCACTCTGAGCGGCAGTTGACCGTTACGTATTTGTCGAATTCCTCAGACCGTCACCCTTGACGCAGTTGCGCGGGGGTCGCAGGAGGCACCGTGCTCACCGCGTTCGCCCGGGCGTTCAGGACGCCCGACCTGCGCAAGAAGCTGCTCTTCACGCTGGGCATCATCGTGGTGTACCGAGTCGGTACCCACGTTCCGATCCCCGGCGTCAACTACTCCGCCGTACAGCAGTGTGTGACCGAGGCCTCCGGCAACCAGGGCCTGTTCGGTCTGGTCAACATGTTCAGTGGCGGCGCGCTGCTGCAGATCACGATCTTCGCGCTCGGCATCATGCCGTACATCACGGCCAGCATCATCCTTCAGCTGCTGACCGTCGTGATCCCGCGCCTGGAAGCCCTCAAGAAGGAGGGCCAGGCCGGTACGACGAAGATCACGCAGTACACCCGCTACCTGACCGTGGCGCTCGCCATCCTGCAGGGCACCGGCCTCGTCGCCACCGCCCGCAGCGGTGCCCTGTTCAACGGGTGCTCCGTCGCGAGCAGCATCGTCCCGGACCGGGCGATCTTCTCCACCATCACGATGGTCATCTGCATGACCGCCGGTACGGCCGTCGTCATGTGGCTCGGTGAGCTCATCACCGACCGCGGCATCGGCAACGGCATGTCGATCCTGATGTTCATCTCGATCGCCGCGACCTTCCCGTCCGCGCTGTGGGCCATCAAGAAGCAGGGCACCCTGGCCGGCGGCTGGATCGAGTTCGGCACCGTCATCGCCGTCGGTCTGATCATGGTGGCGCTCGTCGTCTTCGTCGAGCAGGCCCAGCGCCGGATCCCCGTGCAGTACGCGAAGCGCATGATCGGCCGTCGTTCCTACGGTGGTACGTCCACGTACATCCCGCTGAAGGTCAACCAGGCGGGTGTGATTCCCGTCATCTTCGCGTCGTCGCTGCTCTACATTCCGGCCCTCGTTGCCCAGTTCGCCGGCGGCAACTCGGGCTGGAAGCAGTGGGTCACGCAGAATCTGACCAAGGGTGACCACCCGATTTACATCACGATGTACTTCTTGCTCATCGTTTTCTTCGCGTTCTTCTACGTGGCGATCTCCTTCAACCCCGAAGAAGTCGCCGACAACATGAAGAAGTATGGTGGCTTCATCCCGGGCATCCGGGCTGGCCGACCGACCGCTGAGTACCTCAGCTATGTGCTCAACCGGATCACCTGGCCGGGTTCGCTGTATCTGGGTCTGATCGCTCTTGTACCGACGATGGCGTTGGTTGGTTTCAATGCAAGCCAGAACTTCCCGTTCGGCGGCACCAGCATCCTGATCATCGTGGGTGTCGGTCTCGAGACGGTGAAGCAGATCGAGAGCCAGCTCCAGCAGCGCAATTACGAAGGGTTCCTCCGCTGATGCGTATCGTCCTCGTCGGGCCGCCGGGTGCCGGTAAGGGAACGCAAGCTGTTCGCCTTGCCGAGAAGCTGAAGATCCCGCACATCTCCACGGGCGATCTGTTCCGGGCCAACATCAGCCAGCAGACGGAGCTCGGGAAGCTCGCGAAGTCCTACATGGACGCCGGAAACCTCGTCCCGGACGAGGTCACCATCGGCATGGCCAAGGACCGCATGGAGCAGCCGGACGCCGTGAACGGCTTCCTGCTCGACGGCTTCCCGCGCAACGTCTCGCAGGCCGAGGCGCTGGACGAGCTGCTCAAGACCGAGGGCATCAAGCTCGACGCCGTGCTGGACCTGGAGGTCCCCGAGGACGAGGTGGTCAAGCGCATCGCCGGCCGCCGCATCTGCCGCAAGGAGTCGAGTCACGTCTTCCACGTGACGTACAGCCCGCCGAAGAAGGAGGGCGTCTGTGACGTCTGCGGCGGCGAGCTGTACCAGCGCGACGACGACTCCGAGGAGACCGTCCGCAAGCGGCTGGAGGTCTACCACACGCAGACCGAGCCGATCATCGACTACTACAAGGCTCAGGGCCTGGTCGTGACGATCTCCTCGCTGGGTCCGGTGGACGAGATCACGCAGCGGGCGCTCGAGGCGCTCAAGCGCGACAAGGACGACGAGAAGTAGTTCTCGGGCCTTTCCGGCCGCGGTGCCTGCCCGGGCGCCGCGGCCGTACTGTTGTGTAGATAACCGGTTGACGTGAGTGACGGAGAGCGCAGGCCCCTCATGGTGCAGATCAAGAGCCCCGAGCAGATCGCGAAGATGCGTACGGCGGGGCTGGTGGTCGCCGCGATCCATGCGGCCACGCGGGAGGCGGCGGTCCCCGGGGCCAGCACCAAGGACCTGGACGAGGTCGCCCGCAAGGTGCTCGCGGAGCACGGCGCGAAGTCGAACTTCCTCGGCTACGGCGGCTTCCCCGCGACGATCTGCACCTCGGTGAACGACGTGGTGGTCCACGGCATCCCGTCCGACAAGGTCGTCCTCAAGGACGGCGACGTCATCTCCATCGACTGCGGCGCGATCGTCGACGGCTGGCACGGCGACGCGGCCTACACGGCCTTCGTCGGCTCCGGTCACTCCCCGGAGCTGATCGAGCTCTCCCGGGTGACCGAGGAGTCGATGTGGGCCGGCATCGCGGCCATGAAGCAGGGCAACCGGCTCGTGGACGTCTCCCGCGCGATCGAGACGTACATCCGCCGCCAGCCGAAGCCCGGCGGCGGCCGTTACGGGATCATCGAGGACTACGGCGGCCACGGCATCGGCACCGAGATGCACATGGACCCGCACCTGCTGAACTACGTCGAGCGCCGCCGGGGCAAGGGCCCCAAGCTGGTCCCCGGCTTCTGCCTCGCCATCGAGCCGATGGTCTCCCTGGGCACCCCGAAGACCGAGGTCCTGGAGGATGACTGGACGGTCATCACCACGGACGGCACCTGGTCCTCGCACTGGGAGCACTCGGTTGCCCTGACGGAGCAGGGCCCTCTGGTGCTGACGGCGCCCGACGGCGGCAAGGCGAAGCTCGCGGAGTACGGGATCACGGCCGCACCGGACCCCCTGGCCTGATGGCTACGGCGAGTGGTGTGTCGCTCGCCTCACGTGACTGCGGGTGCGGCTGTGCCCACCCGCCCACTGCCTTGGCGCGAAGCGACGCATAGTGATCTCCATCGCGGGGCAGGCTCACTCGATTCGTGTTTCCGGGTGCGCTGGCGTAGACTGACTCGTCGGCTCTCGTGCACCCGCATGTCCGCATGCGCCCGTAAGGGAAAGCAGGAGAGTCGATCAAGGTAGTCGATTCGAAGGGCGAAGCGTGGCCAAGAAGCAAGGTGCCATCGAGATCGAGGGCACTGTCGTCGAGTCTCTGCCGAACGCCATGTTCAGGGTCGAGCTCCAGAACGGCCACCAGGTCCTGGCACACATCAGCGGCAAGATGCGTATGCACTACATCCGCATCCTCCCTGACGACCGGGTCGTGGTGGAGCTGTCTCCGTACGACCTGACGCGTGGCCGGATCGTCTACCGCTACAAGTAGATCTTGCCCGCACTCCGCTCCGGCGGGGTGGTGGCACTGACCCGGAGAACCTCAATCCCATGAAGGTCAAGCCGAGCGTCAAGAAGATCTGCGACAAGTGCAGGGTGATCCGCCGTCACGGTCGGGTCATGGTCATCTGCGAGAACCCGCGCCACAAGCAGCGCCAGGGCTGACGCACGACCGAACCCTCTGCACCTCGCAGGGATTCGCGCGACGCAAGCTGAATATGTTCATACGCAGAACCCAGGCGAGCGATCGCCTGACACCCCCGGCTCGGAGGCCGGGGACCCAGTTCGTACCTGGTACGGCGGCTGGGGTCCGGTTCTGCGGAAGACCTCCGAAGATCACCAGGAGCCATTGAATGGCACGCGTTTCCGGTGTTGACATCCCGCGCGAAAAGCGCGTGGAGGTCGCCCTCACCTACGTGTTCGGCATCGGCCGGACCCTCTCTCAGGAGACGCTGGCAGCGACCGGCGTCGACCCGAACACCCGCGTTCGTGACCTGACCGAAGAGCAGCTGGTCGCGATCCGCGAGTACGTCGACAACAACATCAAGACCGAGGGTGACCTCCGTCGTGAGATCCAGGCCGACATCCGCCGCAAGGTGGAGATCGGTTGCTACCAGGGTCTCCGTCACCGCCGCGGTCTCCCTGTCCGCGGTCAGCGCACCAGCACCAACGCCCGCACCCGCAAGGGCCCGCGTCGCGCCATCGCCGGCAAGAAGAAGCCGGGCAAGAAGTAGTCCGCAGCGGACACCTGTCCACGGTCTTCGCTGTAGGACCGACCACCTCCCGTAGGAGTTAAAGGATGCCCCCCAAGGGACGTCAGGGCGCTGCCAAGAAGGTGCGCCGCAAGGAAAAGAAGAACGTCGCTCACGGCCACGCGCACATCAAGAGCACGTTCAACAACACGATCGTCTCCATCACGGACCCGTCCGGCAACGTGATCTCCTGGGCCTCCGCCGGCCACGTCGGCTTCAAGGGCTCCCGGAAGTCCACGCCGTTCGCCGCGCAGATGGCCGCCGAGTCGGCTGCCCGCCGCGCCCAGGAGCACGGCATGCGCAAGGTCGACGTGTTCGTGAAGGGCCCGGGTTCCGGTCGTGAGACCGCGATCCGCTCCCTGCAGGCCACGGGCCTCGAGGTCGGCTCCATCCAGGACGTCACCCCGACCCCGCACAACGGCTGCCGTCCGCCGAAGCGCCGCCGCGTCTGACGCACGGCCGCTTCGCGAGACAGCGGTTTCGGGCGGTACGGCTCCGTACAGGGGCCGTACCGCCCGTACCCTTGCAGTACCCGCACTTTCACGAGCGCGGTTTCCGTAGGGCGTCAAATAGCGGGCGTCCACGAATGAAGGATCTGATCCACACATGCTGATCGCTCAGCGTCCCTCGTTGACCGAAGAGGTCGTCGACGAGTTCCGCTCCCGGTTCGTGATCGAGCCGCTGGAGCCGGGCTTCGGCTACACCCTCGGCAACTCCCTCCGCCGCACCCTCCTGTCGTCGATCCCCGGCGCTGCTGTCACCAGCATCCGCATCGACGGTGTCCTGCACGAGTTCACCACCGTGCCGGGCGTCAAGGAGGATGTCACCGACCTGATCCTCAACATCAAGCAGCTGGTCGTCTCCTCGGAGCACGACGAGCCGGTCGTGATGTACCTGCGCAAGCAGGGTCCGGGTCTGGTCACCGCCGCCGACATCGCGCCCCCGGCCGGTGTCGAGGTGCACAACCCCGACCTGGTCCTCGCCACGCTCAACGGCAAGGGCAAGCTGGAGATGGAGCTGACCGTCGAGCGCGGTCGCGGCTACGTCTCCGCCGTGCAGAACAAGCAGGTGGGCCAGGAGATCGGCCGTATCCCGGTCGACTCCATCTACTCGCCGGTTCTGAAGGTCACGTACAAGGTCGAGGCCACGCGTGTCGAGCAGCGGACCGACTTCGACAAGCTGATCGTCGACGTCGAGACGAAGCAGGCCATGCGTCCGCGTGACGCCATGGCGTCGGCCGGCAAGACCCTGGTCGAGCTGTTCGGTCTCGCCCGCGAGCTGAACATCGACGCCGAGGGCATCGACATGGGCCCGTCCCCCACGGACGCCGCCCTGGCCGCCGACCTCGCGCTGCCGATCGAGGAGCTGGAGCTCACGGTCCGCTCCTACAACTGCCTCAAGCGTGAGGGCATCCACTCCGTGGGTGAGCTCGTCGCCCGCTCCGAGGCCGACCTCCTCGACATCCGCAACTTCGGTGCGAAGTCGATCGACGAGGTCAAGGCGAAGCTGGCCGGCATGGGCCTGGCCCTGAAGGACAGCCCGCCCGGATTCGACCCGACCGCCGCCGCCGACGCCTTCGGCGCCGACGACGACGCGGACGCGGGTTTCGTGGAGACTGAGCAGTACTGATCCGGTACTGACCGTTTCCCACCTCCGGGGCCCGGAAGGGCCCCGGATCTCCGACGGGCAACCGCCCGCTCGGATACTGACCCCGGTACCTGACACGGCCGGGGCAGACACACAGGAGATGAACAATGCCGAAGCCCACCAAGGGTGCCCGTCTGGGCGGCAGCGCCGCGCACGAGAAGCTGCTCCTCGCGAACCTCGCGAAGTCGCTCTTCGAGCACGGCCGTATCACCACCACCGAGGCGAAGGCCCGCCGCCTGCGCCCGTACGCCGAGCGTCTGGTCACCAAGGCGAAGAAGGGCGACCTTCACAACCGCCGTCAGGTGCTCCAGGTCATCACGGACAAGAGCATCGTCCACACGCTCTTCACCGAGATCGGCCCGCGTTACGAGAACCGTCCGGGTGGCTACACCCGCATCACCAAGATCGGTAACCGCCGTGGCGACAACGCGCCCATGGCTGTCATCGAGCTGGTCGAGGCGCTGACGGTGGCGCAGCAGGCGACCGGTGAGGCCGAGGCCGCGACGAAGCGCGCGGTCAAGGAGGCCGAGGAGGCCAAGGTCGAGGAGACCAAGGCCGACGAGGTCGTCGAGGACGCGGCTCCGGCCGAAGAGTCCAAGGACGCCTGAGGCTCTGCCTTGCAGTGAACGGGTCCGCCCCTCGGGGGGCGGGCCCGTTCCGCGTTTCCTGAGAGGATCCAGGAGTGAGTGACGAAGTACAGCCCGGTTACGTCCGTATCCGCCTCGACCTGTCCTACGACGGTTCCGACTTCCACGGGTGGGCCAAGCAGGCCGGCGGGAAGCGGACCGTGCAGGGGGAGATCGAGGACGCCCTGCGCACGGTGACCCGGTCGGGGGACACGGCGTACGAGCTGACCGTCGCCGGGCGCACCGACGCCGGGGTGCACGCGCGGGGACAGGTCGCGCATGTCGATCTGCCCGAACAGGTCTGGCGTGAGCATCACGAGAAGCTGCTCAAGCGGCTCGCCGGGCGCCTGTCGAGGGACGTACGGGTGTGGGCCCTCAGGGAGGCGCCCAGCGGCTTCAACGCCCGTTTCTCCGCCGTCTGGCGGCGCTACGCCTACCGCGTCACCGACAACCCGGGCGGTGTGGACCCGCTGCTGCGGGGCCACGTCCTCTGGCACGACTGGCCGCTCGACGTGGACGCCATGAACGAGGCCGCCGAGCGGCTGCTGGGGGAGCACGACTTCGCCGCCTACTGCAAGAAGCGGGAGGGCGCGACCACGATCCGTACGCTCCAGGAGCTGAGTCTGGCGCGCGGTGCCGACGGGATCATCACCGCCACCGTGCGCGCCGACGCCTTCTGCCACAACATGGTGCGCTCGCTGATCGGGGCGCTGCTGTTCGTGGGGGACGGGCACCGTGCGCCCGACTGGCCGGGGAAGGTGCTCGCGGCCGGGGTCCGGGACTCGGCCGTGCATGTCGTACGGCCGCACGGGCTGACTCTGGAGGAGGTCGGCTACCCCGCCGACGAACTGCTGGCCGCGCGGAACAAGGAGGCGCGGAACAAGCGGACGTTGTCTCGTTCGCCAGGATGTGAAACCTGTTAGTTACCCCGCATTTCGCATCGGATATGCCTCATGTCGGGACTTACCCGGCGTAAGTGCCATGCTGTCACTTACCAGATTCACACCACTCGGTTAAAGTTGCCCGGCCTGGACGCCAGTTCGCATGGGGTGGCCGGGGTTGGCTGGGGGGTCGACGGGTCGTTCCGGCCCGGGGTAGGAAATCCGATGAGTTCAGTGGGTCCCGTGCGGACCGGGGGGCGTCGTGCCGTGCGCCAGAGCGGTGGGCGGCGACGGGCCGGACGTGGTCAGAACGCTTCGCTGGGGCTGTTGCCGCTGCCGCCGACGGACAAGGAGAAGTACTCCTACGCGCGTCGGCATCTGTGGATCCTGACGATCAGCTCGCTCGTCAGCTTCTGCTGCCTGGTGGCGAGCCAGTTCAAGCTGGCGCAGTCCACGCCGGTGCTGTGGATCTACACGCCGCTGCTCGTCTTCACGGTCGTCTACTACCTGGTGTCGTTGCGGGTGAACGGCTTCACCCGGGACTTCGACATCGCGCACCACCGGCAGCTGGTCCAGAACTGGCGGCCGGAGGTGTACCCGTCGGTCGACGTGTTCCTGCCGGTGTGCGGTGAGCCCATCGAGGTGCTGCACAACACCTGGCGGCACGTGCGGGCGATGGCCGACCGCTACCCCGGCATCTGCCTGCCGTTCGTCCTCGACGACGGCGCCAGCCCCGAGCTGGAGGCGATGGCCCACGACTTCGGGTTCCGCTACGGCACCCGGGAGAACCGCGGCTGGTTCAAGAAGGCCGGCAACCTGCACTTCGGCTTCGGCCAGTCCGCCGGGGAGTTCATCCTCATCCTGGACGCCGACTTCACCCCGCGCGCCGACCTGCTCGAGGAGATCCTGCCGTACATGGACGACGACCCGCGCATCGGGATCGTCCAGTCCCCGCAGTACTTCCGCGTGCTGGACTCGCAGAACTGGATCGAGCGTGGCGCGGGTGCGGTGCAGGAGCTGTTCTACCGGTCCGTGCAGGTCTCCCGGCAGGGCAGCGACGGCGCGATCTGCGTCGGCAGCTGCGCCGTCTACCGACGTGCGGCGCTGGAGACCAACGGCGGCACGACGCTGATCGAGCACTCCGAGGACGTACACACCGGCTTCGACCTGCGTGGCCTGGGCTGGGACCTGCGCTATGTGCCCGTCGCCGTCTCCACCGGCGTGTGCCCGGACAGCGCGGGAGCCTTCTTCAATCAGCAGTACCGCTGGTGCTCGGGCTCGATGAGCCTGCTCGGCAGCCGGAAGTTCTGGCAGCGCAAGATCAAGTTCTCCAGTCGCCTGTGCTACATGTCCGGGTTCTTCTACTACATCCACACCGCGCTGTTCACCTTCGCGGCGCCGGTGATCCCGATCGTGCTGCTGCTGATGATGCCGGAGAAGCTCAAGGTCGAGCACCTGCTCCTGGTGGCGCCCAGCATCCTCTACACCACGATCATCTTCCCGATGTGGCACAAGGCGCCCTACCGCCTGGAGGCCTGGGCGGCCCGCATGATGTACGGCTGGGCGCATGTCTTCGCCATCTGGGACATCCTGCGCAAGAACCGCATGGGCTGGCAGCCGACCGGTTCCTCCGGCGCCAAGAAGAACAAGACCCGGCGCTTCTGGATCGGCATGTGGGTGTGGAGCGGCGGCACGGCCCTGGTCTGGGTGACCGCGGCGGTGTACCGGACGTTCACCATGAACGCCCCGGACTTCGCCCTGATCCTGTCCTCCGGGCTCTTCTACGCCCTGGTCGTGGGCCGTGTCCTGGTGCAGCCCCGGTCGGAGGCGGCTGTCTGATGCTTCTGGAGAATCGTTTCCTCAAGGGGTGGGCGCTCTTTGCCGCCTCCCTGCTCACCGTGCTCGCCCTCAGTGGCTGCTCCCTCCTCGGTGACGACTCCTCGCGGGAGGGGCAGGGCAGGGCCGCCGGTGCGGACCCCTCCGCGAGCACCGGCTCGGACGTCCCCTACGACGTGGTGCCGCTGCTGAAGCCCGCGAAGAAGTACTTCGGTGCCGCCGTTGCCGGGGCGCCGACCTCCATGAAGGCCGTCGGCGCCTACACGAAGATGGTCGGCAAGCAGCCCAACCTGATCGAGTACTACGCGGGCTGGGGTGACGGCTTCGACGCCAGCGGGGTGCGCAGGGCGTGGGCCGAGGGCGCGCTGACGCTGATGTCCTGGGAACCCTTCGACACCTCGATCGGTGACATCGCCGCCGGGAAGTCGGACGCGTACATCAAGGAGTACGCGACGGCGGTCCGGAAGCTGAACCTGCCCGTGGTGGTCGACTTCGCGGACGAGTTCAACGGCCACTGGGAGAAGTGGGGGACCCAGGGCACGACCCCCGCGCAGTACGTGGCCGCCTGGCGGCACATCCACAAGACGTTCCTGGACGCCGGCGCCTCCAACGTCATCTGGGCCTGGGCGCCGAACATCGTCAACCCGGTGCCGGACGTGAAGCTGAAGCCGTACTACCCGGGTGACGCCTACGTCGACTGGATCGGTCTGGTCGGCTACTTCACGGCGGGCCAGGACAACGCATTCGACAGCGTGTTCGGGCCCACCCGGGACCAGATCCGCACCTTCACCAAGAAGCCGATGCTCCTGCTGGAGACCGCCGCCGTGCCCGGCGAGCGGCGCCGTGCCGACGTCCGCAACCTGTTCGCGGGCGTCGAGGCCGACGACGACATGATCGGCTTCATCTGGTTCAACCACAAGAAGCGCGCCGACTGGCGGCTGGAGGCGAGCCCGCTGGCATTGAAGGAGTTCAAGCACCTGGCCGCCGACGACCGTTTCGGCTTCGACGTACGGAAGCCGTCATGACCTCGCGCCCCGAGCACTACACTCCCCGGCCCTACGACCCCTACGCCGACGACGGCGAGGCCGGCGGATGGTTCAACTCCGACGGGTACGTTCCGCGGCAGCCGAGCCACGACGGTCATGAGGGCCCTCAGGGCTACGAGGGCCCTCAGGGCTACGAGGTCCCTCAGGGCTACGAGGTCCCTCAGGGCTACGAGGTCCCCCAGGGTTACGACTACGACCCACGGGTGTACCCGTACCAGCAGCAGGACGACCAGGACGACCAGCCGACGTTCGCACTGCGCACGGTGGCGGAGCCGGCACCGGCGGAACCGGAACCGGCACCGGCGGAACCGGGCTATCACATCCCCGAGACCCCGGACGCGGGCTGGGACGACACCCCGAGCCGTCGGCGGGCCTGGGTCAGCCGCGGGGTTCTCGCCATCCTCCTGGTCGTCCAGACGATCCTGTCGCTGATGCTGTCCAACACGGCGTTCCAGGACGAGGCCCTGTACCTGGCGGCGGGCCACAACATCATGGACCACTGGACGAACGGCACCCCGCTGCACAGCGGCTACGAGTCGTACTTCTCCGGGTCGCCGATGCTCTACCCCGTGGCAGCGGCCTTCGTCGACGGGTACTTCGGCCTGTCCGGGGCCCGTGTACTCAGCCTGCTCTGCATGCTGGGCGCCACCGTGCTGCTGTACTCCTTCACCCGGCGGCTGTTCAACGAACGGGTCGCGCTGGTGGCGGCCGCGCTGTTCGCGGTCACCCAGCCGACGATCGTGCTGGGCTGGTTCGCCACCTACGACGCCCCGGCGATCTTCCTGCTGGCCCTGTCGGCGTGGATCATCGTCCGCACCAGCCGTGCGCCCGCGCTCGCCGTGCTGCTCGCGGCGCCGGTCATGGTGCTGGCGGTCGCGGTGAAGTACGCCTCCGCGCTCTACGTCCCCACACTGGTCGTCCTCGCCGCGCTGACCGCCTGGCATCACCGCGGCTGGCGTTGCGTGCCGCGCGCGCTCCTGCTGGGTGTCGGCACCGCCGTCCTGGCCGGGGCCGGCCTGATGTACACCGATGTGCTCGCCGGCGTCCGCCAGACCACCACCAACCGCGCCCACGGCACCGAAGCCGCGTCCGCGCTGCTGCAGAAGTCCGCGGAGTGGGGCGGGCTGATGTTCGCCACCGCCGTCGCGGGGGCCGTCGCCTACGCGCTGCGCGGCCGCATGAACGAGTCGCCCCGCTCCTACGGCCTGCACGGCCCCGGCTGGCGCTGGCGTGCCCTGCTCGGCGTGACCCTGACCGGGACCGCGCTGCTGGCACCGGCGTACCAGATCCATCTGCACACCGCCGTCTCGCTCTACAAGCACCTCGACTTCGGTCTGCTCTTCGCCGCCCCGATGGCGGGCATCGGCGTGATCCGGCTGGTCGGCAAGCACTTCCGCTACCCGCAGCTGGGCATCCTGATCTGGGTCAGCGCCCTGTGCCTGGGCGTCTCGCAGTCCGAGTGGCGGTACGGGCTGTGGCCCGACTCCACGAACATGGTCAAGGCGATCGAGCCGTACATGAAGCCGAAGAGCCACTACCTCGGCGAGACCTACGAGGTGCCCGTCTACTACCTGCGGGACAAGACGGACCACTCCCAGTGGACCTCCACCTACGGCATCGGTTACGCGGACAAGAAGGGCGTCGTCCACCACGGGAACGAGGGCTACCGTCTCGCTCTCCGGGACGGCTACTTCGACCTCGTCGTCCTGGACGGGGTCGCGACGCCGGGCTTCGACGCGTACATCGAGCGGCAGGTCACCGAGAGCGGGCACTACCGGCTGGTCGGCAAGATCCCGTTCCGGCTCAGCTCGGGCGGTACCGGTACGTACCGGGTGTGGGCGAAGACCTCCTGAGCCCCCCGCCCCCCCTCTCCACCCCTGATCACGAAAGACCGTACTCATGCGGCTCACCGTCATCGGCACCGGCTATCTCGGTGCCACCCACGCCGCCTGCATGGCGGAGCTCGGCCACGAGGTGCTCGGCGTCGACGTCGACCCCGACAAGGTCGCCGCGCTCCGGGCCGGGCGGGTGCCCTTCCACGAGCCGGGGCTGCCCGAGCTGATCGCGAAGCACACGGCGAGCGGCCGGCTGCGCTTCACCACGTCGTACGAGGAGGCCGGGGGCTTCGGCGACGTGCACTTCGTGTGCGTGGGCACCCCGCAGCTCAAGGACTCCGAGGGCGCCGACCTGATCTACGTGGACGCGGCCTTCGCGGCGATCGCCGGGCACGCGGCGCCGGACGCGCTGCTGGTCGGCAAGTCGACGGTGCCGGTGGGCACGGCGGGGCGGCTCGCGGACGCCTGCGTGCCCGAGGTCGCCTGGAACCCGGAGTTCCTGCGGGAGGGGTTCGCCGTCGAGGACACGCTGCGGCCGGACCGGCTGGTGTTCGGGGTGCGCTCGACCCGTGCCGAAACGATTCTGCGCGAGGTGTACGCGCCCGTCCTCGCCGCCGGGACCCCGGTCGTGACCGCCGACTTCCCGACGGCCGAGCTGGTGAAGACGGCAGCGAACGCCTTCCTCGCCACGAAGATCTCCTTCATCAACGCGATGGCGGAGGTCTGCGAGGTCGCGGGCGGGGACGTGACGAAGCTGTCCGAGGCTCTGGGGCACGACGACCGGATCGGCAGCCGCTTCCTGCGCTCCGGGGTCGGTTTCGGCGGCGGCTGCCTGCCCAAGGACATCCGCGCCTTCGCCCACCGCGCCGACGAACTCGGTGTCTCGCTGGCCTTCCTGCGCGAGGTCGACGCGATCAACATGCGGCGCCGCGACCGGGTGGTGGAGCTCGCCCGCGAGCTGTGCGGGGGAGATGTGCTGGGCGCACGGATCACCGTCCTGGGCGCGGCCTTCAAGCCCGACTCGGACGACATCCGCGACTCGCCCGCACTCAACGTGGCGGCCCGGCTGCGGCTCGACGGGGCCGACGTCACGGTGCACGACCCCGCGGCGATGGACAACGCCCGCAAGGCGTTCCCGCTGCTCGGGTACGCGATGACGGCCGAGGACGCGCTGCGCGGGGCCGACCTGGTCCTGCATCTGACCGAGTGGCCGCAGTTCCGGGCGATCGACCCGGAGTGGGCCCGGTCGCTGGTGCGCCGTCCGCGGATCGTGGACGGCCGGGGAGCGCTCGACGTGGAACGCTGGACCGCGGCGGGCTGGCGGTTCTCGGCGCTGGGTAGACCCGCGCTGAATGGGGAGGGATAAGAGATGGACGAGTCGTACCGGGACGCTCGGGTCACCGTGGTGATGCCGACGTACAACGAGGCGGCGAACCTGCCGCGGATGGCCGAGGCGGTGCTCGGGCTGCCGCTGGCCGGCCTGCACCTGAAGGTCGTCGACGACTCCAGCCCGGACGGCACCGGACGGATCGCCGAGGAGCTCGCGGACAAGTACAACGCCGACGGACGGCGCCGGATGAGCGTGCTGCACCGGACCGAGAAGGACGGGCTGGGGCGGGCGTACACGGCGGGCATGAGCGCCGCGCTGGAGGAGGGCGCCGAGTACGTCGTCCAGATGGACGCCGACGGCAGCCATCCGGTGGAGGCGGTGCCGCGGATGCTGGACGAGGCGGTGACGTCCGGGGCGGGCCTGGTCATCGGCAGCCGGTACGTCGACGGGGGCTCGCTGGACGAGGACTGGGGGGTCCACCGGGTCCTGCTGTCCCGCTTCGCCAACGCCTACGCCCGGGCCGTGCTGGGCACCCGGATCCGGGACATCACGGCGGGCTTCAACCTGTGGTCCGCGGTCACCCTGCGTGACGTGGACCTCTCCTCCCTGGACAGCGCGGGCTACAGCTTCCAGGTCGAGCTCAAGTACAAGGCCGTACGGGCCGGACACAGCGCCGCCGAGATCCCGATCCGCTTCGAGGAGCGGACCGAGGGCGTCTCGAAGATGACCCTGCGGACGCAGCTGGAGTCGGCGGTGGTGCCGATCCGGCTGCGTCTGAAGAAGTAGCGCGGCGGCCGCGGCTACCTGTTGGCCGCGGCCGAGGCCTGTGCCTCACCCCGGCGGCGGATCTGGCGGAACGTGAACTCGGCCAGGTCGTCCCCGGTCGAGAAGACCTTGGTGTCCTTGGTCGTCACGTTCTTGCCGTTGGTGAAGCCGGCGATGGTGAAGTAGGCGTAGCGGCCGTAGGCATTGGTCGTGGTGCGGCAGACGGCCGAGTCGCAGAAGGCCTTGATGCCCTTGCCGGCGAGCGACTTCACGATGCTCTGCTTGCCCGCTGCCGCGCCCTTGGCCTTGGCGGCCTGGACCTCCGTGTCGAAGACGGCGACTCCGACGGTCACCGCCACGCCGTCCTTGATGTAGCTGACGCGCAGCACGCGGGTGCAGCCGTTGGCGGTGAGGACCTTGGGGAGGGTGCCCTGCGCGGCCGAGGCACAGTTCTTGGTGTCGGCCGTGGAACCCTTCTTGTAGACGGTCTCGCCCATGGTCAGCTGGGTGCCCGGGAAGAGGGTCTCGGCGCTGAGCGGCGCCGTGTCCTTCTCCACGCTGGATATGAAGTCCTTCGGGTCCAGCGGCGGCGGGGCGCTGGTGGGCTCGAAGGACGGCGCCGGGTTCGCCGAGTCGCTGGGTATGGAGGCGCTCGCGGGCAGGTTGGTCGGCTGCCCCGAGGCGTTGTTGTCACCGTTCGCGGACACCACGGCCATGGCGACGGCCGTGCCGACCGCCAAGGTGGCTATCGCGCCGCCGCCGATGAACAGCACTCTGCGCCGCTTGCTCCTCGCCTCCGAGGCATCGGCGAGCGCGGCCCAGTCCGGGGACGGGCCGCCGCTGCTGCTGCTCCAGGGCTGCTGAGACTGCGGTTTCCAGGGATCCCACTGGGACTGGGGTCCCCCCTGCCCATAATTCATGGGGCGCATCTTAGACGGGGGACCGGGGGTGCAGGTGCGCCTCTACGAGAGGCGATAGTGGACCTTTCCCCGCAGTGCGAGACATCTCACCCCGGCGCTTACGAGGGGCCGGCTCCGGCGTGTGGGGGAGGGTGAAGCGGGCGCCTCGGGGCAGACCGGGCGGGGGATGGGACGTCCGGTCGCGATCGCGTCACGCGGAGTGGCAACCACGGGCGGTATGAAAATTTCGCAGGCGAAGAGCGCCGACGAGCACGGCGCCGGACCCCGGGGCGGAGCCGTGGCGGCTTCGCGGGACACGCGTCCGAGGCCGAGCGGAGGGAAGGGGTCGAGCGGAAGGAAGAGGTCGCGTGGAAGGAAGTGGACGGAACGGGTCAATCGAATTTCCGTAATGCCCGGTTATGTCGGGCGCGGATATGTCTCAAACCTTCCAATCCCGCCGCGGGCCGTCGGACGGGGGCGCCCGGGGACCGGCTTACACTGGTGGTTCGAATCGGCGGAGCCCTGCGGCAGCGGACCCGTTTTGACCGGGGTGCCGCGGCCCGGGTATTCTGCCTGTTCGTTGTGTATTGGCTTGCTCATTCTCACGGGACGGGCCCTTACACCGGTCCACCGGGCCGATGACCAGCGACCAGCACGCGGTTTGCGTCACCGCAGTGCGGTCAGGGCTGTCGTGATCGTCTTCGGTGACCTTGTCAGGACCATTCACTCGAAGCGAAGGCTACGAACCGTGCGTACGTACAGCCCCAAGCCCGGCGATGTGACGCGCCAGTGGCACGTCATTGACGCCCAGGACGTCGTCCTGGGTCGTCTCGCCACGACCGCCGCGTCCCTTCTGCGGGGCAAGCACAAGCCGATCTACGCCCCTCACGTCGACACCGGTGACTTCGTCATCATCATCAACGCCGACAAGGTGCACCTCTCCGGCAACAAGCGGACCCAGAAGATGGCGTACCGCCACTCCGGCTACCCGGGTGGTCTGCGCTCCGTCCGCTACGACGAGCTGCTCGCCAAGAACCCTGAGAAGGCCATCGAGAAGGCCGTCAAGGGCATGCTCCCCAAGAACACCCTGGGCCGTCAGATGCTCTCCAAGCTGAAGGTCTACTCGGGCGACCAGCACCCGCACGCTGCCCAGCAGCCGGTGCCGTTCGAGATCACCCAGGTCGCGCAGTAAGTCCGGCCACCCCCTAAGACCGAAGAGAATCTGAGGAGAATCGTGGCCGAGACCACTGCCGAGCAGCCGCTCGAAGAGACCGAGCTCGTCGACATCGACAGCTACACCACCGAGTCCGAGGTTCCCGTCGAGGGCGAGTACACCTCGGAGTCCCTGGCCTCCCGCTTCGGCGAGCCCCAGCCGGCCGCCGGCCTGGGCCGTCGCAAGAACGCCATTGCCCGCGTCCGGATCGTTCCGGGCACCGGCAAGTGGAAGATCAACGGTCGCACCCTCGAGGACTACTTCCCGAACAAGGTGCACCAGCAGGAAGTCAACGAGCCCTTCAAGGTGCTCGAGCTCGAGGGTCGTTACGACGTCATCGCCCGCATCGCTGGTGGCGGTGTCTCCGGTCAGGCCGGTGCGCTCCGTCTCGGTGTCGCCCGTGCGCTGAACGAGGCCGACGTCGACAACAACCGCGGCCCGCTCAAGAAGGCCGGCTTCCTCAAGCGCGACGACCGTGCGGTCGAGCGCAAGAAGGCCGGTCTGAAGAAGGCCCGCAAGGCCCCGCAGTACAGCAAGCGCTAATCTCGCTGCCTGCTCGTACTTCGAACGCCCCGGCGGCACGCCACAGTGCCGCCGGGGCATTCGTTTATCACACATCTTTGGGTCTAATGGCACAAGTAGCTCAAAGGCTAGTGTGATCGGATGTTCAGGCATGGAATGCCTGGGATGCGGAGCCGCACCGACCCGGCATCGAACCATCGAATGCCTACGGCTTCCGAAACTGACGCTTCCTCAGGAGGACAAGTGGGACGACTCTTCGGCACGGACGGCGTGCGCGGTGTCGCCAACGCGGACCTGACGGCCGAGATGGCGCTCGGCCTGTCCGTCGCGGCGGCGCACGTGCTGGCCGAGGCGGGCACCTTCGAGGGCCACAGGCCGAAGGCGGTGGTCGGACGGGATCCGCGCGCGTCCGGGGAGTTCCTGGAGGCCGCCATGGTCGCGGGCCTGGCGAGCGCGGGCGTGGACGTACTGCGGGTCGGTGTCCTCCCGACGCCCGCCGTCGCCCACCTCACCGGCGCGCTGGGCGCGGACCTCGGTGTCATGCTCTCCGCCAGCCACAACGCCATGCCCGACAACGGCATCAAGTTCTTCGCCCGCGGCGGCCACAAGCTCGCCGACGAGCTGGAGGACAAGATCGAGGCCGTGTACGAGTCCCACCGGCACGGCGAGCCCTGGGAGCGGCCCACCGGTGCGGGCGTCGGGCGGGTGCGCTCGTACGACGAGGGCTTCGAGCAGTACGTCGCCCACCTCCTCGGCGTACTCCCCAACCGTCTCGACGGGCTGAAGATCGTCCTGGACGAGGCGCACGGCGCGGCCGCCGGTGTCTCGCCCGAGGCCTTCACGCGGGCCGGAGCCGAGGTCGTCACCATCGGTGCCGAGCCGGACGGCCTCAACATCAACGACGGCTGCGGCTCCACCCACCTGGACAAGCTCAAGGCCGCCGTCGTCGAGCACGGCGCCGACCTCGGCATCGCGCACGACGGCGACGCCGACCGCTGCCTGGCCGTGGACCACACCGGCGACGATGTGGACGGCGACCAGATTCTGGCCGTGATCGCGCTGGCGATGCGGGAGCGTTCCGCACTGCGCTCCGACACCGTCGTCGCGACCGTGATGTCGAATCTGGGCTTCAAGCTGGCCATGGAGCGCGAGGGCATCCACCTCGTGCAGACCGCCGTCGGCGACCGGTACGTCCTGGAGGAGATGAAGGAGCACGACTTCGCCCTCGGCGGCGAGCAGTCCGGGCACGTCATCATCCTCGACCACGCCACCACCGGCGACGGCACGCTGACCGGCCTGCTGCTGGCGGCGCGGGTCGCGCAGACCGGCCGTACGCTGCGGGACCTCGCGTCGGTCATGGAGCGGCTGCCGCAGGTGCTCATCAACGTTCCGGACGTCGACAGGTCGCGGGTCCGCACGTCCGCCGACCTCGCGGCCGCCGTCGCCGAGGCCGAGCGTGAACTCGGCTCCACCGGGCGGGTGCTGCTGCGCCCGTCGGGCACCGAGCCGCTGGTGCGCGTCATGGTCGAGGCCGCGGACATCGAGCAGGCCCGCTCGGTCGCCGGCCGCCTGGCCGACGCCGTGAAGTCGGCCCTCGGCTAGGACGTCCTAGACGCGCATCGTCTTCGCCGTACGTTCCCGCTGCCTGGCCCAGAACCACTTCTGGGCCAGCAGCGTGAGTGTCCCGGCCAGGACGATTCCCAGCAGGTTCAGCAGCAGCTGTTCCGTGGAGCCCCACGCCTGCCGGTACTCGGTGAAGGTGAAGGCCACGGCCGCGTTCGCCGCCGCCGGGACCGTCGTCACCGAGATCGCCACGCCCACCAGGGCACCCGACTTCGCCGACGTCAGCGACAGGGTGCCGGCGGCGCCCGCCAGGACCGCGACGACGAACGAGAACGCGTCGGGCCGATAGATGAAGTTGGTGTTGGGCCGCTCGGCCTCCAGCCGCACCTTGGTGAACAGATCGACGGCGTCCATGAAGTAGGTGAAGCCGACCGTCACCAGCAGGGCCACCGCGAAGCCCACGACGAGTGCGTTCAGTGAGCGCAGCGCGAGTCGCGGTGCACGCTGGACGAGGGCCGTGGACAGGCCCGCCAGCGGCCCGAACTCCGGTCCCACCGCCATGGCGCCCACGATCAGGATCGCGTTGTCCAGCACCACACCGCAGGCCGCGATCATCGTGGCGATGGTGAGGAAGGCGACGTACGTGACGGACAGCGTCGACTCCTCGTGCGTCGCTTCCTCCAGGTGCTCCCACAGCACCGCGTCCGCGCCCTCGCCCGGCGCCTCCTCCTCGGCCTTGTCGGCCCGCCTGGACAGCGACAGATCGATGTTCTCGACCGCGATCGAGCCCGTCTCGTCGATGCCCAACGCCCGCAGCGCGGCAATGAGTTCGTCGGCCGCCTCCCGGGCCACATCGCACATGACGACATCCCCGGCCGGGTTGCGCGCCGCGCCCGGCACCACCACGAGATGGGTGGTGCCGACCGTCTTTTCGATGATCCGGACCGCATCGTCGGTGTGCTCGGCCGGGGTGATCAGGCGTAGGTGCAGCATGCCCGCAGGCTAGCGGTCACAGTTTTCGCAGGCGCAGCCGCTGCACCTTGTGGTCCGGGCCCTTGCGCACGACGAGGGTGGCGCGGCCGCGGGTTGGGGCGATGTTCTCGACCAGGTTGGGCTTGTTGATCGTGCGCCACTGGGTGCGCGCGTAGTCGAGGGCCTCCTCCTCGGAGACCTGGGTCCACTTGCGGAAGTACGAGGACGGGTCCTGGAAGGCCGTCTGGCGCAGCTTCTTGAAGCGGCTGAGGTACCAGCGCTCGACGTCGTCGGCGTTCGCGTCGACGTACACGCTGAAGTCGAAGTAGTCGGCGAGGCCGACGCGGGTGCGGCCGTCCTTGCCGGGGAGGGCGGGCTGCAGGACGTTCAGACCCTCGACGATCAGGATGTCGGGCCGGCGTACGACGAGCTTCTCGCCCGGCACGATGTCGTAGATGAGGTGGGAGTAGACGGGGGCGGTGACCTCGTCCTTGCCCGCCTTGATGTCGGCGACGAACCGGGTCAGCGCCCGGCGGTCGTACGACTCGGGGAATCCCTTCCGCGACATCAGTCCGCGGGCCTGGAGCTCCCCGGTCGGCAGCAGGAAGCCGTCGGTCGTGACCCGCTCCACGCGCGGGTGCTCGGGCCAGCGGGACAGGAGGGCCTGGAGCAGACGGGCCACGGTCGACTTGCCGCACGCCACGGATCCGGCGATCCCGATCACGAAGGGTGTGCCGGACTGGGAGCCCCCCTCGCCCAGGAACGTGTTCAGCGCCCCTCTGAGCCCGTCGGTGGCGCCGACGTAGAGATTCAGGAGCCGGGACAGCGGCAGGTAGACGTCCCGCACCTCGTCGAGGTCGATGACATCGCCGAGGCCGCGCAGCTTCTCGACCTCCTCGGCGGTGAGCGGCAGCGGCGTCTTGTCGCGCAGCGCGCTCCACTCGGCACGGGTGAGGTCCACGTAGGGAGTCGCCTCCGGCCGCTGCCGGTGGGCGCTCCGGGGCATCGAGGAGACCGGAGAGATCACAGTCCATTGTTAACGGAGTTTGAACGGGATGGCGGGTGGGGTCGGTCACGCCCGGTCCGGACTCCATCGCGCATCCACGGAAAATCGTGGTCGGGCGCGGACTTGCCACAGGGGCGGGCGGATATCGCCACTCCGCCCGCCCCTGTGCTCCGGCGTCAGTCGGGCCGGTCACGCCAGTTCCGCGAAGCCGAGCCATTCCGCGACGGTGCCGCCCTCGGGGCGGGGGTGGCGGCCCGGCTCCCGGTTGAACGTGTCCACCAGGCTCCACCGCGAGGCGACCCAGGTCAGCCCGATGTCCGTTACATAGGCATTCTTCTACATCGGGTAGGCCGTCTTGACGGCGAATCCGCCCCGGCCTTTCAGGTGGCCTTTCACCTTCACATTGAGTAGCCGGCACAGCGGGAGAGCGAAGCAGGCCCCGCCGAGGCCGGAGCCGGTGTGGCTCGGCTTCGGCGGGGCCCGAGTGACACCCGTCGGACGAGTCGGCCCTACCTGACGTTGAGGTTGTCGTCCACGAGGAACTCCGGGTAGCCGAAACGTTCGCCGAGGGCGGTGAACGCGTCGCAGCGGTCCTCGTCGATCTCCACGAAGTATGCCTTCATGGTCCTCAGGAACAGCCGGAACCCGAGGTCCGCACAGGCTTCGCTGACAACCCGCTCGAGCGCCGGAACCAGGTCCGGAACCGACCCGCTGGCGGCCGCATGTTCCAGCACGTCGGCGACGGCACCGATCTGTCCCAGTACGGCCCTTCGCAGTCGGACGTCCGTTACCGGCTGCGGCGGGGACGGGACGAATGCCGCGTCGGCCCGGCGGATGCCGGTGATCCACGCCGCTTCGATGCGGCGCAACCACTCCCGCCCTGTCAGGCCGTGCTCCGCGGGGTCGAAGTAGCGCTTCGTGGCTCCGAGCCACACGGTGCGGAGCACCTCGTCCGGCAGCGGCGAACCCAGCAGCCTCCGCACGTCTTCACCGATCTGCATGATGATCGTGCGGCTGCACGCGGTGACGGCATCCTCCACCAGGCGGAGCTGGACGTCCACCGGCCCGCTTCGGGGCACGAACCTGTCGTAATCCTCGGCAGAGAGCCACAGTGGGTAGGGGGCCTTCGACGCGAGCCAGCTGAGCCCGATGTCCAGGATGAACTCCTGGTGCCCGGCGCTCTCTGCGGTCGCCGCGCCCTGCGGGCCGTCGGGCCCCGCCGAGGCCGGAGCCGGATTGCAGCCGCCGTCCGCCGCCCCCGCGAGCGGCCCGCTGTCGTTCCGTTCGGAATGCATGCCTCTACTTTCGATGACACCAACAGGGCCGATGGGAGGGGTTGCTGGCTTCGACAGCGTGAACTGGCCCCATTTGGACGGCTTGGGTTCTAGAGGTGGTCGCAACACCAGACCCTGAGGGGTGTTGCAATGACCAAGCCGTGTCGGCCCAAGTGGGGACACAAACCCTGTCGAAGCCACCGACATGTACAGAGGCCCGCACGACTGGTGTGCGGACCCTGCACAGTCAGGAAAGCCGTGGTCCGATCAGGGCGGCCTCCACGGCCTCACCCGTCATCTCGATCAGTACGACTTCCTCCTGCATGTCTGCAGGAAGGTGCGCATGCGCTTCGGTGCCGCAGAGGAATACGCCCTCGCGCGGTTCGAAGATCACCGCTTCCAGCCGTGAGGCAAGTTCGGCCACGATGGCGAATACGCCGGACCCGGAATGCGGACGCTCCACCTGGATGCCGGTCTCGTCGACGAAGATCTCGGCCTCACTGCCGTCCGCGGCCCGGACCCAGTACTGCAGGCGCCCGTCCTCCATCATCGTGAGTTTCGGGTTACCGACGTCGTAAGGACTGAGAACCGCCCGAACGACATCCATGTCCAAGGGAACGGGCTCATCGCTGCCTTCGACGAACTTGTAGATCGACGGGCTGTAACTCACAGAAAGTCTCTCTCTGTACTGGGTTGTCGGCCCGGGGGTCTCCCACCGTCAACAGTAGGAGACACCCCGGGGGCGTTTCACGCTGGGCCGCGTCTGAAGATGACCGTGATGCCCTTGATCTCGTTGTCGGCCATCATGTACTTGAAGGCCGTGGCTGTCCTCTCATCAGAGACGTACCAGATGATCGGCACGTCTCCTGCCGCTCGGGCCTGGTCCTTCGCCTGCTTGACTGGTTCTGTGACCCACTTCTGGAGCTTGCCTTCAGCGGTGAACATCCTGTCGTTCAGCGCCTGGTTCTTGGCGTCGATGAGAGTCCCGTTCTGGTAGCCGTCGAACTTGACGTACCCGCTCTTCCTCCAGGCTGCAGGAACCTTGTAGGAAATCCCGGAGGGGACCCCATTGGTCACCATCTGCTCGTAGGCGCGGTCGGCCTGCGACATGCCCTCGCTTTCGGCAATCCATGTGCCGGGACCGCCTAGCTCCAGCCACTTGCAGTACGCACCTCCACCGCCCGCGGCGCGGACGACACCACTGCGAGCAGCCCCCTCCACGCACCACTTTTCCAATTGCCTAAGTGCCCTGGTGCCGATGCTGGCCATGGCCTCTTCGGGCAGGCCGAGGGCGCGCAGGGCCTTCCACGCTTCCTCGAACTCGATGCCGGTCCTCGCGGCCGCGTCCACTGCCCTGACCGCGTCGGCGATCGGCCTGAGGATCTTGCCCGCGAACAGAGAAGCGACGTCCAGGGACGCCCAGGCACATCCGCCCCAGCTTCCTCCCTCACCGCCGGGGGTGAGCTTCTGGGCGCACCTGATCCAGCTGCCGAAGAGGATGTCGATCGGGTCGATGTTCTGCTGGTATTCCGCGATGGTGATGGTGTGCGTGACCTCTTGGGACAGTTCCTTGGTCGGGTATTCGCCCAGGTACTGCGTCGCGCTGGAGGGGCACGTGAACTTCTTCAGGTTCAGATCCTGTGCGGTGCACAGGTACAGGTCGAGGATCGCCTTGTACCGGATCTTCGCAGTGATCGTGCAGTCGCCCTTGTAGAAGAGCTTGTCGATCACGCCGTCGCAGCCGTCCGTCTTCTTGACGACCTCCGGATTGCCGACCTTCTCGATATGGTCGACGACATAGAACATGTTGCCGATGGAGCCCTTCTCATCGACGACGGTTCCGGCGTCGATTTGCTTCCCGTTCTCCTTTTGCTCGGCCCTGGCGGCTGCTTCCTGGGCTTCCTTGGCGTACTTGTCGGCGTCCTTCGCCGCCTGTTCGGCCTCGGTTGCTGCTGCGTCAGCGCGAGTGGCGGCTGCTCGGGCGTCCTTGGCGTCCTGTTCGGCCTGGACAGCTGCGGAGCGGGCAGCGGCCGCGTCGAGTTCGGCCTGGTCGGCGGAGGCGCGGGCGTCCTTGGCGTAGCCTTCGGCGTTTCCGGCTGCCTTGTCGGCGGCTGCCGCGTCGGCGGCTGCCTGCTTGTCGTACTCGACGGTGCGGGCCAGTGAATCGGCCGCCTCCGAGGCGACCTTGGCCGCGTCGGCCGCGTAGCTGAGGGCTTCCTTGGAGTAGGTGCGGGCGTCGGCGGCGTACTGGGCTGCGTTGGCCGCGTGCTGGTAGGCCTCCTTGGCGTCGCCCTTGGCCTGGTCGGCGAGGTTCTTGGCCGCCTGGGCCTCGGCTGCCGCGTTCTTGGCGTGGGCATCGGCGACGGCCTGCTGCTGCTCGGCGATCGACTTCGACGCCTGACCAGTCAGCACGACCAGGCCGGCGGCGGAGTCGGTGTCGACATAGCGCGAGCCGAGCTGGATGGCGTCGTTGGCCGGGTTGGCGACCTGCTTCGCCGCCTCTCCGGCGTCCACGGCGGCCTGCGCAGTGACATGGGCGAAGCCAGCGGCCTTCGCCGCGGCCACGAGTGCCTTGGCGGCCTCCGCGTTGGCGGCGTTCGCCTGGGTCTTGGCATCCTTGGCGTGCTGTTCGGCCTCGTCGGCGAGCTTGACCGCGGCCTTGGCCTCGGCGGAGGCGTCCTGGGAGGCCTTGATGGCATCGGCGACCGCGCTGGTCGCGGTTTTCACCGCTGCGTCCGCCTTTAGTTTGTCGGCCTGCGCGGCGTCCGAGTCGGCACGGGCGCGCTTGGCGGCCGCCTCGGCGCGGGTTGCCGCGGCATCCGCGTCGGCTGCCGCCTGGGTCGCGGCGTCGGCCTCGAAGCGGGCCTTCGTCGCAGCGGCTTCGGCGTCGTCGGCGGCCTTGTCGGCGTCGTTCGCCGCGGCGCGGGCGGCGTCCGCCGCGTCCTCGGAGTCCAGGGAGTCGGCGTAGGCGGTCTTGGCGTCGGCCTTGGCGCGGGCCGCCTCCGCCTTCTGCTCCGCGTCCCAGGCGTCGTCCCGCATCGCAGCGGCGTGGTCGCTCGCCTTGACCGCGTCGTCCCGCCGGGCCCCGGCGGTCTTCTCCGCGGCCTCCGCCTTGTCCTTGGCGTCCTTCGCCCTCGATGCCTGGGACTCGGCGTTCTTGCGGTGCTCGGCTGCCTCGGCCTGCTTGGCCGCGGCGTTCTCCTTCTCCGCCTTGGCCGTCTTCTCCTCGGCCTCGGCGGCGAGCCGCTTGGCGTGCGCGTCGGCGGCAGCCGCCTTGGCGTCACCCTCTGCCGTCAGCGCGACGGTGAGCTTGGCCTCCGCTATCTCCTTGTCCTTCTTGGCGTTGTCCCGGTGCACCTTGGCCGCGTCCGCCGCGGACTTGGCCTGCCATTCGGCGGTCTTCGCGGCCTCCTTGCGGAACTCGGCCTTCGACTGGGCGGCCTGGGCCAGGGCGCGCTCCGCGATGGTCGCGCTGTCACTGGCGGAGGCACGGGTGGCGGACTCGGCGGTCTCACCGGCCTTCACCAGCGCTTGCAGCGCGGCCACCGCTCCCTTGGTGACCTGTGCCTTCTGCTGACCCACCAGCAGACCACGGCCGCGGGGCGCGCCGTTGGTGTCCGCGATGCCGTAGGCGGCCTGGATGGCCGCGTCCGATGTCGTGGCCGCCTTCTGCGCGGCGGTGAGCTGCGCCTTGAGTACGGCGAGCTGCTTCTTCGCGCCGGCCTGGGCGGCCGCGACACCGGCCTTCGCCTTGTCGAACTGGGCCTTGTCCGGGTAGCCGAGCTTGTCATCGCCGTTGTGGCCGGTCGGCTTGATGTCGAACTTCTGCGCCACACTGCCGTTGCACGTGTACAGCTGGGCATCGTTGCCGTTGTCGAAGGTGTGCAGGTCCAGGCACTTACCCGTACTGGTGTTCTTCAGGGCGGTGGCGCCGCGCAGCTCAGTCGCCCAGGCAGCGGCCGGGGAATTGCACGACGAGATCTGGATCTTCGTGCCGTTCGCCGCGTTGTTCCCCGCCACGTCAAGGCACCTGAGGGCATTGACGTTCTCCAGGTGAAGGCTGTCCTCGCCGCCCCAGAGCACCCACTTCTGGGCCGCGGAGCCGTTGCACGTGTACACCTGGACCGGCGTGCCGTTGTCCTTCTTGCCGCCCTGGACGTCGAGGCACTTGTCCTTCGCGGCGTGCACCTCGATGACCGTCGGGCTGTCGCCGACCCAGCCGAGACCGCCCGGCGCCCAGTAGTCCTGCCAGCGCGCGAGGTGGTCGGCGACCCAGGAGTGGCCCAGCATGTCGCTGAGAGCCTTCGCGCCCTTGGAAAGGGCACTGACGGCATTCTCGTTCGCGTCGATGATCTGGTTGCGCTGGGCGGCCTGGGAGGCGACCTCCTGCTGCCACTCGCCGGCCGCGGTGGAGGTGATGTCACCCAGGACGTTGTCCGGGTCGAGCGGGTCCCGCCAACCGCACGCGGCGAAGCGGGATTTCACATCCTCGACGGCGATGCGGTATTCCGGCGTGCCAGGCTGCGGCGCGGTACGCGGGAAGCCACCGGAGGACAGGAAGATACGGGCGTCGTCGGCCCCCGCGTTCGTGGAGGGACCGCCGTGCATCCACTTGAAGGCGTCGCGCTCGGCGAGCGCACGGTTCCACTCCGCCTGCGTCATGCCCGTCGGGTCGGGGTCCTTGCCGTAGATGGGAGCGCCCAGATCGTCGACGGCCTTGAGGGTCTTCTCGTCGGCCTTCGGGGTGGCGTCCTCGTAGAAGCCGTCATCGGTCTGCCAGAACCGGTCGGCGACCCAGGCCGACAGACCGGTCTGGGTGTAGAAGCTCTTCTCGCCGTCGGGCGGCCAGTAGAAGTCGGCGATTCCGACGGGAGTGGCCAGACCTTCGAGGGGCTTCATCCACTCCTTCCGGAGAGCGTCGAGATCGTCCAGTTCCTTGCCCGCCGCGTCCTGGTCCTTCTTGAACGCGACGGCGAGCGGCGTCTGCTCCCAGTGCTCCCGGTTGGCCAGGACGTGGAGCTTGTCGGCGGGCTGGTTGAGGCCGTCCTGCGCGGTCGTGGCCATCGACGGGCCGCCGAGCCGCAGCACGTCGGACATCAGGCACTGGTCCTGCCGCAGTTGCTCGGCGGCGGTGTCCTCGTACCAGGGAGAGGAGTCGAATACCGGTTCGGCCTCCAGGCTGGTCAGGCCGGGCTGGACCGCGAGACCGGCCAGGACGGTCAGGGCGGCGACTGAGGTGACGGCGGAGGTGAGCTTTTGTGATCTTCGTGTTCCGGGCAGCCGGAACCACGGTCTGTGGTGCAAGAAAGCATCCCTTTCTGCCTTCAGAGGGGTGCCGGAAGAGCGGCCGAAGGGGTAGGGCAGCGGTGGTCCTGATGAGGGCTCAGGAACTCAGGCGTCCGGACGGCTTGACGCATGCGTACGGCCGGTATGACGGCATGGCGATGCACCCCCTCCCCGTGAGCGACGGCGTTCCCCCGGTCGCTACTGCTGTGCGCGCATGCGGAATGGTCAGGTTCCGTCACGCTCGGCGGCCACATTACGTAGGCGCAACCCCGGTCGTACAGGTGTTTGTTTCGCGTGGGGAGGGTGCTGGCGTGAAACTTCCTACCGTTCGGTAGCTTGTGGTCCAAGTCTCCAAGTCCCCCTCTTGCATGGGGATCCTGTGCGCTTCCTGTGTTCGCGAGAGGCTTGGTGGTGTGGATCCCGTGAACAAAAGTGGCTGAATTTCTATCCTTGGCGAGCGGGCGCAGCCACTTTCCGGAAGCGGTCGTACGACGGTGGTAATTTCCGATTTCGGGCACGCGGCGGCTACTTTCACACCGGCGTCGGCCCATAGGCTGCGGCACATGTGCGGAATCGTGGGATACGTGGGGGCGCAGTCGGCGCTCGATGTCGTGATGGCCGGGCTGAAACGGCTGGAGTACCGGGGGTACGACTCGGGGGGCGTCGCCGTGCTGGCGGACGGTGGTCTTGCCGCCGCGAAGAAGGCCGGGAAGCTGGTCAATCTGGAGAAGGAGCTGGTCGAACGGCCGCTGCCGAGCGGTACGACCGGTATCGGACACACCCGCTGGGCCACGCACGGCGGTCCGACCGACGCGAACGCACACCCGCACCTGGACAACGCGGGCCGGGTCGCCGTCGTGCACAACGGGATCATCGAGAACTTCGCGCCGCTGCGGGCCGAGTTGGCTGAGCGGGGGCACGAGCTGGCCTCCGAGACGGACACCGAGGTGGTCGCCCATCTGCTCGCCGAGGAGTTCTCCCTCACCTCGGACCTCGCGGAGGCGATGCGGCTGGTGTGCCGGCGGCTGGAGGGCGCGTTCACGCTGGTCGCGGTGCATGCCGACGAGCCCGGAGTGGTCGTCGGCGCGCGGCGGAACTCCCCGCTGGTGGTGGGCGTTGGAGAGGGCGAGGCCTTTCTCGCCTCGGACGTCACCGCGTTCATCGACCACACGCGGTCGGCGATCGAGCTGGGCCAGGACCAGGTGGTGGAGCTGCGCCGGGACGGCGTGACGGTCACAGGCTTCGACGGCCGTCCGGCCGAGGTGCGCTCCTACCACGTCGACTGGGACGCGTCGGCAGCGGAAAAGGGGGGTTATGACTATTTCATGCTCAAGGAGATCGCCGAGCAGCCCAAGGCGGTCGCCGATACGCTCCTGGGCCGCATCGACGCGGCCGGCTCGCTGACCCTGGACGAGGTCCGCATCAGCGCCGCCGAACTGCGTGAGGTGGACAAGGTCGTCATCGTCGCGTGCGGTACGGCCTTCCACGCGGGGCTGATCGCCAAGTACGCCATCGAGCACTGGACGCGTATCCCGTGCGAGGTGGAACTGGCCAGCGAGTTCCGCTACCGGGACCCGATCCTCGACTCCCGCAGCCTGGTCATCGCCATCTCGCAGTCCGGCGAGACCATGGACACCCTGATGGCCCTGAGGCACGCCCGCGAACAGGGCTCCAAGGTGCTGGCGATCTGCAACACCAACGGTTCGACGATCCCGCGCGAGTCGGACGCGGTGCTGTACACGCACGCCGGGCCGGAGGTCGCGGTCGCCTCGACCAAGGCGTTCCTGACCCAGTTGGTGGCCTGCTATCTGGTCGCGCTGTACCTCGGGCAGGTGCGCGGCACCAAGTGGGGCGATGAGATCGGGGCCGTGATCCGGGACCTGTCGAAGATCTCGTGCGAGGTCGAGAGGGTCCTGGAGACCATGGAGCCGGTACGCGCGCTGGCCCGCACGCTCGCCTCCAAGAAAACGGTGCTGTTCCTGGGCCGGCACGTGGGCTATCCGGTGGCGCTGGAGGGCGCCCTCAAGCTCAAGGAACTCGCCTACATGCACGCCGAGGGCTTCGCGGCGGGCGAGCTGAAGCACGGACCGATCGCCCTGATCGAGGAGGACCTCCCGGTGGTGGTCGTCGTCCCGTCACCGCGCGGCCGGTCCGTCCTCCACGACAAGATCGTCTCCAACATCCAGGAGATCCGGGCGAGGGGTGCCCGCACGATCGTGATCGCGGAGGAGGGGGACGAGGCGGTGGCCCCGTACGCGGATCACCTGATCCGCATCCCGGCGACGCCGACGCTGCTTCAGCCGCTGGTGGCGACGGTGCCGTTGCAGGTCTTCGCGTGCGAGTTGGCTACCGCCCGGGGCAACGAGGTGGATCAGCCTCGGAACCTGGCGAAGTCGGTGACGGTGGAGTAGCCCTTCACGCCGTTGACGAAGGCTGCGAAGGCTCCGGTCGGGAAGGTGAGTGTTGCCCTGGCCGGGGCCTTCGTGTCGCGGACGGCTACGTGGGTGGGTGAGTTCGCGATCTCCACGCAGTTGTTGCCGTCGCCCTCGCCGGAGTAGGACGACTTCCGCCAGTTGTCGGAGGTCATCGGGTGAAGTGCGCTGACTTGAGGGCGTCGAGGAAGGAGGCGAAGGATCTGCTCGGGAAGGAGAGGCTTGCCCCAGCCAGGGCCTTGGAATCGCGGATTGCTATATGGGTGTGGCGATGCGCGATTTCCACGCAGGCGTTGCCGTCGCCGCTGCCGGAGTAGGACGACTTCTGCCAGTTGTCAGGGGTAGACATCGGGGCGCCTCACGATTCCTTGGCCAGCCTGTGGATGAAGTCGCGTGATCGTTCGGGTGTGAGCGACACCGCCTCCACTCTACGGAAAAGTGTTCGGAATACACCCAGTTGGGCTTCGGAGTCGATGAAGAGCGTGCCGTGAGGGCCATCGCGTACGACAGTGTCGAGCTTCGGGACGGAGCCACCGGCGTAGACCATGGCGGCCGTGATGTCGGCGAAGTCGTCCAGCTCGAAAGGGATGACGCGGACGGTGATGTGGTCTGCTTCGGAGAGCTCCAGGATGTGGGCGAGCTGAGCCAATGAGGTGGCGCGGCCGCCGACCCTGATCCGCAATGCCGCCTCGTGGACCAGTGCTTCGTACGGGATCGGCTGTGCGCCCCCGATGATGACTCGCCGCTCCATTCGATGGCGGACGCGCAACTCCAGCTCGCTCTCATGGGGTTCTGGAACCCGGCGCGAGAAGAGGGCTCGCGCGTAGTCCTCGGTCTGGAGGAGGCCTGGGACATGCAGGAAGTCCACGTCCCATCGGTAGGTGGCATGGCGCTCCAGCTCGGACAAGTCCAGGAATGACGTGGGCAGGAGGCCTCGGTACTCCTCCCACCATCCACGCGCCCGATCGGTGGCCATTGCGACGAGCGCGTCGATGAACTCGGTGTCCGTGCAGGCGAAGTGAGCCGCGAGGCGACGGAGGCGCTGCTCACTCACGCCTGAGACGCCTGATTCGATCTGGCTGATCTGAACGGAGTTCACGCCGAGGAGGGCTGCCGCCTCGCGTGCGCTGAGGCCCGAGGCCTCGCGGAGTCTGCGCAGTTCGACCGCCAGGCGCAACTGTCGTCCTGTTGGTTCGCGCTTGGTCCCCATCGACTGCTCCTTGGTCCAACAGGCCCTTGAGGGTTACTCGTTCAGGCGCAGATTACGCGACCGGCTTGCCGTTTCTTAAATCTAAGGTCTACCGTCGGTGACGCGACGAACACGCTGCGGAACTTCGGGGCGCCGGAAGCGCACCACTCCGTCCTGCCATGACGGCTGCGGCAATGCCACCGCCCGCGAACCGCAACTCCCCACCACCGAAGAACCGGAGCTGACGCATGCCCGAAAACGAATCCGAACCCTGGGAGTACTCCCTCTACATCCCGAACGACCTCCGAGCCGTCACCGTCAGCCGCCGCACCCTCCGGCTGATCCTTACCATGCACGGCCTGATCGGGCTCGTCGACACCGCCGAACTTCTCGCGGCGGAACTGGTGAGCAACGCCGTACGCCACACCAAAGGACCCGCTGCCCTGCGCGTCCGCTGGGCGCCGCCCGGGGTGCTGCGGATCGGTGCGTGGGACTCCGACCCGGAACCGCCCGAGCCCCCACGGCCGCCCGGCCAACTCCTCGACCTGGAAGACGGCCGGGGTCTGGCCCTGGTGCGGGCCTGCTCCGACCTCTGGGGCTGGCAGCCGCTGTCCAGGTTCGGCAACCGGGGCAAGTACGTGTGGTGCGAACTTACCGCGGCGGCCTGAACGATTTTTCGCCACTCGCAAGAGTGAACGCCTCACGATCGTCCGGACAGTCCGTCCCTTGATCTACTTAGGTTTCGCACATGGTCACATCAGCTCACGAGGGCATGCACCGCATCTTTCAGGAGCGGCCCGAGATCCTGACTCCCGTGTTTGGGCTGCTGGGCGTCCGGTTATCCGCAAAGGCGACCGTGGACGCCGTCACCACGGACGTGACGGAGGCCCGGCCACTGGAGCGACGCGTGGACACCGTGCTGCGTGTCGGTCCGTCCGACGGTGAGGACTTCCTGCTCGCCATCGAGTCGCAGTCGGGCAAAGACGAGGGAAAAGCGTCGAGTTGGGCGTACTACGTCGCCTACCTCCAGGCGAAGTACCGCCTGCCCGTGCTGCTTCTCGTGGTCGTCCAGGACAGGGCCACGGCCAAGTGGGCGACCGGCCCATTCGACTGCGGCGCGCGCGGCTGGACGGCCCAGCGGACGTATCCGCTGGTCGCCGGGCCGGACAATCTGCCGAAGATCACTGACGTCAGGGCCGCGGCGAAGAACCTCGCACGGGCGGTGTTCTCCGCCCTGGCACACGCCCGCAGCGCCGACTGTGAGGCCATACTGAGGGCAATCACAGCCGCCCTTCAGGAGATCCGGGAAACAGACCCCGAGACCGCCGACTACTTCTTCGACTTCCTGGAAATCAGCCTGGGTAACAGCCCAGCCGGACAGAAACTGAAGGAAATCATGTCGTTCGTCAGCTACTTCCCCGGCCGGGGGACGGTCCGCGAAACCGCCTACCTGGAGGGCAAGACAGAAGGCAAGACAGAAGGCAGAGTCGAAGGCAGGGCAGAGGGCAGGGCAGAGGGCGAGGCCAAGGGCATCCTGTCCGTGCTGGAGGTGCGGGGCATCCCCGTATCGGACAGTGTGCGCGAGCGCATCACCACCTGCACCGATCTCGACCGCATGGACGCCTGGCTGGAGCGTTCCCGCACGGTCGAGCGGGCCGAGGATCTGTTCGCCGAGGACCCGGACGTTCCGGGATCCAGTTCTGAACAGGCCTGAGCGTTGGCCGACCAGGCCGATCCGGTCGCCGGGGAGCCGAGCCCGCGGTCGTCAGGCGGATCGTAGAGTGCCTGGATGAGCATCATCGGGGTTGGCATCGACGTGGCCGAGATCGATCGGTTCCGGGCGTCCTTGGACCGTACTCCCGGGCTGGCCGACCGGCTCTTCGTGGAGGGCGAGTTGTATCTGCCCAGCGGCGAGCGGCGGGGTATCGCCTCGCTCGCGGCGCGGTTCGCGGCGAAGGAGGCGCTCGCCAAGGCCCTCGGGGCCCCGCCGGGGCTGCACTGGGTCGACGCCGAGGTGTACGTCGAGGACAGTGGGCAGCCGCGGTTGCGGGTGAAGGGGACGGTGGCGGCGCGTGCCGCCGAGCTCGGTGTGCAGTCGTGGCACGTCTCGCTGAGCCATGACGCGGGGGTGGCGTCGGCGGTGGTCGTCGCCGAAGGGTGAGCCGACCGGGTGAACGGGTGCGGTTCCCGGGGCTTTCGGGGGAGACTCGACCGCATGCGGACTGCGTACAGCGTGGAGACGGTGCGGGCGGCTGAGCGTGAGCTGATGGCCCGGCTTCCGGAGGGCGCCCTGATGCAGCGTGCCGCCGCCGGACTGGCCGCCGCCTGCGCCGACTTGCTCGGGCGGGTCTACGGCAGCCGGGTCGTGCTGCTCGTGGGGAGCGGGGACAACGGGGGTGATGCCCTGTACGCCGGGGCCCGGCTCGCGCGGCGCGGGGCCGGGGTGACCGCCGTACTGCTCTCCCCCGACCGCACCCATCCCGGCGGGCTCGCGGCTCTGCGGAGGGCGGGTGGCTCGGTCGTCCGGTCCGATGCCGCCGAGGGGATTGACGAGGGGATCGCCGAAGGGATCGTCGAGCGAGCCGATCTCGTCGTCGACGGCATCGTCGGGATCGGCGGGAAGGGCGGGCTGCGGCCGGAGGCGGCCGCGCTGGCCGCCGCGGCCGGGCGGTCCCGGGTCGCCGTCGTCGCCGTTGACCTGCCCAGTGGCGTCGAGGCGGACACGGGGGAGGTGCGGGGCGCTGCCGTCCGGGCCGATCTCACGGTGACCTTCGGGACCCACAAGCCGGGGCTGCTGGTCGATCCGGCGCGGGAGTTCGCCGGGTCGGTGCGGCTGGTCGACATCGGGCTCGAACTGCCCGCCGGGGCCGAGCTGGAGGCGTTGCAGCACTCGGACGTGGCCCGGCTGCTGCCGCTGCCGGCTGCGGAGAGCGACAAGTACCGGCGGGGGGTCGTCGGGGTCGCCGCCGGGTCGGCGCGGTATCCGGGCGCGGCCGTGCTCGCCGTCGCCGGGGCGTTGCGGGGCGGGGCGGGGGCCGTACGGTACGTCGGTCCGGCGGGCGACGCGGTGATCGCGCGCTTCCCCGAGACGCTGGTCTCCGACCGGGGGCCGCACAAGGCGGGGCGGGTGCAGGCCTGGGTCGTGGGGCCGGGGGCCGGGGACGACGCGGCGACCGTGGCGGAGGTGCTGCGGGAGGACGTGCCCGTGCTGGTCGACGCGGACGGGCTGCGGCTGGCGGACCGGAACGCGGTGCGGGGGCGCACGGCGCCGACGCTGATGACCCCGCACGCCGGGGAGGCCGCGGCGCTGCTCGGTGTCTCGCGGGAGGAAGTCGAGGCGGGCCGGCTGGGGGCGGTCCGGGAACTCGCCGGGCGCTATGGCGCGACCGTGCTGCTGAAAGGGTCGACGACCTTGGTGGCCGACTCGGCCGGCGGGGCCGTACGGGTGAACGCGACCGGGACCTCCTGGCTCGCCACGGCCGGGAGCGGGGACGTGCTGTCCGGGCTGGCGGGCTCGTTGCTCGCGGCCGGGCTCTCCGCGCTGGACGCGGGCAGCGCGGCGGCGTATCTGCACGGGCTGGCCGGGCGGTACGCGGCGGACGGGGCGCCGGCCGGAGCGCACGACGTGGCGGAGGCGATTCCGGAGGCCTGGCGAGACGTGCGGGACTGAAGCGGGGGCCTGTCGGGTGACCGAAGCGGGGGGCAGCCCGTCGGGTGACCGAAGCGGGGTCAACCCGTCGGGTGACCCTCGGGTGGCGTGACCGCGCGGCTCCCGGGATTCGGAGTCGCGGCACGTTTGTCTGATCGCATGATCTGCAGACGCACCGAGCCCGGTGGGCGTATCAAACACCGGGGCATCGCCGTGCTGCTCGCGGCGGCGACCGCTCTCCCTGTCGCCGGGACCGCCGCGGCCGGCACCTCCGGGACCTCCGGGGCCCCGGCGTCAGGCGGCCCGGAGACCGGGCTGGTGCCCGGTGTGCCGCCGAGGCCGTCGCAGCCCTGGCAGTTCGACACGCACGACCAGATGCTGCCGCCGAAGGTGTACAGGCCCAGCAAGAAGGAGCACACCGTCGAGCCGCGGGACGCGCCGAAGGGGGCGTACGACCTCATCGAGTACGTCCCGCCGGCCGACGCCGTCACCAGGGTGAGCTGCAGCAAGCAGGCCGGGCCCTACCAGCGCCAGGTGGAGCGGTGGCTGAAGCGGAAGGTGGACGGCAAGCAGTCCGCGGCGGACTGCAAGGCCATCCGGGCCTTTCAGGAGAAGTACAAGATCAAGCCCGCGATCGGTTTCGCCGGACCCGTCACCTGGGCCCGGATGATGCTGATTTCGGCACGGAAGAACCCGAACGCGGCCAAGAAGTGCCCCGCACGGACATACCGTGTCGCCTGCGTCGACCTCAGCCGGCAGCTGACCTGGGTGCAGAAGGGCCGCAAGGTGGTCTTCGGACCGGTGCCGATGCGCAGCGGGCGGGCCGGGTACCGGACCAGGAGCGGATGGCACACGATCTACTGGAAGCACAAGAACCACTGGTCGACGCTCTACAACCAGCCCATGCCCTATGCCCAGTTCTTCAGTGGCGGACAGGCCTTCCACGCCGTCTACGGCAGCATCTACACCACCGTCGGCTCCTGGGGCTGCGTCAACCTCACACTCCCCGACGCGCGCAAGCTGTGGAACGTGCTGAAGAAGAACGACCGGGTGTACGTGTGGGGCCGCCGGCCGGGCACGTAGGGCCTGCGAGCCGGGGCTGTCACAGGCCTCTGAGACACTGGGGGCGCGATGAGTAAGACAGCACCTGCGCCGACCGCGCCCCTGCGCGCCCGCGCCGAGATCGACCTGGCCGCCCTGCGGGCCAACGTGCGGACCCTGCGCGCCCTGGCGCCGGGCGCGGCTCTGATGGCCGTGGTGAAGTCCGAGGCGTACGGACACGGGGCGGTTCAGTGTGCCCGCGCGGCCGTCGAGGCGGGCGCCACCTGGGTCGGCACGGCCACCCCGGAGGAGGCCCTCGCGCTGCGCGCCGACGCCGGGCTGCCGCCGCACGTGCGCGTCATGTGCTGGCTGTGGAGCCCGGGCGGGCCCTGGCGGGCGGCGATCGAGGCGGACGTGGACGTGTCCGTCAGCGGCATGTGGGCCCTGCGGGAGGTCACCGAGGCGGCCCGTGCCGCCGGTGTCCCCGCGCGCGTGCAGCTCAAGGCCGACACCGGGCTCGGGCGCAACGGCTGCCAGCCCGGCGCGGACTGGGCCGAACTGGTCGGCGCGGCGCTGAGCGCCGAGCGCGAGGGGCTCGTCCGGGTCACCGGGCTGTGGTCCCACTTCGCCTGCGCCGACGAGCCGGGGCATCCCTCCATCGCCGCCCAGCTCACCCTCTTCCGGGAGATGGTGGCGTACGCCGAGGAGCAGGGCGTCCGTCCCGAGGTGCGGCACATCGCCAACTCCCCGGCCACGCTCACCCTTCCCGAGGCCCACTTCGACCTCGTACGGACCGGGATCGCCATGTACGGCGTCTCGCCCAGCCCCGAGATCGGCACCCCGGCCGACTTCGGCCTGCGTCCGGTGATGACGCTGTCGGCGTCGCTGGCGCTGGTGAAGCACGTTCCGGGGGGTCACGGCGTCAGTTACGGGCATCACCACATCACCGCGGGCGAGACGACCCTCGGCCTGGTGCCCGTCGGCTACGCGGACGGCATCCCGCGGCACGCCTCAGGGACCGGCCCGGTCCTGGTCGGCGGCAAGTGGCGCACGGTCGCGGGGCGGGTCGCGATGGATCAGTTCGTGGTCGATCTGGGCGGGGACGAGCCCGAGGTCGGCTCCGAGGCGGTCCTCTTCGGGCCGGGCGACCGCGGCGAGCCCACCGCCGAGGACTGGGCGCAGGCCTCGGGCACGATCGCATACGAAATCGTCACGCGGATCGGATCGCGTGTTCCTCGCGTCTATGTGAACGGGGAACAAGACAGGCAGAACGCGTAAGCCGCGCGGGGGGCCGGTACCGGCGACACGCCGGTTGCACCGGTTAGACCTGTTCCGGTTGCACCGGTTAGACCTGTTACAGACGGCAGCACCCGCGACACCGGCAACACGGGCAACACCGGCAACATCCGTAGGACCAGTAACGGCAACAGCTACACCCGCATCACCCAGCGAACTGCAGTACGGCGAAGTACGGCGAAGCACGGCGAAGAGGAGCGGTACGTGAGCGAGAGCAGTGCGGAGGCCGTCACGGACGCCGCCGCGGCGGTCGTCGCCTCCGCCGCGGGGGCGGCCGGGAGCTGGCGCAGGGCGACCGGCATCGCCGGCACCGCGATAGGTGTGCTCGCCGCGGGCGCGGCCGCCGGTGTCGCGATCGAGCGGATGACCGTGGGCCGCGGGATGCGCAGGAAGGCCCGGCTGGCACTGGACTCGGCGGGGCCGTACGGCGCACTGCGCGGCACGCCGGGCAAGGCGATCGCGGACGACGGCACCGAGCTGTACTACGAGGTCGACGACGTCGAGCCCGAGGGCGGACCGGCGCCCCGGCGGCGCCGGCTCTTCGGCCGCAAGGCGCCCGCCCCGGTCACCGTGGTCTTCAGCCACGGCTACTGCCTCAGCCAGGACTCCTGGCACTTCCAGCGCGCGGCGCTGCGGGGCGTCGTACGGACCGTGCACTGGGACCAGCGCAGCCACGGGCGGTCCGGACGGGGCGTGTCCCAGCTCCGGGACGGCGTGCCGGTCACCATCGACCAGCTCGGACGCGACCTCAAGGCCGTCCTCGACGCGGCCGTGCCCGACGGGCAGATCGTGCTGGTCGGGCACTCCATGGGTGGCATGACGATCATGGCGCTGGCCGCCCAGTACCCCGAGCTGATCCGTGACCGGGTCGTCGCCACCGCCCTCGTCGGCACGTCCTCGGGGCGGCTCGGCGAGGTCAACTTCGGGCTGCCGCTCGCCGGCGTCAACGCGGTGCGCCGGATCCTGCCCGGAGTGCTGAAGGCGCTCGGACAGCAGGCGGCGCTGGTGGAGAAGGGGCGCCGGGCCACGGCCGACCTGTTCGCCGGGGTGATCAAGCGGTACTCGTTCGCGGGCCGGGACGTCGACCCGGCGGTCGAGCGGTTCGCCGAGCGGATGATCGAGTCCACCCCGATCGACGTGGTCGCCGAGTTCTACCCGGCCTTCTCCGACCACGACAAGACCGACGCCCTGGCCCGGTTCGCGGACATGCCGGTACTTGTGCTGGCCGGGGTCCAGGATCTCGTCACGCCCAGCGAGCACAGCGAGGTCATCGCCGACCTGCTGCCCGACGCGGAGCTGGTCCTTGTCCCGGACGCCGGGCACCTGGTCATGCTGGAACACCCGGAAGTGGTCACCGACCGCCTCGCCGACCTGCTCACCCGCGCGGGTGCCGTGCCCGCAGGGGCTACCGTAAGTGGCTATGGAAGCACCAGCGCCGCGCAACCCGGCTGAGACCGAGCTGATCATCAACGCCCCCGAGCAGATGCGGGAGCTGGGCCGCCGTCTGGCCAAGCTGCTGCGCTCGGGCGACCTCGTGATGCTCAGCGGGGAGCTCGGCTCGGGCAAGACGACGCTCACCCGCGGGCTCGGCGAGGGGCTCGGCGTGCGGGGCGCGGTCACCTCGCCGACCTTCGTGATCGCCCGGGTGCACCCGTCCCTGGTCGACGGCCCGCCGCTCGTCCACGTCGACGCGTACCGGCTTTCCGGCGGGCTGGACGAGATGGAGGACCTGGACCTCGACGTGTCGCTGCCCGACTCGGTGATCGTCGTGGAGTGGGGTGAGGGCAAGGTCGAGGAGCTGACCGACGACCGCCTGCAGCTCATGATCCACCGGGCCGTCGGCGACACCACCGACGAGGTGCGGCACGTGACGATCGCCGGGCTCGGCGAGCGGTGGGCGGACGTGGACCTCGGAGTGCTGTCGGCCTGAGTGGTCCGGGGGCTGAGTGGCGCGGGGCCGAGTGGTCCGGAAGCCTGAGCGGCCTGGGGGCCCGAGCGGCCGGGGAGCTCCGGTGGTCCGGGAGCCTCGGTGGCCTGAGCGGCCTGGGGGCCTCGGTGGCCCGGTGGCCTGAGCGGCCTGGGGCCCTCGGTGGCCCGGTGGCCTGAGCGGCCTGGGGCCCTCGGTGGCCCGATGGCCTGAGTGGTCCAGAAGTCTCGGTGGCCTGGAGGCCTGAGCGGCTCGGGAGCCCCGGTGGCCCGGAGGCTTGAGCGGCCTGGGGCCTGAGCGGCCTGGGGCCTGAGCGGCCCGGGAGGCCCGGTGGCCCGGAGGCCCGGAGGCCTGAGCGGCCCGGGAGGCCCGGTGGCCCGGAGGCCTGAGCGGCCTGGGGGCCCCGTTGGCCCGGAGGCCTGAGCGGCTCGGCAGCTCCGGTGGTCCGGCAGCCCCAGTGGCCCCAGTGGCCCCAGTGGCCCCAGTGGCCCGGAGGCCCAGTGGCCCGGAGGCCCGGAGGCCTGAGCGGCTCGGGAGCCCCGGTGGTCCGGCAGCCCTGGTGGCCCCAGTGGCCCGGAGGCCCGAGCGGCCCAGAAATCCCCGTGGCTTGGAGGCCCGAGCGGCCCGGAAGCCCCGGCGGTCTGGAGGCTCAAGTGCTCCGGAGGCCTAAGTGGCCCGGAAGCCCCAGCCGCCGAGAAGCCCAGCCGCCCCAGGAAGACCGGCCCGACAAGATTCCGACAAGCCGTCGGCAAGATGTTGCGCTCGACGTAGCAGGCGTGGTCACATGGTACCCAGCCGGTAGTTAGGTGTACCTAACTACGCCCGCCCCCGCTCGTCAGGAGGCGTCCATGTCCGCTTCTCAGCCCAGGGTGCAGCCCCCGCCCCGTCCGGTTGCCGGGGTGACCGTGCGTGATCTGCTGGCCTCGTGCGCGGCCGCGGACGCGGTCTCCAGACCGCCGCGGGACCCCGAGCCGCGGAAGCCCGAACCGGTGCGGGAAGAGCGCGCGGCGGCATAGGGCCGGCCCTGTCTGGCCCTGGCCGGGGCCGTACGGCTAACGGATCACGACGACCCGCACCCCGATCGTCGCGAACTTCCACATGTCGTCCCCGTCCGCGCGTGTCTCCCGGATGCCGCCCGTCTTCACGGACAGATCGGGATCCGGCGCGGAACGGTCCATCGCGGCGCTGAAGCCGACGACCACCTCACCCACGCTGGTGAAGCGCACGACGTGCTCGATGGGAACGCCGTCGGTGCCGGTGACCGCGTGCGAACGGGACGTCACCGCGTACGAGCCCGGGAGCGGGTCGGCGCTGCCCGGGGTCACCTTGAACGTGCGCTGGACCCTGCCGTTCTCGCCGACCAGCCACACACGGTCGTCGTCCAGCGAGTACACGACCCGTTCACCCGTGCCGGAGCCGCTGGGCAGGGCGGTGGGATGCCTTTTGTCCCGGGGTGCCTTGGTGGCGGCCAGTGCGGGCGAGGCGCTGGCCAGGGGCCTGTCGCCGAGGCCGGCCGGGACGGTGGCCGACGCCTGGTAGGTGAGGAATCCGACCACCCCGACGGCCGCCGCGGTGAGCCCGGCCACGATTCCCGCGCTGGTCCCTGCCACGTGCGCCCACCTCTGCATCGCGTCATATGTCGTACTTCGTGCAGACGGTAGCAGCCGGTGACCACCCCACCGGGGCGGCCGTGCGAGCGGCGCGGGAGCCGTAGGCTGTTTGCGTGCTCTTGCTCGCTCTGGATACCGCCACCCCCGCCGTCACCGTCGCCCTGCACGACGGTGAGGCCGTCATCGCCTCGTCCAGCCAGGTGGACGCGCGCCGGCACGGCGAGCTGCTGCTGCCGGCCGTCGACCGCGTGCTCGCCGAGGCAGGGCTCAAGCTGGACGCCGTCACCGCGGTCGTCGTCGGCATCGGGCCCGGCCCCTACACCGGGCTGCGCGTCGGCCTGATGACCGCCGACACCTTCGGGCTCGCGCTGGGCGTCCCCGTGCACGGCGTGTGCACGCTGGACGGCCTCGCCTACGCCTCCGACATCGAGAAGGGCCCCTTCGTCGTGGCGACCGACGCCCGGCGCAAGGAGGTCTACTGGGCCGAGTACGCCGACTCGCGCACCCGGCTCACGGAACCGGCGGTCGACCGCCCCGCCGACATCGCCGACCGGGTGGCGGGCCTCCCCGCCGTGGGCGCGGGCGCGCTGCTCTACCCCGACGCCTTCCCGAACGTTCATGAGCCCGAGCACGTCTCCGCGGCCGCCCTCGCCTCACTGGCCGCCGAGAGACTGGCCGCGGGCGAGGAGCTCCCGGAACCCCGGCCGCTGTACCTGCGCCGCCCCGACGCCCAGGTCCCCAAGAACTACAAGGTGGTCACCCCGAAGTGACCGAGCCCGCAACCCCCCGACTGCGCGAGATGCGCTGGTGGGACATCGATTCCGTCCTTGAGCTGGAGAAGGACCTCTTCCCCGAGGACGCCTGGTCGCGCGGCATGTTCTGGTCCGAGCTGGCCCACGCGCGGGGCTCTGAGGCCAGCCGCCGGTACGTCGTCGCCGTCGAGGGCGACCGGATCGTCGGCTACGCCGGCCTGGCCGCCCAGGGTGAGCTGGCCGACATCCAGACCATCGCCGTCGCCCGCGACCACCAGGGCACCGGTCTAGGCGGAGTGCTGCTGATCGACCTGCTCCGCGCGGCGACCTCCTTCGAATGCACCGAAGTGATGCTCGAATGCCGTGTCGACAACATCCGGGCGCAGAAGCTGTACGAGCGCCACGGCTTCGAGCCCATCGGCTTCCGGCGCGGCTACTACCAGCCGGGGAACGTCGACGCCCTGGTCATGCGACTGACCACAGGATCCGACGGCGGCTCCGCCACGGGTTCAAGCTCCGTACAAGGAACCGAGATCAATGACTGACGAACCGCTGGTCCTGGGGATCGAGACCTCCTGCGACGAGACCGGCGTCGGCATCGTCCGTGGCACCACCCTGCTGGCGGACGCCGTGGCCTCCAGCGTCGACGAGCACGCCCGCTTCGGCGGGGTGGTGCCCGAGGTGGCGTCCAGAGCGCATCTGGAGGCGATGGTCCCGACCATCGACCGGGCGCTGAAGGAGGCGGGGATCAGCGCGAGGGACCTGGACGGCGTCGCGGTGACGGCGGGTCCGGGCCTGGCGGGCGCGCTCCTGGTCGGCGTGTCGGCGGCGAAGGCCTACGCCTACGCCCTCGGCAAGCCCCTCTACGGCGTGAACCACCTCGCCTCTCACATCTGTGTGGACCAGCTGGAGCACGGCGCGCTGCCGGAGCCGACCATGGCGCTGCTGGTGAGCGGCGGCCACTCCTCGCTGCTGCTGTCCACAGACATCACCTCCGACGTCCGCCCGATGGGCTCCACCATCGACGACGCGGCCGGCGAGGCCTTCGACAAGATCGCGCGCGTGCTGAATCTGGGCTTCCCCGGCGGCCCGGTCATCGACCGGTACGCGAAGGAGGGCGACCCGGGGGCGATCGCGTTCCCGCGTGGCCTGACGGGCCCGCGCGACCCGGCGTACGACTTCTCCTTCTCGGGCCTGAAGACGGCCGTGGCCCGCTGGATCGAGGCCAGGCGGGCGGCGGGCGAGGAGGTGCCGGTGCGCGACGTGGCAGCCTCCTTCCAGGAGGCGGTCGTCGATGTCCTGACCCGCAAGGCGGTGCGCGCCTGCAAGGACGAGGGCGTGGACCACCTGATGATCGGCGGCGGTGTGGCCGCCAACTCCCGGCTGCGGGCGCTGGCCAAGGAGCGCTGCGAGGCGGCGGGCATCCGGCTGCGCGTGCCGCGCCCCAAGCTGTGCACGGACAACGGCGCGATGGTGGCCGCACTGGGTGCGGAGATGGTGGCGCGCGGGCGGGCGGCGTCCAGCTGGGACCTGTCCGCGGACTCCTCGCTGCCCGTGACGGACCCGCACGTGCCGGGCAGCTTCCACGCCCACGACCATGTGCACGAGGTGAGCAAGGAGAACCTCTACTCGTGAGCGTCGCGCTGATGTGGGAGGCGAGGGCGACGGAGGGCCGGGGCGGGGAACTCGTGGCCTGGGCCCGGACCCAGGAGCTGCCCCGGTCGTCCGCTTCCCCGCTCCGCCGGGAGACCTTCCGTGCCCCGCAGGACCGGGTCCTGGTCATCACGTGGTGGGACGCCCCGTACGACGCCGACCTGCCCGAACTCCCCGAACCTCCGGCCGACTTGGCCTCCCGGCCGGTGCACCGGTGGCGGTTCGAGTCGGTCGGTGAAGGCTAGGGCCTGTCCGGCGGATCATGCCGCAGACGCGGGGTCTGGCACGCCCCCCAAGCTCTTCGAGCAGGGGGGACCCCCATGACCCCGCTCACCTGGGCTGATGAGGCGCCGCTGCTTTCCTGCGACCTGATCCGCCGGACAGGCCCTAGCGTCCCCGGTCGGTCCGTCGGTCGCGCTCCCGTGTCTCGCACCGCAGCCGCCTGCCGGGCCCGAGGACCCGCACCGGGCCCGTGAGCGTCAGGTGTGCCGTGTGCCGTACGTCCGCGCTGGACGCCGCCAACCGCAGCTCCAGCGCGCCCGGTTCGACCACCCGCGCGCCCGAGCGGTCGGTGAAGGCCGACAGGTCCGCGTGGAAGCGGAAGGTCACCCGGCGGGACTCGCCGGGGGCCAGTTCCAGCCGGTGGTAGCCGATCAGGCGTACGTCGGGGCGGGTCACCGACGCCACCGGGTCGTGCAGGTACAGCTGGACCACCTCCGCGCCCTCGCGGTCGCCGGTGTTGCGGACCGTCAGCGAGAGGTCGTACGAGCCGTCCGTGCCGATCGCCGGGGCCGTGCCCTCGAAGTCCTCCCAGGCGAACGTCGTGTACGAGCGGCCGTGACCGAAGGCGTACAGCGGGGTCGGGTCCAGGTTGCTGGCCTCGCCCGCCAGGCCGAGCGGCGGCTGGAGGTACGTCCACGGCTGGCCCCCGGGGACGCGCGGCACGCTCACCGGCATCCTCCCCGAGGGGTTCACGCTCCCCGACAGCACGCCCGCCACTGCGGGCCCGCCCTCCTCGCCCGGGAAGAACGCCTGGACCACCGCTCCCAGCCGGCCCTCCCAGCGGCCCAGCGCGTAGGGGCGGCCGGTCAGCAGCACCAGGACGACGGGGACCCCTGCACCGACCAGCGCGTCCAGCAAGTCGCCCTGTACGCCGGGGAGTCGCAGGTCGGCCACATCGCAGCCCTCGCCCGACGTGCCCCGCCCGAACAGCCCGGCCCGGTCGCCCAGGACCGCGACGCACACGTCCGCCTCCGACGCCCGTGCCACCGCCTCCTCGAAGCCGGACGGGTCCGGGTCGGACACCCCGCAGCCCTCCGCGAACGTCACCTTGGCGTCCGGGAGTTCGGCGCGCAGGGAGTCGAGGACCGTGGGGATGTCCACTCCCGTCGGTACCTCGGGGTGGTGCGTGAGGACATGGGACGGGAAGGAGTAGCAGCCCAGCATCGCGAGGGCGTCCGCCGCCCGCGGGCCGACCACCGCGACACGGCTGTCGGGGGCCAGTGGCAGCAGGCTGTCCGGGTTGTCCAGGAGGACCACGGACTCCTCCGCCAGCCGGCGGGCCAGGGCGCGGTTCGCCGCCGAGTCCAGGTCGACGGGGCCGTCCGGCTCCGGCTGCCAGGTCTCGTCCAGCAGGCCGAGCTCGCACTTCTGCAGGAGTACCCGGCGGGCCGCCCGGTCCACCAGCGACTCCGGGACCGTTCCCGCGCGTACGGCCGCCACCAGCGGCTTTCCATAGCACTTCAGCGTCGGCAGCTCGACGTCGATGCCCGCCTCCAGCGCCCGGTGCGCCGCCTCGGCCGGGCTGCCGGCCACCCGGTGCAGCGTCTCCAGGAAGCCGATACCGAAGTAGTCGGCGACCACCGTGCCCGTGAATCCCCACTCCGCCCGCAGGAGTTCGGTCAGCAGGCGCGGGTCCGCGGAGGCGGGGACGCCGTCCGTCTCGTTGTACGCCGCCATCACCGAGCGGGCGCCGCCCTCGCGCAGTGCCATCTCGAACGGGGGCAGCGTGACGTCCGCGAACTCCCGTACCCCCGCCCGTACCGGTGCCAGATTCCGTGCCCCCGCCGAGGACGCGTACCCCGCGAAGTGCTTCAGCGTCGCGATGACCCCGGCCGACTCCAGACCCCGTACGTACGCCGTGCCGATCGTGCCGACCAGGTACGGGTCCTCGCCGATCGTCTCCTCCACCCGGCCCCAGCGCGGGTCGCGGACCACGTCCAGCACGGGGGCGAGGCCCTGGTGGACGCCGACCGAGCGCAGGTCGTCGCCGATGCGGCGGGCCATCGCCTCGACCAGGGACGGGTCGAAGGTCGCTCCCCAGGCGAGCGGAACGGGGTACGCCGTCGCGCGCCAGGCCGTGAAACCCGCCAGGCACTCCTCGTGGGCGACCGCAGGGATGCCGAAGCGGCCCGCTTCCGCGATACGCCGTTGGGCGCGGGCCAGTGCCCGCGCGCCCAACGCCGGGTCCACGGGGGCCGTGCCGAAGGAGCGGGTGAGCTGGCCGAGGCCGAGGGCGATCAGCTCGGCCCAGTCGTCGTCGGTGGAGCCGGCGGTCATCTCGCGCTGGAGCGGGGCGACCCCGTCGCCGTCCGTGGCGGCGCCCACCCACACGCCGTACAGCTGTGCTGTCTTCTCCTCCAGGGTCATCCGGGAGAGCAGGTCGTCGACACGGGCGGCGGCGGGCAGGGCGGGGTCGCGCCAGGGAGCGGTGGTCATGAAACTCCTGTCGGAGGTCGGTGAGTTTCAGGAAGTCGGTGGGGCGGTGGAGGGATCACTTGCCGCCCACGCCCATCAGGCCGCCCACCAGCGCGCGGCGGGCCACCAGGTACACGGCGAAGATCGGGATGCCGGACAGGACGACCGAGGCGAGCAGGGCGGGGATGTTCACACCGAACTGGCTCACGTAGTTGAACAGGCCCAGGGTCAGCACGCGCGGGCCGTCGGACTGGGTGAAGATCAGCGGGAAGAGGAAGCCGTTCCAGGCCTGGAGGGCGGAGTAGACGACGACCGTGCTGATGCCGCCCTTGGCCAGGGGGACGACCAGCTGGAACAGCATGCGGGTGGGCGAGGCGCCGTCCAGCGCCATCGCCTCGTACAGCTCCTCGGAGATGTCCCGCAGCGTGCCGGTGAGGATCAGCACCGAGACCGGCATCGCGAAGGCCGCGGTCGGCAGGACGACCGCGAGGAGGCTGTCGTAGAGGTTCAGCTTCGCGATCATCAGATACAGGGGGACCACCACCGCCTGGGCCGGGATGGCCACGCCCAGCAGGAACAGGCGGAAGGCCGCTCCCGACCAGGTGTTCCGGGTGCGTACGGCCACGTAGGCGAGCGGGACGCAGAGGACCAGCACGATCGCCACGACCGCCGCCGCCACGATCGCCGTGTTCGCCAGGAAGTGGCCGAAGCCGTTGTGCAGGACGGTGTTGTAGTTGTCCAGGGTCGGGTCGGCGGGCGGCTTCAGGGCGTTGTTGCCCAGCGCCTCGTCCTGGCGGGTGAGCGAGGCCGAGATCATCGCGTAGACCGGGACGATCACCACCGCCAGCCAGAGCACCGCGCCCAGGCCGGCCAGCGGATTGGCGCGCCGGCTCCAGTGCCTGCGGCGGCGCTCGGCGGCCGGCCTCGCGGGCGGCTCGCCGGTCTTCACGGGACGCGGCAACGTATCGTGTGACACTCCGTCACAGTCCTTCCCGTGTGCTGCGCATCGCGCCGAAACCGGTGAGCCTCACCATGACCAGGGAGAGCGCCGTGGCCGCCACGACCAGGAAGGAGGCGATGGCGCTGGCATAGCCGAAGTCGTAGCTCTTGAAGCCCGCCTCGTACATCAGGTACGGCAGGATCGCCGTGTCGGTGCCGGGGCCGCCCTGGGTGAGGATCAGGACGGTCTCGAAGTAGGTCAGCGAGCCGACGATCATCAGCACGCTCGACGTCGTCGCCGTGTTGCGGAGCTGGGGGAGCGTGATCGAGAAGAACTGGCGGTAGCGGCCGGCGCCGTCGATCGCGGCCGCCTGGTACAGGACGTCGGGGATCTGCCGTGCCCCGCCCTGGTAGATCAGGGTGTGGAAGGGGATGAACTGCCAGCCGCCGACGAAGACGATCGCGAGGAAGGCGCCGCTGGTCGAGCCGAGAGTGTCCTTCTGGATGATGCCGAAGTTCGGGTCGAGCAGGGCGTAGAAGAGCAGCGAGATCGCCGTCGAGGACAGCAGGAACGGGACGAAGAAGACCGCGGAGAGGATCGCGCGGTTGCGCTGGCGGCCGGCCGCCCAGACGCCGAGCAGCAGGGAGACGACCGTCTGGAAGGCCCAGCTCGCCAGGGTGAGCAGGACGGTGACCGTGAGGGACTGGGTGAGGCGGTCGTCGTCCAGCAGTTTCCGCCAGTTGGCGAGGCCCACCGGTTTCGGGTCGCCCAGGCCGTTCCACCTGGTGAAGGACAGGTAGAGGGCCAGGGCCATCGGGGCGACGGCGAAGAAGGCGAAGAACAGGACGCCCGGGAGGGCCCACGCGGCATGCGGGCGTCCGGCCTTCGTGGCGGTACTGGTGCTCACTTCAGCCCCTGGAGCGCCGACACGAACCGGCTCGGCGAGGACTTCCCCACGAACAGCTTGTTGATCTCGGTGAGCATCGGCGTCGAGACGTCCGGGTCCACGGCCTGGTCCCAGCTCAGCGTGAAGGCCGGGGCCTGCTGCACCATCTGGTACTGGAACTTGGCGAACTCGGGGTTCGGGGAGGCGTCGAGCAGCTTCTCCGCGTTGGATGTGGTGGGGATGTCGCCGTTGGCCACCAGGTCCTTGGCGTAGGCCTCCGACGCGCAGGCGCGCAGGAACGCGATCGCCGCGTCCTTGTTGGACGTACGGGCGTTCACGGACCAGTAGTTGGTGGGGTTGCCGACGACGTTGCGGATGTCTCCGGCGCCGTCCTCGACCTTCGGGAAGGCGCACCAGCCCAGGTTCTTCTTCGCGAAGTCCGGGAACTTGCCGAGCTGCGTCGAGTACTCCCACGAGCCCATCAGGTGCATCGCCGCCCTGCCCTTGGCGAAGACCGCGGGCGCGCCGCCGTTGACGTACGACACCGAGCTGAAGCCCTTGCCGAAGGCGCCGTCGTCGATGAGCTGCCTGACGGTCTCGGCGGCCTTCAGCACCGCCGGGTCGCCCCAGCCGGAGGAGTCACCGTTCTTGATCCTGTCGAAGACCTCGGGGCCGCCGATGCGGTCGGTCAGGTACTCCAGCCACATCAGCTCGGGCCAGATGTCGGCGCCGCCGAGGGCGAAGGGGGTGATGCCGGCCTTCTTCAGCCTGCCGTTGATGTCCAGCAACTGGTCGAAGGTGGTGGGCGGCTGGAGCTTGTGCTCGGCGAAGACGGACTTGTTGTAGAAGAGGATCACCGGCTGCATGCCGCGCATGGGTATGCCGTAGTTGTGGCCGCTCAGGCCGCCCGCCGCGAGGACCGAGGGCAGGAAGCCGTCCTTGAGGACCGGGTCGGACTTGATCGTGTCGGTGAGGTCGACCAGCTGGTCCGCTTCCTTGTACGCCTTGATCGAGCCGCCGCCCCAGTTGAAGAACACGTCGGGCGCGTTGGGTGAGCCCATCGCCGTGCGCAGCTTGGCCGGGTAGTCCGAGCCGGGCACCTTCTGCAGCTTGACCTTGCCCTTGGTCTTCTTCGCGGCTGCCGACGCGTTGAACCGGTCGACTGCCTTGACCTGCACCTTCACCGCGTCGTCGCCATAGACGAAGGCGGTGAGCGTGCCGCCGCCGGATCCGCCGGAGGAGCCGCAGGCGGAGAGTCCGGCGGTGAGCAGAGTGGTGGCACCGGCGCCGAGCGCCCAGCGCCTGCTGAACGTACGCCCGCCGTTGGACGTCTGGGACTCCATGACAGCACCTCTCGTACGAATGTTTCGATCACTGCTTCGAATGTTCCGGGAACGTAGGGCCATGCAGGGGCTTCGTCAAGGGGGCGCGCAGGGTTACGATCGCGGGCATGAAGCCAGGGAAGCCCGCAGAAACGCAGACGGCGACGCTCGCCGAAATCGCCCGCGAGGCCGGCGTGTCCGCTCCGACTGTTTCGAAGGTCCTCAACGGCCGCGCCGACGTCGCCCCCGCGACCCGCACGCGTGTCGAGGAACTGCTGCGCGCCTACGGCTACCGGCGCCGCCGGGCCGAGGCTTCCCGCTCGCCCCTGATCGACCTGGTCTTCCACGAGCTGGAGAGCGCCTGGGCGATGGAGGTCATCCGGGGAGTGGAGAACGTGGCCCGGGACGCGGGCCTGAGCGTCGTGCTGTCCGAGTCCGCCGGGCGGCTCACCCCCGGCCGGACCTGGGCCGACCAGGTCGCCGCCCGCCGCCCGCACGGCGTGATCCTGGTCCTGTCCGGGCTCGACGAGTCCCAGCGCGCGCTGCTGACCAGCAGATCCATCCCGTTCGTGGTGATGGACCCGGCCGGCGACCCGGGCGCCGACGTGCCGTTCATCGGCGCGACGAACTGGCAGGGCGGACTCGCCGCCACCCGGCACCTGGTCGAGCTGGGGCACCGGCGGATCGGCGCCATCACCGGCCCCCCGCACATGATGTGCAGCCGCGCCCGCGTCGACGGCTACCGCGCGGCCCTGGAGACCGCCGGAGTGCCGGCCGATCCCGAGCTGATCAGGACCGGCGACTTCCACCACGAGGCCGGCTACCGCCTCGGCCGCGAACTCCTCGGCCTTCCCGACCGCCCCACCGCCGTCTTCGCCGGCAACGACCTCCAGGCGCTCGGCCTGTACGAGGCCGCACGTGAGCTGGGGCTGCGTGTCCCCGAGGACCTCAGCGTGGTCGGGTTCGACGACCTTCCGGTGGCCCGCTGGGTGGGGCCGCCGCTGACGACCGTACGGCAGCCGCTGACGGAGATGGCCGAGGCGGCGGCCCGGCTGCTGCTGGAGCTCGGGCGGTCCGAGGAGGCGCCGACGGCCACCCGGGTGGAGCTGGCGACCAGTCTGGTGGTGCGCAGCAGTACGGCGGCGCCTCCGCGGTGACGCGGGTGGCCGGAAGTTGACGTATTGACGAGTGGTGCGAGCGCCCCCACACTCCTCCGAAGCCAATCGGTTGTACGACCGAAACTTTCGGAGGTACCCGCGATGAGATCTCTGAGAACAGGCTTGTCACCGGGGTCGTTGCTGGCCGGCTTCGCGGCGCTCGGCGCCCTGCTGGTCGCGGCCCCCGCCGCCCACGCCGCCGACACCCCGCTGCGCGACCTCGGGGCCGCCAAGGGCAAGGTCATCGGCACGGCGGTCACCGGCTCCAAGCTCACCGGCACCTACGGCGACCTGGCCGGGGCGCAGTTCAGCTCGCTCACCCCCGGCAACGCCATGAAGTGGGGCACGGTCGAGCCGACCCAGGGCTCCTTCGACTGGACCGAGGCGGACCAGATCGTCGCCTTCGCCCAGGCCCACAACCAGCAGGTGCGCGGCCACACCCTGGTCTGGCACAGCCAGAACCCGAGCTGGCTGACCAACGGCAGCTGGACGTCGGCCCAGCTCAGCAGCCTGCTCCAGAACCACATCAGCACCGAGGTGACCCGCTACAAGGGCAAGATCGCCGCCTGGGACGTGGTCAACGAGCCCTTCAACGAGGACGGCACCTACCGCTCGACCCTCTGGTACAACGGCCTCGGCTCCGGCTATATCGCCAACGCCCTGACCTGGGCGCACGCGGCCGACCCGAACGCCAAGCTGTACATCAACGACTACAACGTCGAGGGCGTGAACGCGAAGAGCACCGCCTTGTACAACCTGGTCAAGTCCCTCAAGCAGCAGGGCGTCCCGATCGACGGTGTGGGCCTGCAGGCACATCTGATCCTCGGCCAGGTCCCGTCCACGCTCCAGCAGAACATCCAGCGCTTCGCCGACCTCGGCGTCGACGTGGCGATCACCGAACTGGACGTTCGCATGGCCCTGCCCGCGGACAGCACGAAGCTCGCCCAGCAGGCCGCCGACTTCAAGTCGGTGGTGGCCGCCTGCGTGGCCGTGACCCGCTGCGTCAATGTCACCGTGTGGGGCTTCACCGACTCCGACTCCTGGGTGCCGGGCACGTTCCCGGGGTACGGGGCGGCGACTCCGTACGACGAGAGCTACGCGCCGAAACCGGCCTACTACGGCATCGCGGAAGCCCTCGGCGGCACGACCGCACCGCCCCCGACCGGCGCCTGCACGGCGACGTACAGCGTGGTCAGCCAGTGGAACACCGGCTTCACCGGCCAGGTGGGCATCGCCTGCTCCGGTGCCTCGCTCTCGTCCTGGAAGGCGACCTGGACGTACGGGGCGGGCCAGCAGATCACCCAGGCCTGGAACGCCGGCTGCACCCAGTCGGGGGCGGCGGTGACGTGTGTGAACGCCTCCTACAACGGGTCGGTCCCGGACGGCGGATCGGTGACCTTCGGGTTCAACGCGTCCTGGAGCGGGAGCAATCCGGTGCCCGTGGTGACACTGGGCTGAGAAACGTGAGATTTTCCGAAGAAAACCGTCTCTCGATCCGTTCGCTAACAGTCCCCTAATAATTCGGACTTACGTTCCTGCCGTGACCGTACACGACGAGAACGGCGACGAGGACAGACGGATGGGCCGGCGGATGGGCCGGCGGTCGAGAGTGCTGAAGGCCGCCGGTCTCACCCTGGCGGGGGCACTGGTGCTGGCCGTCGCGGCCGCGGGCTGGGCCTACTGGCACCTCGACAACAACATCAAGAGCGTCGACATCGACAACGCGCTCGGCGACGACCGCCCGGCGAAAGCGGTGGCCACACCGTCCGCCTCCGCCTCTGTCTCCGCCTCCGCGTCCCCGCTGCCGACCGAGGCCCTCAACATCCTGGTCCTGGGCTCGGACTCGCGCAGCGGCAAGGCGAACAAACAGCTCGGCGGCGGCAACAGCTCCGGGGCCCGCTCCGACACGGCGATGGTGGTGCACATCGACGCGGGCCGCACCAAGGCCACGGTCGTCAGCATTCCGCGCGACACGCTCGTCACCCGTCCGTCCTGCCCGCTCTCCTCCGGGGGCTCGACGGCGGTGGCGTACGGCGCGATGTTCAACAGCGCCTATTCGGTGGGCGGGCCGGTCTGCGCGGTGAAGACGGTCGAGTCGATCACGAACGTCCGCATGGACCACTACATCGAGATCGACTTCGCGGGCTTCGCGAAGCTGGTGAACGCTCTCGGCGGGGTCACCGTCACCACCGAGCAGGACATCGACGACGACAAGAGCCACCTGCACCTCAAGGCGGGCACCCACCATCTCGACGGCAAGCAGGCCCTGGCCCTCGCCCGCACCCGGCACGGCATAGGCGACGGCAGCGACCTCGGCCGCATAGGACTCCAGCAGAAGCTGGTGAAGGCCTTGCTGGAACAGATGGCGTCCACGGACCTGCTCACCGACCCCACCAGGCTCTACAGCGTCGCCGACGCCGTCACCGGCAGCCTCACGACGGACACGGGCCTCGACTCGCTGACCGGACTCATGCGCCTCGGCCAGAGCCTGAAGAGCCTGTCCTCGGACCATGTGAAGACGGTGATGATGCCGGTGGTGACGGCACCGTCCGACCCCAACCGAGTGGTGGCGAAGGAACCGGCGGCGAGCAGGCTGTGGGAGTCGCTGCGCTGACGGGTCCGGCGGGCTCCCGGAAAAAATCTCCGAAGAATTCCGGGGAGCGTGTCGATCCGGGTGTCTCCCGTTCGACGCATGGGTGAGAGGCGGGGAGAGACTCCGCCCTCCGGACCGAAGGAGTCACCATGCCCCGCTATCTGTCGCTCGTGCAGATCGACGAGTCCTCCGCCCCGGCGGAGCCCAGCCCCGAGCTGATGCAGCGGATGGGCGAGCTGATCGAGGAGGTCACCAAGGCCGGCGTGATGCTCGACACCGCCGGGCTGACCCCTTCCGCCCAGGGCACCCGGGTGCGCTGGGAGGGCGGCAGGATCTCCGTCACCGACGGGCCGTTCACCGAGTCCAAGGAGGTCGTCGGCGGCTACGCGATCATGCAGTGCAAGGACATGGCCGAGGCGCTGGAGTGGACCAAGCGGTTCCTGAAGGTGCACGAGGAGTTCTGGACGGTGACCTGCGAGGTGCGGGAGATCGCCGGGGGCTGAGCGTTCCTTGGCCTGTGCCCGGCGAGGGTGTTGCATGGTGGGCTGTGGAACAGCAGCCCACCGAGCAGCCCAGTGACCGGTCCAGCGAGCAGCCCGGCGACCGGTCCACCGAGCAGTGCAACGACCGGTCCAGCGACCGGTCCAGTGCCGAGCACGCGATCGAGACCGTCTTCCGCCTGGAGTCCCCGCGGATCATCGCCGGGGTGACCCGCATCGTCCGGGACGTCGGCATCGCGGAGGAACTCGCGCAGGACGCCCTGGTCGCGGCGCTGGAGCGGTGGCCCAGGGACGGCACCCCGGTGCCTGGCTCATGGCCGCCGCCCGGCACCGCGCCGTCGACCTGGTCCGCCGCCGGGAGAACTACGCTCGCAAGCTCGCGGAGATCGGCCGCGACCTGGAGACCACGGCCCCTCCGGAGGAGCCCGCCGACCCGGAGGACATCGACGACGACCTGCTCCGCCTGGTCTTCACCGCCTGCCACCCGGTGCTGTCCCCCGAGGCGCGCACCGCCCTGACCCTGCGCCTGCTGGGCGGTCTGAGCACGGCCGAGATCGCCCGCGCGTTCCTCGTCCCCGAGCCGACGATCGCCCAGCGCATCGTCCGGGCCAAGCGCACGCTCGCGACGCGGAACGTCGCCTTCGAGGTGCCGTACGGCCCCGACCGCGAGGCCCGTCTCGGCTCCGTCCTCGACGTCATCTACCTGATCTTCAACGAGGGATACGCGGCCACCGCCGGGGACGACCTGCTGCGCCCCGGGCTGTGCGAGGACGCCCTCCGGCTTGCCCGTGTGCTCTCCGCCCTGATGCCCAAGGAGCCCGAGGTGCACGCCCTGACCTCGCTCCTGGAGTTCCAGGCCTCCCGCACCGCCGCCCGCACCGGCCCCGACGGCACCCCGGTGCTGCTGAAGGACCAGAACCGCCGCCGCTGGAACCGCATGCTCATCGCCCGCGGCATCCGGGCCCTCGGCCGCGCCGACGCCACCGGCGCCCCCGGCCCCTACGCCCTCCAGGCCGCCATCGCCGCCTGCCACGCGCACGCGTACACCTACGAGGAGACCGACTGGCGGACCATCGCCACCCTGTACGGTCTGCTCGCGGCCCGCGCCCCGTCCCCGGTCGTGGAGCTGAACCGCGCCGTCGCCGTGTCGATGGCCGAGGGCCCGGCCGAGGGGCTGAAGCTGGTCGACGCCCTGATCGCCGAACCCTCCCTCCGCGACTACCACCTGCTGCCCAGCGTGCGCGGCGACCTGCTGGCGCGGCTCGGGCGCACCGCGGAGGCCCGCGAGGAGTTCGTCCGCGCGTCCGAGCTGACACGCAACGAGCGCGAGCGCCAGCTGTTGAACGCGAAACTGCATTCCCTTCCTGGTCACTGACGGTTTACAGTTGCGCGGCTGCCACGCGACCGGCGTGACACCTTCCGCGGGCGGGGCAGCACCACCGATACCTGTGGGGGGTACAACGCATCGTGCGCTCTTCCAGATCTTCCGCACGCCGCCGGCTCGTCGCGCTCGGCGCCACCGCGGCCCTGACCGCCGGCACCGTGGCCGCGCTGGCCCCGGGCGCCTCGGCCGACACCGGCTGGACCGCGACCGACGGCATCCTCACCGCGGACATGGACGGCTCCGTCTCGCAGCTGTACGAGGACGGCACCGCGCCCGTGGCCCGGCTCGCGAACGCCATGAAGCCTGCCTGGTCGCCCGACGGCAGCCGTATGGCCTACGTCAACCAGTCGACCGGACGCGTCAACGTCGTCGGGCACGACTTCAAGGGCCCCGTGGAGCTCCCGGTCGACACGACCAACTCGATCCTCGCCGAGGACCCGACCTTCCTCTGGGGCGGCAACGATGTCGTCTTCACGCTCAGCGGGCGGCTGCGCTTCGCCCCGTCCGACGGCAGCCGCGTCCAGCAACACCTGTTCGCCACCGCGCAGGAGGGCTGCGACAGCCAGCCCAGCGGCGCCGTGAACGGCAAGCTCGCGTTCATCCGCTCGGGCACCACCTGCAGCGGCGACCGGCGCTTCGGCGCCGTGTGGCTGTACGACGACGCGAAGAACACCTTCAAGCAGCTGGTGGCGGGCAAGGCCAACGCGCCGGCCATCTCCCCGGACGGTACCAAGGTCGCCTACACCCTCGACGGCAAGCTGTACACGGTCGACGTGGCCACCGGCGCGGTGACTCCGTGGCTGCCCGACGAGACCGGCTCCATCAGCAGGCCCGCCTGGTCGCCCGACGGCACCAGGCTGGCGTACGAGCTGAGGACGACCTCGAACGAGCTGCAGAACCAGGTCCTCGACCTGGCCGGCGGCACCACCGAGGTCCTCTACGACACGCCCACCACCGCCAAGTGGGACCTCGCCTGGCAGCCGCTGCGCAAGAACGTCACCGGCCGGGTCTGGGGCGCCGACACCTACGCCACCAACATCGCCTCCTCGCGCTGGACCTGGAACAAGGTCGGCGGCAGCGTGCCGGGCCTGATGAACGCCAAGTCCGCGGTGCTGATCAACCAGGACAGCACGGCGTACTCGCTCACCGCGCCCGCCCTGGCCGGCAAGAAGCACGGCCCGGTGCTCGGCACCCCGAAGAGCGGGCTGTCCTCGGCGGTGAAGTCGGAGCTGAAGCGGACTCTCAAGCCCGGCTCCACCGTCTATCTCGTCGGCGGCACGTCCGTCCTCAGCAGCGCCGTCTCCTCCCAGGTGACGTCGCTCGGCTTCACCCCGAAGCGGCTGTCGGGCACGGACCGCTACGCGACCTCGGTCGCCGTGGCCAAGTCGGTCACCAGCACACCCAAGTACGTGTTCCTGGCCGACGGCACCACATACGCCTCGGCCATCCCGGCGGCGGCCGCCGCCGGTGCGGACGGCACGAGCAGCGCGGGCAGCGTCGTCCTCAGCAACGGCAGCACGCTGACGTCGTCGGTGAAGTCGTACCTGAACAGCCTGAACCCCAAGAACACCATGGTCATCGCGGTGGGTTCGAGCGCCAAGTACGCGCTCACGCACACGTACTTCTCGCACTGGCCGTCCACGTTCTCGTACTACCCGATCACGGCGATGAAGTCCGGGCGCGAGACGGCCCCGGCCCTGTCCGTGGCCCTCGCGAAGTTCTGGTGGAGCGCGCCCTCCCAGGTGGCCCTCGCGGGCGACACCTCGTGGCGGGGCGGTGTTTCCGCGGCCGCGGCGATGAACGTCTTCGGTCCCGTCCTGTGGACCGACCCCGCGACTCTGCCGAGCGAGGTCAAGAGCTACCTCGTGCGCGAGGCCGCGGGCACCCAGGCCGTGATCGCCTTCGGCGGCAACTCCTCGGTCCCGCCCGCCGGACTGGACACGGCGGGCACCGCGATCAGCGCGGGCGCCGGCCAGTTCGCGTACCAGCCGTACTACAACGGCGACCTGCCGGTGAGCCCCCTCGCCGCGAGCACCGCCGCGGGTACCGGCGCGAGCACCGCCACGGGCACTTCCGGGCCGGTCGGTGCCGACCCGCACCTGGAGCCGCTCAGGACGCTCCACCGGCAGTAGCCGGTGACTGCGCGGGGGCGCCGATCAGCATGGTCGGGGCCCCCGCCACCCGGGTGAGGAACACCGTTGCCGAGCCCGGCCCCTGCGGCTTGACCTTCCTGCGCAGCTCCTCCGGCTCCACGGCCGACCCGCGCTTCTTCACGGTCAGCGTGCCGACCTCCCGTTCCCGCAGCAGCGCCTTCAACTTCTTCACGCTGAAGTGGAGTTGGTCGGTGATCTCGTACGCGGACGCGTACGGCGTCGGCCGCAGTTCGTCCGCCGTGACGTACGCGATGGTCTCGTCGACGAGCCCGCCGTCGAGCGACTCGGCGACCTCGGCGACCAGGTGCGCCCGGATGACGGCCCCGTCGGGCTCGTACAAGTACCGCCCCACGGGCCGTACTTCGGGATCCGGAAGCCCCCGCCCCAGCAGGGACCGCGGCCCCGGCAGCAGCGTGGCCCGCACGGCGCCCGGCCGGACCCCGGTCCCGAACCAGAGCACCGCCTCCTTCACGTCCCCGCCGTCGGAGATCCACTCGGCCTCGGCGTCGGCCGGGACCGCCTCGTGGGGGATGCCGGGGGCGATCTTCAGCGCGGCCACCCGAGCCGCCGACGCCGCGCCCACCGCCCACGACAGCGGCGGCGAGTACGCCTCCGGATCGAAGATGCGCCCACGCCCGCCCCGCCGGGCCGGGTCGACGAACACGGCGTCGTACGCGGCCGTGTCGACCTCCGTGACGTCCGCCTCGCGCACCTCGATCAGCTCGCCGAGCCCCAGCACCTCGGCGTTCGCCCGTGCCACCTCCACCGTCAGCGGGTCCCGGTCCACGGCGAGCACCCGGATCCCGGCGCGCGCGAGGGCGATCGCGTCGCCGCCGATGCCGCAGCACAGGTCGGCGACGGAGGTGACGCCGAGACCCTTCAGCCGTCCGGCCCGGTACGTCGCCACGCTCGTCCGCGTGGACTGTTCGACCCCGTTCGGCGTGAAGAACATCCGCTCGGCGTCCTCGGCCCCGAACTTCGCTGTCGCCCGCTGCCGGAGCCGGGCCTGGCCGAGGGCCGCCGACACCAGCTCGGCGGGGTGCTCGCGGCGCAGGCGGGTGGCGACGGCGAGCTCGTCGGCGGGTGCCGTGCCGCGGACCTCGTCGAGGAGGGCGTGGCCCTCGGGGGTGAGCAGGGAGCGGAAGGGGAGGGGGTCGTTCACCGGGGCGTCGTTCACCGGGTCATTGTGGGCCAGTCGGTGGATGGATCGCCTCCGGTGGCGGTGTCGGCCCCGGTTCGGAGCCGGGGCCTGCGAGGATCCGGCACCATGCGAGCAGTCGTACAAAATGACAAAAATGGGATGCTTGATGGGGTGCTCAATGGGGTGCTCAAGAGGGCGGGTGCCCGTGGTGGCATCGTCGCGCTCGCCGTCGCCGCCGGTGTCTCCGGCTGTTCGGGGCCGGGCCCGGACAGCGGTGCACGGCCGGCTCCCGGCCAGCAGATCCTCCACGCGCCCCCCGCCCGCGCCCTGGACTCCTACGCCACCCGCCTGAAGGCCGACCGCGCCGCCCTGGCGGCCGCCGCCGTCCACTGGGGCCTGACCGGGGTGCCCCTGATGCCCCCGGCGCCCCCGGCCCGCAAACCGAGGATCACCGCTCGCGCCGGATTCGAGGTCGACGGCCAGGTAGAGGACCACCTGCCCCCGGTCTTCACCACGATCCCCACCAGACAGAAGGTCGTCTTCCTCACCATCGACGACGGCGCCGAGAAGGACCCGGCGTTCTTGCGCATGATGAGCGACCTGAAGGTCCCCTACACCGCCTTCCTCAGCAACTACCTGATCAAGGACGACTACGCGTACTTCAGGAAGATGCAGGCCGAGGGCGTGACCCTCAACAACCACACCCTGCACCACCCCTACCTGCCCGGCCTGTCCTACGAGGAGCAGAAGGACGAGATCTGCGGCATGCAGGAGGTGATGAAGAAGCGGTTCGGCCAGGCTCCGACCGTCTTCCGCCCGCCCTACGGCAACTACAACGGGGACACCCTGCGCGCCGCCAAGTCCTGCGGGATCAAGTACGCGCCGATCTGGGACGAGGAGGTCTTCGTCGACCACTGGGAGTACCGGGAGGACGACAAGAGCCTGCACCCCGGCGACATCGTGCTCACCCACTTCCGGGGCCGCGAGGACTGGGACGGCACGATGGTCGACGACATGCGCCGCTTCCTCGACAAGGTCACGCGCGAGGGGTACGCGGTGGCGCGCCTGGAGGACTACCTGTGATGCGGCCGAGGGCGCCGCGGCGGTGCCGGGCGCTGCCGGCGGCCGTGCTCGCCGCGGCCGTCCTGCTTCCCCTCAGCGGCTGCGCCCAGTCCGTCGACCCCATCGAACGGCTGGGCAAGAAGGCGGCCCAGGGGGTACGGCCGCACGGCCGGAAGGCGGAGCAGGCGTACCGCCGCTGGGGCCTTCAGTCCCCGCTCGCCCCGGCCCCGACGCCCTCGGCGCGCCCCTCGGCCTCCCACCGGGACAGCCGTTCCCTGCCTCCGGTCCTCGACCACGTCCGCACCCGCGACCGGGTCGTCTTCCTCACCTACGGCGACGGTGCCGAGGAGGACGCCCGGTTCGCCGACATGGTCCGCGAACTGCGGCTCCCGGTCAGCGTGTTCCTCACCGGCAGCGTCGCCGGACCCGGGTACCGACACGTCGCCCGCCTCCAGTCGGCCGGCGCCGGCGTCCAGAACCACACCCTCGGCAGCTCCTCGCTGCGCGGGCTGCCGTACGCCGGGCAGCGCGCCGAGATCTGCGGCCAGCAGGAGAAACTCAACGCCCGCTTCGGCAGCCGCCCCAGCCTCTTCCGTCCGCCCGACGGCACGTACGACAGGACGACCCTGCGCGCGGCCGCCGACTGCGGCGTCTCGGCGGTGGTCCTCTGGCGCGCCGAGATGACCGCCGACGAGATCACCTACGCCCACGGCCCCGCACACCTGCGCCCGGGCGACATCATCGTGGTCGCCCCGGACGCCCCCACCGGCCCCGGCCCCACCCTCTGCGATCGCACGGCCCGCCTGCTGCGCCGCGCCCAGTCCCGGGGCCTGACGGTGGGCCGCCTGGAGGACTATCTGTGACGCCCGGCTAGCGTTCCGGCCATGACGGACTGGACGATACGCCCCGCGTCGGCGGCGGACGCCGAACCGGCGGCCGAACTGCGGGCCGTGGTGCTGCGGGCCGACCTCGAACGGCTGGGCCGGTACGACGAGCACCGGGTACGGCAGCGGCTGCGCGACGGCTTCGTCCCGGCGCACACCTGGGTGATCGAGGCGGACGGTACGTTCGCCGGCTGCGTGGCCCTGCGCCCGGCCGAGGACGCCCACTGGCTGGAGCACTTCTACCTCGCCCCGCACCTGCACGGCGCCGGCATCGGTTCGGCCGTGCTGAGCGAACTCCTGCGGCGCAGCGACCACGACGGCGTCACGGTCCGCCTGAACGTACTCCGCGGCAGCGCCGCACGCCGACTGTACGAGCGCCATGGCTTCGCCCTGGACACGGAGGACGAGGTGGACGTGTTCATGACCCGCAGCCCGCGGCGGCGCAGCTCAGCAAACTCCAGCCCGTCCGGCGCTTGAGGACGAGGAGTTGCCGTCCCGCCCCCGCCCACCCGCAGGTGGTGGCGTGGCTCAGCAAAATCCAGCCCGTCCGGCGCTTGAGGACGAGGCCGTTCAGGCCGAAGCGGGGGTCTGGGGGCGGCAGCCCCCAGGGGGGTCCACGAGGGGGATCCACCAGCACCGGGGACTGAAAACTTCGCGCCGCGCCGCAGGCAATTGGCACTCCGCTTGACCGAGTGCTAATCGCGGTCATAGTCTCGGCTCTGGCACTCCCCCCTGGAGAGTGCCAACAACGCGACGGGCAGGTCCGGCACCCGCGACGACGGATCCACCTGGTCGCCACCTCAGACAGTTAACCCCGTGAGATCTCCGAAGGGGGAGGTCGGATCGTGACGACCGCCAGCTCCAAGGTTGCCATCAAGCCGCTCGAGGACCGCATCGTGGTCCAGCCGCTCGACGCCGAGCAGACCACGGCTTCGGGCCTGGTCATTCCGGACACCGCCAAGGAGAAGCCCCAGGAGGGCGTTGTCCTGGCCGTGGGCCCGGGCCGCTTCGAGGACGGCAAGCGCGTCGAGCTCGACGTCAAGGTCGGCGACGTCGTTCTCTACAGCAAGTACGGCGGCACCGAGGTGAAGTACAACGGCGAGGAGTACCTCGTCCTCTCGGCTCGCGACGTGCTCGCGATCGTCGAGAAGTAATTCACCCAGAGCACAATTTGTTGCTTTGAACTGCGCCCCTGGCACCCGCGACCGATAAGGAGCCGGGCGCCCGGGGCGCAGTCTTCGTTCACCCAAGAATTCCGAGAGGGCTCACGCTGTCATGGCGAAGATCCTGAAGTTCGACGAGGACGCCCGTCGCGCCCTCGAGCGCGGCGTCAACAAGCTTGCCGACACGGTCAAGGTGACGATCGGCCCCAAGGGCCGCAACGTCGTCATCGACAAGAAGTTCGGCGCTCCCACCATCACCAACGACGGCGTCACCATCGCCCGCGAGGTCGAGATCGACGACCCGTACGAGAACCTCGGCGCCCAGCTGGTGAAGGAGGTGGCTACCAAGACCAACGACATCGCTGGTGACGGCACCACCACCGCCACCGTGCTGGCCCAGGCGCTCGTCCGCGAGGGCCTGAAGAACGTCGCCGCCGGCGCTTCCCCGGCCGCCCTGAAGAAGGGCATCGACGCCGCGGTCAAGGCCGTCTCCGAGGCCCTGCTCGCCTCGGCGCGGCCGATCGACGAGAAGTCCGACATCGCCGCCGTCGCCGCGCTGTCCGCCCAGGACCAGCAGGTCGGCGAGCTCATCGCCGAGGCGATGGACAAGGTCGGCAAGGACGGCGTCATCACCGTCGAGGAGTCCAACACCTTCGGTCTGGAGCTGGACTTCACCGAGGGCATGGCCTTCGACAAGGGCTACCTGTCGCCGTACTTCGTGACGGACCAGGAGCGCATGGAGGCCGTCCTCGACGACCCGTACATCCTCATCCACCAGGGCAAGATCTCCGCCATCGCGGACCTCCTGCCGCTGCTGGAGAAGATCATCCAGTCCAACGCCTCGAAGCCGCTGCTGATCATCGCCGAGGACGTCGACGGCGAGGCCCTGTCGACCCTGGTCGTCAACAAGATCCGCGGCACCTTCAACGCCACCGCCGTCAAGGCTCCCGGCTTCGGTGACCGCCGCAAGGCGATGCTGCAGGACCTGGCGATCCTCACCGGCGCCACGGTCATCTCCGAGGAGGTCGGCCTCAAGCTCGACCAGGTCGGCACCGACGTGCTGGGCTCCGCCCGCCGCGTCACCGTCACCAAGGACGACACCACGGTCGTCGACGGTGCCGGCAACTCCGCGGACGTCACCGGCCGCGTCGCCCAGATCAAGGCCGAGATCGAGAACACCGACTCCGACTGGGACCGCGAGAAGCTCCAGGAGCGCCTCGCGAAGCTGGCCGGCGGCGTGTGCGTGATCAAGGTCGGCGCCGCCACCGAGGTGGAGCTGAAGGAGAAGAAGCACCGTCTGGAGGACGCCATCTCCGCGACCCGCGCCGCGGTCGAGGAAGGCATCGTCTCCGGTGGTGGCTCCGCGCTGGTCCACGCCGTCAAGGTCCTCGAGGGCAACCTCGACAAGACCGGCGACGAGGCCACCGGTGTCTCCGTGGTCCGCAAGGCCGCCGTCGAGCCGCTGCGCTGGATCGCCGAGAACGCTGGCCTGGAGGGCTACGTCATCACCTCCAAGGTCGCCGAGCTCGACAAGGGCCAGGGCTTCAACGCCGCCACCGGCGAGTACGGCGACCTGGTCAAGGCCGGCGTCATCGACCCGGTGAAGGTCACCCGCTCCGCCCTGGAGAACGCCGCCTCCATCGCCTCCCTCCTCCTCACGACCGAGACCCTGGTCGTCGAGAAGAAGGAAGAGGAGCCGGCCGAGGCGGGCCACGGCCACGGTCACGGCCACGCCCACTGAGGCTGACAACAGCACAGCCGAGGCCCGGCACCCCCGAGGGGTGCCGGGCCTTCGTGCTGCCGTCTCCGATCCTGCCGAGCGGGGCGGCACGGCCGATGTCCCGCTCGGCGGTCGGTCGCGGCGGATCAGCTCCGGATCGATCCTGCGGCCGACCAGCGTCAGTGAGCCCGCCGCCGCGACCGCCACGACTCCGGCCGCCGCCAGGAACAACAGCGGGACGCCGGCGACGTCCCAGCGGATCGCGCCGCCACCGGTGATCAGGTAGCTGGACTCGGCGAGCTTCCCCGTGGTGACGGCCAGCACGAGACCGAGCGTGAGGGGCAGCACGACCTGGAGACACCGCACGGTCCTCATGGTCCGGGTCCGTGCCCCGATCAGTACTCGGACGCTGCCCATCCACTGACCGCCGTGGCGCTGGTGCCGCACGCCAGGACACGCCAGGCGTCGGGAGTCCAGGCGAAGATCGCCTCCTGGCCGCAGCGGCGTCCCAGAACGAGCGCCGCGGTATCGCTCAGGCCGACGACGGCGATCGAAGAAGCCCCCGTCCCGGAACTGAAGGAACCGGAACGGGGGCTCTTCCCTCGCGGGCGATTCGGAGTGGCTCCTCAGTTCTCCAGCGCGTCCAGCGCTCCCAGCTGCGTCATCAGCCCGAGCAGGTCGTACTCCCACCAGCCCTCGGCGATCTTCCCGTCCTCGCCGAACCGGAAGATGGTCGAACCCGTCATGGTCACCTGTTGCCCGCTGCCCGGGATCCCCATGAAGTCGCCCCGGTGCACGCCGGTCCAGGTCCAGCGGGTGCACACCCGGTCGCCCTGGCAGATCTGGTCCTCGACGACGAAGCCGAGGTCGAAAGCGCTCCGCCACATCCCGAGCCCGCGCCGCATCGCGTCCATGCCGATGTTGTCCTGCTCGTCCGCGGGATCGTGGTCGTGGTAGTTCTCGGTCAGCAGGCTGTCCAGTGGCGGGAGTTCGCCGGGCAGCGCGATCGTCTCGAAGAACCGGCGCGCGGTCGCCGCGTACAACTGCTCGTCGCGCACGACGTCCAGGTCCGTGAACGTCGGCAGCTCGTCGCAGAGGGCGACCATCTCCTGGAAGATCTTGTCGGTCTCCGGCAGGTTCGAGTTCCGCATCGCCTCCTCGTACGAAGGGAACTCGACGATCTCTATCAAGTGCGACGCGTCGGACCGGTCCTTGGCGATGACGCTGTGCGTCGCGGTCCGCTTCCCCTTGGTCTGCTCGACCCATGTGTCCAACAGCCGGTTCATCTCGTCGAACTGGCTGGTCTTGCAGTCGATCAGCTGTACGAACGTCATGTTGCCTCCGGTCCCCTGGTCCGGTTCCCTCAGACCCATTTTCCCACCGGAACGCCGCGATGGCCTGCGCTCATGCGGTCCGCCGCCAGATGCCGGCCGGGCGGTGCGTGCGGCCCGCGTGGGCCCAGGCGGCAGGCCGGACGATGTCGGCGGGCAGGCCACCCACGCGCCGGCGCGTCAGGCTGCGCAGGACGACCAGAAGGGCGGCGAGCTCCTCGGGGGTCGGCTCGCCGGACAGGACCCGGATGCCATCGATACCGTCGGTGCCGCTCATGCCGGCTGATTCCCGTGCTTGCGGTGCGGCAGCGGCGCGCTCTTCGTGCGCAGCATCCGCAGCCCCGAGGCGAGGACGGCCCGCGTGGCCTGCGGGGCGATGACGTCGTCGACCAGTCCGCGCTCGGCGGCGTAGTACGGATGCATCAGTGCCTCGCGGTACTCGGCCACGCGCCGCGCCCGGGTCGCCTCAGGATCGTCGGCCGCGCCGATCTCGCGGCGGAAGATGACGTTCGCGGCACCCTCCGCGCCCATCACGGCGATCTCGTTGGCGGGCCACGCGTACGACAGGTCCGCGCCGATGGAACGCGAGTCCATGACGATGTACGCCCCGCCGTACGCCTTGCGCACGATCACCTGGATCCGGGGGACGGTCGCGTTGCAGTACGCGTACAGGAGCTTGGCGCCGTGCCGGATGATGCCGCCGTGCTCCTGCTCCACGCCGGGCAGGAAGCCGGGCACGTCGACCAGCGACACCACCGGGATGTTGAAGGCGTCGCACAACTGCACGAACCGCGCGGCCTTTTCACTGGCATGGATGTCGAGCACCCCGGCGAGCACCAGCGGCTGATTGGCCACGATGCCGACCGGGCGGCCCTCGATGCGGCCGAGCGCGCAGATGACGTTGCCCGCCCAGCGCTCCTGGACCTCCAGGAACTCGCCGTCGTCCACCACCTCCCCGACCACCCGTCGCATGTCGTACGGCTGGGCCGGGTCCGCGGGCACGATGTCCAGCAGTTCGGCGCAGGACCGGTCGGCCGGGTCGGGGCAGGGCGCCTCGGGCGGTGTCTCGGTGCTGTTCTGGGGGAGCAGGGAGAGCAGATAGCGGACCTCTTCGAGACAGGTCCGCTCGTCGTCGTACGCGAAGTGGGCGACACCTGACGTCTCGGCGTGCACGTCCGCGCCGCCGAGCCCGTTCTGGGTGACCTGTTCGCCGGTGACGGCCTGGATGACGTCGGGGCCGGTGATGAACATCTGGGACGTCTCGCGGACCATGAAGACGAAGTCGGTCAGCGCGGGCGAGTAGGCGGCGCCGCCCGCGCAGGGGCCGAGCATCACGCTGATCTGCGGGATGACCCCGCTGGCCTTCGTGTTGCGCTGGAAGATGCCGCCGTAGCCGGCGAGCGCGGTGACGCCCTCCTGGATGCGGGCGCCCGCGCCGTCGTTGAGGGACACCAGGGGAGCGCCTGCCGCCAGGGCCAGGTCCATGATCTTGTGGATCTTCGTCGCGTGCGCCTCGCCCAGTGCACCGCCGAAGATCCGGAAGTCGTGCGCGTACACGAAGACCGAACGGCCGTGGACCGTGCCCCAGCCGCCGATCACGCCGTCCGTGTGCGGACGTTTGTCCTCCATGCCGAAGCCGGTCGCCCGGTGCCGGCGCAGCGGCTCCAGTTCGCTGAACGTGCCCGGATCCAGCAGGAGTTCGATGCGCTCGCGGGCCGTCAGCTTGCCCTTGGCATGCTGTCGCCCGGTGGCGGCGGCGTCGCCCGCGACCACGCCCCCGCGCAGTCCCTCCAGTTCGGCGGTACGGGCCCGCAACGACGGCGGGACGGACGGGGCCGCGAACTCCTCTTCGAGCTCGGCCAGTTGGCTGCCGCTCAGGGTCTGCACGGACATGGTCGGTCTCCTTTCGGTACAGGTCTCGGGTGATGCCGGGTCACAGGCGCAGGCCGCGGTAGCGGCGGGGCCAGATGCCGTGGGCGCCGGGGGCCAGCACGCCCGCCGGATCGAGCGCGTCCTTGATCCGTTCGCCGAGCCGCCGGAGCGCGTGCCCGTGGAAGGCGTACGTCTCCGCGACCTGGTCCATCAGGGCCGGATGCGCGTGCCGTACGCCGAGCCCGGCCGCCGCCGCGTCCGCCACCAGGCGCTCGCACAAGGTCAGGGTGCGGGCCCGGTCGTCCGGGTCGCGGATGTCGAACACGACCGGCACGTGGTGGTGCAGCACCCGGCGGCCCACCACGAACGAGCCCAGATAGTCCTTGCCGGCCGACCGGACGAGTTTTCGCACCCGCGCGTACTGCGCCAGTGCGTCCGCGCCGGTGCCCGGCAGCACGGGCGTGACGGGGAGGTGCCCGCCGTGCGCCAGCCAGCCGTCGGCCGCGTCGCCCCACAGGCCGGGCGTGTCACGCCCGTCATCCGGCTCGCCGAGCCGCCAGCGCACCCCGGCGATCGGCGCCAGGGCCGCGCGCACGGCGGCCCATTGGGCGTGCACGACGGGACGGCTGCCGGCCACGGCACCGTACGCGTTCCAGTGGCCGAGCCGCAGGTCGGCCATGAGGGGTCCGAGGGCGCTGTCGGGCACCGGGCCCGGAGCGCCGGGGAGGGTGTCGCGGCACCGGCCCGCGGCGGCCGCGTCCAGCAGCAGGCCGCGCACGGTGGGCGACTCGGTGAGCGTGCCGTCGGCGCGCAACGTCCGCAGGGCGTCGACGAGCGGGCCGAGGTCCTCCGCCCGCGGTACGGAGACGGCGAAGGTGCGGCGGTGCGGCGGCGCGAGGCGGAGCCGGACGCCGAGTTTGGTGACGATCCCCAGGTTCAGCGGCGCGAACATCGTGTCGAAGGAGGGGCCGAAGCCGTAGGGCCACAGATGGGCGCAGCGCGAGGCGCGCAGGCCGCCCATCCCGCTGCGCACCAGGTCGCCGTCCGGCAGCACGACCTCCATCCCGCACCACAGCGCGGGCTCGTCCTCGTACGGGGTGAGGCCGCCGACGGCCAGGGCGTGGCCGACGACGCTGTCCCAGCCCAGGCCCACCGGGTCGACCCGGTACGGCAGCCCGCGTGCGGAGAGGTGGGCGGCGAGGTCGACGAAGGTGACGCCGGGCTCGACGACGGCATACCCGAAGGTCTCGTCGACCTCCAGCACCCGGTTCATCCGGCTCAGGTCGAGGACGACGGCGCCGGGGAGCCGGGGGGCCGCGCCGCCCAGCCCGGTGTTGCGGCCGGGCAGGGCGGGCGCGAGCGGCACTCCGAAGGTCCTGGCGACGTCCAGCACGCGCCGTACGTCGTCGACCGAGCCGGCCAGCAGCGCCGCGCTGGGGACGAAGTGACCGGGGCCGAGGACCGGCTGCGGGTCGTCGTAGCCGACGAGGGCGATGTCCTCGTCGGTCAGCACCCGGGAGTCGCCGAGCACCGCGCGGAACGCGGCGAGCGCCTCGGCGAACTCCCGGGGGCCGACACCGTGCGGGAGCCGGGGACCGCCGCTCAAGGAGGTCACGGCCGTCCTTCCGGGGTCCGTGCGGCCTCCTCCGCGAGCCGCACGGGGGAGCGCTGCGAGGGAGTGAACGCCTGGATGTCGATGCGTTCCCAGACGCCCGAGACGGCGAACGGGTCGGCGAAGGCGAATTCCTCCACCTGCTCCCGGTTCGCGGCCTCGACCACGATCAGGCTGCCGACCGCGGTGCTGCCGTCGGCGGCGACCAGGGGCCCGTAGAGCACCGGCCGCACCGGCGTGGCCCGCAGCCGGGCCGAGTGCGCGGGCCGCTGGGCCGCCCGCAGTTCGGCGGTGCCCGGCGCGTCGAGGCAGTGGATCGCCCACAGCATCTGTCTCTCCTCGGGTCGTGGGGGCAGGGGTCGTAGGGACAGGAGTTGTCTGGACAGGGGTTGTCGGGACAGGGGTAGCCGGGACGGGCAAGGACGGAGGTGAGCGGTGGCACGCGCAGCCGAGGGGTGTCAGGCCGCCCGGTCGCCGCTCATCGCCGGTACGGCCTGGTCACGCACCCGGGTCAGCTCGGAGACCACGGCCTGGCGGGCCGCGATCTTCTCCTGCTTGACGCTGAACTGCTCCGGGATCACCCGGTATTCGGCGTCGATCACACTGGCGAGCGTGTCGCCGTGGTGGATCGAGATCCGGCACTTGAAGACCGGTCCCACCGGGGTGCGGGTCAGCTCCAGCAGCTCGTACTGCAGTGTCGCGGCGAGCGGGAAGACGAAGCTGTGGAACGTGGAGCCGACCGAGCCGATGACGAACCGGGTGCGGTCCGGGCCGGTGACGTAGAACTGCTCGGTGACCACGGTCCAGAACTGCCGGGCGGCCTCCAGGAGCGTGATGGCCGGGATGTGCTGGCCGGTGAGATGGTCCTCCAGGACCTCGACACGCTCGTCGAGCACCAGGTCGGCGGCGAAACGGTTCTCGCCGATCTGGCCGACCGGCCCGATCAGTACGTTCTTGGCGTCGTGCTTGTGGGTGAGCCGCTGCTGGGCCCGCTCGGGCACCCCGGGCTTGGCGACCGTGACCGCCGGCGCGTGCCGGTCGGCCAGGGTGCGTATCTCCGCCAACTGCTCGTCGCTCAGGCCCTGTCCGATGCCGACCGTCAGGCCTTCCGGCACGTCGCCGGAGCGCAGCAGGGCCAGCAGGTCGGAGACGGGGACGGTGCCGCGGTTGGCGAGGAAGTCCTCGAAGCGGTCGCCGACGGCGATGACGGCATCGGGCGACATGGGCTGTGCCGTGGATCGTGACATGGGTCGGTCCCTCATCAGGTCGTGGTGGTGGACGGTCCGGGCTCAGACGGTGGCCGCGGCCAGGTTCGCCAGCGTCTCGATGTAGGCGTCGGTCAGCGCGCCCACCGTCCGCACGTCGGAGATCACGTAGTCCTCCTCGAACGGGTCGGCGCCGAACTCCATCTCCAGCTGGATGATCAGCCGGGCCAGCAGCAGCGAGTTGAGCCCGATCCGGGCCAGGGGCTCGTCCCCGGTGAGCAGGCGCACGGGCTTGCCGGCCTCCTTGAGCAGGGCGTTGATCTGCTCGTGGACGGTCGCGGTGATGTCGGTCGTGGTCAGCATGTGATTCCTCCGTCGACGACGATGGTCTGCCCCGTGATGAACGAGGCGTCGGGTGAGATGAGGTAGAGGACGGCGTCGGCGATCTCGTGGATGTCGCCGAGCCGGCCGAGCGGCGTACGCCGTTGGATGCGCTCCCGGTTCTGCTCCGTGACGCCGGACGTCATGTCGCTGTCGAAGAATCCGGGGACGATCGAGTTGACCCGGATGCCGAAGGCGCCGAGCTCCCGGGCGAGGCTCCGGCTGAATCCGTCGAGCCCCGCCTTGGTGGCGGAGTAGACGGCGACACCGCGGTAGCCGCGGATGGCGTTGATGGACGAGACGTTGAGGATCTGGCCGCCGCCCTGCTTCGTCATCGAGCGGGCGCAGGCGTGCGCGAGCGTGATCGGGGCGACCAGGTTGGCGGCGATCAGCGTCGAAGTCTGCTTCGCGGACGTGGTCAGGAACAGCTCCTGGTGCAGCACCGCCGCGTTGTTGATCAGCAGGTCCACGCGGCCGAAGCGGCGCCGCACCGTCCGGACGAACTCGCGCAACGAGTCGGGGTCGGTGAGGTCGGCGGCCTCCCACAGGAAGCGGTCCTCCGCGGTGACCTGAAGCTCCTTGACGAACTCGTTGGCCGACCTGCTGAACGTCGCCACCCGCCAGCCGTCCACGAGCAGCCGCTCGACCAGGAGCCGGCCGAGCCCCTTGCTGCCGCCGCTGATCACGGCGACGCGGTCGTCGTCCCCGGTCGCGGTCGCGGTCGCGGTCGCGGTCGTGGTCGTGGTCGTGGTCGCGGTCGCGGTCACGGCTCCGGTCCCGGTCGTCGGCTCGTGGGCGCTCATGCCGCGCTCCGGATCTTCTTGTACCGGTCGGAGTGCATGGGCGCGGCGGCGATCTCGACCAGGGCCGGCACCTTGTACGGCTCCAGGCGCTGCGCGCAGAACTCCCGCACCCGGCGCATGACGTCACGCCGGTCCTCGTCCTCGACCAGTTGCACGGTGGCCTTGACCACCATGCCGGTCACCGGGCTGGGCCGGCCGCTGACGGTGGCCTCGGCGATGTTGTCCAGCTGGAGCAGGACGCTCTCGACCTCGCTCGGGTAGACCTTCTCGCCGCCAACGTTGATGATCTCGGAGTTGCGGCCCAGGATCCGCACCCAGTCGCCGTCGACCTCGACGACGTCCTGCGTATTGAAGTAGCCCTCGTCGTCGAAGGGGGCCGGAGCGTTGAGATACCCCAGCATCGCCATCTCCGAGCGGATCCACAGGACGTTGTCGATGATCTTGTGGTCGAACCCGGAGTTGCCGAGCTTCAGCCACAGCGTGTCGTCACCCCGGGAGCGGGTGGGCAGGATGCCCAGCTCCGACAGGCCGTACGTCTGCTTCAGCCTGACCTCCGGCAGCGCCTGGGCCAGGCGGCGCAGCGTCTGCAGGGGCATCGGCTCGGTGCCGTAGGTGACGAGTGCGAGGGAGCCGGTGGCGTGCCGTTCGTGGGCGCCGGAGATCAGCACCATGTTCAGGAAGGTCGGCGTGGTGGGCAGGATCTCCACCCGGTGCTCGTCGATCGCCCGGAACACGGCGTCCGGCGTGCGCTCGGCCACCGTGATCACGGTGCCGCCCTGGCTCAGCGTGTGCAGCAGGGTGTTGACGCCGCCGATGTGGTCCAGGCTGAGGAAGGACAGGATGCGGCTCGGCCGGGTCGGCTCACCGTAGCGGCCGAGCACCTTCTCGAAGTCCAGCACCGAGGCTTTGCTGCGGCCTGTCGTACCGGAGCTGAACAGGACCAGGCCCGGATGCCCGGTGGCGCGCAGCTCCTCGTACAGCTCGTGCTCCGCGCCGCGCCCGGTGCGTTCGGCCCGGTGCCCGCCGCCGTTCGCGTCGACCTCGATCACCACCTCCACCTGCGCGACGTCCAGGAACTCCGCGCGCTTGGCGGCCGGGATCGCGCTGAGCGGTACGACGGCCGCGCCGCGCTCGATCAGCGCCAGCAGGCCGGCGCAGGCCTGCGGGGAGTAGGGGCCCTCAAGCGTGACGACCTCACCCGCAGTCACCTGGTGGCGGTCGAGGAAGCCGCGCCAGTCGTCGACGAGGCGCAGCAGCTCGTCGTAGCCGTGGGAGCGGCCGTCGAAGACGACGGCCTCGGCATTGCCGAAGGTTTTCAGCCGATCCAGGAAAGAATGGGGCATCGGGGTCTCCCGTTATTCAGTCGCGTTGTTCGACGGCGTTATTTCGGTCGCATTGTTCGTCGCGTTTTCCGGGCCGCGAATTCTCTTGATTCATTTCGATAGGAAAACTCTAGGTCGGTGTTGTTCCGGGTTGCAATCTGCCTTTTCCGGGACCTCGTACGGGGTGGCCGACCCGGCGTGGCCGTCCGGTGTGGCCGTCCGATGTGGGCTCTTGGGCATACCCGGACGGCTATGTAGCGGAAGAGGCATCGGACACGGCACCATCGGGACAGCGATTTGCTGTCATGACCTTGTCCTGGGATGGCAGTGGCCCGCCGCATCCGGCGGGCCCTGGTGCGCCTTTTCACGGCGCTTTTCCTCCCAGGAGAAGAAGTGATTCAGCAGATACTTCCGCCTGCCGTCGCCAGCGCCGCCACCACGGGCGACCTGCTCGACCTCCCGGTGTTCCCGGAGGAGGAGCCGTATCTGACGGATTCGGTGGAGCACCGACGGCGCGAATTCGTCACCACCCGGCGGTGCGCCCGTACGGCGATGACCGTGCTCGGGGTGCCGCCGGCCGCGGTCGGTTCGGGGCCCAAGGGGGAGCCGGAGTGGCCGGCCGGGGTGACGGGCAGCATGACGCACTGCGACGGCTACCGGGCGGCGGCCCTCTCGCACAGCCGCGAGTACCACTCCATCGGGATCGACGCCGAGCGCCACGAGCCGCTCTCCGAGGAGCTCGTCGGGTACATCACCGGCCCGGACGAGCGGGCCCACCTGCGCGAACTGGGGCGCAGCCACCCCGCGGTGCACTGGGCGACCGTGCTGTTCAGCGCGAAGGAGACGGTCTACAAGGCCTGGTACCCGCTTGCCCGACGCTGGCTCGGCTTCCGTGACGCCCGGCTCACCTTCGACCCGGACGCCGGAACATACACGGCGCGCCTGCTGGTGCCGGGGCCGCTGGTGGACGGAGTCCGCATCGCCTGGTTCACCGGCCACTGGGCGGTACGGGACGGCCTTGTCCTCACCGCGATCGCGGTGCGGCGCGCGCGGTGAGGGTCGGGCGAGTGGATGCGGTTCCGCCGTGTGGGTGCGGTCGGCCCCGATGGTCCTGCGGGTGACGGACCCGGGATTCCGGCGGAGCGCTCAGTGCCGTTCGGCCGCGGTCAGCAGCCGGGCGGCCGAGGCGTCCGGGGACGGCAGGCGTCCGGGGGTCGCGGGCAGGACGGGCCAGTCGAGCCGCTGGGCCTGTTCGAGCAGCACCCGGTCGCCGCCGACGACCACCGGGTTGCCCACCGAGCCGAGCATGTCCAGGTCGCTGGAGTGATCGCCGTAGCAGCTGCAGTCCGCGGCGGCCAGGCCGAGCTCCGCGACGGTCTCGCGCACGGCGTCGGCCTTGACCGAGCCGATCATCGGCCGTGCGACCTCGCCGGTCAGCCGTCCGTCGGCGTCCACCAGGGGTTCCGAGCACAGGATGCGGTGCGCGCCGAGATCCTCGGCGAGCGGCTCCAGACAGCCCCGGAAGGACCCGGAGACCAGGACCACCAGATGGCCCGCCTTGCGGTGCCGGGTGGCCGCGGCCCAGGCCGGGACGACGACGGCGGCGGATCCTCGGCGGTACTCCCGCCACCACTCCCGCCCGGCCTCCAGCAGGGCCTCGTACGGAATGCCGGCGAAGCGCCGGTAGTAGGCCCGGTTGATCTCCGAGCGGTGCACTCCGGAGGCCGCGGCCCGGTGCACGCCGGCCATGACGGCGTCGTAGCCGCTGCCGTCGTCGCCCTGCCGGGCCATCCAGAAACGCAGGAAGTGGAACATGCTCTTCGTGTTGACCAGGGTCTCGTCGACGTCGAAGAAGGCGGCGGGAGCGCCGTGGGAGGTGCTGTCGGGATTCATGGTGAGGCTCACCAGCCGTTCGTGGGGGAGGAGGCAACCGCCTGGCCGGTGGCCGACGGGACGGGGTGGACATCGCCGCCCTGCGAGGAGCGGTGGGCGGGGCGGGCGACGGGGCGCGCCGCCGCCGGGGCGCACAGGCCCTCGCGCAGGGCGCGGACCGTCGCCAGCGTGCGGTTGGGGCAGTTGAGCTTGGCGAGGATGCTGGCGACCAGGCGCTTCACACCGTGCTCCGAGATGTGCAGGCGGCGGGCGATCTGCTTGTTGCTGAGGCCCTCGACGAGATGCCCGAGTGCCTCGCGCTCCCGCGGGGTCAGCCGGGGCGGCACCGGAACGGCCCTGTGCGCGCCGCGTCCGCGCCCCGCGAGCTGGAGGAGATCGCGGGTGAGCGCGGCCGGTATGTGCACCTCGCCCTGGCCCATCGCGGTGAGCACCTTGTGCAGGTCCTCGATCTGGAGGCCGTCCGAGCAGAGCAGCGACGCCCCGGACAGGGACGCCACCCGGTCCAGGTCCACGGAGCCCAGGTCGGGCAGGAGCAGCAGCACGCGCACGCCGTAGGCGGCCACGCGGTGCAGTACGGAGTCGGGGTCCAGGTCAGTGCCCTCGGGGGCCACGATCAGCAGGTCGGTCGCCGGGTCGAGCACGGCGTCCACGGCGGACGTGAGGTCGGCGAAGGGGTGGCAGGCGGCGACCTCACGGAGGGACCTCAGCATGCCTTCGAGTCCGAAGCGCTGCAGGTCGTCGCGGATGGAGAAAACGATGTTCAAGGGCTGGGCGGCGACTGCCTCAAGAGCAGCCCGGTGCGGTGACATGGTGGCCTTACCTCCATGGGTCCTCTGGGTCCTCGGCGGTGCCCCCGTGGGCCTTCCACGCCGCAGACGCTAGAGCCGCCGGGACCCGCGCAGGGGGCCAGTGCCTCCAAGACGGGGGGCGTGCGGACCGAAAGTGGTAGGGGGATACCTCGGTCGCCGGATGTCCTGGGGGGAGACGGACGGGGATCGGCCGGGGGCGGTGTGGCTGGTGCCGGCGCGGGGTGGTGGACGGGGGCCGGGGCTGGTGCGGGTCCGGGTTCCGTTGCTGCGAGAGGAGGCGGGCGCAGGCCGGGCTGGGTGAGTCCCGGGGGGCGGCGTGGCTGGTGCCGGTGCCGGTGCCGGTGCGGGGTGGTCGGCGGGGCCGGAGCCGGTGCGGGTCCGGGTCCCGTTGCCCCGAGCGGAGACTGGCGCGGACCAGCGCAGGACGGCCCGGGAGCGGCACATCCGCGGCTCGGGCACCGGGGACGGCCACGGAACCCGGGACGGTGCGGGACCGCCGGGGCGAAGGCGTGCGGGAAACGGCGCCCGCGGCAGACGCCCGGCGGCGATGCGCGGCGTACTGGTGCCCGGAACCGGACCTCGGTCGACGGTACGCATCCGGTCGCGCAGACGCGGCACAGCCACCACCGGAAACCCGGTACCCGGACCCGGCGGCCGAGACAACAAGATCCTGCCCCACCTCGCAGCCATGGGCCCACCTCGCAGCCATGGGCCCGCGTCGGAGTCTCGGGCGGCCCCACTCGGAGTCACGGGCCCCGCCCCGGACCCGCCACCCCCACCCCGGACCCCCTGGCCCGCGACCTCCAGGCCCCCGCCCCCCAGGCCCCCGCCCCTGAACCCCAGGCCCCCGCCCCCGAACCCCAGGCCCCCGCCCCCGAACCCCCGGCGTCAGACTCCGGCCCGCACCCCCGCGACAGCGCGCCTCGCGAACTCCACCACGTACTCGCGCAGATCCACCTCGGGAGCGGCCCCGCCCAGGATCAACCGGGCCATCTGCGGCACCGCGTGCGGCCACACGGCCAGGCCGATCAAGGTCAGCAGCACGGGAGCGACCTCCGCGGACGCCTCCTCGCCCAGCGCCCGGGGGAGCCCCATGCTCACCGCGAGCGCGGCGACCTTGTCCTCGTAGTGACCGCGTCGGCTGTCCTCACCCGGCAGCACCTCGTTGCGGTAGTGCAGGCCCTCCCACAGCAGGAGCCGTACAAGCACGGGGTTGTCGCGGTGGAAGTCGTAGACCCGCCCCACGTAGTCGGCCGGATCGTCCCCGGCGTGCAGCGGCACGGCCTCGGCTACCTCGTCGAGGGCGCGCCCCACGACCGCGTCGAAGAGCTTCTGCTTGTTGCCGAAGTAGCCGTAGATGCGCTCCTTGTTGACCCCCGCGTTCGCGGCGATGCGGTCGACGCGCGCGCCGGCAATCCCGTGAGCTGCGAATTCTTCGGTCGCGGCAGCGAGCAGCCGCTCTTTGGTGTGGCCCGTGTCCCGTGTCATGACTCCAGGCTAGGCCGCCCGCCCCCGATTGCCAACCAACTAGATGGTTGACAACCAACTGGTTGGTTGATTTAGTTCTGGTGTCGCCGCGGGCAAGGCATCACAGCCCCGGCCCCAGGACTCAGCACCACCCGGCACCACCCGGCTCCAGGGCCGGCCGAGCAATCCAGCGATCCAGAAGTTCAGCAGCGCAGACGCCGACCGGATTGGAATCCGCCATGACCACCGTCGCTTCCCGCCCCGCCGAGACCGTCACTGCCGCGACGGCAGCCACCTCGCAGCCCCAGGCCCAGGCCCAGGTCCGGGCCGCGTCCCTGGCGCTGCCCTCCATCCACACCCGGTTCCTGTTCACCTGGCTGTCGGTCTTCTCGGCCCTCACCGCCGCGCAGCTCCTGATCGGCCCCTATGTCATGGGTCTGCCGATGCCGCTGCGCAACCTGATGGTCACCGGCATGGTCGTCCCGGCCGTGGTCTACGTCCTGCTCCCCACGCTCCTGAAGGTGCGCGCCACGGTGCTCCGCCGCCGCTCGTAACGTCGGCGCACAGGGACGGGCATTCGCACCCGGGCCCGTCAAGAAGCCATCCCCCGACAGGCCCGGCAGTCCCCCGCTGCCGGGCCTGTTTTCGTCTGCCATCCAGTTCTTTTTTCAAGTGAATTCCGGAGGGGCGCTTTTGCGCCACCTTCTGTCAAATCCCTGTCGATTAGGCTTACTCTGCACCCGGATCGGACGCCGTGGGGGTGGCTCTGGGCCACGGGGGAGGAGAACGTTTTGGGCGAATTCGTGGGCGGCCGGACCGACAGCAACGCCGACCGTCTCAACGCCGGCAGTATTTCCGCGCACCGCTTCAGGTCGTACGAGGACGCGGCCATCGCCGCCTACGCGGAACGCCTGCGCGCCATCAGCAGCCCGCTCGTCGGCGCCACCCAGGTGTGGCAACAGTGCGAGCTGCAGGCCCGTCGCATTTTCGCCGACTGTGCCGAGAGCCTCGCGCAGGGACGGACGACGGTCACCGACAGCCAGATCGCCGAGGTGTTCGACCTGGGTGGGATCCGCGTCCAGCAGAGCATTCACCTCACCCACTCGGTGCGCGCCGGCGTCATCCTTTTCGACACGGTGCTCGAATACCTGCTCAGGAGCATCGAGGGCGTCGGAGAGAACGATTCCGATCGCGTCAACGGGTACACCGTCGCCGTCCGTGCCCTGCAGCAGGGCATCGGCCGCCGCCTTGAGGTCGGCTCGATCGCGTACGACTCCTTCATGCTCGGCCGGGTGCGTGAGGTGCACGAACAGGGCCACCGCAAACTGGCCAGGGAGATCCACGACCAGGTCGGCAACTCGCTGAGCCTGGCAATGCGCCAACTGGAGCTGTACGAGGTCGAGCTGGGCCGGCAGGGCGGCGACATGCCCCGGACCGTACGGTCGGCCCAGGCGGCCATCCTGGAGACGCTCGCGCGGACCAGGGAACTCGTCACCGAACTGCGCCGCCCGTCCGTCTCCGGCTGCCTGGAAGAGGCGATCACCCAGTTCGTGGCCTCGATGGGTGGCTCAGTGGCCCCTGTCCGGGTGTGGGTGCGTGGCCTTGACGAATGGATTCCGGAGCCCGTGTCCGAAGAACTGTTCATCATGGTCCGCGAGTGCCTGCGCAACGCCTTCCGGCATGCGGAGGCGGGCAACATCGTGGTCCACATCGACATCGCACCGCACGAGATCCAGACCGAGATCATCGACGACGGCCTCGGCTTCGACGTCGCGAAGACCCGCGCGGGCGGCCGCGCGAACGGCCTGACCGGACTGCAGGAGCGGGCCGACCTGGTCGGCGGCACCCTGCACATCGACTCGGCGCGCGGTCGCGGGACTCACGTGACCATCTGGACACCCATCAAGGAAGGCCACAGCGTCCGTTGAGCGAGCACGACAGGCCCATGGCGGGCGGTGAGCGCGGCGACACCGTCCGCATCGTCGTCGCGGACGATCACACCTTGCTGCGTGAGGCCCTGTGCGACCTGCTGCGCACCGAGCCGGGATTCCAGGTGGTGGCCCAGGCGGGCAACGGCGAGGACGCCGTCCGGCTCGCCGCCGAACACCGCCCCGATGTCGTCCTGCTCGACATCGAGATGCCCCGCAACGACCCGCCGGTGACCGTCCGCAGACTTCTGGAGCGAGACCCCGGCCTGCGCATCATCGTGCTCAGCATGTACGACGGCCAGCAACTGGTGCAGGAGCTGCTGCGGCTGGGGGTCAGCGGCTATCTGCACAAGAGCGCCGGCCGCGAGACACTGGTCTCCGCCGTACGCGACGGCGACGGCGGCAGCGGGCGCACGGTCACGGTCTCCGTCTCGCCCGCGAGCCTGCGCCCCGAACCGGCCACACCCGAGGGCACCCTCTCCGAGCGCGAGGCCGAGGTTCTCGGCCTGGTCGCCCAGGCCATGAGCAACCGTCAGGTCGCCGTACGGCTCGGGATCGCCGAGGGCACCATCAAGCGCCACATGCGCAACATCTTCGCCAAGCTCGACGCGGTCTCCCGTATCGACGCCGTCAACAAGGCGGTCGAACGCCGGCTGATCCCCGCGCCGGGCCGCCTCCCCGCCGAACCCCGCTTCGGAGCGGGCCCGCGCCGCGGGTCCTGAGGGCAACTCGACGGCCTGGCGTGTCCGCGTCCCCACACCGGGAATCCGGGGAGACGCGTGCACACCAGGCCGGGGCGGGCGAACTCGAGCCGGGCGGTGACGACTTACGGCGTCGCCCAGCCGAGCCCCGCGAAGAGCGTCAGATGCACCAGATGCTGCGTCACCATGAAGGCACGGTACGGAGTGCGCCCCCTGGCCTCGTCCCCCCGGGTCGTGCGGCACAGGACCGCCACCGCGACCGCGCCGCCGAGCAGCACGCAGGCCGCCGGGCCCAGCAGCGTGGAACGGTGCACCGCCACGGCCGCGAATCCCCCGGCCACCAGAAGCGCGCCGACGGCTCCGGTGAGCCGCGCCGGCCCGTCGCCCCAGGCGGTGACCGAGCCGCGCCGCCCGGCTGCCGCGTCGCCCGCGACGTGCGAGAAGTCCTTGGTGACCGCGCCCACCGCGGCCATCCACAGCGACATCGCGCCGGCGACGGCGAGATCCGGTCCCGTGGGCAGCGTCCGTCCGGCGGCCGTCCACCCCGCCGCGTAGGTCAGCAGCCCCATCAGGAGCACCGAGCCGGAGGCTCCCCCAGCGGTTCGCTTCAGCTGGAACGGGGCCGCGGAGTAGGCGTATCCGAGCAGCAGGAACAGCAGGCCGTACGCGGTGAGCAGGGTGCTGCCGGTCGACAGCATCGCGATCACGGAACCGGCCGCGCAGAGCCAGGTCCACACCGCCGCGACCCCGGGCGGCAGCTCCCCCCGGGCGATGGGTCGCCCCGTCTTGTTGACCAGATCCTCGTGCACGTCGCACACCCCGTTGATGCCGTACGTGAACAGCGTGGCGAGCACCCAGCCGATCCCCGCCACGACCACGGGCGCCCCCAGACCCGAGAACCGTCCGCCGACCGCGAGGACCGCGCCGGCCAGAAAACGCATCAGAAAGATGAGTTGCACACTGGGGCGTGCTTCTTCGACGAAGAGACGGAAGGAGAGATCCTTCCGGGGAGCGCCGGTGGCGCCGGTGAGGCCGGTGAGTCCGGTGAGTCCGGTACGGCCGATCCCGCCGGTCGTCCCGCCGGTCGTCCCGCGGGCGCCGGAAAGAGGAACGATCTCCGTGCCGGTGTGCGTGAGCTGAGCGCTGAGTCGTGCGGTGTATACCCCCATGTCCGAGGACGGTAATGAACGCCGGACCGGACACACATGCCCCATCGGCGGTCCTTCCGGTACTCCTTTTGGGGAAGAGGGAGTATCGGACGGACCGCCGACGGGGGCGCTGGTCACCGGCTGGTTCACTGCTCCTTCTGCGCCCCGGTCACCGAGGGGAGATTGACCAGGAGCGCGGCCAGCAGACCGATGATCAGGCCGGTGAAGTGGACCTGCTGCGCGGCGCCGATGTAGATCCAGTAACCGAACCACATGCCGCCCGACAGGAAGAGCAGGAAGAGGCCGACGAACGCGGCCAGCGCCAGGTTGGTGTGCCGCGTGGCCGCGATGCCGGTCTGCACACCGCGCGCCCGGCGCACCTGCAGCACCGCAGCCCGGGCGAGCAGGGCGACCGTGAGGATCTCGTAGATGATGACGCCGATCAGGGCCGGTGCCGCCATCGAGTCCGGCATCGCCCGCCACTGCAGGCCGTTGCCGCGCACCGGGTCGTGGATCAGGTCGGTCATGGTCAGCATGCGGCTGATCAGCGCCCGGTTGGTGCCGAAGTCGTTCAGGTTGTTCAGCGTCACCAGTCCGAGCCACAGGGTGAGCCCGCTGAGCAGGAAGGCGTTGAACGCGGCGAGGCGCGAGCGCACCGCGAGGTCGGAACGGCCCGCGGGCGTGGTGGACGTGCCGCTGTGGGCTGTCTGGGCGGCAGTGAGCGCCATGGGAGTCTCCTCGAAGGTAGGGCGGGGCGGAGAGAGCGGAGAAAACCCGGGCGTCTTGCCAGTGGGCCGCCCGGTACGTCCTGACCCCTGTAGCCTGCCGCCGCCTGCCCAGCCCCGACAGCTCCCTCTTCGACCTGCCCGTCCGGCCTCACCGTCCGGCCCCGCACGCGATGACGTCCGCTGCCGACGGCCTCCCGGGCGGCCTACTGGGGCCCGTACTTACGCCCCGTTTTTGACGTGACCCCGCCGAGCAGCGCCCGCGGTGTCACCTTCACCAGCCCCATCAGCGCCTTGTAGCGCGGGTCCGGAATGGACAACGACTTCCCGCGCGCCAGATCGGCCAGCGCCGCCGCGACCAGCTTGTCCGCGTCCAGCCACATCCAGCCCGGGATGTTGTCCGTGCCCATCCCGGCCCGCTCGTGGAACTCGGTGCGCACGAAGCCGGGGCACAGCGCCATCAGGCGGACGCCCGTACCCGCCAGATCCTTGGCAGCACCCTGCGTGAACTGCACGACCCACGCCTTGGACGCCCCGTACGTACCCCGCGGGACGAACGCGGCCACCGACGCGACGTTCACGACCCCGCCGCGCCCGCGCTCCCGCATCGCCTCCGACGCCGCCGACGTCAGCCGCAGCACCGCCTCGCAGTGCACCTTCAGCATCCTCAGCTCGTCGGCCATCGACACGTCGAGATAGCGGCCCTTGTTGCCGAAGCCCGCGTTGTTGACCAGCAGGTCCACAGGGTTCCTGCGGTCCGCGAGCCGGGCGGCGACCGACTCGATGCCGGCGTCCTCGGCCAGGTCGGCCGCCAGCACCTCGGCCTCGATGCCGTGCCGGTCGTGCAGTTCGGTCGCCTGCTCGCGCAGCCGCTTGGAGTCCCGCGCCACCAGGACGAGGTTGTGCCCGTCAGCCGCCAGCCGCCGCGCGAACGCGGCGCCGATCCCCGCGGAAGATCCCGTAATCAGAGCCGTTGTCATGAACCAAGACTAGTTACCCGGACGGATCGCGTCCGCTCCGTGACGATGCGTCAGGCGCCCCGCCGCCACCCGTGCTTGCGCCCGTACTTCACGGGGTAAGGCACGGGGTGCTACCCGGGGTAATTACCGAGGTGCTACTCGGGGTAATTTCCGGGGTACTTCTCGGGGTACTTCGCCACGTACTTCCGCGCCTCCTCCAGCGCCTCCGGATGCAGGGCCGTGCCCGCGGCGAGCACGCGCGGCAGCAGCTCCCGCTCGGTCGTCTCCGCACGGAACTGCAGCGCCACCGTCACGTCGTGCTCCGGCCGGTGCACGATCTCCACCCGGTCGCCCCGCCGTATCTCGCCCGGCTCGATCACCCGCAGGTAGGCGCCCGGCGCACCCTTCCGCGTGAACCTCTTCACCCATCCCCCCTCGCCCAGATGAGCCTGGAAGGTACGGCACGGGATGCGTCCGCAGGTCACCTCCAGCACGACCTCGGAGCCGATGCGCCAGCGCTCGCCGATCAGGGCGCCGGACACGTCCAGGCCCTCGGTCGTCAGGTTCTCGCCGAAGGCGCCGTCGGGGAGGGGCCGCCCCAGCTCCCGCTCCCAGTCGTCGAGGTCCTCGCGCGCGACCGCGTACACCGCCTGGTCGTCGCCGCCGTGGTGGCGCAGGTCGCACACCGCGTCCCCGGCCAGCCCGCTCCCGCCGGTCCCCTTGGGGCCGGGTGCCGTCACCCGGACCGGCCCGTCCACGGGCCGCTTGTCGATGCCGGTCAGGCCCTCCGGCTGGTCCGTGTACGGCACGGCCCGGGGGCGGCCCACGTTCACCGAGAGAAGCTTCATGTCCTTCATGTCCGCACGGTACGTGAACTTCATGTCCGCACGGTACGTGCGCGGACCTCAAAGCATCGACGCGCTATCGGGTGGCACACCCAAGGCCGACTTATGATCGGAGGGTGATCGAGGCCCGTCATCTCCGCGTCCTGCGCGCCGTCGCCGCCACCGGCTCCTTCTCGGCGGCAGGGCGGGAACTGGGCTGCACCCAGCCAGCCGTCAGCCAGCAGATGAAGGCCCTGGAGGCCTCGGTCGGCACCCCGCTGGTGGTCCGCAGCGGCCGCGAGATGCGCCTGACCCAGGCCGGCGAGGCCCTCGTCCGGCACGCCTCCGGGATCCTCGCCGGGCTCACGGCCGCCGAGGAGGAGGTCGCCGCGATCGCCGGGCTGCGCGCGGGCCGGGTCCGGCTGGTCTCCTTTCCCAGCGGCAGCTCCACTCTCGTCCCCACCGCGCTCGCCGCCCTGCGCGCCGCGCACCCCGGCACCCGTGTCTCCCTGGAGGAGGCCGAGCCCCCGAAGTCCGTGGAGATGCTCCGCGAGGGCGACTGCGATGTGGCGCTCGCCTTCCGGTACGAGGGCGCGGCGGGCGCCGAGGAGTGGGACGACCTGGTCGTACGGGCGCTGCTGACGGACCGTCTCGTCGCCCTGGTGCCCGAACGGCACCGGCTCGCGCGAGCGGAGTCCGTCGCCATCGGGGAGCTGGCGGGGGAGCCCTGGATCGCGGGCTGTCCGCGCTGTCGCGGTCAGCTGGTGGAGGTGTGCGAGGGCGCTGGCTTCGCGCCCCGCATCGACTTCGCCACCGACGACTACCCGGCGGTGGTCGGTCTGGTGGGCGCGGGGCTCGGCGTCGCCGTCCTGCCCCAGCTCGCGATCGAGTCCGTACGGCCCAGAGGCGTGCGCACGGTGGCGCTGGAACCGGCGGTACGGCGGGAGATCGTCGCCCTCACGCTGCCGGACCTGGCCCAGGTGCCGGCGGTCGCGGCGACTCTGGAGCAGCTGGCGCGGGCGGCCCGCAGGCAGTGAGGAACGCGGCGCACGGGTGCGTGCCCCGGGCACGACGCTGCACAGGGATGTGAAGAAACGTTCCTTCAGGTGTTCGAGGCGGTGTCCCCGCTGGACGTGGAAGCCGACACGAGCCGGTTCCGTGCCCGCCCCATGAGCTCTTCGCGCTCGTCCTCGGTCAGGCCGCCCCACACTCCGTACGGCTCGCGCACCGCCAGCGCGTGCGCCGCGCACTCCGCACGGACCGGGCACCTCATGCAGACCTCCTTGGCCGAGTTCTCGCGAGCGCTCCGAGCCGCCCCGCGCTCGCCCTCCGGGTGGAAGAAGAGTGAGCTGTCGACCCCGCGGCAGGCGGCCAGGAGCTGCCAGTCCCACAGGTCCGCGTTCGGTCCGGGAAGGCGGGAGAAATCTGCCATTACGTGACCCCTTGTAGCCGTTCTGGGCGGATACGGTGCCAACGACCGTACATCTCCGGTCTAAGGAGATGAAAATATGACTCATTGCGAATCTAGCCCCAGACACCGTGAAACAGGAAGAAAATGGTCTAAATGGGGCATAGGTTGTGATGAAAAGTTGAGAGTCTGACGGGCATGTCTGCACCGTGTCCGCCCCCTCACATAGAGTGCCGAAGATGACGGGCGGCCCCGTAACTCTTTCGAGTGACCGTCGTTGAGAGGGCGGAGGCGGTTGAAAACACAAGCGCTCGGGCAGGCGTCCGAGACGGTCGACCGCACAGGTGACGATTCCGTACCAGCCTGGAGGCTCAAGGTGACGCGCATCAGCTGCGGAGGGCGGCCATGACATCCGTCCTCGTCTGCGACGACTCCCCGCTTGCCCGAGAGGCGCTCCGCCGCGCGGTCGCGACCGTGCCCGGCGTCGAGCGTGTGACGACGGCGGCCAACGGCGAGGAAGTCCTCCGCCGCTGGGGTGCCGACCGCTCGGACCTGATCCTGATGGACGTACGCATGCCCGGACTGGGCGGCGTCGAGACCGTGCGCCGGCTGCTGTCCGCGGACCCCGGCGCGCGCATCATCATGCTCACCGTCGCCGAGGACCTCGACGGCGTGGCCCTCGCGGTCGCCGCCGGTGCCCGTGGCTACCTGCACAAGGACGCCTCGCGCGCCGAGCTGCGCGCCACGGTGACCCAGGCCCTCGCCGACCCGACCTGGCGGCTCGCCCCGCGCCGGCTGCGCTCGGCCGAGATGGGCGCCGCGCCCACCCTCACCGCGCGCGAGATCCAGGTCCTGGAGGGCATGAGCCACGGCCGCTCCAACGCCGAGATCGGCCGCGAACTGTTCCTCTCCGAGGACACGGTGAAGACCCACGCCCGACGTCTGTTCAAGAAGCTCGGCGCCTCGGACCGTGCGCACGCGGTGGCGCTCGGGTTCCGGTGGGGACTGGTCCGGTAGGACGGTGAGCCGTAGCGGGGGTGCGGACAGTCCGGTGCTCCCCGCCTACCACAGGGTGGGCGGGGCCGAGAGGCCCCACCGGACGGCCGCTGCTCGTTTCGCCGCGGATGCCGCATCCTTGAGGTGTGGAGTCTCTCGGGGACGAGTCGGTCGAGCGGAAGGGGAGGGCGCAGGGGATGAGTGCCGGCGCACCTGCTCATAACGCTTCGGTGCACAACCACGAGCACGATGCCGCGGACCGGATGGCCGCAAGGCACCATGGACCGATGCGCGACGACGAGGCGGGCACGGCCCACGGGATCGGTGCCCTGGTGCATCGCGCCGTCGACGGGGACGAGCAGGCCACGCACGACCTGCTCGCCCATGTCCACCCCTTGGCGCTGCGCTACTGCCGAACCAGGCTGTCCCGGCTCCCGGGCGACGCGCGCCACTTCGTCGAGGACCTCGCTCAGGAGGTCTGCGTCGCGGTCCTGCTCGCCCTGCCGCGCTACCGGGACACGGGCCGCCCCTTCGAGGCGTTCGTCTTCGCCATCGCCTCGCACAAGGTCGCCGACCTCCAGCGGGCCGCGATGCGCCATCCGGGGTCGACGGCCGTCCCCTCGGACGAGATGCCGGAGCGTCCGGACGACTCCCTGGGTCCCGAGGAGCGCGCGCTGCTCAGCAGCGACGCCGAGTGGGCGAAGAAACTGCTGGCCAACCTGCCCGAGAACCAGCGCGAGCTGCTGCTGCTGCGGATCGCGGTGGGGTTGACCGCCGAGGAAACGGGTCAGATGTTGGGAATGTCACCCGGGGCTGTGCGGGTGGCTCAGCACAGGGCGCTGAGCAGGCTGCGGGCGCTGGCCGAGCAGTAACCCCCGCGTAGTAAGCCCCTTCTTTGAACAGGCGTGCCGCCCGTTCCGTACGAACATACGAAGCCTCATGTCACTCAGAACCGTGGAATGAGTGAGCCGCGCTTCCCGTTAGCATGGACATCCGCACCGATCAAGGCCATTTGGGGAAGGTGTCATGACTGCCAACGTCGACGGAGTGCCCGGAAAATTCGCGACACTCGGGCTGACCTACGACGACGTGCTGCTGCTGCCGGGCTCGTCGGACATGGCACCCGACGAGATCGACACCGCCTCGTACGTCTCCAAGAACGTGCGGGTCAACATCCCGCTGCTGTCCGCCGCCATGGACAAGGTCACCGAGTCGCGCATGGCGATCGCGATGGCCCGCCAGGGCGGCGTCGGCGTACTGCACCGCAACCTGTCCATCGAGGACCAGGCCAACCAGGTCGACCTGGTGAAGCGTTCGGAGTCCGGCATGGTCGCCGACCCGATCACGGTGCACCCCGACGCCACCCTCGCCGAGGCCGACGCCCTGTGCGCCAAGTTCCGCATCAGCGGTGTCCCGGTGACGGACGGCAACAAGAAGCTGCTCGGCATCGTCACCAACCGTGACATGGCCTTCGAGAACGACCGCTCGCGTCGGGTCCGCGAGGTCATGACGCCGATGCCGCTGGTCACCGGCAAGGTCGGCATCTCCGGCTCCGAGGCCATCGAGCTGCTGCGCAAGCACAAGATCGAGAAGCTGCCGCTGGTCGACGACGAGGGCGTCCTCAAGGGCCTGATCACGGTCAAGGACTTCGTCAAGGCCGAGAAGTACCCGAACGCCGCCAAGGACGTCGAGGGTCGTCTGCTGGTCGGTGCCGCGGTCGGTGTCGCCGGTGACTCCTTCGAGCGGGCCCAGGCCCTGATCGAGGTCGGTGTCGATTTCATCGTCGTCGACACCGCGCACGGCCACTCCCGACTGGTCGGCGACATGATCGCCAAGATCAAGTCCAACTCCTCCGGCGTCGACGTCATCGGCGGCAACGTCGCCACGCGCGACGGCGCCCAGTCCCTGGTCGACGCGGGTGCCGACGGCATCAAGGTCGGCGTCGGCCCCGGCTCCATCTGTACGACCCGTGTCGTCGCCGGCATCGGCGTCCCGCAGGTCACCGCCATCTACGAGGCGTCCCTCGCCGCCAAGGAGGCCGGTGTCCCGGTCATCGGCGACGGCGGTCTGCAGTACTCCGGCGACATCGCCAAGGCCCTGGTCGCGGGTGCCGACACGGTGATGCTGGGCTCGCTGCTCGCGGGCTGCGAGGAGTCGCCGGGCGAGCTGCTGTTCATCAACGGCAAGCAGTTCAAGTCGTACCGCGGCATGGGCTCGCTGGGCGCGATGCAGTCCCGCGGCGACCGCAAGTCGTTCTCCAAGGACCGCTACTTCCAGGAGGGCGTCGCCTCCGACGAGCAGCTGATCCCCGAGGGCATCGAGGGCCAGGTGCCGTACCGCGGCCCGCTGTCCTCCGTCGTCCACCAGCTGGTCGGCGGTCTGCGCCAGTCGATGTTCTACGTCGGCGGCAGGACCGTTCCGGAGCTGCAGGACAACGGCCGGTTCGTCCGGATCACGTCCGCGGGTCTGAAGGAGAGCCACCCGCACGACATCCAGATGACGGTCGAGGCGCCGAACTACACGCGGAAGTGACGCACGCACGCGTGGAGCGCGTTTTTCACGGCTGAGACGTCGGTGAGGGCGGTCCCGGAGCTTCCGGGGCCGCCCTTCGCGTACCTGCGCGGGGCCCCCGCCGTGCCCGTCGGCGATACTGGTAGACGCTGAAACGCATCAGGGAAAGGCCACAATCGTGACTGAGATCGAGATCGGGCGCGGCAAGCGCGGCCGCCGGGCGTACGCCTTCGACGACATCGCTGTCGTCCCCAGCCGCCGTACGCGGGACCCGAAGGAGGTCTCGATCGCCTGGCAGATCGACGCCTACCGCTTCGAGCTGCCCTTCCTGGCCGCCCCCATGGACTCGGTCGTCTCCCCGGCCACCGCGATCCGCATCGGTGAGCTCGGCGGCCTCGGCGTGCTGAACCTCGAAGGCCTGTGGACGCGGCACGAGGACCCGCAGCCGCTGCTCGACGAGATCGCCGAGCTGCCGGCCGAGGCCGCGACGCGCCGGCTCCAGGAGATCTACGCGGCTCCCATCAAGGAGGAGCTGATCGGCGCGCGCATCAAGGAGGTGCGCGACTCCGGCGTGGTCACGGCGGCCGCGCTCTCCCCGCAGCGCACGGCGCAGTTCTCCAAGGCGGTCGTGGACGCGGGCGTGGACATCTTCGTCATCCGCGGTACGACGGTCTCCGCGGAGCACGTCTCGTCCTCGCACGAGCCGCTGAACCTGAAGCAGTTCATCTACGAGCTCGACGTCCCGGTGATCGTCGGCGGCTGCGCGACCTACACGGCGGCCCTGCACCTGATGCGCACCGGCGCGGCCGGTGTCCTGGTGGGCTTCGGCGGCGGCGCGGCGCACACCACGCGCAACGTGCTGGGCATCCAGGTGCCGATGGCCACCGCCGTGGCCGATGTCGCCGCCGCCCGCCGTGACTACATGGACGAGTCCGGCGGCCGCTATGTGCACGTGATCGCGGACGGCGGTGTCGGCTGGTCCGGCGACCTCCCCAAGGCGATCGCCTGCGGCGCCGACTCGGTGATGATGGGCTCCCCGCTGGCCCGTGCCACGGACGCGCCCGGCAAGGGCCACCACTGGGGCATGGAGGCGGTGAACGAGGAGCTGCCGCGCGGCAAGAAGGTCGACCTGGGCACGGTCGGCACGATCGAGGAGATCCTCACCGGTCCTTCGCACACCCCCGACGGCTCGATGAACTTCTTCGGCGCCCTGCGCCGCGCCATGGCCACCACCGGCTACAGCGAGCTCAAGGAGTTCCAGCGGGTCGAGGTGACGGTGGCGGACAGCCAGCACAAGCGCTAGTCCGCACGGCATCCCGTTCGACGCGAAGGGCCCGTCCACCCGAGGTGGACGGGCCCTTCCGCGTGCGCGCCGGGCTTGTTCAGGCCGCCGCCTTCTTGGCGGCCGAGAACGCGGCCCATGCGGCGATCGCGAAGAACACGAAGGTCAGCGGGTCGGCGTCGGCCTTCCAGGCCTCCTGCACGACGCCGAAGTGCTGGAAGAACACCTCGTTGAAGCTCACTCCGACGGTGTCGGCGCCGATCATGGCCTCGCCGACCAGCTGGCCGAGGTAGACGGAGCCCAGCGCGAGAACGGCGCTGACGACGGAGAGGGCGGGGTTGCGGCCGCCGATCCGGCCGGCCGCGAGTCCGATGACGAAGCCGACGCCGACCGCCGCCCAGCCGATCTCGTGCTTGGTGAGACCGATGACGACGCCGTAGACGGCGGCGGCGACCACGGCGGCACCGAAGGCCGCGACCAGGCCGACGGCGACGTTGTCCTTGGGCGGCGCGGGAGCCACCAGTGGCGGCGGTACGGTGCCGGGCTGCGCGGCGAAAGGCGCCGCCTCGGTGGGCGCCGGCTGGGCGGGCGGGACGGCGTCGACCGGCTCGGGCTGCGGCGGCGGAGCTGACTGGCTCATGACAGGAATCCCCCCACGGGACAGGGCAGACCGGCCTGAGGGGCCGGTTGGAAAGCTGGATGGTGGATCGAAGAGGCGTACGCACACCTGTGCGACGACTGTGGGGGAGATTAACAGGTGCCTCCGACAACGCCACCGGGGTTTTCCCGCTCAGAGCCGGTGTGCGGCCCCCGTCGGCGTCGCCCCGCGCGTGTCCAGCAGCAACTGCGCCTTCACCGACAACCCCTGCATGTCGTACGTCCGGTGCTGCTGGAGCAGGATCGTGAGGTCGGCGTCGGCCGCGGCCTCGTAGAGGGAGTCCGCGCGCGGGACCGGGTGGTCGAGGACGCTCCAGGAGGCCACGTGCGGGTCGTGGTAGCTGACGGAGGCGCCCAGTTCCATCAGCCGGGCCGCGATCTCCTTGGCGGGGGTGGCCTGCTGGTCGGCGAGGTCGGCCTTGTAGGTGACGCCCAGCAGCAGTACGCGCGCGCCGCGGGCCGACTTCCCGTGCTCGTTGAGGAGGGCGGCGGCGCGCTGCACGAGGTAGCGGGGCATGCGGCTGTTGACCTGCTGGGCCAGTTCCACCATGCGCAGGGTGCGCCCCGTGTGGCCCGTCAGGTCCTGCGGGACACCGTGGCCGCCGACGCCGGGGCCCGGCCGGAAGGCCTGGAATCCGAACGGCTTGGTCTCCGCGCAGCGGATGACGTCCCACAGGTCGACGCCCAGGTCGTGGCAGAGGACGGCCATCTCGTTGACGAGCGCGATGTTGACGTGCCGGAAGTTGGTCTCCAGGAGCTGCACCGTCTCCGCCTCACGAGGTCCACGCGCGCGTACCACCTTGTCGGTGAGCCGCGCGTAGAAGGCGGCCGCCGACTCGGTGCAGGCCGATGTGAGGCCGCCGATGACCTTGGGGGTGTTGGCCGGGGTGAAGTCGCGGTTGCCGGGGTCGACGCGGCTCGGTGAGTAGGCGAGGGAGAAGTCACGGCCTGCGCGCAGCCCGGAACCCATCTCCAGCAGGGGGCGGAGGAACTCCTCGGTCGTGCCCGGGTGTACGGGCGACTCCAGGATCACCGTGGTGTGCGGGCGCAGCCGCTCGGCCAGGGTGCGGGCTGCCGCCTCCACCTGGCCCAGGTCGAGCCCGCCGTCCGCGCCCCGTGGGGTCGGCGCGCAGATCACCGCGGTGCGCACCCGGCCGAGTCCGGCCGGGTCGGTGACCGTCCGGAAGCCCCCCGAGAGCATCCGGCGCAGTTCGGCGGGGCTGAGGGAGCCGGCCTCGGGCCCGGTGGCGTACCCGAGCGTGGGGATGCCGGCGGCTACGGCGGCCTGGGCGAGGGGCAGGCCGTAGGGACCGAGTCCGATGACGGCGAGGTCTGCGGGCATGGCGTGGGCCATCCTTCCCAGTAACCGACGCGGGGCAGGTGCGCAAGCCCGGTGGACCTGACGAGCGAGCGCAATGTCACACTAGGAGTAAATATGACCGTTCTGGTGGATTGTTTCCTTGTGTCTTCCGGGGGTTCCGTGGCTGTTGTCCACAGGCTGTGGGCGAGTGGTGGCTGAAGTCGGGCATCCCGGTCAGAATTTGGGCAAGGGGAAGAGGTGACCGGGCTTCGCCCAGCGGGTGCGGCCGACGCGACCGACGTGATCGATCGACAGCGGGAGGCAGCGGTGAGGACAGCGACACTGGGGCCGGCGCAGCGCGCCGAGTCACTGGCGGCCATGGCCGAGCGCGAGCTGGACGTACTGGTCGTGGGCGGTGGAGTGGTGGGCGCGGGCACCGCGCTGGACGCGGTGACACGCGGCCTGTCCACGGGACTGGTCGAGGCCCGCGACTGGGCGTCGGGCACGTCCAGCAGGTCGAGCAAGCTCATTCACGGCGGACTGCGTTATCTGGAGATGCTGGACTTCGCCCTCGTCCGCGAGGCACTGAAGGAGCGCGGCCTGCTGCTGGAGCGGCTGGCCCCCCACCTCGTCAAGCCGGTGCCGTTCCTGTACCCGCTCCAGCACAAGGGCTGGGAGCGCCTGTACGCGGGCTCGGGAGTCGCGCTCTACGACGCCATGTCGATGGCCCGCGGCCATGGCCGGGGCCTGCCGCTTCACCGCCACCTGAGCCGCCGTCACGCCCTGCGTGTCGCGCCCGCGCTGCGCAAGGACGCCCTGGTCGGCGCGTTGCAGTACTACGACGCCCAGATGGACGACGCCCGCTATGTGGCGACGCTGGTGCGCACGGCGGTGTCGTACGGCGCGAAGGCCGCCAACCGCGCCCGTGTGACCGGCTTCCTGCGCGAGGGCGAACGGGTCGTCGGCGCCCGGGTCCAGGACGTGGAGGGCGGCGGCGAGTACGAGATCCGCGCCAAGCAGGTCGTCAACGCCACCGGCGTGTGGACCGACGACACCCAGGCGATGGTGGGGGAGCGGGGGCAGTTCCACGTCCGCGCCTCCAAGGGCGTCCACCTGGTCGTCCCCAAGGACCGCATCCACTCCACGACCGGCCTGATCCTGCGCACCGAGAAGTCCGTCCTGTTCGTCATCCCGTGGGGCCGCCACTGGATCGTCGGTACGACCGACACCGACTGGGACCTGGACAAGGCCCATCCGGCCGCGTCCAGCGCGGACATCGACTACGTGCTGGAACACGTGAACTCGGTGCTCGCGGTGCCCCTTTCCCGCGACGACGTCCAGGGGGTGTACGCGGGACTGCGCCCGCTGCTGGCGGGCGAGTCCGACGCCACCAGCAAGCTGTCGCGCGAGCACACCGTGGCGCATCCGGCGCCGGGGCTGGTGGTCGTCGCGGGGGGCAAGTACACGACGTACCGGGTGATGGCCAAGGACGCGGTCGACGAGGCGGTGCACGGCCTCGACATGCGGGTCGCCGAGTGCGTGACCGAGGACATTCCGCTGCTGGGCGCGGAGGGCTACCGGGCGCTGTGGAACGCGCGGGCGCGGATCGCCGCTCGGACCGGGCTGCACACGGTGCGTGTGGAACACCTGCTGAACCGGTTCGGCTCGATGGCGGAGGAGGTCCTGGACCTCATCGCCTCCGACCCTTCCCTGGGCGAGCCGCTGCAGGCCGCCGACGACTATCTGCGCGCCGAGGTCGTGTACGCCGCCTCGCACGAGGGCGCGCGGCACCTGGACGACGTGCTGACCCGCCGCACCCGCATCTCCATCGAGACCTTCGACCGGGGCACCCGAAGCGCCCGCGAGGCCGCCGAACTCATGGCGCCCGTCCTCGGCTGGGACAAGGGCCAGATCGAGCGCGAGGTCGAGCACTACGAGAAGCGGGTGGAGGCCGAGCGGGAGTCGCAGTTGCAGCCGGACGACCAGACGGCGGACGCGGCGCGCCTGGGGGCGCCGGACATCGTGCCGTTGTGAGCGGCCCTGTCGGCTTGGTGCGGTTATCACCCGAACGAGTGTCGTGAACCGGGATCTTCGTTCGGAACCGGCTCGTTCTACGTGGTGCGAGGGCAGAACTCGGCCGCGAGCAGCGTGGGTTCGAGGTCCGGATCTGCGATCGCGTCCGTGTTCACACGGAAGGTGAGGACACGGCGGCCGCCGGCGGTGGCGGCGGTGCGCACATAGCTGCCGGATATGCGGCCGTTGTGTCCCCACACCGTGATGCCGCACGGAAGCTTCGTGGGAAATATCCCCATACCGTACGAGCCATGTGCGGTACGGGTGTTGAGCATCTCGTGCATCCAGTGCGGGGGCAGCAGCTCGCCGCCCAGCAGGGCCGCGTAGAAGCGGTCCAGGTCGTCGAGCGTGGTCACCAGCTCGCCCGCCGCGCCGGCCACGCGCGGGTCGAGATCGGTGACCTCGGATCCGCCGGCCGTGTAGGCGCGGCCGTGCGGGGAGGGAAGCGTGGTGCGGGTTCCGGGAAAGGAGGTGCCCGTCAGACCCAGGGGAGCGATGATGCGCCGCTCGGCCTCGGTGGCGTACGAGTGGCCGGTGACCTGACGGATGACCATGCCGAGCAGGACGTAGTTGGTGCTGGAGTAGGAGAAGCGGCCCGGGCGGGCCTGGGGGAGGGCGAGTGCGATGGTCACGGCCTGAAGCGGGGTCAGGGGCACGGTGCCCCTGGTGACCGTGGTGAAGTCGGCGAGGCCGCTGGTGTGGGTGAGCAGGGCGCGCAGGGTGATGTGCCGTCCGTCCACGTGTGCCCCGCGCACCACGCCCGGCAGGTGCTGCTCCACCGTGTCGGACAGGGACAGCCGGTGCTCGGCCGCGAGTTGCAGGACGACCGTGGCTATGAAGGTCTTGGTGATGCTGCCGGCGCGGAAGCGGTCGGCGCGGCCGATGCCCCTTCCCGCCCCCGTGTAGTGGTCGACGGGCGGGTTGCCGGAGTCGTCCCCGTCATCGGTCAGCAGAGCGGCGGCAGGCACCCCGCCCCGGGTGACGAACAGCGGAAGGACCGCGTCGGTGGCCGCGGCCCGGGGCGCGGTGCAGAGCGCGACCGGGCCGACGAGGAGGGCCAGAGCCGTCGAAATGGCCGGCAGTGTCCGAAGTGGCGGCATCCTGACTCCTCTCTTGTCGAGGTCATCATGCACGGAAGCGGAACGTGCGCTTCATGGTGTCCCCAGGTGCACGGACACCACCACAGGGTGACGGGCACCCTGGGCGTCGGCCGCTTGTCGGGTGAGGGACAATGGAGGCTCTGTCAGGGCGGGTTGCATGAGGGGACGCATGTCGGAGGCGGAGCGGGCGGGGACATCTCGTCAGGACACTCGTCAGGACAAGAGCGAGCGTCTTCTCGCCGGGCGGTACCGGCTGGGAGATGTGCTCGGCCGCGGCGGCATGGGCACGGTGTGGCGCGCCGAGGACGAGACCCTCGGCCGGACGGTGGCCGTCAAGGAGCTGCGGTTCCCGTCGAACATCGACGAGGAGGAGAAGCGGCGCCTGATCACGCGCACCCTGCGTGAGGCCAAGGCGATCGCACGGATCCGCAACAACAGCGCGGTGACGGTCTTCGACGTGGTCGACGAGGACGACCGGCCGTGGATCGTGATGGAGCTCGTCGAGGGCAAGTCCCTCGCCGAGGTCATCCGGGAGGACGGCCTGCTGGAGCCGAAGCGCGCGGCGGAGGTCGGGCTCGCGGTCCTCGACGTGCTGCGTTCCGCGCACCGCGAAGGCATCCTGCACCGCGATGTGAAGCCGTCCAACGTGCTGATCGCCGAGGACGGCCGGGTCGTGCTCACCGACTTCGGCATCGCCCAGGTCGAGGGCGACCCGTCCATCACCTCCACCGGCATGCTCGTCGGCGCCCCCTCCTACATCTCCCCGGAGCGGGCCCGAGGACACAAGCCGGGACCGGCGGCCGACCTGTGGTCGCTCGGCGGCCTGCTGTACGCGTCGGTCGAGGGCGTGCCGCCCTACGACAAGGGGTCGGCGATCGCCACGCTGACCGCGGTGATGACCGAGCCGCTGGAGGAGCCCAAGAACGCGGGCCCGCTCAGGGGCGTCATCTACGGGCTCCTCAACAAGGATCCCGCCAAGCGTCTCGACGACGCGGGTGCCCGTGCGCTGCTCAACACGGTGGTTCACGCGCCCGAGCCGGAGTCGATGGACGCGACACGGGTCGTTCCGCTGCCGGCCCAGCCCGAGAAGACCAAGGGCAAGAGCGGTACGGACGAGGGCGGTTCGGCCGGTGCCGGGGGCAAGCGGGCCGGCGAGGCCGGGGAGAAGCTGCGCGGCGCGCTGCGTTCCGTGCGGAAGTCGGCCGGGGCGGCCACGTCGGCGGCCGCGGCGCGGGCGAAGAACGGCGGCGGGGGCGAGGGCGCGAACGCGTCGGGAGCCGTCGGGACTTCGGCTTCCGGTGTTACCGGTTCCGGCGGCGCGGGCACCAAGAGCGCCGGCGCCGGTGGTGCGGCTGCCCAGGGGGCGAACTCCGCGGGGGCGGCCGGGACCGCTTCCCCGACGGGATCGGCTGCGGGGACGGCCTCGGTGCCGGGGCCCGGTGGCCGGGACCGGGGTGCGCAGGGCGCGAACGCTTCCGGTGGGCGGGCGAGTTCGGGCTGGCCCGTGGTTCCGCCGCCGGACCTGCCGCCGCGGCCGGTGCCCAGGGCGCCGCTCACCGATGTGGTGCCGAAGCGCACGCTGGTGATCATCGTGGTGGTGGTCGTCCTCGCGCTCATCGGCACCGTGCTGGCCCTCACGATCCCCGGCGGTGACGGCGGCGACTCCAAGGGCTCGAAGAGCGGCAGCGGTTCCAAGACCACCGCGAGCGCCGGTGCGAGCGCCTCCACCAAGGAGGACAAGGGGGGTAAGGGAGGCAAGGGGGGCAATGACAGCGGCACCGGCACGGACGGTGACAGCTCCGCCTCCGCCACGGCAGGCTCGACGAGCGGGACCGGGACCACGGTGAGCGCGAGCGCGGCCGGCGGCGACACGGGATCCTCGGGTTCCGACGGCAGCGGCGGGAGCGCGCCGGCCGTGTCGACCCACAAGGGGAGCCAGGGGTACTCGATAGGGCTGCCCAAGGGATGGAAGTACCAGGGCAGCAGCGCGGCGGGCGACCGGTTCACCGGGCCCGACGGGCAGAAGCTGCTCGTCGCCTGGACCAGCACGCCCAAGGACGACCCGGTGGCGGACTGGAAGAACCAGGAGCACTACATGGTGCGTTCGCAGTACCAGAAGATCCGGATACAGGCGGTGAACTACCGCGGCTGGAACACGGCCGACTGGGAGTTCACCTACGTCGAGGGCGGCACGAAGTACCACACCATCGACCGCGGGTTCGTCGTCAACGACCACACCGGCTACGCGCTGATGTACACCGCGAAGGCCTCGAAATGGGACAGCGGGTTGCGCAAGGACACCTGGAAGACGCTGACGGAGTCCTTCAAGCCCGCGTCGTGAGTCGAGCGGTCCCGGGGTTGGGGCGTGAGAATCTCCCATCCCTCATTGAGAATTGCCTCCGGCACGTATCGTGAGTGGTTGCGGACCGTACGCATTTTGACTATGTGCGCGGAACAGGCCGTATGACGAACGGATTTGACCAACCGGGCGGCCGGGGGAGGCAGTGTGGACGACTACGCGGGCCGGGTGCTCGCCGACCGATACCGCCTGCCGCTGCCGCCCTCCGACGAGTACGAACTCACCGAGACCCGGGCCTTCGACACCTACAGCGGGCAGGAAGTCCTCGTACGGCAGGTGCCGTTGCCGGAGGTCGTCGAGGCCGAGGTGCTCGACGCCGACGGGCTGCCCGAAGGTTTCACGGCGCGTGACCGCGGGTCGCGGCGGCCGCCCACGGCACGGACGGCCACACGGCGGCCCGCCGACCCGGCGGTGCGCAGGGCGGTGGAGGCCGCGCAGGCCGCGGCCCGCGTCCCCGACCACCCCCGGCTCGACCAGGTCTTCGACGTGTTCGCCGAGGGCGGTTCGCTGTGGATCGTCAGCGAGTTGGTGTCCGCTCGCCCGCTTGCCGCACTGCTGACCGAGAAGCCGCTGACGCCGTATCGGGCGGCCGAGGTCGCCTCCGACGTCCTGATGGCGCTGCGGGTGCTGCACGCCCATGGCTGGGTGCACCGCAACATCACCGCCCGCACGGTCCTCGTCTGCGACGACGGCCGGGTGATGCTCACCGGCCTCGCGGTCGGCGCGGCCGAGGAGGCGTTGTGCGGGTACGACCCGGTGCCGGACCAGGAGGGCTTCCGGGAAGGGCCGACGGGCGGTAGCGCCGCCGAGGGCGGTGGCTCCGCCGGCCGTGCGGGGGCCGTTGGCGCGGGCGGCCAGGCCGGTCCGGGCGGCACAGCCCCCGGTGAGGTGGATCCCGAGACTGCTCGGCGTGCCGCGATTCAGGCGCGGGCGGCCGGAGGGTTGCCCGGACCCGGGGCGGACGGATCCGGTGGGGCCGGAACTTCCGCCGGGGCACCCGCCCCCTCGGCGCCGGAGAGCGGCGCGGACATCAGGGCGGCGCGGGCCGGGGCGATCGCCGCGTACCGCGCGGGCGCGCGGGCCGCCGCCCGGGTGCAGGAGGCGCAGCAGAACGGGCGGGCCGCGCTGCCGGGCGCCCGTCCGCCCGCCGAGGGCGACACCGGCGCCGCCGCCCGGGCCGACGGCACGGCCCAGCCGCCGTACGTCCCCGTGCAGGGCGGCGACCAGGGCCGCAGGGCCGGCACCACGCCCCCCGGCCAGATCGCCGACCCCTACGGCGTGCACGCCTCCCCCTGGCGCGGCGCATCCCCCCGCACCACCCCCGGCGGTGAACGGTCCGCCCTTCCCCCGGCAGGAGCCGCCCCGGGAACCTTCCCCGTGCCCGGGGAGGCCGGTCACACCGCCGTACCCCCGCCCGCCTCCGGCACAGGACCCGGCGCGGGCCCCGCCCCCGCCCCCGCTCTGGACGCGGACGGGCTGCTCCCCGCGCCTGCCCTTCCGTCGCATCCGGGCCGTACTCCCGCCTCGCACAACGGCGCGGGCGGCGCCCCGTCCCCCGCGCTTCCTGCGCAGGCCGGCCGCGCCCCCGCCCTCCCCCCGCACACCGCCACCGGTACCGGTACGGGCGCTCCTCGCCCCCCTGCCCGCTGGGACGACCTGGCCGCCGCAACCCCCGCCCGGCGCGGCCCGGCCACCGCGATCGCCGCCGAGCGGGCCCGGCAGGTGCGGATGACCGTGGTGGGGCCGGTGACCGAGCGCTGGGCGCCGGAGCAGGCGGGGCCGGTGCACGAGAACTGGCAGCTGGCGGCGCCGATCGGGCCGGCGACCGACCTGTGGGCGCTCGGGGCGCTGCTCTTCAGGTCCGTCCAGGGGCACGCCCCGTACCCGGAGGAGTCGACGGCCGAACTGGTGCAGCTGGTGTGCGCGGAGCCGCCCGCCTTCGCGGAGGAGTGCGGGCCGCTGCGGCCGGTGGTCGAGTCCCTGCTGCGGGCGGACCCCACCGAGCGGCCGGAGTTCGAGGAACTGCGGGGCTGGCTGCGGTCGCTGGTGCGCTCCGCGCCCGAGCCGGAGGCCGGCGCGCACGTCGTCGCCGCGCCGCCCGCCGACCCGAGCCGGCTGCCGATCGTGCGACGCCGCGGCGAGCTGGTGCGCAGGCGGCGCGCCGGGCTGCCCGCGACCAGCGCGCACGGGCGGCACAAGCGGGCCAAGGAGGAGGCCCGGGCCCCGCGCAGCCTCGGCCGCACCCTGCTCCTGCTGATCCTGCTCCTGCTGGCCGGCGCGGTCGCGTACGCCATGCTCTTCATGCCGAAGGCGGACAGCAGGGGCGCGGCGAGCGGCGACCGGACGGGAGCCGCTGGTCAGGTGAGCCAGGCGCCCGAGACCGGCGACAAGCCGACGTCCGGGCAGAGCTCGCGGCCGTCCAGCAGCCATTCCGCCTCCACCTCGGCCCCCTCCACCGAGACGCAGACCACCACCGACCCGTCCGTCGCCGACGGCTTCGTCCTGCGCAAGGATCCCGAGAGCTTCCAGGTCGCCGTCGCCAAGGGCTGGGACCGCGCGGCCCTGAACGGGCGAGGGCAGGTGGTGTACTCGCACGGCGACTTCGAGCTCATCGTCGTACCGGGGCGGGACAGGGCGTCGAAGTACGGCAGCGATCCCATGGCCTACCAGCGGGACAAGGAGAGCGAGCTCCAGCCCTACCGCGACTCCAGCTGGGCCACGGCCACCGGTCTGCGGACCATCGAGGTGGGCGACCGGACCATGGCGGAAGGCCAGTTCACCTGGACCGACGACCAGGGGCGTGACCTGTTCGTCCGCAACATCGCGATCCTCATCGACGGCCGCTACCACGTGGTGCAGGTCCGTGGCCCGGAGGCGGAGCGGGACGAGGTGACGCGGCTGTACGAGCAGGCTTCGGCGACGTACAAGTACACCGGCTGAGCCGCCCCGCCTCGTGGTTCCCCCTCTCCCCGAGAAGCGAAAACCGTCACAGTGCGGTTTCCTTGGGACCCCCGTTGTTCCATGGAGGCAGGACGGTCCTTAGTCTGACCCTGTCAAGAGCATTGCGGGGCAACGTGAATCAGATGCAGGGCCTGCTCATCGCGGGCCGCTACCGGATCGCCGACTCCATCGGCAGCGGCGGCATGGGCCGGGTGTGGCGCGCCCACGACGAGGTGCTCCACAGGGCGGTCGCCATCAAGGAGTTGACCGCAGCGCTCTACGTGTCCGAGAGCGACCAGGCGGTCCTCCTCGCCCGTACCCGGGCCGAGGCCCGCGCGGCCGCGCGGATCAACCACTCCGCCGTGGTCACCGTGCACGACGTGCTCGAACACGACGGCCGCCCGTGGATCGTGATGGAGCTCGTCGAGGGCCACTCGCTGGCCGACGCGGTGAAGGAGCAGGGGCGCATCGAGCCGCGGGAGGCCGCGCGCATCGGACTGTGGGTGCTGCGGGCGCTGCGCGCCGCGCACTCCGCCGGTGTCCTGCACCGCGACGTCAAGCCCGGCAACGTGCTGATCGGCCACGACGGCCGCGTGCTGCTCACCGACTTCGGCATCGCCCAGATCGAGGGCGACACCACCATCACCCGTACCGGAGAGGTCGTCGGCTCGGTCGACTACCTCGCCCCCGAGCGGGTGCGCGGCCTCGATCCGGGCCCGTCCTCCGACCTGTGGGCGCTGGGCGCCACGCTGTACACGGCGGTGGAGGGCCGCTCGCCGTTCCGCCGTACCTCGCCGCTGAGCACGATGCAGGCGGTCGTCGAGGACGAGGCCGGCGAACTCCAGTACGGCGGCCCGCTCGGGCCTGTCATCACCGCCCTGCTCCGCAAGGAGCCGGCCGAGCGGCCGGGCGTGGAGGAGACGGAGCAGATGCTCGCCGAGGCGGCGGAGGGACGACGGCCGAGCTCGGCGCAGGCGTTCGTGCCGACGCGGTACGACGGCTCCCCTTCGGAGTCGTGGGCCGAGTACGGGTCGGGAACCGGTTCCCCGTACGGGTCCGGGACGGGCTCCCAGTACGGCTCGGGGGCAGGCTCCCCGTACGGGTCCGGGACAGGCTCCCGGTCCGGCTCGGGAACGGGGCCGCAGTACGGCTCCGGGACGGGACCCCAGTACGGGCCGGGGACGACCACCCCCCACTTTCCCCCGAACGGCCCGACAGCGGTCGCGTCTGGTGCCACCGCCGCGGTACCCGCCCGCCGTCCGCGCCGCCGCCTCCGTACGCTCGCCTTCGTGGTCGCCTTCGCCGCCGTGCTCGGCGGCGGGGTCGCGGTCGTGCTGCAGAACTGGAACCCGGGGCAGGGGAACGGCGCCGGGGCGGAGTCCAGCCCGGCGCCCGCGGATTCGGCCACCGGCACCCAGGGCCAGGAAGGCACCATTCCCGCGAACTGGGTTCAGTACCCCGACCCGCTGGGCTTCAGCCTCTCCCTGCCCAAGGGCTGGAAGCGGAATGTGGCCAGCGCCGAGGGCGACCTCACGCAGATCGACTACACGCCCGACGGCGGCGACCACTTCGTCCGCATCGCTGTCGACAAGTCACCGGACTTCGCTGACCCGTACCTGCACCAGAAGGACCTGGAACAGGTGCTCCAGCGGAAGCTGACCAGCTACAAGCAAGTGACCCTGAAGGAGAACCTCTACCGCGACCGCAAGGGCTCGTTGTGGGACTTCACCTTCACCGTGCTGAAGAAGGGCTCGCCGAACGGCGTCGAGCCGCGCCGCGCGATCGAGGAGACGTACGTCTCCCGGGAGGGCGTCGAATACGCCATCTACACGGAGTCCCCGGCGCGGGACTGGGGCACCACGAGCAAGCAGTTCAAGTGGGTGCTGCAGGGCTGGCAGCCGGGCGCGTCCTGACGGGCTTGGCCGGACGCCGCCCCGGAGCGGGACCGTCCGGTGCGGCATGATGGGGCACATGGGGACCGAGGGGGACGACTTCCGTGTGATCGCGGGCCGTTACCGTCTGGAGGCTCGGCTCGGGCGCGGCGGAATGGGCGTCGTGTGGCGGGCGACCGACCAGTTGCTGGGCCGGCGCGTGGCGGTCAAGGAGCTCACGCAGGACGACTCCCTCTCGGACGACGACGCCCGACGGCAGCGTGACCGCACCCTCCGCGAGGCCCGCGCGGCCGCGCAGTTGCGGCACGCGCACATCATCGTCGTGCACGACGTGGTGGAGGACGGCGAACGGCCGTACATCGTCATGGAGCTGATCGACGGCGGATCGCTCGCCGACCGCATCTCGGCACGCGGCCCGGTCGACGCCGTCGAGGGGGCCCGTATCGGCATCGACCTGCTGAGCGCGCTGCGCACCGCGCACGCGGCCGGGGTCCTGCACCGTGACATCAAGCCCGCGAACGTGCTGATCGAGTCCGGCACCGACCGGGTCGTCCTCACCGACTTCGGCATCGCGCAGGTCGTGGGCTCCACCACGCTCACCGAGACCGGTTCCTTCGTGGGCTCGCCCGAGTACACCGCGCCGGAACGGATGTCCGGGGCCAGGACCGGGCCCGAGTCCGACCTGTGGTCGCTGGGCGCGCTGCTGTGCACGGTGCTGAGCGGTGAGTCGCCGTTCCGGCGCGACTCGCTCGGCGGCATCCTGCACGCGGTCGTCGCCGCCGAGATCCGTCCGCCCGCCCAGGCCGCGCCGCTGCTGCCCGTCGTACGGGGGCTGCTGGAGCGCGATCCGGACCGGCGGCTGGACGCGGCGGAGGCCGAGCGGATGCTGCGGGCGTTCCTGGAGACGGGGCGCACCCCGGAGGCGGGGAGCGGCCGCACGTCCGGTGGAGGGCGTACGCTGCGGCTCGGCTCGGGCCGTGCGCCGAAGCCGCCGGTGCCGTACACGCCGACCCAGCGCGATGTGCCCCGCCCGGCGCCGGTGCCTCCCGCGGGGGAGCCGCAGGCCAGGCACTCCACGCGGGGTGTGCTGGTGGCGGCGCTGCTCGTCGCCGCGATGGCCGGGGCGGGGGTCTCGGCGGCGGCGCTGCTGATGAAGGGGGGCGGCGGGGAAGGGAAGCAGGTGCCGACGAGTTCGGCACCGGGTACGTCCGCGAGCCCGTCGCCGACTCCGACGGCCACCCGGACCAGTGCCTCGCCGTCCGGCGTCAACACTCGTACGGCACCGTCGGGTTACCGCCTCGCACAGGACTCGGCCGGATTCTCCCTCGCCGTACCGGAGGGGTTCACGCGCAGGCCGCAGGGCGAGCGGGTCTTCTACATGTCGCCGGGGAACATCTTCCGGCTCGGCATCAAGGTGGCCGACCCCGAAACGGGCGGCCCGCTGGGCGTGATGCGCCGGTCGGCGGCCAAGGGCCCGAGCACGAACCCCGGTTACCACGACGGCAGGGTCACCGGGACCACGCACAACGGACACCCAGCCGCGCTCTGGGAGTTCACCTGGCACGGCTTCAGCACGGCGGAGGGCCCCCGGCACACGTACGACCTGTGCTGGGAGGAGTCCGGGCAGCTGTACGACGTGTGGGTGTCGGCGCCGGTGGGGAAGGTGCGGGAGGCCCGGGAGTACTTCGACGTGGCGGTCGACACCTTCTCGGTCACGAAGGAGTTCTGACCCGAGGGACTCCGGCCCAAGGAGCTCTGACTCAAGGAGCTCTGACTCAAGGAGTTCTGACCTCACGGAGTCGCGCCGGTGCGATACCTCCCCGGAGTGACCCCGAACTCCCGGCTGAACGCGTGTGAGAGGGCGTACGGGCTGCCGTAGCCGGTCTCGCGGGCCACGGTGGCCAGGGGGACGTCCGTGTCCCGGAGGCGGGTCGCCGCCAGCGTCAGGCGCCACCAGGTCAGATACGCCATCGGCGGGCGGCCCACCAGCGCGGTGAAGCGACGGGCGAGGGTCGCGCGGGAGACGCCCGCCTCGGTGGCAAGGCTGGCGTTCGTCCAGGGTGCCGCGGGGGTGGTGTGAAGGGCGCGGAGGGCCGTCGTCGTCACCGGGTCGGTCAGGGCCTTCGGCCACACGCCCGTCCGCGCCTCCGTCATCCACGCCCGGACCATGTAGATCAGCAGGAGGTCCAGCAGGCTGGGGAGGGCCAGGCACGATCCCGGGCGGCGGTCGTCCAGTTCGCGGGCCAACAGGTCCACCGCGGCCCGGAGTTCGGGGTGACCGCCGACCCGGTTCGGGAGGTGGACCACCTCCGGCAGTTCCGCCATCAGCGGGTGCACCCGGCTGCGGTCCAGGCGGTACTTGCCGCACAGCAGCTCCACCTCACGGCCGCCCCCACGGTTCCGTACGTCTGTGTCCCGCACCTCCTCGAACCGGACCGCCCGCGCCACATCCGACGCCCCCACCGGGCCGTCCGCCAGCACATGCCCGGCCCCGTGAGGCAGCAGCACCACATCGCCCGTGCCGAGTGCCACCGGCTCCCCGCCCCCGTCCGGCAGCAGCCGACAACTGCCGCTCAGTACGACGTGGAAGCCCGCCCCTTCGTAGGGGGACAGGCGCACGCACCAGCTCCCGGACACCCTCAGGCGGTTGGAGGACGGCCGCCCCGTCCGGACGGCCGAGATCGCATCGCTCACCACATCCATGAGACGTAAGCGTATTCAAATGAGCATCACAAACATTGGGAAGCTCATGGCAGCGCTCCTAGTGTTCATGCCATGGCTGATGACAACGTGCAACGCTTCGTGGTCGGCGACGTCGAGGTCCTCCGGATCGTCGAGTGGCAGGCGCCCTACGCCCCGGCCCCGGACCTCGTTCCGGACGCCGGTCCCGAGGTGTGGAAGGAGAACCGGGATCTGCTGGCCCCCGACCACTGGGAGCCCGGCAGCGATCGCGCGGTCGTCGCGCTCCAGACCTGGGTGCTGCGCAGCGGCGGGCGGACCGTGCTGGTCGACACCGGGGTCGGGAACGGGCGCGAGCGGCCGGGCAACCCGTTGTTCCACCGGAGGGAGGGTGACTTCCCGGGGCGGCTGGAGCGGGCCGGAGTACGGCCGGCCGACGTCGACCTCGTCGTGAACACCCATGTGCACGGGGATCACGTGGGCTGGAACACGCACGACGTCGACGGTGAGTGGGAGCCCACCTTCCCCAACGCCCGGTATCTCATCCCGGCCGCCGACGACTTCCACTTCGGGCCGGAGAACGGGTACGGCGGAGGCGTACGCATCGACGACCGGCTCACCTACGAGGACAGCATCGCCCCCGTCCACCGGGCCGGGCAGGCCGAGACATGGGACGGGGAGTACCGCATCGACGACCTCCTCACCCTGGAGTCCGCCCCCGGTCACACTCCCGGCTCCTCCGTCCTCCGGCTCGCCTCGCGCGGCGAACGCGCCGTCTTCGTCGGCGACTTGCTCCACAGCCCGGTGCAGATCCTGCGGCCCGAGTGCAGCAGCTGCTTCTGCCTCGATCCGGAAAAGGCGGTGGCGAGTCGGACCCGAGTGCTCGAACGTGCTGCTGAGCAAGGCGAGTTGGTCGTGCCCGCGCACTTCGGCGGGAGCGGTGCGGTGGAGGTGCGGAAGGAACATGGCCGCTTCTCCCTTCACAAGTGGGCTTCCTGACCGGCCTGCTTCGACAAGGGCGCGGTACGCGCGGTACTCATGAGGCATGAGCGAAGACGGTGAACATGCGCCCGATGGACGTCTGCTCGGCGGGCGCTACCGGCTGACCGAGCGCATCGGCTCCGGTTCGACGGGCACCGTGTGGCGGGCGTACGACGAGTCGGGGGAGCGGGACGTCGCCGTCAAGGAACTCCGGCTCGCCGCTGATCCGGCGGGCGAGGAGCGCCGGCGGGGCGCCCACCGGCTCCAGCACGAGGCCCGCGCGGCCTCCCGTGTCGACCACCCCGCAGCCGTCCGCATCCACGAAGTCGTCGTCGAGGACGGACTCCCCTGGATCGTCATGGAGTTCGTCCACGGGGAGTCGCTCCGTACGGTCCTCGACCGCGGGCACCTCGCGCCCGCCGAGGCCGCGCGCATCGGGCTCGGCGTCCTCGGGGCCCTGCGCGCCGCGCACTCCGTCGGCATCGTGCACCGTGACGTCAAGCCCGACAACGTCCTCATCGAGTCCGGCACCGACCGCGTCGTCCTCACCGACTTCGGCATCGGCCACGGCCCCGTCTCCGGCGACTCCCTCGGCTTCGTCGCCCCGGAGCAGCTGTCGGGGCGCGGTGCCGGGCCCGCCTCCGACCTCTGGTCCCTGGGCGCCTTGCTCCGCGCCGCCGTGGACCAGGAACACGAGCACGCCCGATCCCTCTCGGCACTGCTCGCGCGGCTCCTGGCGGAGGCGCCGGAGGAGCGGCCGGAGGCCGGGGAGGTCGCGGCGGTACTGGAGGACATCGCCGGGGTGCCGTCGTCGCCGGAGGCACTCAAGCTCGTACCCGAGCCCAAGCCGGTACTCATACCTGAGCCCGAGCCCAAGCCCAAGCCGGTACTCATACCTGAGCCCGAGCCCAAGCCCAAGCCGGTACTCATACCTGAGCCGGAGCCGGAGCCGGAGCCGGAGCCGGAGCCGGAGCCCGAGCGAGAGCCCGTACCCGAGCTCCTGCGCGTACCGGCCCCCCTGCCCGCGCCCGAAGAGACGCCCCCGCCCCGCCGCCCCCTCCTCACCGCCCTCGGCCTGCTCCTCCCGAAAAAACCCGGAGCAGACTGACCGCCGGCCGATCGCCGCCACACAACCCGCTGATCAGCGCATTTGCTGCCAGTGGTCACTGGCGGCATGTGAGCGGTCGGTGAATCCCCGTTACCGGCGGGTACCCAAAGTGGCCACTCCGGCATACCCTGCGCCTCATGACGGACTCGCAGGCCCCGGAACAGGCCCCGGAAATGACCGGCACGAACCCTCTCGCCCCCGCCCCCACGGGCGCCCGTACCGCCGCCGACGTGGTCACGCCGGAGCTGGTCGCCCAGCTCACCAAGGGTGTGGTCGGCTCGGGCCGGACCGCCAACCACACGCCCTTCACCGGCGAGAAGCTGGCCGATCTGCCCGAGTCCACCCCCGAGGACGTGCTCAAGGCCTACGAGGCCGCCCGCGCCGCCCAGGCCGTATGGGCACAGCGACCGGTACGGGAGCGGGCCGCCGTGCTCCTGCGTTTCCACGACCTGATCCTCGAACGCCAGGCCGAGGTGCTCGACCTCATCCAGCTGGAGACCGGCAAGGCCCGCCTCCACGCCCACGAGGAGGTGCAGGCCGTCGCCGTCGCCGCCCGGCACTACGGCCGTAAGGCGCCCGCCTACCTGAAGCCGAAGCGGCACGCCGGCGCCATGCCGACCCTGACCAAGGTGACCGAGCTGCGCCACCCGCGCGGTGTCGTCGGCCAGATCGCCCCCTGGAACTATCCCCTCGAACTCTCCGTCGGCGACGCCCTCCCCGCCTTCGTCGCGGGCAACGCCGTCGTCATGAAGCCCGACACCGAGACCTGCCTGACCGCCCTCTGGGCGCGTGACCTGCTCGTCGAGGCAGGTCTGCCCGCCGACGTCTTCCAGGTCGTGATCGGTGAGGGACCCGTCGTCGGTCCGGAGGTCGTCAAGCACGCCGACTACGTCTCCTTCACCGGCTCCACCCGCACAGGGCGCGAGGTCGCGCAAGGAGCGGCCGCCCGTCTGGTCGGCGTCTCCCTGGAACTCGGCGGCAAGAACGCCATGCTGGTCCTGGAGGACGCCGACATAGAGAAGGCGGCGGCCGGCGCGGTCCGCGCCTGCTTCTCCTCCGCGGGGCAGCTGTGCATCTCCATCGAGCGGCTGTACGTCCACGAGTCGATCGCCGACGCCTTCCTGGAGCGCTTCGCCGCCCGCACGAAGGCCATGCGGCTCGGCAGGTCCCTGGCGTACGGCGCCGACATGGGCTCGCTGGTCGGCGAGCGCCAGCTGGAGACCGTCAAGGCGCATGTGGAGGAGGCCGTCGCCAAGGGCGCCAGGCTGGTCGCCGGCGGTGTCGCCCGCCCCGACATCGGACCGTACTTCTTCGAGCCGACCATTCTCGACGGCGTCGAGGCCCCGATGTCCGTGTGCGCGGAGGAGACCTTCGGCCCGGTCGTCTCCATCTACCGCTTCAAGACCGACGACGAGGCGATCGAGGCCGCCAACTCAACGCCGTACGGCCTGAATTCCTCGGTCTGGACGAAGGACGGCCGGCGCGGGCAGGCCGTCGCGTCCCGGCTGCGCACCGGCACTGTGAACGTCAACGAGGGCTATGCGCCTGCCTACGGCAGCGTCCAGTCGCCGATGGGCGGCATGAAGGACTCCGGCCTCGGCCGCCGGCACGGCTCCGAGGGCATCCTCAAGTACACCGAGGCCCAGACCGTCGCCCAGCAGCGGCTGCTGCCGATGGCCCCGTCGCTGGGCATGGACGACGAGAAGTACGCCGAGTTCATGAGCCGGAGCCTGAAGCTGATGAAGGCATTCCGGTTCCACTAGTCAGCCGGTAGTCATCCGCTGGTCAGCCGGTTGCCGGCAGGACAAACACCCGTTCTCGACGAGGAGAGCACGTGTCGCAGGAGAAGTCTGTCCAGACCCGGGACGAGGACGAGGACGGGTACGACTACGACGTCGTCGTGGTCGGGTCGGGATTCGGCGGTTCCGTCACCGCCCTGCGCCTGACCGAGAAGGGCTACCGCGTAGGCGTCCTGGAAGCAGGCCGCCGCTTCACCCGCGACACCCTCCCGAAGAACTCCTGGGACCTGAAGAACTACCTGTGGGCCCCCCGGCTCGGCATGTACGGCATCCAGCGCATCCACCTGCTGGGCAACGTGATGGTGCTGGCGGGGGCCGGGGTGGGCGGCGGCTCGCTCAACTACGCCAACACCCTCTATGTACCGCCGAAGGCCTTCTTCGACGATCCGCAGTGGCGGGACATCACCGACTGGCAGGAGGAGCTGAAGCCGTACTACGACCAGGCGCAGCGCATGCTCGGCGTACGGCTCAACCCGACCATGACCCCGTCCGACGTGCACCTGAAGGCGGCGGCACAGCGGATGGGCGTGGGCGACACCTTCCACATGGCACCGGTCGGGGTGTTCTTCGGGGACGGCAAGGACGCGGACGGGGAGGCGAAGACGCGGCCGGGCGGCGAGGCCGCCGACCCATACTTCGGCGGGGCGGGCCCCGCGCGCAAGGCCTGCACCGAGTGCGGCGAGTGCATGACGGGCTGCCGGCACGGCGCCAAGAACACCCTCAACGAGAACTATCTCCACCTCGCCGAGAAGGCGGGCGCGGCGGTCCACCCCATGACGACGGTCGTGTCCGTCACGGACGACTCCCGGGGCGGGTACGCGGTCGCGACCCTGCCGACGGACGCGAAGAAGAAGGGCCGGGGGCGCACCTTCACCGCCCGACGGGTCGTCCTCGCCGCCGGCACGTACGGCACGCAGACACTGCTGCACCGGCTGAAGGCGAACGGGCAGCTGCCGTACCTCTCCGACCGGCTGGGCGACCTGACCCGCACCAACTCCGAGGCGCTGGTGGGTGCGCAGACCGACGACCGCCGCTACCGCAAGGCGCACGGCACGGCGAAGGCCGACTTCACGCGGGGTGTGGCGATCACCTCCTCGATCCATCCGGACGAGAACACGCACATCGAGCCGGTCCGCTACGGCAAGGGCTCCAACGCCATGGGCGGCATGTCGATCCTCCAGGTCCCGTACGCCGAGGGCTCCTCGCGTGTGCTGGGCTGGCTGGCGAACGCGGCACGCCATCCGGTGCTGGTCGCCCGCTCCCTGTCCAACCGCCGCTGGTCGGAGCGGACCATCATCGGCCTGGTGATGCAGTCGCTGGACAACTCCCTGACGACGTATCTGAAGCCGAACGGCGTCGGCAAGGGTCTGCTCACCGCCCGCCAGGGGCACGGCGCGCCCAACCCGAAGCAGATCAGGGCGGCCTCGGAGGCGGCCTCCGCGCTGGCCGCGGAGATCAACGGCTTCGCGGGCAGCAATGTGGGCGAGCTGATGGGCACCCCCCTGACCGCGCACTTCCTCGGCGGTTGTCCGATCGGCGATTCGCGCGAGACCGGTGTGATCGACCCGTACCACCGGCTGTACGGCCACCCCGGCATCTCGGTGGTGGACGGCGCGGCCGTGTCCGCGAATCTGGGCGTCAATCCGTCCCTCACCATCACCGCGCAGGCCGAGCGCGCGATGTCGTACTGGCCCAACAAGGGTGAGGCGGACCCGCGCCCGGCGCAGGGAGCGGCGTACGAGCGCCTGAAGCCGGTGGAGCCGAAGAGCCCGGCGGTCCCGTCGGACGCCTTCGGTGCGCTGCGGCTGCCGTTCCTGGGGATGCCGGCGGTGCCGCCGAAGAAGTAGTCCGCGACGGCAAGCGACACGGGCAGAGAAAGAGGGACCCGCGCCCCCCTCCGAGCGCAGGTCCCTCTCTGCTTCTTGCGTTACGCCTTACGCCTTACGCCTTACGCCGCGGCGCCCGTCTTGCGCCGCCGGACCACGAAGACCGTGCCCGCACCGGCGACGACGGCGACACCGCCGACGAGGCCGATCATGGGGAGCGCGGAGCTGGAACCGGTCGAGGCGAGGCTGCCGTTGACCTCCGGCGTGTTGCTGTCCGGCTTCTTGTCGGTGACCGGGGCCTCGCCGCCCTCCTGCGGCTTGGTGCCGCCCGTGTCCGTTCCGGCGGCGACGATCTGGAACTTGTACGCGACGTCGCCGAAGCCGGTGCACTGGGCGTCGTCGTCGCCGTAGATGGTGGCGCCGAGCGAGAAGCCGGCGCCGACCGGGGCGGACGACTTCACGTCGATACGGAGCGGGATGTCGACCTCGTAGCCGGGCTTGAGCTCGTCGGCGTAACCGACGTAGCCGACCGCGTAGCCCTCCTCGTCGAGGTCCTCCCAGACCTTGTCGTCCGGGTTCCAGGCCTGGAGGTGGACCTGCTTGCTCTTGAACAGGTCCTCGCCGTCCTTGTCGGAGGAGGCTCCGGCGAAGAAGGCGAGGCCGTCGAGGGTGGAGTCGGAGTTGTTGAGCACGTCCAGCGAGAACTTGTGCCAGCCGCTGCCCGCCGCGATCTTGCCCGGCAGGCCGGTGATGCTCACGTCGACCTTGGTGTCCTCGCACGCGGACGGCTCGGGCTCGGGAGTCTCCGACTCGCCAGGCGTGCCGGTGGGCGTGGCCGTGTCGGTCGGGGTGGCCGTGCCGGTCGGAGTGGTGGTGTCGGTCGGGGTTGCCGTCGCCGTCGCGGTGGTGGTGTCGGTGGCCGTGGCGGTCGGGGTGGTGGTGTCGGTGGGCGTGGCGGTAGCCGTATCGGTCGGCGTCCCGGTCGTCGTCACGGTCTCGGTGGGGGTCGGCGTCGTCGACTCCTCCGCGAACGCGGCGGGCGCGGACAGCAGCGCGATCGGGGCTATGGCAGCCGTCGCGGCCGCTGCGGCCATGGCACGGCGAAGGTTCATGAAGACCTCGAGAAGTCCTGCGTACTGCGGCAACGCAGTACGCCCGTCGGGTGAGGCCTCCGCGTGTGGGGCGCGGGTGTGGCCCTGGGTTCGGCAGGTGTGACCTGTGGAACCTGTGAATGGTTGCCCCGCGTTCACAGAATTTTTATGCGAGCCGGGCGCAGGGCTGGGCACAGGGCCGGGCACAGCGAAGGGCCCCGCGGGACGGAGCCGCGGGGCCCTTCTCCGTCAGCACCGACGTCAGGGCAGCGTCGGTGCCCGGGGAGCGGCGCCGGGGGGTTGCGCCGCTTGCTTTTCCTGTGACTTCGAGGCGCACGGATGGTCTCGACCTCTGGCGGTCGGGCAGCGCATCGCAATGCGGTTGTGTGCTTGGGGACTTGGGGGGGCTTTCTACGCATCGTGCTGGATGGACGCGGCCTCCGCAACCGTTTGACCCGACCCTTGTGCATTTTTGCAATTTTCCGCCGGTCGGCCCCGGGCGTCCCCGGAGCCGACCGATCTCTTGAATGACCGGGCTGCTGTCCCCTGCCGTCCGGTCACTTGTCTGGAGCGAGGTCCCACGACGCACGGCACGTTCCGCACGTCTCATCGCCCCAGCGAGCCACGCGTGGTTCTTTCGGGCCCGCCCCTGGCTGGCACGGACACCGGGACCAACGAAGCGGTGCGCGGGGCGGTCACGCGCCGTACGGGTGAGTGCGGGACCGAACTCAGATGCGTCCGAACTCTGATGCGCCCGAACTCTGATGCGCCCGAACTCAGATGCGACCGCGGCACAGTTCGAGCAGGGTCATGGCGAGGGCCGTCCCCGGCTTGCCCAGCGCCTCCCGGTAGTGGTCGAGGATCTCCATCTCCCGGGAGAGGTTCACGCGCCGTCCGCCGGAGGTGATCCGGGCCTCCTGGACCACGGCGGAGACGGCCATCCGTTCCTGGATCAGGCCGATGATCCGGTCGTCGAGCGCGTCGATGCGCTCGCGCGCACCGGTGATCACATCGGCGGCCTCGGCCGTGCGGGCGCCGGTCTTCTCTGCGGGGGTGACGGACATGTCTGGGGCTCCTCGTCGGATCGGACAGGGTGCCCCGGAACGGCAGGACCCGGAAAACGACAGGCGCCCCGGGCCTTGTCGGCCCGGGGCGCCTGGGAAGTCGCTTGGCGGTTCGCTCAAGCAGCACGACCATGGCAGCCGGCGGGCCGGTTGCCATAGGTAAAGAGGAAGGTCGTCTGCGTGAGCATGGGTCCATTATGCCACGCGGCCCATGGGCGCGGGTCGGCGCCATCCAGCCCGTCCGGCGTTTGAGGACGAGGCCGTCCAGGCCGACAGCGGGGGTCTGGGGGCGGCAGCCCCCAGCACACGGCGAGGTGTCCTACGTCCACCCCGTTAGAATCGGTACCACAGACCCCCGCCCAGACCGCCGGAAGGCACCCCGTGTCATCAGCGACTCCCGCTGCCGCCGCCCCCGACACCGTCCTGGTCGTCGACTTCGGCGCGCAGTACGCCCAGCTCATCGCCCGTCGCGTCCGCGAGGCGCGGGTCTACAGCGAGATCGTGCCGAGCACCATGCCGGTCGAGGAGATGCTCGCCAAGAACCCTGCGGCGATCATCCTCTCCGGCGGCCCCTCGTCCGTGTACGAGGAGGGCGCCCCCCGCCTCGACCGCGCGATCTTCGAGGCCGGTGTTCCCGTCTTCGGCATGTGCTACGGCTTCCAGCTGATGGCGCAGTCCCTCGGCGGCACGGTCGACAACACCGGCGCCCGCGAGTACGGCCGTACGGACCTGCACGTCTCCAGGACCTCCTCCACCCTCTTCGAGGGCACCCCGGCCGAGCAGCACGTGTGGATGTCGCACGGCGACGCCTGCTCCGCCGCTCCCGAGGGCTTCACCGTCACGGCGTCCACGGACGTCGTCCCGGTCGCCGCCTTCGAGAACGACGAGAAGAAGCTGTACGGCGTCCAGCACCACCCGGAGGTCATGCACTCCACGCACGGCCAGCAGGTCCTGGAGCACTTCCTCTACCGCGGCGCGGGCCTGTCCCCGACCTGGACCACGGGCAACGTGATCGACGAGCAGGTCGCCCTCATCCGTGAGCAGGTCGGCGACAAGCGGGCCATCTGCGGCCTGTCCGGCGGTGTGGACTCCGCCGTCGCCGCGGCCCTGGTCCAGAAGGCCATCGGGTCCCAGCTGACCTGCGTGTACGTCGACCACGGCCTGATGCGCAAGGGCGAGACCGAGCAGGTCGAGAAGGACTTCGTGGCCGCGACCGGCGTGCAGCTGAAGGTCGTGGACGCCGAGGAGCGGTTCCTCACCGCCCTCAAGGGGGTCTCGGACCCCGAGGAGAAGCGGAAGATCATCGGCCGCGAGTTCATCCGCGTCTTCGAGCAGGCGCAGGCCGAGATCATCGCCGACGAGGGCCCGGCCGTCGAGTTCCTCGTCCAGGGCACGCTCTACCCCGACGTGGTCGAGTCCGGCGGTGGCACCGGCACCGCCAACATCAAGTCCCACCACAACGTGGGCGGCCTCCCCGAGGACCTGGAGTTCAAGCTCGTCGAGCCGCTCCGCAAGCTGTTCAAGGACGAGGTCCGGATGGTCGGCCAGGAGCTCGGCCTGCCCGAGGAGATCGTCCAGCGCCAGCCCTTCCCGGGCCCCGGCCTCGGCATCCGCATCGTCGGCGAGGTCACCAAGGAGCGCCTGGACCTGCTGCGCGAGGCCGACGCCATCGCCCGCGAGGAGCTGACCGCGGCCGGCCTCGACCGTGAGATCTGGCAGTGCCCGGTAGTCCTGCTCGCGGACGTCCGCAGCGTCGGCGTCCAGGGCGACGGCCGCACCTACGGCCACCCGATCGTGCTGCGCCCGGTCTCCTCCGAGGACGCGATGACCGCTGACTGGTCGCGCCTGCCGTACGAGGTGCTCGCGCGCATCTCGACCCGTGTCACCAACGAGGTCCGTGACGTCAACCGTGTCGTCCTCGACGTGACCTCGAAGCCCCCGGGCACCATCGAGTGGGAGTAGTCCTCCCGGCTGTGAAGGTCATGTCCGCTTGAGAGTGCGCACCGGCTCTCCGGGCTTCCAGACCTGGGTGACGAGGTACTTGTCGTCCTCGACGTAGGTCCGTACGACCTCCGTCAGCTCGGTGCGGAAGAGGTGGAACGGCTGCGGCGGTTCCACCTCTTTCACGTCCGCCGCCTTCACCTCCGGGTCATCGACCCCGACAGCCCGCCCGCAGATCCGCACGTCCCCGCCACCCATGCCGGTCCCCTCCCCGGGGTTCGCCTGGAGCGCGAAGCGCGGGTCGCGGTTCAGGTCGAGCGCCTTCAACGAGCCCGGCATCATGCCGAGCCACAGCTCGCCGTCGTGGAAACGGACCTCCAGGCCGGTGGTGCGGGGAGAGCCGTCCTTGCGCAGGGTGGCGAGGACGTGGTGCCGGAACGCGCCGAAGCGCTCCTCGGCGATCTTCGCGAGTCCGGGTTCGGCGGTGCTGAAGTATGCCCAGTTCATACGGGCCAGTCTCACGCCGATACCCGACATCCTCTGTCGGGTATCCGCAGCCACCGCGGACGTCACACCGCGTGGGGCACCGGCCGCACGTACCGCTCCCGCCCCGCGTCGTCCCGCACCGGCGTGCACCCGGCGGCCCTCAGCCGCTGGGCCAGCTTCGCGCGGCGGACCGTGTTGACGCGCAGCGCGCCGAGCATGAACGCCGGCGCCAGCACGGCGAGTGGCAGCAGGACGGCGTAGACGCCGCTGACCACCGCCAGCAGCAGGAACAGGGCCGCCGAGCCCCAGCCCAGCGTCAGCAGCTGCTTCCGGTTGCCGGCCTCGACCAGGCCGTCGTACTTGATGAGTGCGCAGATCAGGTCGACGTCCGCCTCGGCCTCGGGCACCGGGGTGAGCGAGTTCAGATACATCCCCGGCACCGGGCCGCCCGCTCCCACCTGTGTGAACGTGGCCGCGTTCGTCGCCGCGCGCTGCTGGGCCCACGGCTCGGGGTCCCGTACGAGGTCGATGTGCAGCACCTTGTGGCGGCCGACGAGGCGGAGGCCGGCGTAGCGGAAGCCGAAGCACTCGGCGACGTACACGAGCGCGCCCAAGGTCTTGAGCTCGGTGAAGGGACGGACCAGTTCGACGTGCTGCTGGGTCGCGAGCTGCCGCATGAGGCTGTTGAGATGGCGTTCGGCTTGGCTCATGGAGGGCTCCGGATGGCTGAGAACTGTTGCTGAATTTCGGGTTCCGCATCACAGACCCATGAGCCCCCGGAACGGTTGCGGCTTCATCTTTACAAAACACCTCTGCCCTTTTGCGCTGACCGACGGTAACTTCCGCCACGTAAAGCAAACCCAGTGCAGGAGGACCTATGCACGGGCCCACCCCGCCCCTGCCGCTGCCCACCGACCAGTTGCAGTTCGCGATGCCGCCGATGCACGACTCGCTCGACGACGAACGCCGGCACCGCAAGGAACGGCTCGCGGGCGCGCTCCGGCTGTTCGGCAGGTCCGGATTCGAGGACGGGGTGTCGGGGCACATCACCGCGCGCGACCCGGAGTTCTCCGACTGCTTCTGGGTCAACCCGTTCGGGATGCCGTTCAAGCACGTCACCATCAGCGACCTCGTACTGGCCAACCAGGACGGGCAGGTGATCGAGGGCCGCTATCACGTCAACCAGGCGGCGTTCACCGCGCACGCCCAGGTGCACGCCGCCCGCCCGGACGTCGTCGCGGTCGCCCACTGCCACTCGGTGCACGGCCGTGCCCTGTCCGCGCTCGGTGACCTGCTCGACCCCATCAGCCAGGAGAGCTGCGCGTTCTACGAGGACCACGCACTGTACGACGCGTACACGGGCGTCGCCGTGGACGCCGAGGAGGGCCGCCGGATCGCGGCCGCGCTCGGCTCCCGCAAGGCTCTCGTCCTGCGCAACCACGGGCTGCTGACGGTCGGCGACTCGGTGGACGCGGCGGCCTGGTGGTTCCTGTCGATGGAGAAGTCCTGCCAGGTGCAGCTGATGGCGAAGGCGGCGGGCCGCCCGCTCCTCATCGACCACAAACTGGCGGTGGCGACCCGGGAGCAGCTCGGCGGTGACCTGGTGGCGTGGATCAACTACCAGCCGCTGTGGCAGGACATCAGCCGCAGCGAGCCGGATCTGCTCAGCTAGGACGTGTCCGGTAGGACCTGCCCGGCGAACCCTGCCGCTGGATGATCTCGGCAATATCGAAGTTCCCGCAGCTGGGTCAACACAGCGGCCCGAACTTCACCCGCGGTGACCACCTGCTGGACGCGGTCGGCGTGGCATAGGGCACAATTCGCTGTCGTCGCATGGGAGTTGCACGGCGGCGGTAGGCCTCCGCGGAGGATGCCGCCGGCCGTGCCTCGGGGCGTGCCTCGGGGCGTGGGTCATGGTCGTGGGTCATGTCGTGTGTCATGGGGAAGGGCGGGCGTCGGGCGTGGCGGTGCAGGAGGCGAGGCAGGGCGCGGAGACGGGTGCGCGCGGGACTGCCCACGGGGGTGGCTGCACCTGCGGGGACTGCCCGCACGGGGCTCGGGAGGGGCACCGGCGGGCCGTCGCCGAGTTCCTTCTCAAGCGCGACGAGTTCGCGGCCGGGCAGGGACTGCCCGCGGCGGTGGCCCACTCCGCGTCCGCCTCCCGGCAGTGGGTCTCCGAGGAGTTGACCCAGTCCGCCGAGGCCGTCGCCCAGCGCGGCCGGGCGGAGGGCGACGCCTGGCTGGCGCGGCTGTGGCTCCGCACGCTGTACGCCCTGTGGGCGGCCGTGTTCCTGCTGCTGTTGGTGGAGTCGCTGACCGCGATCGGCGCGGGCTGGACGAGCGCGCGCACCGCCGGACTGCTCGCCGCGCTGGCGGTGGCCGGCGCGCTGACCGCGGCCTCGTGGTTCCACCGGGCGCGGGGCGGGGCGCTGGCGCCCGTGATCGGCGAGGACAACCGGATGTCCACCTCCCGTACCGTCGCGGCGGCCTGGGTGCTGTTCGTGGCGTACGCGGTCCTGGTCCTGGCGGGCCGCCTCGCCGCGGCCTCCGACCACGCGGAACGCGACGCGCTCATCTCCGGGCTCGCACTCGCCCGCGGGGCTGGCGTGGTGACCGTCCTCGCCGTGGTCTGCGGCATCGCGGTCCTGGTACGGCGCGTGGTCGGCCTGCGGATCCTCGGCCAGCGGCTCCAGAAGGTACGCGCGTCCCGCCCGCGCTCGGCCGACCTGCTCACCGACGACTCCGGCCGGGGCACCTTCGCCGACATCCAGTACGTCGTGATCGGCGCCGTCGCCCTGGTCTTCGCCGCCGTGCGGCTGGCCCGCCGGCCGGACCAGCTGCCCGACCTGCCGTGGGGCCTGGCGGTGGTGGTCCTGGTCTCGGCCGCGACCTACCTGGCCGGAAAGTACGCCGAGGGCGGCCGCCCGATGATCCTCTCCGTCGTCCGGGCCCGCGAGGCCGGCGACCTGGACGGGCCGATCCGCACGGGCGACGACATCGAGATCCGCGGTGCCTTTTTCGTCCCGCCGGGAGCTCAGAGCGCCGACCACCTCTCCCGGATGGTGGTCCGCATCGGCGCGGTCGACGTGCACGTCCCCCTGATTCCCGTCACCGGCGGCTTCAGCAACCCCTCGGACACGGTCCTGAAGGTGCCGGTGCCGGTGGACGTGGAGCCCGGGTCGGTGGAGGTGCAGGTGGTCACGGCGGCGGGGGTGGCCACGAACCGGTGCAGGGTCGAGATCGCGGACTGACGAGCCGGGCGTGCCGGGTGTGCCGGGTGTGCCGGGCGTGCCGGGTGAGCCGGGTGAGCCGACGAGCGACGACATCTTGACGGCATCCTGACGACAGCCTTACGCGCACGCGTCCGACGGGACGAATTCGGTAAAAGGTCCGCGAGAGGATTGAGCCGGTCCCGCTTGTCGTACGTATGGTCTGTAAAGGGGTCTCGGTTCGCGGGCGAGAGGCGGCTAGGCGCGATGACTCATGGTATTCGTTCGGGCACGCACACCCCCTATCTCGAAGGCGACCGCGACTGGCGGGACGTCGCCACGCGCTACGCCCTCCTTCCGCTACGCGTTTTCCTGGGCGTCACCTTCATCTACGCGGGCCTGGACAAACTGACCGACAGCGCCTTCATGAAGTCGGGCGGCTCCGGCTCGGTCGGTGACACCATGCGCGCGGTCCGCGACTCCTCCGCCATTCCGGCCCTGGTCGACCTGGCCCTGAAGAACCCCGTCGGCTTCGGCTACGCCATGGCCTTCGGTGAGCTGGCCGTGGGCATCGGCATCCTGTTCGGCCTGTTCGGCCGGCTCGCCGCGCTCGGCGGCGCGCTGATCTCGCTCAGCCTGTGGCTGACGGTGAGCTGGTCCTCCACGCCGTACTACTACGGCAACGACCTCGCCTATCTGATGGCCTGGCTGCCCCTTGTCCTCGCCGGCACCCCGTACCTCTCCCTGGACGCGCTGCTCCGCGCGAGGCGACGGCAGGGGTCACTGGTGTAGGTGGGTCCCCACGGCGCTCCCGGCCTCGGCCGTGCTTCCGCGGCCCGGCCCGCGCCGTCCGCGGATGCGCCGGGCCAGGGCGCCCGTCGCGCCCGCCAGGAACAGGCCGCCCACGACGAGGGGCACGACCGCGAACCAGGGCGTGTCCCACAGGCCGCCCGCGTCACCGGCGTAGACGACGCCCGTCACGGTGAGGAAGAAGCCGGCGACCAGCCTCCCGGGCTGGAACTCATGACGCAGCACGGCTCACCTCCGCCTGTCCCACACCGACCTGGAGGTCGATGTCGAGCGTGCCGGCGGTCCCGCCGCCCGTCCTCGGTGACAATGTCACGTCCTTGTGCTTGCCCGGGGCCACGTCCACGTCCTGCTTGTCCTCACCCGGCAACTGGATGTCGCCGACCCCCACGTCGATGCTCATCCGCACGGTCACGTCCGGCGGCACGATCACCCGCATCCTGCCCGCACCCACCTCTGCCCTCGTCTCCAGCGTCCGGCCCTTGGCGACATGGATCCGGCTCAGGTCGAGGGTGCCCTCGCCGGTGCCGAGGTCGTACGTGGGCCGCACGTCCGCGGCGGAGGCCGGCTTCCACGTCGTGCGCATCCAGTGCGTGGTGATGTCCTTGGGCAGGGCCGACGCCCCGGCGAGCAGCGCCGCCGTGACGATCGCCAGGAACACCGACCCCGCGCCCGTACGCCCCAGGACGGCACTGACCGCGATTCCGACGCCGAGGACGAGGAGCGCGCCGGCCAGGCCGGCCTGCAGGCTGGTGCCCAGCGGGTGCTCGTGCCACGTCAGCCCTGTGCCCAGGCCGCCGGCCAGCAGGGCGAGCAGGAAGACCCAGCCGCCGATCCAGCGCGGACCGCGCGTCCGCGGGGGCGCCGTCCGCGGGGGACGTATGTCCTCGCGGCCGCTCCAGGAGCTGCGGGGGCCGACGCCGACGGCCGCCACGACGTCCCGGTCGCGCGAGTCCCCGGGGCCCCACAGATAGCCGGTGCCGCCGACGTGCGTGCCGTCCTTGACGATGGGGTCGCGCCACCAGGAGGGATAGGAGGAGGGGACCGGCGGTGCCTGGGCCTCCGGCGGGGCGTCGGCCACGGCCTGGGCCGCCAGCGGGTCGGGGTCGGGGGCGCCGCGCCGCTGCGACCAGTAGCCGGCGCCGGCCAGCAGCAGGGAGAGGACGACGGCGAACGTGAGCACCCCGCCGTTCTTCAGCATCGTCAGGAACACCCCGCAGCCGACCAGCGCGAACAGCACGGCCGCCAGGGCCTGACCGTCGACCCGCCCGGTCAGCAGCTTGCGGACCTCGTTCTCCTCTTCGTGCTCGTACGGCACGAAGAGCCAGGCGAACCCGTAGAAGATGAGGCCGATCCCGCCGGTCGCGGCGAGGACGGCAAGGGTGATCCGGAAGATCACGGGATCCATGTCGGTCTGTCGGCCGAGCCCGGCGCACACCCCCGCGACCATCTTGTGGCGGCGGTCGCGGCGGAACCTGTGCGGGACCTCTCCGCGCACGTCCCGTTCCCCGGCCGCGGCGGGCGCGGCATCCGTCGGCCCGGCGCCCGGCGTAGGGCGCGGGCCGGGGCCGGGTCCCGGACCCGTCGCGGCGTGGTCGTGATCTGTCATGCGTCCATGGTGACGGCCGCGGTGCCGTGGCGGGAGCCGGGACGACCCTGGCCGAACCCTGAAATCGCCCCTGAGTCGTCGCCCGGGAGGCGTTCGACGCCCGGATTCCCGAAGATCATTCAGAGATCATTCGAAGATCAGGTTCGAAGATCAGGGGAGTCTCGGGGGTAGACCCTGATGCTCCGCAACCCCGGGCGTGTGACCATCGATGGCATGCCGGAAGCCGCAGCAGCGCCCATCGACGACCCGCGGCCGCCGCGCAAGCTCTACCGCAGCAGCGACGGCCGCTGGCTCGGGGGCGTCGCGCGGGGCCTCGCCGGGCACCTCGGGCTGCCCGTGGTCTGGGTACGGCTCGTGTTCGTCGGCCTGTTGATGGACCACGGCCTCGGCGCGCTCCTGTACGCCGCGTTCTGGTTCTTCGTCCCCCTCGGCGTCGGCGGCGTCGGCGACCAGAGGCCGCCGTCCCTGGTCGGCACCGAGACCTCCGCGGACGGACGGCGCAGACTCGTCGCCCGCAAGCCGGACAGGGGCCAGATCGTCGCGCTGCTCCTCATGGTCGTGGTGGCCATGGTCTTCGTGAGCGAGGTCAATCTCGGCAGCGGAGCCAAGGCCTACCTCCTGCCCGCCGTCCTCGTCGGCGCGGGCGTCGCCCTGGTCTGGCGGCAGGCGGACAACGCCCGCCGGGCGCGCTGGGTCGAGGTCGGCAGCCGCCGCCGCACCCTCAACCTCCTGCGCACGGTCGGGGGCGTCCTGCTCGTCGCCGCGGGCGTCTCCGGCATCTTCGTCCTGCAGGGTTCCGCCCACCTCGGGTCCGTCCTCCAGGCCGCCCTCGCGGTCCTCGTCGGCATCACGCTCCTCGCCGGTCCCTATCTCGTCCGGATGACCCAGGACCTCTCCGAGGAGCGCCTGATGCGCATCCGCGCCCAGGAGCGCGCCGAGGTCGCCGCCCATGTCCACGACTCCGTGCTGCACACCCTCACCCTGATCCAGCGCAACGCGGAGAACGCGAACGAGGTGCGCCGCCTCGCCCGCGCCCAGGAACGCGACCTGCGCACCTGGCTCTACAAACCCGAGGGCACCGGCAAGGACGAGGCCGACGAACCGGACAACCTCGCCGACGCGGTACGGCGCAACGCCGCCGAGGTGGAGGACAAGCACGGCGTCCCCATCGAGGTCGTCGTGGTCGGCGACTGTCCGCTCGACGAACGGATCGCCGCACAGATGCAGGCCGCGCGCGAGGCGATGGTGAACGCGGCCAAGTACGGTGGCGACGGCGGCGCCGTACAGGTCTACGCCGAAGTCGAGGGCAGGACGGTCTTCGTGTCCGTCCGGGACCGCGGTCCCGGCTTCGACCTCGACTCGATACCCGCCGACCGCATGGGCGTCAGAGAATCGATCATCGGCCGCATGGAACGCAACGGCGGTACGGCACGGCTGCGGGCGGTGCCGGACGGCGGCACGGAGGTCGAGCTGGAGATGGAGAGGGCGGAGAAGACGTCATGAGCGACGCGACCGAGGCGAACGGCACGGCGGGGGCGGCGGAGGCGGGCGGCGGAGCGGCCGGGCGCCGAGTCCGCGTGGTTCTCGTCGACGACCACCGCATGTTCCGTACGGGCGTCCAGGCCGAGATCGGCCAGACCGAGGAGACCGGTGTCGAGGTCGTCGGCGAGGCCGCGGACGTCGACCAGGCCGTCACGGTGATCACCGCGACCCGGCCCGAGGTGGTCCTCCTCGACGTCCACCTCCCGGGCGGCGGCGGCGTCGAAGTGCTGCGCCGCTGCGCCCCGTTGATGGCCGACCCCGAGCAGCCGGTCCGCTTCCTCGCGCTGTCCGTCTCGGACGCGGCGGAGGACGTGATCGGTGTGATCCGCGGCGGAGCCCGGGGCTATGTCACCAAGACGATCACCGGCACGGATCTCGTCAACTCCATCTTCCGCGTCCAGGAGGGCGACGCCGTCTTCTCCCCGCGCCTGGCCGGCTTCGTCCTGGACGCCTTCGCCTCCACCGACGCCCCACCGGTCGACGAGGACCTCGACCGCCTCACCCAGCGCGAACGCGAGGTCCTGCGCCTGATCGCCCGGGGCTACGCGTACAAGGAGATCGCCAAGCAGCTCTTCATCTCCGTCAAGACGGTCGAGTCCCACGTCTCGGCGGTACTGAGGAAGCTCCAGCTGTCGAACCGACATGAACTGACCCGGTGGGCCACGGCTCGACGGCTGGTGTGACCGTCTGGTAGGCGACCGGCTCTCGGACCAGTTCGAACCAGACGGTCTTGCCGGTGCCGCAGGTGCGAGATTCGACGCCCCAGTCGTCCGCCAGCGCCGCCACCAGCGTGAGGCCCCGGCCCGACTCGTCGTCCAGGGATGCCGTGCCCGGCGTCGGGAGTGTGTCGTTCGCGTCGGTCACCGTCACGCGGACGCGGTTCTCCGTGACCACGCAGCGGGCCCAGATCTCGCGGCCGGCCGGGACCTTCGCGTGGCGGTACGCGTTCGTCATCAGCTCGCTCAGGAGCAGTTCCGCCGTGTCAGTCACCTCCTGTGACAGCCCCCAGGACGCCGCCTGTTCGCGGAACAGCGCGCGTGCCCTGCCCACGCTCCGCGCGTGACGCGGCAGGCGCCACTCGATGTCCATCGGGGCGGCGGTCGTGGGCAGCGGGGGCCACGGGGTTTGCATGCGCTGTTCATCCCTTGCGTCGAAGTTCTGACGTTTGGCCAGATCACGGTCCCGGGTCGCGCGTAGCCTCACGAGTAACGGCGCGGGTACAGCGGGTGGTTGTACCCGTCGTGGATCCGGCGGAGGTGCGCGTGTCGACCGAGGTGAACTCCCAGCCGCCGATCGCCTGGCGGTACTGCGGCAGCCAGATCAAGATGTGGCGCACGGAAGCCGGCATCGGCCGCGAGGCGCTGGCCAAGGAGGCCGGGTACGACTACGAGTACGTCAAGTCGATGGAGAACGGCCGCCGTCGGCCCACGCTGAGGTTGTTGCAGATCGCGGACCAGGTGTGCGGGGCGGGCGGGAAGCTCGTCGCGGCTCAGGAGTACCTGAAGCCGGAGCCGTTCCCGGCGCGGTCGCAGGAGTTCATGGCCATCGAGGCTGAGGCCATCAGCTTCACCTGCTACGAGCCGCTGCTCATTCCGGGCTTGTTGCAGACGGAGGAGTATGCGTGCGCTCTGATCGGTGGAAGCTGTCCACCTTTGGATGACGAGACGGTTGCCGAACGCGTAGCTGCGAGGCTGCGCCGTCAGGAAGCTCTGGCTCGACGTATCAGCGTGCTGTACAGCTTCCTGATCTATGAGGCCGCGTTACGGACAGACGTTGGTGGCCGAGATGTCATGAGGGCACAGCTCATGCATCTGGTGAAAGTGGGTGAGATGCGCAACGTGTCGGTTCAAGTGCTGCCTGTCGGCCGGTGCAACGGCGTTGCCCTCGCTGGACCGATCGTTCTGCTGGAATCACCCGAGCATGACGCCTTTGCCTACGTTGAGGGCCCGGAGGTGAGTGTGCTGCACGCCAGTCCAGACAAGGTGAGTGCACTGAACCAAAGGCATGCCATGATCCGCATGCATGCCCTCAGTATTGAGGAGTCAGCCGAGTTCATCAGAAGGGTGGCGGAGGAGCCATGAGCGACAGCTTGGTGTGGTTCAAGTCCAGCTATAGCGATGACCAAGGCGGCAACTGCCTCGAAGTCGCCCTCGACTGGCGCAAGTCAAGCCACAGCAGCGACTACACCGGCAACTGCGTCGAAGTCGCCTCCTGCCCCCACACCATCCACGTCCGGGACTCGAAGCTCGGCTCCCAGAGCCCCCGCTTCGCCGTCGCCGGTACCGCCTGGACCGCGTTCGTCGCCTACGCCCGTACCGGCGCTTGAGCGCCCTCACACCACCCGCGTAGCCCCCGCGAACGGCATCTCGTCGATCGGGGCCACCCGGACCGGTGCCGAGGGGTTCGGGGCGTGGATCATCTGGCCGTTGCCGATGTAGATGCCGACGTGGGTGATGCCCGAGTAGAAGAACACCAGGTCGCCGGGGAGGAGTTCGGAGCGGGAGACGCGCCGGCCCGCGTTGATCTGTGCGTAGGTGGTGCGGGGGAGGGAGATGCCGGCCGAGCGGTAGGCGGCCTGGGCGAGGCCGGAGCAGTCGAAGGCGTCCGGGCCCGTCGCGCCCCACACATAGGGGCTGCCGAGCTTCTGGTAGGCGTATGCGACGGCGGCCGCGGCACGGGAGTTGGGGGCCGCGACGGAACCGGGGGCGTCCGTCAGGGGGTCCCGCGCGTCCGAGGCCGACCGTGAGCTGCGCCCCGCCCCGGCCGCTCCGGCGCCCGTCCCGCCGTCCGCCGTGACCCGCGCCCGCTCCTGGGGCGTCAGCCGGGACAGCAGCTGCCTGGCCTCGCCCAGCTTCCCGGTGACCGTCTTCTTCTGCCGCTCCAGCTCCGCCTGCCGCGACTTGAGCGACGTCAGTTCGACGTGGGCGGCGCCGCGCAGCTGCTCGATCTCCCGGAGCTGCTTGCGTACCCGCGCCACGGCCTCGGACTGCCGGTCGCCCGCCCGCTCGGCGAACGCGGCGCCGTCCAGATACCGGTCCGGGTTGTCGGAGAGCATCAGCTGCACCGCGGGGTCGAGCCCGCCGCTGCGGTACTGCGCCGCCGCGACGGAACCCAGCGCGTCCCGTGCCGAGTTGAGCTTGTCCTCCTTGCGGGCCGCCTCGTCCCGCAGCTCCTTCAGTCGCCGCTGCGCCGCGTCCGCCTTCTCCTTCGCCCCGTCGTACTTCTCGGTGGCGGCCTCCGCCTCCTGGTACAGCTTGTCCACCTTCGCCTTGACCTGGGCCGGCGTCAGCTGCGGCTCGGCGTGCCCGATGCCGTCGAAGCCCGTCGCGGTGGCCGCGCCCGCCAGGGCGATGGTCGCGGCCGCGCGGGCGGTGTTGCCGCCCAGCGAGCGCTGCCGGGGCTTGCGGTGCACTGCCACCTGGACCGTCACGTCCTTTCGTACGGTTCGTGCGACCGAGCGGTTCGCGAGTCCGGCGGCGGCCCGCACAGGGGGAGCTGGCCGCCGCCGGACCTTTCTCGGCGGTGGTGGCCGACTGCCGCCCCTGGCCCGGGCGGCGGTGGGGAGTCGGTCACCTGGTGGAGGACGCTAAACCTGACTGTGTCGGCCCGGTAACGTCATGTATGGAAGTGCCCGCATCGGACTGTGCGGCGACCGCATATGACCGTGATCCGGATCCGGAGCCGCCGACTTCACGCAGTGCGGTGACCGAAGCGGCGGTTTCCGGGTGCGTGCGGGCGGCGGGGTGCTATGGGGTGCATATATGCCGGGGATTAGGCTCCGGCCTCATGCACGTACTCATCCATCTCTTCGTCGGCCTGCACATCATCGGCATCGCCGCGCTCCTCGGCGGCTTCCTCACCCAGATGAAGGCGATGGGCCGGGGCGCCGCCCGCTTCGTCCCCGCGATGCTGCACGGCGCGCTGACCATGCTGGTCACCGGTGTGATCCTGGTCGGCCTCAACCAGGCCGACGGCCACCACGTCAACCCCGTCAAGATCGGCGTGAAGCTGGCCCTGCTGATCGTGATCCTCGGGCTCGTCTATGTGAAGCGGGACGAGGAGACGGTGGACAAGCGCCTCTTCGGACTGGTGGGCCTGCTGACCACGGCGAACATCTTCATCGCCGTGCTGTGGACGTGACCGGGCTCAGCGCGCGGCCCTGAGCCCGGCGCGGGCGGACCGCAACGCTCCGGCGGCGACCACGAGCCAGGCCGCCACCGCGACCCACAGCAGCACTTGTCCGGGCCCCTTCAGCCAGGGGACTCCGACGGCGGCCGCGACGGAGAGCGTCGACGCGGCCGACATGCCCAGCGGGAACACCGTCGCCCACCGGCGCACGTCGTAGCGCGGTCGCGGGCGTGCCACCTCGGCGGCCAGGAGCACGACGTAGCAGGTCAGATCGAGGACGAGAAGCCCGACGGTCATCTCGCGCAGGACGCCGAGGTCGTCCTCGTTCCACAGGTACAGGCGCGGGCTGTCGGCGGAGATCAGCTTCGCCCCGGCCAGGGCGGAGATGGCGAGTGCGCCGCCCGCGATCCAGTGGTCCCCGGCGCCCTCGACCACCTGTCGCCTGTCGAAGCGGGCCAGGGCGAGCCCGTACAGCACGAGCCCCAGCCAGAACAGCACGAGCGTCGCGTGCGCGAGCCAGGCCGTCGCCTCGGCCCCGGCCAGCGTGGCGCCCAGTACGGCGAGCCCCTGGGTGGCCACGCAGCACAGGAACACGGAGCCGGGCATGTGCCGGTGCCAGTGGTGCACGACGAGGCTGAGCAGCACCGGCCAGAGCACCGCGGCAAGGGCGAGCAGCGCCGCGGCCAGAGCCTGCCACCCCAGCGCCGAGAAGCAGGTTCCCAGCACCGAGGTCGCGGCGACGGCGGTGAGCGCGCCCGGCGTCCGGGCCTCGGCCGCCCACCGCTCCCGTTCCCACAGCAGCCCCACGCCGAAGTCCACCGCCAGCGCCAGCCACGCGACACAGGTCATCGCGAGGGCGACCAGGGACACGGCCTCGTAGCCCGCCAGACGCAGCCCCGTCGACACGATGCCGGTCGCCATCACGGCGGCCCCGGCCGTCGGCGGCCGCCGCTTCCACCAGACGCGCAGGGAGGAGGCGGGCATGGCCCGATGCTAGGGAGCCGTGTGCGTCTTTCGGGCGGGGCACGCGGGCGCGTGCCCCGAAAGACTCAGGCCGGTCGCACCACGCTGTGGATGATCGACTCGCCGCCGTAGTAGATCGACTCCTCGCGGACGTAGGCGCCGGGCTTCGGGGCGTGGATCATCATGCCGTTGCCGATGTAGAGGCCGACGTGGCTGATGTCGTCGTAGAAGAAGATCAGGTCGCCGGGTTTTGCGTCGGCGAGGGAGACCGTGGTGCCCGCGTCGACCTGGTCCCAGGTGGTGCGGGGGAGGTTGACTCCGGCGGCCTTCCAGGAGGCCTGGGTGAGACCCGAGCAGTCGTAGGACCCGGGGCCGGTGGCGCCCCAGACGTACGGCTTGCCGATCTGCGCGCGGGCGAAGGCGATCGCCTTCTCCGCCTTGGTGGTGTAGGTGGAGTCGGAGGTCGAGCCGGTCGAGCCGGTGGAGGTCGACGAACCGGACGAACCCGTCGAACCCGTGGAGGTCGTCGAGCCCGTGGAGCCGGCCGTCTGCTGTGCCGCCTTCTCCGCCGCCGCCTTCTCGGCCGCCGCCTGCTGCTTCGCGAGCTCCGCGGCCTTCCGCGCGGCCTCCTCCTGCTTCTGCTTCTCGATCGCCGCGAGCCGCGCCTTCTCCGCCACCGTCAGCTTGGACAGCAGCTCGCGCGCCGTGGCGAGCTTCGTCTGGACGGTGGCCTTGGCGGTCTTCAGTTCGTCCTGCGACTCGGTCAGCGTTTCGAGGCTCTGAGTGGCCTCCCGCCGCTTCTTCATGGTCGCGGACTGCTGGGTGACGTAGTCGTCGACCGCGTCCTTCTGGCGTGAGGTCAGCCGGCCCATCAGCTGGGTCTGGTCGAAGTAGTCCTGCGGGTCGTCCGCGAGCAGGAAGGTGGCGGTGTCGGGCGCGGCGGCGCCGGTCCGGTACTGGGCCGCGGCGAACGAGCCCAGCTCCTCACGCGCCTTGTTCAGCTTGTCCGTGCGCCGGGCCACGTCGTCCAGCAGGGAATCGACGTGCTTGCGCTGCTTGCCGGCCTGCTCCTTGGCCGCGTTGTACTTCTCGGTGGCCGACTCCGCCTGGCGGTAGAGGTCGTCGACCTTCTTCTCGACCTCCTCGACGCTCGGCTTGTTGCCGTCGGCGGAGGGGGTGGCTTCGGCCGTCTGGGACAGCAGGGCGACCGAGGTGAGGGCGGCGGTGGCGAGGGCGGGGGTGCGTATGCCTGCTACGCGGGTACCTGCGGGGCGCGACTTGCGGTGCGACGCCAAGAGAGGCGACTCCTTCCGTGTTCCGCCTACCGAGTTAGCTGTCGGGTTCGGGCGGGTGGTTCGGAAGGGTTGCCCTACGGTCCTTTTCCCGAAGGAGAGTTGGACCGATTCACCCCAAGGTCGGTGGGTCCCCGGCTCCGGCTGCCGCGAGGAGGCGCGCCGGACTCGGCGGAGGCCGCGCGGCCCGGCGACGTTCGCCGGTGGGTGTCGTACGGCCCGCCCGAGACGGTAGCCAACTGGTGTGGCCCGTGTGAAGGTTGATGGGCGATATGCCCGATACATTTTTGTGACCTGAGGGTGGGATTCCGTCCGCGTGACGGCACGTTTCCGGAGCGTGAGGCTGTTGTCCGGCTCACAGGCCGGGAAGATCCCTTGCGTGCGGGGCCGGCCTTGTTCCCGGGGCGGCGGTCGTTTGTCGGTGGGGCGCCCTAGACTCGGAGAGCGATGAGCAGCCTCTTTGACGACAGCTTCCTGGCGAGCCTCCAGGCCCCCCGCGGCCACGAGGAGGAACCTCCGCCGCCGCCCGAGGACGATTACGCTCCGGAACCGGTTCCGGACGATCTGTTCGGGGGGAAGTTCGACGCGCCGCCGGACCGGGACCAGTACTACCGCGACGGCGCCCCGCGCCCGGTGCTCGACGCCGCCGCGCTCCTGGACGGGCTGAACGAGAACCAGCGCGCCGCCGTCGTCCACGCCGGCTCCCCGCTGCTCATCGTGGCCGGCGCCGGCTCCGGCAAGACCCGTGTGCTCACCCACCGCATCGCCCACCTGCTGGCCGAGCGGAACGTGCACCCGGGCCAGATCCTCGCGATCACCTTCACCAACAAGGCCGCGGGCGAGATGAAGGAGCGCGTCGAGCAGCTCGTCGGTCCGCGCGCCAACGCGATGTGGGTGATGACCTTCCACAGCGCGTGTGTGCGCATCCTGCGCCGCGAGAGCAAGAGGCTCGGCTTCACGTCGTCGTTCTCGATCTACGACGCCGCCGACAGCAAGCGTCTGATGGCGCTGGTCTGCCGCGACCTGGACCTCGACCCCAAGCGCTTCCCGCCGAAGTCCTTCAGCGCCAAGATCAGCAACCTGAAGAACGAGCTGATCGACGAGGAGGACTTCGCCGCCCGGGCCGCGGACGGATTCGAGAAGACCCTCGCCCAGGCCTACGCCATGTACCAGTCGCGGCTGCGCGAGGCGAACGCCCTCGACTTCGACGACCTGATCATGACGACGGTCAACCTGCTGCGCGCCTTCCCGGACGTCGCCGAGCACTACCGCCGCCGCTTCCGGCACGTCCTCGTCGACGAGTACCAGGACACCAACCACGCCCAGTACGCCCTCGTGCGCGAGCTCGTCGGCACCGCCGAGCACCCGGTGGACGTACCGTCCGGCGAGTACGACCTCCAGCCCGCCGAACTGTGCGTCGTGGGTGACGCCGACCAGTCGATCTACGCCTTCCGGGGCGCGACGATCCGCAACATCCTCCAGTTCGAGGAGGACTACCCGAACGCGACGACGATCCTCCTGGAGCAGAACTACCGCTCCACGCAGACGATCCTCTCCGCTGCCAACGCGGTCATCGAGCGCAACGAGTCCCGCCGCCCCAAGAACCTGTGGACCAACGCGGGCGCGGGCGCGCAGATCACCGGGTATGTCGCCGACACCGAGCACGACGAGGCACAGTTCGTTTCCGACGAGATAGACCGCCTCACGGACGCGGGCGAGGCGAAGGCGGGCGACGTCGCCGTCTTCTACCGCACCAACGCCCAGTCCCGTGTCTTCGAAGAGGTCTTCATCCGCGTCGGCCTCCCCTACAAGGTCGTCGGCGGCGTGCGCTTCTACGAGCGCAAGGAGGTCCGGGACGTCCTGGCCTACCTGCGCGTCCTGGCCAACCCGGAGGACTCGGTCCCGCTGCGCCGGATCCTCAACGTCCCCAAGCGGGGTATCGGCGAGCGCGCCGAGGCGATGATCGACGCCCTCGCCCAGCGCGAGAAGATCAGCTTCCCGCAGGCGCTGCGCCGCGTCGACGAGGCGTACGGCATGGCGGCGCGGTCGACGAACGCCGTCAAGCGGTTCAACGTGCTGATGGAGGACCTCCGTACGATCGCGGAGTCCGGCGCCGGACCGGCCACGGTCCTGGAGGCGATACTGGAACGCACCGGCTACCTCGCCGAGTTGCAGGCCTCCACCGACCCGCAGGACGAGACCCGTATCGAGAACCTCCAGGAACTCGCCGCCGTGGCCCTGGAGTTCGAGCAGGAGCGTGAGGAAGGCGCGGCGACACCGGGGGCTGCCGCCCCGGGGGGCACGCTGGCCGAGTTCCTGGAGAAGGTGGCCCTGGTCGCCGACTCCGACCAGATCCCCGACGGCGACGAGGACGGCTCCGGCGTCATCACCCTGATGACCCTCCACACCGCCAAGGGTCTGGAGTTCCCGGTCGTCTTCCTGACCGGCATGGAGGACGGCGTCTTCCCGCACATGCGCGCCCTCGGCCAGACCAAGGAGCTGGAGGAGGAGCGGCGCCTGGCGTACGTGGGCATCACGCGTGCGCGTGAGCGGCTCTATCTGACCCGCTCGTCGATGCGCAGTGCCTGGGGACAGCCGTCGTACAACCCGCCGTCCCGCTTCCTGGAGGAGATCCCGCCCGCCCATATGGAGTGGAAGCGGACGGGAGCGGTGGCGCCGGTGTCCTCCGGACCGGCGTCCGGCGTGGCGGCCTCGCTGTCCTCGTCCCGCTCGCGCTCGTCGGCGGCGGGTGCGTCCGGGTTCGCCACGAGGCGGGTCTCGTCGAAGCCGGTGGTGTCCCTGGCCGTCGGGGACCGGGTCACCCACGACCAGTTCGGACTCGGCACGGTCCTCGCGGTGACGGGCGAGGGGGACAACGCCCAGGCGACGATCGACTTCGGTGACGCGAAGCCGAAGCGGCTGGTGCTGCGGTACGCGCCGGTGGAGAAGCTGTAGCGGCATGAGCGGAGCCCCCGCCGGTTCGGCGGGGGCTCGGTCGGTGCTCGGTGCTCGGTGCTTGGTGTTCGGTGCCCGGCTTTCGGGTCCTACGTCGGATCCAGCCCGTGGCTGCGGAGCCACGGCAGCGGGTCTATCGCCGCGCCACCGGCGGGCCGGACCTCGAAGTGCAGGTGCGGGCCGGTCGAGTTGCCGGAGTTGCCCGAGTAGGCGATCGGGTCGCCGGCCTTGACGGTCGTACCGGAGGCGACCCGGTAGCTGGAGAGGTGGCAGTACCAGGTCTCCGTGCCGTCCTTCGCGGTCACGATCATCATGTTGCCGTAGGCGCTGTTCCACTTCGTCGTGACAGTGCCGTCGGTCGCGGCCATCACCGTCGTGCCGTAGGAGACGGGGAAGTCGATGCCCGTGTGCACGGACATCCAGTTCACGCCTGCCTGGCCGAAATAGGCGCTGAGCCCTTTCTGCAGGACCGGAAGCACGTACTTCGGACGCAGCCGCTCCTTGCGGGCCGCCTCGGCCGCCGCCTGCTTCTGCTGGGCCAGCTGCTGAGCCTTGAGGTCGATCCGCTCCTGAGTGCGGCTGGCCCGGTCGGCGAAGTCGTCCGCGCCGGCGGAGAGGTTCTCCAGCTGGGCGTCCAGCTTGTTGTTGGCGGCGGACGGTTTCACCGACTTCGTCTCCGCCTCGGCGGCGCTGGTCTCCTTGCCGCCGCCGGTCAGGTTCAGGTGGCCCACGGAGGCGGCGGCGATCCCGGCGACCCCCATCACACAGGCCGAGGGCACGGCGATGGTCATCAGGGCGGAGCGCTTGGGGGGCGTACGACGGCGGGAACGCGCGCCGCGGGATCCCGCACGTGTGGCAGGGGCCGGGGTGACCTCTTCCTGGTCCTCCAGCAGTGGCGTTACTGCTGGCAGCTCACCGGTGGCCGTCAACTCGTCCTCGCCCGGGACGGGTCCCTCGAAAGAGGCATCCTCGTAGGCGGATTCCTCGTAGCCGGATTCCGTGTACGTGGAATCCGTGTACGTGGATTCCTCGTACGAGGCTTCCTCGTAGGCGGGCTCCTCGTACGGGAGCTGCTCGAAGGTGGTGGTCGCCGGCTGGTCCAAGGGCTCGGCCTGCTGCTCGGGCTCGGCGGCCACCGCGGTGCCGTCGGAGTTCCACTGCGTGGCGTCGTACGCACCCGTCTCGAAGGTCTGCGTACCCCATTGCCACTGCTGGGTCGGATCGGCGGCGCCGGCCTGCTCGGGCTGGAGCCAGGCGCTCGCGTCCCACTGGCCGCTCATGTCGGGAGCCGTGGCCTGCCGGGGGACCGTCCAGGCGGTGTTGTCGTAGACGCCGCTGTCGTAGGCGGCGTGGTGCTGGGCCGCGTACGGGTCGTAGTTCAGCGTGTGGTGGTCGCCGGTCTGCCACTGTGCGGCGTCGTACGCGCCCGTGGTGTGGCCCTCGCCCGGGAGGCTGCCGAAGAGCGGGTCGGAGTCGAAGGCCGGGGCGGTGGTGTGTGTGCCGGTCGGGAAACCGCCGCTGTCGTAACCGCCGTACGTGGTGAAATCGCCGTACTGGGCTTCCTGCCCGCCGTACGACGCGTAAGGCGCCGCGGCGGCATCGGAGGCCGGGGTCGGGGTGGTCATGGTCCCCGACGGGTGACGGTCGTTCACCAACTTCTCTTTCGCCTCGACAACAGGGGCTGGCAGAGCAGTGCGGCGACTGTACCCGGCGGTATGCGGGCGCGACAATCTTCGGAAGGTTTCGTGCACGAAGGAAAAGGGCATTCGGCCGTGTTTCGGGGGACGATGGACGCGGGTTTGGCTTTGTGTTCGAAGATTGTTCGACGCCCGGTTGCCTTCCGGTCCCACTAAGTCGGCGAGTCCGGGCGGCTGTTGCGCCGCCCGGACTCGCCCGGGTATGACCCAGTTACGGCCCTGTTCTCACGCCACGGTCAGACCGCCGGCCGGCCTGGTGGCCGCCACCTCCGGGTGCTCGGAGTCGAGGGCCTGCCGTATCCCGGTAGCGACGGCCGGATGAACGGGCAGTGCGAGATGCCCGATTCCCATTACTTCTATGTTCTGCACCAAAAGGTCGGGATGCTCGATACGTGCCGTTTCCGGCGGGTCCATCAGAGCATCCATCTCGCTCCAGAAGCAGAAGAACCGTGTGCGACAGCCGGGCGCGGGCAGGGCCAGCTCCTCGATCACCTCCGAGCCGGGGCGCAGCTGGCGCACGATCGGGTGCGCGTTCGCCAGCGGGACCACGTGGGTGCCGGAGTGCGGGGTGCCGAGCGTCACCAGCGTGCGGACCCGGAGGTCGCCGCCGAGCCGCTGCACGTAGTAGCGCGCGATCAGCCCGCCGAGGCTGTGCCCCACGATGTCCACCTGCCGGCTGCCGGTGCGCTCGCACATCTCCTCTATGTGCCGGCCGAGCAGCTCGGCCGCCGCGCGGATGTCACGGGTCAGCGGCGAGTAGTTGAGCGACTCGACGCACTGCCTGCCGTGCTGGGCGAGGTTGCGCCGCAGCAGAACGAAGACGGAGCGGTTGTCGATGAAGCCGTGCAGCAGGACGACCGGGGGTCCGGGAGTGGTCGGCAACTGCGCGGCACCGTCCGGCAGGGCCGGTGTGGGGGCGGGGGAGCGGCGCTCCTGCGTGATGCCGGTCGGATAGAGGACGAGATGCCCGGCGAGGATCGCGATCTCCAAGGCGGTCGCCTTGAGGAGAGCGATGGAGAGTTCCGTGAGCTTGCCCGGCAGGAGGCGTCGGCAGAGCGGAACGAGGGGGTCGAGTGCTCTGGTGACCTTCACGGCCGTCCTCCTGTCAGCACGCGGGAGGACGGCTCGATCCCCCGTGTGCCCTCATGGAAAGCCGCGGTGGGGACGGCCGCCGGTGCGAGAGTGGCGCGCGCGGGACGAGTGAGGCGTGCGGCGCGCGCGGCGCCCATGACGTGACGAGGCTCCCTGCCGGTGCGGCGACGAGGCTCCCCGCTGTCGTGCCTGACCTGCCCTACGTGCCCTTCGTGCCCGCGCGGTCCACGCTGCGGCTCCCGAACGTGTCCCACCGTGTGATTTCCCCCTCGGTCAGCACCGTGAAACTGCCGGTTGGGGGATGCTGGAGATAACGTTCGTTCACTTCGCGACGGGTGGCGGAACGCGAGGAATGTGCGGTACTTCTCGGTACGGATGGATGTAGTCGCTTCATGGAGGCAGTGATGGGTGTGGCAGCCGGTCCGATCCGCGTGGTCGTCGCCAAGCCGGGGCTCGACGGCCACGATCGCGGGGCCAAGGTCATCGCGCGTGCGCTGCGCGACGCCGGTATGGAGGTCATCTACACCGGACTCCACCAGACTCCGGAGCAGATCGTCGACACGGCGATCCAGGAGGACGCCGACGCGATCGGCCTCTCCATCCTCTCCGGCGCCCACAACACCCTGTTCGCGGCGGTCATCGACCTCCTCAAGGAGCGCGACGCCGAGGACATCCTGGTCTTCGGCGGCGGCATCATCCCCGAGGCGGACATCCCGCCGCTGAAGGAGAAGGGCGTCGCGGCGATCTTCACGCCCGGGGCGACCACGGCGTCGATCGTGGACTGGGTGCGGGAGAACGTACGCCAGCCCGCCGGGGCGTAGCGCCTCCGAAGCCCGGTCGTCACGGTTCACCCCGCGGGTGCGGATCAGCGCACCCGCGGTGAACCCGCCTCCGGCGGCACCCCCAGCTCGTCGGCCATCGCGGCGCGCAGCCGCAAGGTGGTCACGAGCCGCTGAAACGCCTCCGCCCAGTACCCTCCGGCCCCCGGCGACGCGTCCTCCTTCTCGTCCGGCACCGCCAGCAGTCCGTCCAGCCGCGAGGCCTCCGCGGGATCCAGGCACCGCTCGGCCAGCCCCATCACTCCACTGAAACTCCACGGGTAACTCCCCGCGTCCCGGGCGATGTCGAGGGCATCCACCACCGCTCGCCCAAGCGGCGCGGCCCACGGGACCGCACACACCCCGAGCAGCTGGAACGCCTCGGACAAGCCGTGCGTCGCGATGAAACCGGCAACCCACTGGGCCCGCTCCCGGGAGTCCAGCTCGCCCAGCAGCTTCGCCCGCTCGGCCAGGGACACCGCTCCCGGCCCGCCGGCCTCGGGTGCCGAAGGCGCACCGAGCAGGGCCCGCGCCCACTCGGGGTTCCGCTGCCGCACCGCGGCGCGGCACCACGCGGCATGCAGTTCGCTCTGCCAGTCGTCCGCCACCGGCAGCGCCACGATCTCCTGGGGTGTACGACCGCCGAGCCGCTTCGACCATGTTCCGAGCGGCGCCGCCTCCACCAACTGGCCCAACCACCACGATCGTTCCCCTCTGCCCGAAGGAGGTTTGGCCACGACACCGTCTCTCTCCATCCTCGTGTCGCACTCAAGCGGCGCCTCCACCGCGATCGTCGGGCTGTCCCGGGTGTGGTCGATCGCCACGCAGGCTCCGGCCCGCACCGCCATCCGCGCGGCCAGCGCCGAGTCCGGCAGCGCGGACAGCAACTCCGCGGCCGTCGCCCGCACGTTGCGGCTGCGGTCGTCCAACGACTGTTCCAGGAAGGGCTCGTCGTCGGCGGACAGCCCCGTGCGCAGCGAGTCGAGGAACATCAGCCGGTCCTCCGCCCGCTCCGTCGCCCATGTCGAGGTGAGCAGCTCGCGCGCGGCCGCGGGCCTGCGCGCCCGGATCGCGGCGAGGAGGGCGACCCGCTCGGCGAACAGCCCCTCCTGCCAGCGCCGTTGCATCTCGTCCGCGGCGGAGGCGTCGTCCGGATCCGGCAGCGTCGTGCCGCCGCCCGGGGCCGCGCGCAGGGCGAACCGCCAGTCCGGGTTCAGCCGGGCCAGCCACAGCGCCCGCGGCCCCGCGAAGGCCAGCACCGCCGGCCGCAGGTCCGTGCGTCCCCGGGCCGCGTCCAGCAGCGCGGGCAGTGTCTCCGGGGGCGCGGCGAACCCGCGCGCGTTCGCCGCCGCGAGCCACTGGGGGAGCAGTTCCATCAGGTCGGGCGAGGTGCCCCGGCGGCCGCCGCCCGTGCCCGGACGGTCGGCCAGCAGCATCGTGAGCCTGCGCGTCGCCGCGGCGGGCAGGGCGGGCCGCGGGTCCTCGGCGGCCGGCTCCGGCCGCCCCGCCGCACGCGCCGGACGCAGCCCCGCCCGCCGTCGTACGGTCTCCACGGCTGCCGCGTCCAGCACCGCGACCGGTGCCTCCCGCCCGGCCCCGCCGTCCGCGGGCGGCCGCCGGTCGGTGCCGAGCAGCGCCGTGGTGACGAGATCCTCCCAGGAGTCCGCCGAACGCGCGGCGCTTGCGGATCCTGTGGCACCGGCGGAGGCCTCCGGGGCGTCCGCGGTACGCGCAGGAGCGGAGTTCCCGTTCATGCAAAGCCCCTTTTCCTCGGTTGTCCTGCGGTGTCGGGCCCGGTCAGCACAGCGTCACCGCCCCTCCCGGCCGCTCCGGCCACGCCGTCAGCGGGGTGAAGCCGCGATGGCCGCACTCGCCGAAGACCTTGACGGGGGCGCCGCCGGAGAGGGCGACGAGCCGCCACAGACCGGGGCGGGAGCGGGCGGCCGGGCTGAGCGGCAGGGCCGAGTCCTCGTCGGCGTCCGCCAGCTGCCAGGAGTCGCCGTCCGGGGTCGGTATGACGCGGTCCAGCGTCACCGGGACCGCGTCCAGCCACGGGTCGTCCCGCAACGCCTCGCCGTACCGGGCGGCCGCCCGGGCCGTCGTCATCCCGGGGGGCCGTATCGCGGCCGGCGCGGGCGGGGCGAACTGCTCGCCCAGGGACACCCGCAGCCGGCCGGCGCCGGGATGGGCGGACACCTCCGCCTCCAGGGCCAGCCCGACCGGCAGCGCCAGCTCAGGAGCCCGGCCGGCCGCGCCGTAAGAGAGGAGAAGGCAGGTGCGGTCCGACTCGGCGCCGTACAGCCAGATCCGGCGTGTCGTCAGTTTCGCGTCCGCCGTGTCGTACTGGGCGAGGACCAGCCAGCGGTCGCGCGTCGACGGGCCGTCCGCCGACGCGGGCAGGCCGATACGGGAACGCACTGTCGCCGCGAGACCGTCCGGGAGCCGGTCGCGGCGCAGCCAGCCCTGGTCGAGGAGGTGCAGCAGCGCGCACTCCTCCAGCAGCCGCACCGGCCAGCCCGGCCCCGACCCCGGGATCGCCCCCAACTCCCGTACACGCGCGGCCAGTCCCGACGCCTGCGCGTCGACCATACGGGCCGCCGTCTCCTCCCACAGCCCGTACCCCGCCTGCTCCGCCGAGGCCAGGCCGCCGCGCAGCAGGTCCGCCAGGCGCTGTTCCAGCTCCGTCGCCCCCGCGGTGACCCGCTCGGCACGGCGCTCCGCCCGGCGCCGCGCCGCGTCGGGATCGGCGGGCCCGGACGCGGAGCCCCCGGCGCCCGCCGCCTGTTTCTCCCCCGCACGCTTCTTCCGGCCCTCGATCCACTGCTCGGCCCAGTCCGGCGCCTCGGCCGTCGGCACCGCTCCGTCCCCGCCCGCCCACAGCAGCAGCAGTCCGAGCGCGTGCTTGCACGGGAACTTACGGCTCGGACACGTGCACTTGTACGCCGGACCGGCCACGTCCGCGATGTCGACGACCGTCTGATACGGCTTGCTGCCACTGCCCTTGCACAGCCCCCACACCGTCCCCTCGTCGGAACTCCCCGCCTCGGACCACGGCCCGGCCGCTCCGAGTTTGCTTCCCGCTTTGCGTGACGCTGCGTCAGGCGCCAGTGCCAGCACCTGGTCCGCGGTCCAGCGCACCCCCTGCTGAGTCATGCCATCGAAGGTAGATCCCACCACTGACAATCGGCCTCCCGGCGACGTTTGTGCAGGTCAGGACGCATTGTCAGTGGCGTGGTGCACGGTTGGTGGCAGACCGAACCGGCCGAGCTGGAGGGGGCCTCAGCCATGTCTGTGTCCGTGGAACCGACGTCCGTACAGGCAGTCGAAGCAGCCGAAGCACTCGGAAAGGAGCCGGAGCCGGCCGAGGCCTTGCGGCCGCACGCCGAGGACGCCTTCGCCGCCGAACTCGCCGCGCTGGCCGCCCAGGACGACCGCCCGCGCCCGGAGCGCTGGAAACTGTCGCCGTGGGCGGTGGCGACGTACCTGCTCGGCGGCACGCTGCCGGACGGCACGGTGATCACGCCGAAGTACGTGGGCCCGCGCCGCATCGTCGAGGTCGCGGTCACCACGCTCGCCACCGACCGCGCGCTGCTCCTGCTCGGCGTGCCCGGTACGGCCAAGACCTGGGTGTCCGAGCACCTGGCCGCCGCGGTGAGCGGCGACTCGACGCTGCTGGTGCAGGGCACGGCCGGCACGCCGGAGGAGGCGATCCGCTACGGCTGGAACTACGCGCGGCTGCTCGCCCACGGCCCCAGCCGCGATGCCCTCGTGCCCAGCCCCGTCATGCGGGCCATGGCCGAGGGCATGACGGCACGCGTGGAGGAGCTCACCCGCATCCCGGCCGATGTGCAGGACACGCTGATCACGATCCTGTCCGAGAAGACGCTGCCGATCCCGGAGCTGGGCCAGGAGGTGCAGGCGGTCCGCGGCTTCAACCTGATCGCCACGGCCAACGACCGCGACCGCGGGGTCAACGATCTGTCCAGCGCCCTGCGCCGCCGCTTCAACACAGTGGTGCTGCCGCTGCCGGAGAGCGCCGACGCCGAGGTCGACATCGTCTCGCGCCGCGTCGACCAGATCGGCCGCTCCCTCGACCTGCCCGCCGTACCGGACGGCATCGACGAGATCCGCCGTGTCGTGACCGTCTTCCGCGAGCTGCGCGACGGGGTCACCACCGACGGCCGTACGAAGCTGAAGTCGCCCAGCGGCACGCTGTCCACGGCCGAGGCGATCTCCGTCGTCACCAACGGCCTCGCGCTCGCCGCCCACTTCGGCGACGGCGTGCTGCGGCCGGCCGACGTCGCCGCGGGCATCCTCGGCGCCGTCGTCCGTGACCCGGCCGCCGACCGTGTCGTCTGGCAGGAGTACCTGGAGACGGTCGTCCGTGAGCGGGACGGCTGGAAGGACTTCTACCGGGCCTGCCGTGAGGTGAGCGCGTGAACGACTCCGGGTGGGAGAGGGCGCCCGGCCCCGGGCCGCTGCTGCTCGGGGTGCGGCACCACGGCCCCGGGTCGGCGCGGGCCGTACGGGCCGCGCTGGACGCCGCGCGGCCGAGCGCGGTCCTGATCGAGGGGCCGCCCGAGGCCGACGCGCTGATCCCGCTGGCCGCCGACGAGGACATGCGTCCCCCGGTCGCGCTCCTCGCCCACGCCGTGGACGAGCCGGGCCGTTCGGCGTTCTGGCCGCTGGCCGCGTTCTCCCCGGAGTGGGTGGCGATCCGCTGGGCTCTGGAGCACGGGGTCCCGGCCCGCTTCATCGACCTGCCGGCCACGCACACGCTGGCGCGAGGCAAGGAAGAGGAGGAGGAAAAAGAGAAGGACGAGGAGAAGGAAGGGGAGAAGACGCCGCCCGGGGCCGAGGGAGCCGAGGGAACCGAGGAGAGTGTCCAGGAGCCGGACGTCCGCGTCGACCCGATCGCCGTGCTCGCCGAGGCGGGAGGCTACGACGATCCCGAGCGGTGGTGGGAGGACGTCGTCGAGCACCGGGGGACCCGCGAGCGGGACGCGTTCGCGCCGTTCGCCGCGCTGGAGGAGGCCATGGGGGCGCTCCGGGAGACGTACGGGGTCGGCGGCCACACCCGGGACCTCGTGCGGGAGGCGCACATGCGGCTCCAACTGCGTGCCGCGCAACGTGAGTTCGGCGACGCGGTGGCCGTGGTGTGCGGGGCGTGGCATGTGCCCGCGCTGCGGCAGAAGGCCGCCGTGGCCACCGACCGGGCCCTGCTGAAGGGGCTGCCCAAGGCCAAGGTGGACATGACGTGGGTGCCCTGGACATACCGCAGGCTGTCCCGGTTCAGCGGGTACGGGGCGGGCATCGACTCGCCGGGCTGGTACGGGCATCTGTTCGGCGCGCCTGACCGGCCGGTCGAGAGATGGCTGACCAAGGTGGCCGGGCTGCTGCGCGAGGAGGACCGGATCGTGTCCTCGGCCCACGTCATCGAGGCGGTGCGGCTGGCGGAGACGCTCGCCGCGATGCGGGGCCGTCCGCTGGCCGGGCTGAGCGAGACGACCGAGGCCGTGCGCGCGGTGATGTGTGACGGCTCGGACGTGCCGCTGGCGCTCGTGCACGACCGGCTGGTCGTCGGGGACGTGCTGGGCGAGGTCCCCGAGACGGCACCCGCGGTGCCGTTGCAGCGCGACCTGGCCCGGCTGCAGCGGACCCTGCGGCTCAAGCCGGAGGCGCTGGAGCGGCAGCTGGAGCTCGACCTGCGCAAGGAGACCGACGCCGGACGAAGCAGGCTGCTGCACCGGCTGCGGCTGCTCGGCATCGAGTGGGGCGCGCAGTCCGAGTCACGGGGCAGTACGGGCACGTTCCGTGAGACGTGGCGGCTGCGCTGGGAGCCAGAACTGTCCGTGCGGGTCGCCGAAGCGGGGGTCTGGGGTACGACGGTGCTCGGCGCCGCGACCGCCAGGGCCGAGGCGGACGCCGTGGCCGCGCAGTCCCTCGCCGAGGTGACCGAGCTCGCCGAACACTGTCTGCTCGCCGAACTGCCGGACGCGCTCCCCGTGGTGATGCGGGTGCTCGCCGACCGAGCGGCCCTAGACGCGGACGTCGGCCACCTCGCCAAGGCACTCCCCGCCCTCGTCCGCTCCCTGCGCTACGGCGACGTACGCGGCACGGACACCCGGGCCCTCGCCGAGGTCGCCGCGGGCCTCGCCGAGCGGATCTTCGTCGGCCTGCCCCCGGCCTGCGCCGCCCTGGACCCGGACGCGGCCGAGGAGATGCGGCGCCATGTGGACGAGGTGCACGGGGCGGTGGGACTGCTGGGGGAGGCCTCCGCCGTGGGACACGGCCACCTGCGCACCCGCTGGCGCTCCGTGCTCGGTGTCCTGTCCGGGCGGGACACCGTACCCGGTGTCATCCGGGGGCGTGCCGTGCGGCTGCTGCTGGACGAAGGGGAGTTGGGGCCGGACGAGGCCGCCCGGCTGATGGGGCTCGTGCTGTCGCCGGGGACACCGCCGCCGGACGCCGCCGCGTGGATCGAGGGCTTCGTCGGCGGCGGGGGCGGGATGCTGCTCGTGCACGACGAGAGGCTGCTCGGTCTGGTGGACGCCTGGCTGACCGGGGTGCCGGCGGAGGCGTTCACGGACGTACTGCCGCTGCTGCGGCGGACCTTCTCGGCCTACGAGCCGGGCGTGCGCAGAACGCTCGGCGAGCTGGTGCGGCGCGGGCCGGGGGAGCGGGGGAGCACGTTGGGCCGGGCAGGTGGCCCGCCCGGCTTCGACGCCGAACTGGACACCGTGCGCGCGGACGCCGTTCTGCCGCTCGTGCGGCTGCTGCTCGGACTGGATGACGACGGAGAGCAGGCGGGCGACGTGGTCGACAACCACCTTGTGGGAGTGGGGACATGAAGACCGAACCGGTGGAACCGGCCCAGGAGCGGCTGCGGCGCTGGCGGCTGGTGCTCGGGGGCGACACGGCCGACGGAACCGGCTGCGCGCTGTCCGGGCAGGACGCCGCGATGGACGGAGCGCTCGCCGCGCTCTACGGGAAGGCGGACAAAGCGCGGACAGGACGGGACCGTTCGGCCGGGCTCGGGGCGTCGGCGCCGTCCGTGGCACGCTGGCTGGGGGACATCCGCACCTACTTCCCCTCCTCCGTCGTCCAGGTCATGCAGCGGGACGCCATCGACCGGCTCGGACTGGCCTCCCTGCTGCTCGAACCGGAGATGCTGGAGGCGGTGGAGGCCGATGTGCACCTGGTCGGCACGCTGCTCTCCCTCAACAAGGCGATGCCGGAGACCACCAAGGAGACGGCGCGGGCGGTCGTGCGCAAGGTCGTCGAGGACCTGGAGAAGCGGCTCGCCACCCGCACCCGGGCCACCCTCACCGGTGCCCTCGACCGCAGCGCCCGGGTCAACCGGCCGCGCCACCACGACATCGACTGGAACCGCACGATCGCCGCCAACCTCAAGCACTACCTGCCGGAGTACCGCACGGTCGTGCCGGAACGGCTCATCGGCTACGGCCGCGCCGCCCAGTCCGTGAAGAAGGAGGTCATCCTCTGCATCGACCAGTCGGGGTCGATGGCGGCGTCCGTCGTCTACGCGTCGGTGTTCGGGGCGGTGCTCGCCTCCATGCGGTCGATCAGCACCCGGCTCGTCGTCTTCGACACGGCTGTCGTCGACCTCACCGACCAGCTCGACGACCCCGTCGACGTCCTCTTCGGCACCCAGCTCGGCGGCGGCACGGACATCAACCGGGCGCTCGCCTACTGCCAGTCGCAGATCACCCGGCCCGCCGAGACCGTGGTGGTGCTCATCAGCGACCTCTACGAGGGAGGCATACGGAACGAGATGCTGAAGCGGGTCGCGGCGATGAAGGCGTCGGGTGTCCAGTTCGTCGCGCTGCTCGCGCTGTCGGACGAGGGGGCGCCCGCGTACGACCGGGATCACGCGGCCGCGCTCGCCGCGCTGGGCGCGCCCGCCTTCGCCTGCACGCCCGACCTGTTCCCGGAGGTGATGGCGGCGGCGATCGAGAAGCGCCCGCTTCCGATACCGGACAGCGCGTGACGCCAGGCGGGAAAAGGGACATGACTACCCATCGGTAACAGGGGGCTTGCGCAACCGCGGGCGGGCCGTGCGAGGATCGAGCGCGCCCGCGTCGTGCCCACGCGTCATTCGTTCCGCCGCACGGGAGGACCCTTCCCCTCTTGAACTGGCCAGCAGCTCTGCCCGGTGCCGCTGTGCGTGTGTCGCGCACTGCGGCCGGGCGGCGTGCGCTGCAACTGGCGCTGCTGGTGGGCGGTCTGCTCGCGCTCGGTTTCCTCTGCGGCGAGCAGGCGCACGCCGCGGAGGGGGCGCCGTCGGTGACCTCGGTCGCGTCCGTGCCGTCGGTCTCGGCGGACGCGGTGCGGGCCGCTCCGCGGAAGGTACCGACGAAGAGCGTCGTCGGGGCGGTCACCGCTCCGGCCGCTGCCGCTGCCGCTGCCGCACCCGCACCCGTTGCCGCTCCGGTCGAGCACGCCGGTCGCCGTGCGGCTGCCGCCGTCGCTCCGGTGGACCGGGAAGCGGTTGGTTCCGTGCCCCGTCGTGTCGTGCGGCCGGTCGGGGACCTGGTCGGGACCGTGACCAAGGAACTGGGCGAGGCGCGCACCAAGCTGCCGTCGCTGCCCGCACTTCCCCAACTGCCCGGGCTTCCCGGAGTGTCCGAGCTGCCCGGCCGGCTGCTGCCGGCGCCGGTCACCCCGGAACCCGGGACGAAGCGGCCCGGCGTCGCCGGGTCGTCGGCCGGTGACGGCATCCGGGGCGCGACGGCCCGTACGGCCGAGCCCACGACGACGACCGGCGCGTACGGACCGGACCGCACCGCCGCCGCCCCCGCGCCGGGCCCGGCGGCACACGCCGACGGCCACCGAGCCGCACCCCCCGTCAACGCCCCGAGCCACCCCGCGCCCCCCGGCGACCAGGGCGGCGCGCCGGGCAGGCCGGCGGTCGGCAACGACTCCCCGAGGCACGGTGACGCTCACGCCGTCACCCCGAACCACCGGGCGCCGCTGCGTCTCGCGCCCGGTACCGCCGCGCGCGTCGACGCGGCCGGGACCAGGGACAGGCACCGGGACATTCCCGTCTTCCCCGGCTAGGGCGACAGGGCCTACGGCCACCTCCCCGCCGTGGACCTGTCGCGCGGGGGCGGAACAGGTCCGCCCGACCGTCCGGACACCCCTCCGAGCTCCGGACGGCCAAGTCTCCCGAGTCTCCCAGTCGCGCTTCCGACGTCCTGGCAGCCCCTTGCGGCTCCGACGTCCAGGAACCCCTTAAGGATCTGACGCACGCATGAACAAGAACATCCGCCGCTCCATCGTCATAGCCGCCGGAGTCACCGGCGCGTGGGCGCTCGGCTCGGCCGTGGCCAGCGCCGACGAACTGCCCGCCTCGTCCCTCTCCGTGTCCGACACGACGTCCGACACGACCTCCGGGGTCACCGACACGGTCGACGGTGTCGTGTCCGACGTGCACGACACGGTCACCGGCGTCACCGGCGGCGCGGCCTCGACGGTCGCGGACACCACCGGCAGGGCGACATCCACGGTGTCCGACGCCCAGGGCACGGCGGCCGAGGCCGAGCACACGGCCGGAACCGCCGCCGGAGCCACCGCCGCGGCCGGAACCGCCGCCGGCAACGCGGACCAGGCCCGCCGCCACGTCGACGCCAAGGTCCCGGCCGCCGCCAAGGCCAAGGGTGCCCAGGCCATCGAGGGCGCCCGGGCGGCCCGTGCCGCGAAGGCCGGAACCACCCACCTGGCCGACCGCGCGTCTGCCGAGGCGGCCGGCACGGTCTCCGACGCCACCTCCCCGCAGGACGAGATCGACTACCTCTTCGGCCCGCTCTCCTCCTTCGCCCCCGAGCTGGAGCAGGCCCTGGCCGCCGCCCAGACCAAGCTCCAGGCCACCCAGGCGGCCGCCCGCACCAAGGCCCAGGGCGTGGACGGCGTCGTACGGACCAAGGCCCAGCACACCGTCGCCGCCGCACAGGGCCGGGCCGCCGGCGCCCTCGGCGTCGCCCGGGGCGGGGCCGACGAGGTGACGACCGCAGCCGAGGCCTCCGTGTCCGCCGTGCCTGGTCACCTCACCGGCACCGTCGGCGGGATCGAGCAGCGGCTGGTCGGCACGGTGAGCGCCGTTCCCGGCACCGTCACCCCCGTGGTGGACGAGACGGCCGCCGCGGTCGCCCCGCCGGTCGCCGCCGACGCCGTGCACGGGGCCGTGCCGGTAGCCGGTCGCGCCGCGGCAGGGGTTGCGCCTGTGGCCCGGCACGCCGTGGCCGGGGCGACCCCCGTCGCCGGGCACGCCGTGAACGCGGCGACCGCGCTCGCGTACGGGGTGGCCGCCGATGTGGAGCCCGTCGTGGGCGGCGTCGTCCAGGGCGTCCAGCCGGTCGTCGGCGGAGTCGTGGCGGACGTGCCTCCGTACGCCACCGGCCTGGTCGGCCAGGTGGCGTACGACACCACGGAAGCCGTTCTGCCACCCGTGGCCGGTGCCGCCGTGCACGGCGTCCTGCCGGTCGCCGGGCAGGCCGTGGCGGACGCCGGGACGCTCGCGCCCGGTGCGGTGGGCGACGGCCGGCCCTTCGCGGACGGCGTCGTCGGCGCCGTACCGCCGCTCGCGGACGGCGTGACCGGGCAGGCGGGCTCCTTCGCGCAGGACGCGGCGGGGGAGGTGCCGCCGTTCGCGTACGGGGTCACCGGTGCCGTACGGCCGGTCGTCGGCACCGCCGCCCGGACCGTCGAGCCGGTCGCGGGCAGCGCCACGACGCTGGCGTACGGCGTGACGGGTGACGCCGATCCGTTCGCGGGCGGTGTGGCCGGCGAGGCCGCCCCGTTCGCCCAGGGGGTCGCCGGGCAGGCGGGCTCCTTCGCGCAGGACCTGACCGGCACCGTCCACGCCACCGCGGCCCCGCTCACCGCCCATGCCGTCACCGGCGCGGCGGGTGCGGCCGAATCGATTACCCCGACTTATCTGCCGCACACGGGGTACGCGCACGACCTGCACAACGTGCACGACGGGCACACCTACGGCGTCTGAGCCGACCCGCCGTGACCGACTCCGTGGGGCTGAGGTTCCGAACGGCCGAATGCCGTCGGTGCGTTCGGACGACACCTCACGGACTGAGCCGGCTGGTCCCCATTGGGGTGGGGATCAGCAGGCCAGGGCCCCTCGGGGCCGTTCCGGAGGCCTCACCGGGTCAACCCCAGCCCGGTGAGGCCTCCTCGCCCCGGCACGCCGTGCCAGAAAACCCGGCATCATGTGACAGGTATCACCGCTCAGGTGTGACCCTCGATTTAGGGCGCCCCTGCAAGCGGCGATAACCTGCGAGACGGACATGCCGCGCGCTCGGACACCGTGTGCGCCCCCCTAGTGACACACGCGGACGTCACGTTGCCCTTCGCGGCACGCCCACGCATCCAACGAACCGCGAGATCACTGATAGGGACGGAAGCGCGTGGACCTGTTCGAGTACCAGGCGAGGGACCTCTTCGCCAAGCACGATGTACCGGTGCTGGCCGGTGAAGTCATCGACACGCCTGAGGCGGCGCGCGAGATCACCGAGCGGCTGGGCGGCAAGTCCGTCGTCAAGGCGCAGGTGAAGGTCGGTGGTCGTGGCAAGGCCGGTGGCGTCAAGCTGGCCGCCTCCGCGGACGAGGCCGTCGCCCGTGCGACGGACATCCTCGGCATGGACATCAAGGGCCACACGGTCCACAAGGTCATGATCGCCGAGACCGCTCCGGAGATCGTCGAGGAGTACTACGTCTCCTTCCTCCTCGACCGTGCCAACCGCACCTTCCTCTCCATCGCCTCCGTCGAGGGCGGCATGGAGATCGAGGAGGTGGCGGCCACCCGTCCGGAGGCTGTCGCCCAGACCCCGATCAACCCCATCGACGGCGTGGACGAGGCCAAGGCCCGCGAGATCGTCGCGGCCGCCAAGTTCCCGGCCGAGGTCGCCGACAAGGTCGCGAACGTCCTCGTCACGCTGTGGGACACCTTCATCAAGTCGGACGCCCTCCTGGTCGAGGTCAACCCGCTGGCCAAGGTCGCCTCCGGTGAGGTCATCGCCCTCGACGGCAAGGTGTCGCTCGACGAGAACGCCGAGTTCCGTCACCCCGAGTACGAGGAGCTCCACGACAAGGACGCGGCCAACCCGCTGGAGGCCGCTGCCAAGGCGAAGGGCCTCAACTACGTCAAGCTCGAGGGCGAGGTCGGCATCATCGGCAACGGCGCGGGTCTCGTCATGAGCACCCTGGACGTCGTCGCCTACGCCGGTGAGAACCACGGTGGCGTCAAGCCCGCCAACTTCCTCGACATCGGCGGTGGCGCCTCCGCCCAGGTCATGGCGAACGGCCTGGAGATCATCCTCGGCGACCCCGACGTCAAGTCGGTCTTCGTCAACGTCTTCGGTGGCATCACCGCCTGTGACGAGGTCGCCAACGGCATCGTCCAGGCCCTGAAGCTCCTGGAGGACCGCGGCGAGAACGTCACCAAGCCGCTGGTCGTCCGTCTCGACGGCAACAACGCCGAGCTGGGCCGGCAGATCCTCACCGACGCCAACCACCCTCTGGTGCAGCGCGTCGACACCATGGACGGCGCGGCGGACAAGGCCGCCGAGCTGGCCCACGCCGCCAAGTAAGCACTCAGGACGAGGACACCAACACACCATGGCTATCTGGCTCAACAAGGACAGCAAGGTCATCGTCCAGGGCATGACCGGCTCCACCGGCATGAAGCACACCAAGCTCATGCTCGGTGACGGCACCCACGTCGTGGGCGGCGTGAACCCGCGCAAGGCGGGCACCTCCGTGGACTTCGACGGCAACGAGGTACCGGTCTTCGGCACCGTCGCCGAGGCCATCGAGAAGACCGGCGCCAACGTCTCCGTCATCTTCGTGCCGGAGAAGTTCACCAAGGACGCGGTCGTCGAGGCCATCGACGCCGAGATCCCTCTGGCCGTCGTGATCACCGAGGGCATCGCCGTGCACGACACGGCCGCCTTCTGGGCGCACGCCGGCAAGAAGGGCAACAAGACCCGCATCATCGGCCCGAACTGCCCCGGCATCATCACCCCGGGTCAGTCGAACGTCGGCATCATCCCGGGCGACATCACCAAGCCGGGCCGCATCGGCCTGGTCTCGAAGTCCGGCACGCTGACGTACCAGATGATGTACGAGCTGCGTGACATCGGCTTCTCCACGGCCGTCGGCATCGGTGGCGACCCGATCATCGGCACCACGCACATCGACGCCCTGGCCGCCTTCCAGGACGACCCCGACACCGACCTGATCGTCATGATCGGCGAGATCGGCGGCGACGCCGAGGAGCGGGCCGCGGCCTTCATCAAGGAGAACGTGACCAAGCCGGTCGTCGGCTACGTCGCGGGCTTCACCGCCCCCGAGGGCAAGACCATGGGCCACGCCGGCGCCATCGTCTCCGGCTCGTCCGGCACCGCCCAGGCGAAGAAGGAGGCCCTCGAGGCCGCCGGCGTCAAGGTCGGCAAGACGCCGACCGAGACGGCGAAGCTCGCCCGGGAGATCCTGGGCGGCTGACGCCCCGGACCACAGCCGGAAGGGCCCGCACCCTCACGGGGGGTGCGGGCCCTTCCGTGTGCCCGGGTGCGCAGGTGCTCACCGGGGCAGCGGCAGTACCCTCTCCGGTCCGCCGGCCGACGCCGTCCGGAGCTTCGCCCGCAGTTGCTGCTCGGCGCTGGACAGCGGGCCCAGCGCGGTTCTCGGCGGAACCCCCTGAATCGCCTGCGCCGGGCCGATCGGCGCCTCGTACTGGGTCGGCGCGGTGCGCAGCGTGAGCGACGTCGCGCCGATGATCGCGACGGTGAAGGCGATGGCGGCCCGGGTCCAGAAGCGGGTCCTTTGTTCGCCGATCGTCCGCACCGTCGTCGGTTTCGCCGCCCGGAGGCGCTCGGTGGAGGCGAGTTCGGCCAGCCGCCGGTGGAGCGCGGCGGGGTCCGACAGCTCGGGCACGCCGGCGGCCACCGCGGCGCGCGCGTGAGTGAGCCGGTTCGCCGCCGCCGGTGTGCTCGCCTCCGTCTCCGCCGCCGTCTCCGGCAGACCGAGGCCGACGCCGTCGTACAGCACGAGCGTGCGGCGGTACGAGGGCGGGAGCCGCAGGAGCGCGTGCAGCAGGGCGCGGTCGGCGGCGCCGGCGGGTGGTGGTTCGGGGTGCCGGTAGCGGGGGCGGAACTGGTGCCAGGGGGAGAGCGCGTACTCGTACGCCGTCGCCCGCACCCAGCCCGCCGGATCGCGGTCCTGGGCCACCTCCGGCCACTGCTGCCAGGCGAGTTGGAAGGCGCGCTCCACGGACTCGCGGGCCAGCTCGCGCCGCCCGGTGAGCAGGTACGTCTGCCGTACGAGGGCCGGAGCGCAGAACGCGTACAGGGCGTCGAAGGCCTGTGCGGGCGTCAGCTCTCCCGCCGGCACGGCCTCGTGACGGTCCGTCGTGCTTGCTCTTCGCACGAAAAAGTACATAAACATATATTGAGCGACACTTCCGAGCTTCGCCCGTTACGACGGGAAAGCGCGTGTCGTTGGGAGCATGACGGTCGTGATCCAGATGACCGATCGCCGACTGTCGTTGTCACACCTGTCACCCCTGCTTGCCCGGATGCGCGACCGATCGCCCGGACTGGCCGCGAGTCTCGTGGGCGGCGCGCTCGCGGCCGGGCTCGGCCTCGGTTCGTTCGCCGTGCCCGTGATGGTGATGTGGATCAGCTCGCCGTACCCCGACAGCGGGCCGGGCGCAGCGCTGCATGTCGCCGCCGCGCTGTGGCTCCTCGCGCACGGGGTCGAGCTGGTGCGCACCGAGACGCTCTCCGGCGCCCCGGCGCCCGTGGGCGTCACCCCGCTGCTGCTCCTGGTCCTGCCGGTGCTGCTGCTGTACCGGGCGGCGCGGGACGCGGTGGACGCGCCCATCGACGCCGACGGGCCGCCGCCGGTCGCCGCACCGACCGCGTGGGCGGGCGTGGTCCTCGGCTACCTCACCGTCGGGTGCGGCGCCCAGCTGTACGCCTCCGGTGGCGAACTGCGCGCCGAGTGGGGGTGGGTGGCGGCGTGCCTGCCGCTCGTCGCCACGGGTGCGGCCGGTGCCGGGGTGTGGACGGCGTACGGCCGCCCGCCCGCGCCGCTGCTGAGCGTGCTGGTGCTGCTGCCGGGGCGGCTGCGCCGGCTGGTCCTCGGGGCGGACGGCCGGGCGCGCCTCGGTGCCGCGCTGCGGGCCGCCGGTGCGGGCGCCTCGGTGCTCTTCGGAGGCGGGGTGCTGTTGCTCGGGGTGTCGCTGGTGGGGCACGGCGGGGTGGCGCGCGCGGCCTTCGGCCAGCTGACGGAGGGCTTGTCGGGGCGGTTCGCCGTTCTGTTGCTGTGTGCCGCCCTGCTCCCGAATGCGGCGGTGTGGTCGGCGGCGTACGCCCTCGGGCCGGGGTTCGCGCTCGGTACCGGGCACGTGGTGTACCCGCTCTTCGCGGACCCGGCGCCGTTGCTGCCGCCGTTCCCGTTGCTGGCGGCGGTGCCGGAGGCGGGCGGCGGCGGGCCGCTGAACTGGGCGGCCGGGGTGGTGCCCGTGGTGGCGGGGGTGACGGTGGCGTGGTTCACGGTCGCCGCGGCCGTGCGGCGCGGGGAGCCGGAGGGGGCTGGCGGGGCCGCCTCCGGTGAGGCGGGGCGGTGGGTGCGGCGCTGGTCGGCCGCGGGGACCGCCGCGGTGGCGGGGACGGCGGCGGGGGTGTGCGCGATCGTGGTCGCGGTGCTGACCGAGCTGGCGGGCGGGCCGCTCGGGGACGCCGCGCTCGCCCGGTTCGGGCCGGTGTGGTGGCAGACCGGGATCGCCACGGCGGCCTGGATCGGCGTGGTGGCCGTTCCGCTGGCGCTGGGGGTGCGGGCCTGGCGGCTGCGGGGCGGCTCGACCAGGGGACCGGGACCGCTACCGGGGACGGAGCCGTTGCCCGCCGGGGGCCTTCCGGCGCAGCCCGCACCGGCTCCCCCGCGCGAGCCGCACGCCGAAGACGCGTACGACCTCCTGCCCCTCGACGTCCCGCTGGTGCCCTCATGGCACGACGACGCGAACCCTTCGTGGTACGACGACGCGAACCCCTCGTGGCACGACGAGGTGAACCGCGAGGCCCGTTGGGCGGCGCTGAGAGATGCCTCGGCCCCACCGGACCCCTCGGACACACCGTGAGGGGTCCCGGCGCCGGAAGGCCGGTGTCAGGTGTTGCCGCCCAGCAGCCCGCGCAGCTCCTGCGGCAGCAGGTGGTCGCAGGACTGCTTGGCCTGGTTGGTGAGGGCGTCGTTCACGCAGGTGAAGTAGTCGCGGTAGACCAGCTGGGCCGTGAAGGTCGCGGCGACCAGGGCGAGCGCGAGCGATGCCGTGACCAGGCCGCTGACGGCCGCCGTGGTCTGGGGGCGCCCGGTCTGATTCCGGACGGGGGAGTCGGGGTCGGCGGCGCGGGGCTTGGCGCGCAGGGCGCTCACACCCCAGTAGAGGGCCAGGGAGCCGAGCAGCAGGGCCACGTACGGCCAGCCGAAGAGGGCGAAGAAGAAGGCCCACATGCCGCACAGGAGCGCGTACCGGCCCCGGCGCTGGGCCGGGTCCGTCGGGTCCCAGCGCATGCCCGGACCGGAGCCGGGGCCGCCGCCCTGGCCCTCGGGGCCGCGGGGGCGCTCGCCGAAACCGCCGGGGGAGCGGCCCGGCTGGCGGTCGCTCCACTGGTTGCCCCAGGGGGAGCGGTGCTCGTCGGAGGATCCCGCGGGGCGTCGCGGCTGCCACGGGCGGTCCGGTGTGCCCTCCGGCGGGGGCGCGAACGGGTTGTCGTCCTTCGGTGCCCCGCCCTGCTCCTCGCCGTTGCCATTCTCCCGGCCCGAGGGTGCTTCGGGCGGCGAGGCCGGCCGCTCGCGCAGCAGCACGGCGCGACGCTCTCCTCCCCGTGCCGACTGCGGGGGGAACGTGAGAAGTCGCAGGCTGCGGTCCGGCATCAAGTGAGCGTCTTCCCCTAGGTGAATACGGCTGGTACGACCTGTCTGGCGTGAGCTGTCACTGCGTGAACGCGCCGCATGACGGCCGCGTTCCCGAGCCCTCTCCTTCTCAGACGCTACCTTCCGGCCACGCACCCGTCCCGTGGGGGCCGCCTGGTGTGCCGGTATCGTTGCTGGCGGTCGGCCGCTTCGTAGACTTCCCCGTATCCGGGGGCGCGAAGCACTCGTACGAATGTACAAACGTCGTACGGGTCCGGCCGCCGTACAGACGCTCCCCCGAGAAAGGGCCCCACCGTGGCCGCCAAGCCCGTGGCCAAGCGCCTCGTCGTGCTGGTCTCCGGATCCGGCACCAATCTGCAGGCGCTCCTCGACGAGATCGCGCGCATCGGAGCCGAGGCCTACGGCGCCGAGATCGTCGCCGTAGGTGCCGACCGTGACGGCATCGAGGGGCTGGCGCGGGCCGAGCGTGCCGGGCTGCCGACCTTCGTGCGGAAGGTCAAGGACTACGGCACCCGGGAGGAGTGGGACGCCGCCCTCGCCGAGGCCGTCTCCTCCTACGAGCCCGACCTGGTCGTCTCCGCCGGGTTCATGAAGATCGTGGGGAAGGAGTTCCTCGCGCGGTTCGGCGGGCGGTTCGTCAACACCCACCCCGCCCTTCTCCCCAGTTTTCCGGGGGCCCACGGCGTGCGGGACGCGCTCGCTTACGGCGCCAGGGTCACCGGCTGCACCGTCCACTTCGTCGACGACGGCGTCGACACCGGACCGATCATCGCCCAGGGCGTGGTGGAGGTCCGGGACGAGGACGACGAGAGCGCTCTGCACGAGCGCATCAAGGAAGTCGAGCGAAGGCTGCTCGTCGAGGTCGTGGGGCGGATCGCCCGCAACGGCTATCGCATTGAGGGACGAAAGGTAGTTATCCAGTGACCGCCACCGCCGAGAGCAACAAGCGGCCCATCCGCCGCGCGCTCGTCAGCGTCTACGACAAGACCGGACTCGAAGAGCTCGCCCGCGGGCTGCACGAGGCCGGCGTCGCACTCGTCTCCACCGGCTCCACCGCCTCCCGTATCGCCGCCGCAGGGGTCCCCGTCACCAAGGTCGAGGAGCTCACCGGCTTCCCCGAGTGCCTGGACGGCCGGGTCAAGACCCTGCACCCCAAGGTGCACGCGGGCATCCTCGCCGACCTGCGCCTGGAGGACCACCAGCGGCAGCTCGCCGAGCTCGGCGTCGAGCCGTTCGACCTCGTCGTCGTCAACCTCTACCCGTTCCGGGAGACGGTCGCCTCCGGCGCCTCGCCCGACGAGTGCGTCGAGCAGATCGACATCGGCGGCCCGTCGATGGTCCGCGCCGCCGCCAAGAACCACCCCTCCGTGGCCGTCGTCACCAGCCCCGCCCGGTACGCCGACGTCCTCGCCGCGGTCAAGGAGGACGGCTTCGACCTCGCCACCCGCAAGCGGCTGGCCGCCGAGGCGTTCCAGCACACGGCCGCCTACGACGTCGCGGTCGCCTCCTGGTTCGCGTCCTCGTACGCGCCCGTCGACGAGTCGTCGTTCCCCGACTTCCTCGGCGCCACCTGGGAGCGCGAGAACACCCTGCGCTACGGCGAGAACCCGCACCAGCCCGCCGCGCTCTACGTCGACGCCGGCGGCAGCGGCCTCGCCCAGGCCGAGCAGCTGCACGGCAAGGAGATGTCGTACAACAACTACACGGACACGGACGCCGCGCGCCGTGCCGCGTACGACCACGACGAGCCGTGCGTCGCGATCATCAAGCACGCCAACCCCTGCGGCATCGCGATCGGCGCGGACGTCGCCGAGGCGCACCGCAAGGCCCACGCCTGCGACCCGCTGTCCGCGTTCGGCGGGGTCATCGCCGTCAACCGGCCGGTGAGCCGGGAGATGGCCGAACAGGTCGCCGAGATCTTCACCGAGGTCATCGTCGCGCCCGACTACGAGGAGGGGGCCCTGGAGGCCCTCGCCAAGAAGAAGAACATCCGGGTGCTCAAGGCCGTCGGCGCCCCGGCCAACCCGGTCGAGGTCAAGGCCATCGACGGCGGCGTGCTGCTCCAGGAGACCGACCGGCTGCAGGCCGACGGCGACGACCCGGCCAACTGGACGCTGGCGACCGGTGAGGCGCTGTCCGCCTCCGAGCTCGCCGAGCTCGCCTTCGCCTGGAAGGCCTGCCGGGCCGTGAAGTCCAACGCCATCCTGCTCGCCAAGGACGGTGCCTCGGTCGGCGTCGGCATGGGCCAGGTCAACCGGGTCGACTCCGCGAAGCTGGCCGTCGAGCGGGCCGGCGCCGAGCGCGCCCAGGGCTCGTACGCCGCCTCCGACGCGTTCTTCCCCTTCCCGGACGGTCTGGAGATCCTGACCGCGGCCGGCGTCAAGGCCGTGGTCCAGCCCGGCGGTTCGGTCCGCGACGAACTGGTCGTGGAGGCCGCGAAGAAGGCGGGCGTCACGATGTACTTCACGGGGACGCGGCACTTCTTCCACTGAGCACGCGGCGGGTTCCGGAACGCGGGTTCCGGAACGCACCAGGGCCGTGTCCCCCCCTCACCCGGGGTGGGACACGGCCCTTGGACGTGCGTGGCGGTGTACCGGCTCAGTACCGCGGGCGGTTGAACCACGCGGCGCCCGACGGGGTGATCATGGCCGCCGCCATGATGCCGCCGAAGCCGATCCACAGCAGCGCCCACACCAGCGCCGCGGAGGAGTTGGCATTGGCCGCGCCGATCAGGATCAGGACACCGAACAGGGAGCCCAGGATGCCGTAGATCATCGTGGTGATACGGATGCCCTGGCCGCCCCGGGAGAACTTGACGCCCAGCGTGATCGACAGGCCCGCGAGACCGAGGAAGAGCAGGGCGACGACGAGGATGACGCCGGCCCCCGCGTGCCCCATGTCGGAGAAGCCGTTGCTGCCGAACGTGTCCTCACCCGCGTTGGACGCGTCGTTGAGGGTCGCCGCGCCGAAGATGGCGAAGACGCCGCCGAGGACCTGCACGGCTGCCACGATGTAGAGCAGGACGCGGGCGGTCATCATCAGGCCGGGCATCGTCTGCGGCATCATGTTGGCGCCGGGGTAGGCGCCGTAGGCGGGCTGCTGGGGGTAGCCGTAGCCCTGCGGCGGGACGCCGGGCTGTGCCGGGCCCTGCTGGGGGTAGCCGTAGTTCGGCGGGGCCGGTGGCTGCTGAGGTGGCGGGCCGTAGGGGTTGTTCGGTTCGCCGAAGCTCATGGCGGTCTTTCCTCCGTTGTTCCAAGTGCGGGGACGACGCGCGGCACGGTTCGGAGGAGGGTTCTACAGATGCGGCCTGTCCCCCCGGTACTGCCCGCGGCACTGTCTGCTCATCGTTCTTCAGGGGTGTCTTACTTGTCCAGCCGCATTCACTATGTGTTGTGCAAGTGCAACATCGTTGATCAAGAAGCGGCTCCGGACGGGCACCCGGATCGGAACCTGGAGGGAACCCGGATTGGAACCCGGAGCCGGTCATCCGCGAGGATGGGTACATGACTGCCCAGATTCTCGATGGCAAGGCCACCGCAGCCGCGATCAAGTCCGATCTGACCGCCCGCGTGGCGGCGCTGAAGGAGAAGGGCATCACGCCCGGCCTCGGCACGATCCTGGTCGGGGACGACCCCGGCAGCCAGAAGTACGTCGCCGGCAAGCACCGCGACTGCGCGGAGGTCGGTATCGCCTCCATCCAGCGCGAGCTGCCGGCCACGGCGACGCAGGAGGAGATCGAGGCGGTCGTACGGGAGCTGAACGAGGACCCGGCCTGCACCGGCTACATCGTCCAGCTGCCGCTGCCCAAGGGCATCGACGAGAACCGCATCCTCGAACTGATGGACCCGGACAAGGACGCCGACGGCCTGCACCCGATGAACCTCGGCCGCCTGGTCCTGGGCGAGCCGGCCCCGCTGCCCTGCACCCCCAACGGCGTCCTGACCCTGCTGCGCCGCTACGGCGTGGAGATCAAGGGCGCGGAGGTCGTGGTCGTCGGCCGTGGCATCACCATCGGCCGCCCGATGCCGCTGCTGCTCACCCGGCGCAGCGAGAACGCGACCGTGACCCAGTGCCACACCGGCACCCGTGACCTCTCCGCCCACCTCAAGCGCGCGGACATCATCGTCGCGGCGGCCGGTTCCGCCCACCTGATCCGGCCCGAGGACGTCAAGCCGGGCGCTGCCGTCCTCGACGTCGGCGTCTCGCGCAGCGCCGAGGGCAAGATCGTGGGCGACGTCCACCCGGACGTCGCGAAGGTGGCCGGCTGGATCTCCCCGAACCCGGGCGGCGTGGGCCCGATGACCCGGGCGCAGCTGCTCGTCAACGTGGTCGAGGCGGCGGAGCGCAGTGCCGGCTGAGAACGCACCGGGCCCGGAGCCGACCGTGAGCGACGCGATCAGCGCCCCCGACACCGAGGGGCGCCCGCGCCGTGTCACGCGCCGCTTCCCGCTCTTCACGAAGGACACCGCCCGCCCCGAGGGCGGCGGCCGGGCCGCTCCCGGCGACGCCCCGGCACCGGCCCGGCAGTGGCCGATGCTCGTCGTGCTGACGGCTGTCGGCGTCGGCCTGCTGCTGACCGCCCTCGACGTGTTCCGCTACGGGACCCTGCTGATCGGCGCCGCCCTGCTGGCCGGCGCGGTCATGCGCTGGGTCCTGCCGAGCGTCGGCATGCTCGCCGTGCGCTCCCGCTTCACGGACATCGTCACGTACGGCGTGCTGGGCATGGCGATCGTCCTGCTGGCGATGATGGCCCAGCCCAGGCCCTGGCTGGAGATCCCGTTCCTGAAGGACACGCTGCACTTCACGATGAAGAACTAGCGACGACGAAGAACCAGCGCCGACGGCGGCGGCCCGCCCCTTCCCCCGAACAGGGACGGACCGCCGCCGGCACCCACACTCCTGCACCGGGAACGGCCACTTCAACGCCTGTCAGTGCGCTGTGGCACGGAAGTGACCGTTCCGCCACGTGACCGCGCCCTGCCTCCGGCCCCGGGAACCGATCGGCCGCCCGGCGTCGTCACCTGCTCAGAGCGGGCGAACCGATGAGCCGAGGCAGGCCGTGGAGGTGCACGATGGGCGGCTGGCAGCCGCTGCCGGACGGACTGCCGCCGGAAGTACGGCATTTCGTCGAGCAGTTGCGGCTCCTCAAGGACCGCACCGGCCTCAGCCTGGTCGCGCTGGGCGCGCGCACCGCGTACAGCAAGTCCTCCTGGCAGCGCTACCTCAACGCGGTCCAGCCGCCGCCCCGGCAGGCCGTCGTCGCGCTGTGCCGGGTCGCGGGCGTGGCCGGCCCGGACGCCGACCGGCACGCCGTGCGCTGGGAACTCGCGGTCCAGGCCTGGCCGCGCCCGGCGACGGCACCGGACCGCGAGGAGAGGCCCGCCGGCGCCGAGGAGTACGAGGACGACCCCACGCTCCCGTGGTGGGACCGGCCGCGGGAGGAGCCGCCGCCCCGCCCGGCAGGGCGCCTGCTGCTGTCCGCGGTCCTGCTGCTCCTGGTCCTGATCCTGGTCACGGTCGTCGGGGCCGTGGTCTTCGGGTGACCTGTGCGCCTCTGTGACGGGCGAGGTCACGGCCGTGTATCCACTGTGTCGATGTCTTGACAGGTTCGGGGATATGTCAGGAAGGCACCGAACAATCGGGCTAACGTGTCCAATCGGGACGGTCCGGTGGACCGCGGAGCGGTCGGCGTGCAACGGTGCATGCCCAACGGGCCTATTGCTTCCGTGCGCCCCCTTCCCGGGAACTGTGCCCCTTAACAGACGCATCCCTGTGGGTAGCCAGAACGGGGACTGGCCGGGGGCCCGAGCGCGCGGGATCGACCAGGGGAAGGCGCGGGGAACCAAACAGCACCAACCGGGGGGAAGAGGGGGAACCAATGCCTCGTTGGAAAGCCTTGCCGGATGAACTCGATCCGCAGGTCAGGGAGTTCGCAAGCCAACTGCGGCGGCTCGTGGACCGCAGTGGGCTGAGCATCGCGGCGCTGGCCGACCGCACGGGCTACAGCAAGACGTCCTGGGAGCGTTATCTCAACGGCCGGCTCCTCGCGCCCAAGGGCGCGATCGTCGCGCTCGCCGAGGTCACCGGCACCAATCCCATTCACCTGACGACCATGTGGGAGCTCGCCGAACGCGCCTGGAGCCGTTCGGAGATGCGCCACGACATGACCATGGAGGCGATCCGGATCTCCCAGGCGCGCGCCGCGCTCGGGGAGTTCGGCGGGCAGCCTGCCGCGGGCGCCAACGGGAGCAAGGCGACCCGCAAGGGCGGCAGCGCGACGGTCACTCCCGGGATCGCGGGGCCCGCGGGCGTGTCCCCGACGATCCCGCCGCAGCCGACGGCGCCCGACGCCGACGCCCGGGAGGAGGCCGCGCGGACCTCCGCGCCGGACGGCCCCAACTCCTGGGGGATCGCCGGGTACGAGGGTCCGTCGAGGACGAGCCGCCGCCCCTCCGGCCAGGCGGCGATGCCTTCGGCCTCGGGACCGGCTCCCGCTCCCGCTCCGGCTCCGGCCTCGGCCTCTCCGGACGGCCCCGGCCTGTCCCCGGCGACTGCGGGCCCGTACGGCGAACCCCCGCAGGGTCCGCGTCCCGGCGGGTCCTCCTCCGCGGGGGCCGGGGGCAAGCGGCGGCTGACGATGTTCCTCGCGGGCGTCGTCGGCATGGCCGTCGTGATAGCCGCCGTCTTCTTCTTCACCCACCGCGGCGGCGACAAGAAGCACGAGGGTGCCACCAAGTCGCCCTCCCCGTCGGTCAGCGCCTCCGACCTGCCCGCCGGGGTCAAGTGCAGCGGCGCCGGCTGCACCGGCAAGGACGCCGAGAGCATGGGGTGCAGCGGCGACCTGGTGTCCACCACCAAGAGCGTCGCCATCGGCACCACCGTTCTCGAAGTCCGCTACAGCAAGACCTGCGGCGCGGCCTGGGGGCGGATCACCGGGGCCGCGCAGGGGGACCAGGTCCAGGTCGTCGTGGGCAAGGTCAAGCAGACCGGTGACATCACGACCGCGGGCGACACCATCGCGTACACCCCCATGGTGGCCGTGAAGGGCGCGGGCGAGGCCAAGGCGTGCGCGACGCTGGCCTCGGGCCGGAAGGGGTGCACGGAGTAGAAACGTTCACTTCTGGGGCCGGCCGGCATGCCCCCGCGTGCCGGCCGGCGAAAAGATCCGCGTGAGACAGGCATGACCCGCCGGATCGTGGGCACGCGAACGTTACCCCCACGGGAGTCCGGGAACCGGTCCCCCAGACGGCGGCCGCCTTCGTCTCACCTCTCCCGGACGGGCGGCCGCCTTCTTTCGTCTCTCTGTGGGACGGGCCACACCGACCCGGACGTCCGGGATACCGGAGGCGCGATAGCCTGACCGCTGGATCTCTCTTGACGCCAAGAGATCGATCATTCGTACCCGTGATCGATCATCGCAGCGGGCACCGGCCACAAGCCGGGGCGGGGATCCCGTACCCCAGGGGCAGGGACGCCCCACCGCCAGCTGTCATACGGAGAACGCCATGACCCGCACTCCCGTGAACGTCACCGTCACCGGCGCGGCCGGCCAGATCGGTTACGCCCTGCTCTTCCGCATCGCCTCCGGCCAGCTGCTCGGCGCGGACGTGCCGGTCAAGCTGCGCCTCCTGGAGATCACCCCGGCCCTGAAGGCCGCCGAGGGCACCGCGATGGAGCTGGACGACTGCGCGTTCCCGCTCCTGCAGGGCATCGACATCACGGACGACCCGAACGTCGCCTTCGACGGCGCCAACGTGGCCCTCCTCGTGGGCGCCCGCCCGCGCACCAAGGGCATGGAGCGCGGTGACCTCCTCTCGGCCAACGGCGGCATCTTCAAGCCGCAGGGCAAGGCCATCAACGACCACGCCGCGGACGACATCAAGGTCCTGGTCGTCGGCAACCCGGCCAACACCAACGCGCTGATCGCCCAGGCCGCCGCCCCGGACGTACCGGCCGAGCGCTTCACCGCGATGACCCGTCTGGACCACAACCGCGCGCTGACCCAGCTCGCGAAGAAGACGGGCACCACGGTCGCCGACATCAAGCGCCTGACCATCTGGGGCAACCACTCCGCCACCCAGTACCCGGACATCTTCCACGCCAGCGTGGCCGGTAAGAACGCCGCCGAGGTCGTCAACGACGAGAAGTGGCTGGCCGAGGACTTCATCCCGACCGTGGCCAAGCGCGGCGCCGCGATCATCGAGGCCCGTGGCGCGTCGTCGGCCGCCTCCGCCGCCAACGCCGCGATCGACCACGTGTACACCTGGGTCAACGGCACCGCCGAGGGCGACTGGACCTCCATGGGCATCCCGTCGGACGGCTCCTACGGCGTCCCGGAGGGCCTGATCTCCTCCTTCCCGGTCACCACGAAGGACGGCAAGTACGAGATCGTCCAGGGCCTGGACATCAACGAGTTCTCCCGCGCCCGCATCGACGCCTCCGTCAAGGAGCTCGAGGAGGAGCGCGACGCGGTCCGTTCCCTCGGCCTCATCTGAGATCCGAGCCGCCTGACGGACCCGTCTCTGTCACGAGACCGCACGGGCTCCGTTCCGGATTTCCTCCGGAACGGGGCCCGCGCCCGTTTTCGCCGCTACCGTCAAGAGCGGTACGCGACAGGGTGAATTCGGGGGGTTCGCGATGAGCGGATGGGACAGCCAGGACTGGTACGAGCGCGGGCAGGACGCGCAGGGGCAGGACGCGCAGGGGCAGGAGGGTCACGGCCAGGAGGGTCACGGGCAGGACGGTCACAGTTCCGGTTCCGGGCCGGAGCGCGAGCCCAGCGAGGAGAGAGGCCGGGCCGCCTGGGCCGCCCACCAGCCGGACACCCCGCCGCCGTGGGTCTCCGCGGAGACCTGGACGGACCGGACAGCGCCGCCGTCCGCCGGTGCGGGCCCGGGCGACACTCCTCCGCCGTGGGCCGACCGCCGCATCAGCCGCCTCGGTGACACCCCGCCCCCGCCGCCTCCGCCGTGGGCGTCCGCCGAGACGCAGGCCGGCGTGCCGATGCCCCAGGTTCACACGCCGTCCCAGATGCCTTCGCCGCCCCAGACCTGGGCCCCGGCCGAGCCGACGCCCCCGTATCACCCCGTCACCAGCCCCGGACGAGGCGCCGGACACGGTCCCGGGCGGGCGCTCCTCGTGCTCGCCGCCGCCGTCGTCGCGGCCGTGGGATCCGGTCTCGGCGTCTGGTACTTCACCGGCGACCACGGGACCGCGGCCGCTCCCGGCCCCGCCAGCAGTGTCAGCGTCGGCGCCTCGACGCCGGGAACCTCGCTCCCGCCGGCGACCCCGAACACCCCGGAGACCCCGTCCGAGACCCCGTCCGAGACCCCGTCCGTCTCGACGCTCGCCTCCTCGCCTCCCGTCGGCTACCGCACCGCCCACGACCCGGTCGGCTACACGATCGACGTCCCCGAGGGCTGGACCCGCAGGCAGCAGCACGGTGAGAAGGCCATGGTGGTCTACTACGACTCCCCGTCCGACGGCCGCCAGCTGCAGATCTTCGAGCTCTCCGAGTCCACTCCGGCCGAGTCCCTGGACCTGGCCGAGAACGACCCCGGCTACGGCTACTCCCGGCAGCCCGGCTTCCAGGCCGGGAACCGCACGTCGGGCGACACCTGGGCCGAGCTGGCGTACCGCTACGACGACAAGGACAAGGGCGCCCGCCAGGTCGTCGACCACCGCTTCCAGGCCGCCGACGGCACGCTGTACGCGATCCGCTCCAGCGGCCCCGAGGATCTCTCCGCCGACCTGGTCCGCGGGCCGCTCGACACCGCCCTGGCCTCGTTCTGCCCGACGGGCACCCAGTGCGGCTAGGCCGGGCCCAGGGGGTCACTCCATCCCGCGCTTGCCCGGTGCCCAGAACGGCTTGGTGAGCACCGCGCGCCGGTTCCAGCCCGCCTCCCGGACGAGCACCTGCCGCACCGCCTGCACGGTCCGCGCCTCCCCGGCGACGTAGGCCACGCCGCCGGGCTCGGGACCGAGCCGCTGTACCGCCTCCGGCAGCGAACTTGCGCCCCGGACCAGCCAGTCGAGCCGCCCGGCGTGCGCGAGCGGCAGCCGGTCCGCTGCCGTCTCCGTCTCGACGCACCCCGAGATCCGTGCCCCCTCGGGCAGCGCCGCGAGTATCGCCCCGAAGGCGACCGAGGCCGTCTCGTCCCCGACGAACACATGGTGCGCGGCCTCGGGATGCAGCACGAACGACCCCTCCGGCCGGCCCATCCGCACCTCGTCGCCGACCCCGGCGGCCCGCCCCCACCGCGCTCCCGGCCCGGCCCCCGGATGGTCCAGCACGCACAACTCGACGGCGCCGGCGGGCTCGTAGCGCCACACCGAGTACGTACGCCGGGTCAGCCCGCCGCCGACCAGGACCCGCACCTGCTGTCCCGGCTGCACGGTCAGCCCGGCGAGCGCGTCGCCCTCGATGCGCAGGCGCCGCATACGGGCGGCGATCGGTTCGGCCTCGGTGACGGTGCCGCGGAGCGTCAGCAGGTCGAGGACGGGGTTCAGCAGGGCAGGCACGGACGGTCTCCTTGGCGGAAGCGGGCGTCGACTCCGATGTGTTGCAGGGCAGTTGCGCGTCAGGAGCGCGCCGAACGCGACAGTACGCGTTCGTCGGTGGGCGCGACAGCACGTGCACCCGTCCCGCCGCCGTACCCGGCGACCACGACGGCCGTCGCGGCCAGCACCACCAGGGCGACCGTGCGCAGGGCCGGTCCCATGCCGTCGGAGAGGCCGCGGTGGGAGGACAGGACCGTTCCGGTGACCGCGACCCCCAGGGCCGCGCCGGTCTCGCGGGCCGTGGTGCCGAGACCGGAGCCGAGGCCCGCCTGGTGGGGTGGGAGCGAGGTGACGACACCGAGGGTGAGGGCGGGCATGGACAGCCCGGTGCCGGCCGAGATGACGAGCAGCCAGCAGGTGTACGCCCAGTACGGCGTGGACACGTCGACGGTGGACGCGCCGAGCAGTCCGGTGCCGATCAGGGTGAGCCCGGCGCCGACGACCGGGCGCGGACGGCTTGCCCAGCGGGCGGCGAACTTCGGGACCAGCGCCATGCCCACCGTCAGCGGCATGATCGCGACCCCGGTCAGGGCGGCGCCGAAGCCCTTCACGCCCTGCAGATACTGCGAGTTGACGTAGAAGAGGGAGAACAGGCCGAAGAAGCCGGTCGCCGTGCCGAGGGCGGACGAGCGCAGCCGGGCCGAGGCGAAGACTCGCGGGTCGAACAGGGGCGTGGGCGAGCGCAGCGCGTGGGCGGTGAAGAGCGCGGTCAGCAGGGCGCCCGCGGCGAACGAGCCGAGGATGCGCGGGGAGGTCCAGCCGTAGGTCGGGCCCTCGATGATGCCGAAGAGGACCGTGACCAGGCCCGCCGTGAGCAGGAGCGTGCCGAGGGGGTCGAGGTTGCTGTGCGCGGAGCGGTCCGTGCGCGGGGTGGTGACGGCCACCGCGAGGGCCAGGAACGCGGCCAGCGGGACCATCGCCGCGAACAGGGCCCGCCAGGACAGGTACTGGCCGACCAGGCCGCCGCCCAGGTTGCCCATGGCCCCGCCCAGACCGATGGCCAGCGTCCAGGCCGCCATGGTGCGGGCCCGGTGCTCCGGGGCGGACAGGTGGAGCAGGATCGACATCGTGGCGGGGGTGATCAGCGCGGCTCCGGCGCCGGACAGGCCGCGGCCCGCGATCAGTACGGCCGGGCCGGACGCGAGCGCGCTGGTGCCGGCGCCTGCGGCGAACAGGGCGAGCCCGGCGAGCAGGGCGCCCTTGCGGCCGTACCGGTCGCCGAGCGCGCCGGCCGGGACGAGGAGGCCGGCGAAGGCGATGACGTACGCGTCGACCGTCCACAGGATCTCGGTGTGCGAGGGGTGCAGGGACGACGACATCAGTTCGGGGATCAGGAGGTTGATGGCGGCAACCATGCTCTGGGCGACCAGGACGCAGGCGCACAGGGTCAGGAGTGTCGGGCGTTTCAGGGCGTGCGAGGGCACGGCTCCTCCCGGGAGCTGGATGGTGTGGGGTGCCCTGTCACCGTAGGCTCGGCGCTGACCTGCTTTCCAGTGCAACCTTTGCAAGGGACAGTTGCGCGTGACGCAATCCACCGGCCCGTCGACCGGCCTCGATCTGAATCTGCTGGTCGCCCTGGACGTGCTCCTGGACGAGCAGAGCGTCCAGGGCGCCGCCCGTCGTCTGCATCTCTCCGAACCGGCGATGAGCCGTACCCTCGGCCGGATCCGAAAGGCGCTCGGCGATCCCGTGCTGGTCCGCGCCGGGCGCCGGATGGTGCCCACCCCGCACGCGCTGGCCGTGCGGGCCGAGGTGAGCGCGGTGGTGGAGCGGGCCCGCGCCCTGTTCGCCCCGGGCCGGGACACCGATCTGCGCACCGTCTCACGGACGTTCACGATCCTCGGCCACGACGCGATCGCCGCGTCCCATGGCGCGGCCCTCTTCGCCCGTGCCGCCGAGGAGGCGCCCGGCATCCGCCTCCGCTTCCTGTCGGAGAGCCACGTGGACGCCCCGGTCCTGCGCCAGGGCACCGCCGATCTGGAGGTCGGCGTGATCGACACGACCGCACCCGAGGTGCACGTCGAGACGGTGTACGAGGACCGCATGCTGGGTGTCGTACGCGCCGGACACCCACTGCTCACAGGCGAGTTGACGCCCGAGCGGTTCGCCACCGAGGCCGATCACCTCAACGTCTCCCGACGCGGCAGACTGCACGGGCCGGTCGACGAGGCGCTGGCCGAACTCGGCCTGGAGCGCCGGGTGGTGGGCAGCGTCGGCACCTTTCCGGCCTCGTTCTTCGTGCTGCGCGAGACCGACCTGGTTGGGCTGGTCAGCTCCTGGGGGTGCCCGCCGGCCGCCGCCCTCGGCCTGGTGACCTTCGAGGTGCCGCTCGCTCTCCCACCGCTCCCGGTGGGCCTGGCCTGGCACCCGCGCCACGACGCCGACCCGGCCCACGCCTGGCTGCGCGGCTGCGTGCGGGAGTTGATGGTCCCGGAGTCGGCCGCGCGGCAGTGACCGGGTGCGCCGTCCGGACGGGCTGCTCAGCGGCGGCGGGTCCAGGAAGTGGCGAGTGCAGCGGCGCGGTAGCCGGGGACCGATGCCGCGCTGAGGTCCCGTGCGACCGCGGCCGGCTCGACGGGCGAAGGGGGCACCTGCACGCAGGCGGTTTTCGGTTGCGTGGTGCTCTGTCCGAACCGGCAGGCCACGCCGGTCAGTTTGATGGTGATGAAGTCGGTGATCTGCGCGCCGAACTGGATGGGCTTGCCGTTGATCTTGATGTCGCCGACGGTGAAGCCCTTGTCCTGGGGCACCTCGTAGACGAACCGCACGGGGTGGGTCGCGCTGCCGCGCTGCCTGATCCAGTAGTCCCTGGGGTCCGAGCCGTCCGGGGTGGCCCAGCCGTCCGTGGCCAGATTGTCGAAGTAGAGACCGACCGGGTCGGCGAGGGAGATGTCCGCCTTCTGCCGGGCGAGGGCGTTCACGGCTCCGCCGATGTGCGGGTCACTGTTGCGCTCGGGCTCGCCGTACTTGCTGCAGTGGACGAGTTCCTGCTCGGTGGTCAGCTCGTGGCCGTCGATGACCCGCACGATGGTGGCTGCGGCCGCGAGTTCGATCTCGGCGCCCAGGGTGTTGTTGTCCTGGATCAGATGCATGGCGCCGTGTGTCGCGGAGTCGTTCCACCGGTTACGGGGGTTGTAGGTCCCGGTGGCTCCGAAGAGGTCGCTGTGCTGGACGTTCGGGCTGATGTGAGTCTGGTAGAGCTCGAGAACCTTGGCGGGGTTCGACTGGCCGAGCAGATGCCAGTACTCGGGGCCCTCGCAGGTGAACATGACCTTGGTGATCTTCCCGGCGGTATTGCGGGTGACGCTCCACTCGCAGTACTCGTCCTGGACGTCCCGGCTGGCGTCGGCCCGCTTCCACCGCTGGGCGTCGGACAGGAACTGGATCTTGACCAGACGGGGGAAGGCCGTCCAGGTGACGGTGGCCTCCTGGACGTCGGCCGCCGTGTCGGTCTTGGTGAGGTTGTAGAACTGACTGCGAGGGCTGTCGTTGAGCACCTTGTGGGGATCGGGGCCCTTGATCGAGCTGTCGACCCGGTCGCTGATGAACATGTTCCAGGCCTTCAGGCCGGTCTCGTCGAGGTCGTCGAGTTGTCCGGGTGGGCCGTAGGAGGCGAGCAGGCTCATGGGGGCACTCCTTCGCTGAGAGGTGGCCGGGGACGGACGGAGCCGCGGACGGCGGTGGCTGTCAGGAGGCGGGCGCGACCGTGCCGTCGTCGTTCATCCTGAGCCGCGGGGCGTTCGCGGGGATGTTGGTGGTCGGCAGCGTCAGCTCGAACTCGTTGAGCCGCATCGCCTTGAAGTCGCGGCGGCGGGACTCCGCCAGCCGGACGTAGTCGTCGAACCCGGCGGACTCACGGATCCGTCGGCCGACGTGACCGAGGTAGTCGTCGATCCGCTGGGCGAAGGCCTTGGGCCAGGTGTCGTCGGCGAGGACCCAGTCGGCGGCGAAACGTCCCTCGGGGCTGCCGGGCGGCAGACTCGTGGCGGCTTCCAGGATCGCCTGTGCGATGTGGTCCTGCAGCTCGGGCACGGCGGTCGGCGTGGTGGGGACATGGGCCATCAACCGCGCCCGGACGGGGCTGAAGACCGGGTTGGTGAAATCGACCATGAACGCGCAGGCGGCGAACTTGGCCGTGATCAGGCCCTGTTCCACCATCTGCCGTACCACGTCGTTGTCCTCGCAGGCCGGCTCCGGTACGACGAACGCGAAGAAGGTGTCCCCCGCCTGGGAAAAACCGCTGCTCTTCTCCTCCAGGGCGAAGTCGAAGGTTGCCAGGCTCGCCACGTAGTGGGCGGCCGGCGCCATGGGAGGAAGGGCGGACGTGACGGGCAGTTCGAGATCACTCAGGAGTGCGTCGCCGTTCAGCCAGAAGCCCGGGGGTAGCAGCAGGTCACCACTGGTGGGGGTGACCGTCGAACTCTGGGTCGCCGTACTGGCCAGGTTCACGGCGGTCGTGGTGAACAGATGGCGCATCAGCTGCTCGGGATGCTCCACGGTGCCGTCCTGTGTGACGGCTGCCAGGCGGGCGGCGGTCCAGCGGCTGATCAGCGCACGGACGGTCAGCTCGAGATTCTCGGCGCCGATGACCTGCTGATACAGCGGGTCGTCACGGAAGGGGTCGTCCGGGGCCAGGCGAATCGTCGCGGCCTGGGACTGCCAGTTGCTCCAGGGCGCTTTCAGCTCCTTCATCACGACGCTGCCGTTGATGTGGCTGTCGAAGCAGCCGTGGCCGCGGGAGCCGGGGGCGAGGGCGGACCACGAGTTGCCCGCCCACACCCACACGGGGCTGATCCGCATGTAGTAGTTGAAGACCTTCGCGGCCGGATCCCAGGCGGCAACCTGCAGAAACGTCGCGGCCGGATCCTCGTTCGCCCCCGTGCTCACCAGCAGGTCCACGTCCCGGCCGGTGGCGGCGCGAGCGACGGCGAACCGCAGGGCACGCGGCAGCTCGGGGGCGGAGCCGAGCGGAATCTGCCCGGCCTCGCCGATCAGATACACGGACTGGTTCGCCTTCGTCGCCGGCTCGGGCAGCCCGGCGAGGAGATCCTGCACCGTCAGCGGGTAGGTGCCCTTGCGGAAGAACAACCCAGCCATCGGATCACCCAGCTCCGCCAGCTCCTGGGCGTCCAGCGGACGGGCCTGCTGGTCGACGCCCACCACGAAGCGGTACAGCCTCGGTGCCTCCCTGTCGTCGAGGTCCGCGTCGCCCAGGGCGGCAAGGACCGCGCGGCTGGTGGGGCGTGCGATTCCGGTCGGGGAGCCGCGGGTCTCCGCGGTGCGAGCCTGCTGCAACCAGGCGGTTGCCCGGCGATGCTCTCGTATGCCGTCCACCGACTCGACCTTTCGTCGCCCACAACTGTCCGGTGAGGTGGGAGCGGTGTGTCAGGGGGCTTGAGTGCCTCGCACTCCATGACCAGTCTGCCTCGCCCGAGGACGTGACGCATCCTTGGTCGTGGGCGACCGCGCCCGTGGCTGGTGGTGGCCGTCTCACCCGCCGGTGCACATGGAGACGTTCAGCTCCTGAAGCACGGAGGCGATCGGATTGCCGACCGTGTTCGCCCCCGCGCCGGCGAAGAGCAGCGCCACCACGAAACCGTCGTCGTCGACGATGACGGAACCCGAGTCACCGTGGTCGGAGAAGACGGCGTCGGGGGAGGTGGCGGCCGTGATGCTCACCTGGTCGCGCAAGGTGCGCACACCGAGACCCTCGTAGGGCACCTGGACGGTGGCCGAGATTCCGTCGACCGAGCCGAGGGTCAGCCCCGTCGTCCGCCCGCGCTTGCGTACGGTCATCCCGAGATCGGCGGTCTTCGTCCCGTGCACGCCGCCGATCTCGGCGATGTCGCACGACGTCTGCCGGTCCTCGTCGATGGCGACCACCGCACCGTCGACGTGGTCGGAGAGAACGAGGCGCAAGGTGGCTCCGAACTCGTCCTGCGGAACCTTGCCGTGCTCGATACGGCTGGGCTGCACCATGCGGTCGCCGGCCTGGCCCGTCGCGTCGACGGCGGCGACATGGAAGTTGGTCAGCGCCGCACGGGCCTGGGTCTCGTTGTCGATGACGACGGCACCGAGCGTGCCGGCGAAGATGCTGTCGCCGATGTCCCTGCTCGGGCCCATGCTCACGCCTCCCCGAAGGGGCGAGTAGTGCTTGGCGTCCGGCAGCAAAGCCACGGGCAGGGAGGTGACGTGGAGCTCGTAGACACGTTCCACCACATCGGTGACGGCGCCGTGGATCTCCTCGGGAACCCTCTGGTCGGCCGGTATGTCATCGGTTTTCCGGGCCACATGGACGCGCACAGCGATCTGGTCCGTGAGCTCGCCGCCGACTTCCTTGTAGCCGACGTCGATTCCGGTGACGCCCGGCTGGTCGATGTAGTGCTGTTCGACCTGCTGCTTGATGGCGACGAGTTCTTCGATCGTTGGCATCGTGCACCCCTTAGGTCGTCATGGGCATCACACATCACGCTCCCACGTATGCCGTGACTTCGCTTGGCGAGCTGCCCGCACAGGGTGATCTCAGGGACGAGCAGGCACAATGAATGAGTGGAGATGACCCTCGAACAGGCGCTGTCCATCCAGCGCCGCCATGAACAGGGCATCCTGTCCTTGCCGTCCGTGACCGGTATCGGCGTGAAACTGCGGGACGACAGGCTCGTGCTGGAAGTCACGGTCGATCCGGAGGCCGAGGTGCCCGCCCAGTTGCAGGTTCCGGACATCGAGGGACTGCCGCTGGTGGTGGAGAAACGCCGGTATGAGCCGCAGTAGTAAGCAGTAGCAAGCAGCAGTAAGCAGCAGTAAGCAGCAGTGAGAGCCATCCGCCGGGCAGCCCTGCCGACCACGTCCGAATTGTCTGCATTCGTTCGCACTTTTCAGTGACCCCGCGCACTTTCGGCCGCCGATTGCGCATGTCCGCCACAGGCCTGGGGCAGGCGGCCACGGTCCCTGAGTGGGTCACGCCTGTGACACAGGGGCACTGAACAGGAACGGAAGGCAATACCGATCATGGCGGACAGAACGGAACGACAGGCCCGGGCGACCATCCACGCGGGCGGCGAGTGGCTGGAAGCCGGCTCCGGCGCGACGCGCGAGATCCTCGACCCCGCAGACGCCCGGCCGTTCGCCGTGGTCGCGGAGGGCGCCGAGAAGGACGCGGAGCGCGCGGTGGCCGCCGCCCGGCAGGCGTTCGACCACGGCCCCTGGCCCGGCACCCCCGTCGGCGAGCGCGCCGCCCTGCTGCGCCGCGTCGCCGACCTCCTCGTGCGCGACCGCGAGGAACTCGGCCTGCTGGAGAGCCGGGACGCGGGCAAGACCGCCGAGGAGGGCCGCATCGACATCGACTGCGTCGCCGACGCCTTCCGCTACTTCGCCGACCTGGTCGCCTCAGAGGCCCCGGGCCGGGTCGTCGACGCGGGCTCGGCCGACGTGCACAGCGTCGTCGTACACGAGCCCGTCGGCGTCTGCGCGCTGATCACGCCCTGGAACTACCCCCTCCTCCAGGCCAGTTGGAAGATCGCCCCGGCGCTCGCCGCCGGCAACACGTTCGTGATCAAGCCCAGCGAGATCACCCCGATGACGACCATCGCGCTGATCGACCTGCTGACCGAGGCCGGCCTGCCCGCCGGAGTCGCCAACCTGGTCACCGGACCCGGCCACACCGTCGGCGCCCGCCTCGCCGAGCACCCCGACGTCGACCTGGTCTCCTTCACCGGCGGCCTGGCCAGCGGCACCAAGGTCGCGCAGGCCGCCGCCCCGACCGTGAAGAAGGTCGCCCTCGAACTCGGCGGCAAGAACCCCAACGTGGTCTTCGCCGACGCCTGCGTCACCGAGGAGGGCTTCGACACCGCCGTCGACCAGGCCCTCAACGCCGCCTTCATCCACAGCGGCCAGGTCTGTTCGGCGGGCGCCCGGCTGATCATCGAGGAGAGCGTGCGGGAACGGTTCGTCGCCGAACTCGCCCGGCGGGCCGCCCGGATCCGCCTCGGCCGGGGCACGGCCGAGGGCGTCGAGTGCGGACCGCTGGTCTCCGAGCAGCAGCGCGCCAAGGTCGAGGCATACGTGCGGTCGGCGCTGGAGGAGGGTGCGGTGCTGCGCGCGGGCGGCAAGCGTCCCGAACCGTCCGCCGAGCGGACCGCCACCGGCTACTTCTACGAGCCGACCGTCCTCGACCAGTGCCACCGGGAGATGAGGGTCGTCCGGGAGGAGGTCTTCGGACCGGTCCTCACCGTCGAGACCTTCCGCACCGAGAACGAGGCGGTCGCCCTCGCCAACGACACCGAGTACGGCCTCGCGGGCGCCGTCTGGACCACCGACGCCGGACGTGCCCGCCGGGTCGCCGGACGCCTGCGCCACGGCACCGTCTGGATCAACGACTTCCACCCCTACCTCCCGCAGGCGGAGTGGGGCGGCTTCGGAAAGAGCGGCGTCGGCCGCGAGCTGGGCCCCGCCGGGCTCGCCGAGTACCGCGAGACGAAGCACGTCTACCAGAACCTCGCACCGAAGCCGGTGCGCTGGTTCGCCGGCTGATCCCCCCAACTGCCGTATACAGCAAGTCTTTTGGAGTAACACCCCCATGTCCCCCACGTCCCATACCCCCCACCTCTACGACTACGTCGTCATCGGCGGCGGCACCGCGGGATCCGTCATCGCCTCCCGCCTCACCGAGAACCCCGACGTCACCGTCGCCGTCATCGAGGGCGGCCCCAGCGACGTCGGCCGCGACGACGTGCTGACCCTGCGCCGCTGGATGGGCCTGCTCGGTGGCGAACTCGACTACGACTACCCCACCACCGAACAGCCCCGCGGCAACTCCCACATCCGGCACAGCCGGGCCCGCGTCCTCGGCGGCTGCTCCTCCCACAACACCCTGATCTCCTTCAAGCCGCTCCCGTCCGACTGGGACGAGTGGGAGGCGGCCGGCGCCAAGGGCTGGGGTGCCGTCCCCATGGAGGCCTACTACGCCCGCCTCCTGAACAACATCGTCCCCGTGGACGAGAAGGACCGGAACGCCATCGCCCGCGACTTCGTGGACGCCGCCCGGAAGGCGCTCGACGTCCCCCGCGTCGAGGGCTTCAACAAGGAGCCGTTCACCGAGGGCGTCGGCTTCTTCGACCTCGCCTACCACCCCGAGGACAACAAGCGTTCCTCCGCCTCGGTGGCGTACCTGCACCCGGTGCTGGACGAGCGTCCGGGCCTCCGGGTCTTCCTGGAGACCTGGGCGCACAAGCTGGAGCTGAACGGCACCCGCGCCGAGGGCGTCCACGTGCGCACCAAGGACGGCGAGGAACTGCTGATCCGGGCCCGGAACGAGGTCCTGCTGTGCGCGGGCGCCGTCGACTCGCCCCGCCTGCTGATGCACTCGGGCATCGGCCCCCGCGAGGACCTGGAGGCGCTCGGCATCCCCGTCGTGCACGACCTGCCGGGCGTCGGCGAGAACCTGCTCGACCACCCCGAGTCGGTCATCGTCTGGGAGACCCACGGGCCGATCCCGGACAACTCCGCGATGGACTCCGACGCGGGCCTGTTCGTGCGCCGGGACCCCGAACACGCGGGCCCGGACCTGATGTTCCACTTCTACCAGGTCCCGTTCACGGACAACCCGGAGCGCCTCGGCTACGAACGCCCGCGCTACGGCGTCTCGATGACCCCCAACATCCCCAAGCCGAAGAGCCGCGGCCGCCTCTACCTCACCAGCGCCGACCCGTCCGTGAAGCCGGCCCTGGACTTCCGCTACTTCACCGACGAGGACGACTACGACGCCCGGACCCTGGTCGACGGCATCCGCATCGCCCGTGAGATCGCCAAGGCCGAGCCGCTCGCCGGCTGGCTCAAGCGCGAGGTCTGCCCGGGCCCGGAGGTCGTGGACGACGCCGAGCTGAGCGAGTACGCCCGCAAGGCCGCCCACACCGTGTACCACCCCGCCGGCACCTGCAAGATGGGCGCCGCCGACGACGAAATCGCCGTGGTGGACCCCGAGCTGAGGATCCGCGGCCTCGACGGCATCCGCATAGCCGACGCCTCCGTCTTCCCGGCCATGACCGCCGTCAACCCGATGATCGGGGTGCTCATGGTCGGGGAGAAGGCCGTCGACCTGATCGGAGGTGGTGCGTGATGAGTACGACCACTCAGTCGCCCGTGTTCTCGGTGAACGGCCTGTGGAAGGTCTTCGGCCCCAAGGCCGACCGCGTCCCGGCCGACCCGGAACTCAGCACGCTGGCCCCCGCCGACCTGCGTTCGCGCACCGGCTGCACGGCCGCCGTCCGGGACGTCTCCTTCGACGTGCGCAAGGGCGAGGTCTTCGTCGTCATGGGACTTTCGGGCTCCGGCAAGTCCACCCTCGTGCGCTGTCTGACCCGGCTGATCGAGCCGACGGCGGGCACGATCGCCATCGACGGCGAGGACGTCCGCGCCATGGACCGCGCCCGCCTGCGCGAACTGCGCCGCCACCGCGCCGCGATGGTCTTCCAGCACTTCGGCCTGCTCCCGCACCGCACGGTCCTCGACAACGTGGCCTATGGCCTGGAGATCCAGGGCGTCGGCAGGTCCGAACGGCGCAGGCGGGCCGCCGAGTTCGTCGCCAAGGTCGGCCTGGAGGGCATGGAGAAGCGCCGCCCCGGCCAGCTGTCCGGCGGTCAGCGCCAGCGCGTCGGACTGGCCCGTGCCCTGGCCGTCGACCCCGAGGTCCTGCTCTTCGACGAACCGTTCAGCGCCCTGGACCCCCTCATCCGCCGTGACATGCAGGACGAGGTGACCCGCCTGCACCGCGACGAGGGCCGCACGATGGTCTTCATCACCCACGACCTCAGCGAGGCGCTGAAACTCGGCGACCGCATCGCCCTGATGCGCGACGGCCGCGTGGTCCAGCTCGGCACCCCGGAGGAGATCGTCTCCTCCCCGGCCGACGACTACGTCCGCGAGTTCGTCCGCGACGTCCCCCGCGAACAGGTCATCACCTGCCGTACGGCCATGCGCCCCGCTTTCCCGCAGGAGGCGGCGGGCGGCCCCGCCGTCCGCCCGGACGCCCCGGTGGCAGAGGCGATCGAGGCGGTGGCCCACGCGGGAACTCCGGCACGGGTGATGGACGGCGGGAAGTGCATAGGGGTGGTCGACCACGCCCGGCTGCTGGACGTGGTGGCAGGCGTCGTAACCCCTGGCAGCCGTGTCGCCGGGGCGGCGCCCGTCCCGATGCAGGGCGCACCCGGCAAGCGCCGGCGGGTGACCCCACCCCCGCCCCGCACCAGCCCGGAGGGCGTCTGATGGCAACGGTCACAGCGACAGCCCCCCGCACAGCGCTCCCCGGCTTCCTGAGGAACCGCGCCGCGGCCAAGCTCCTCCTGCTCGCGCTCGCCGCCGCGTTCCTCGTCCCACTGGCCGACGCCCGCTGGGCGAGCGGAACCTGGCCGCACGCCCTCACCGTCGACCTCTCCCGGCCCCTCACCGACTCCGGCAACTGGGTCATCGACCACCGGGACAGCCACCCCCTGTTCCTCTACTTCTTCGGCTACATCAGCAACGCCGTCGTCCTCTCCGTGCGCGCCGTGTACCTGGCGCTCCTCGCGGCGGGCTGGGCCGGCGTCACGGCCTTCGGCGCCCTGGTCGCCTGGCGGGCCGCCGGCGTCCGCCTCGCGCTGGGCACGGCCACCGCGTTCCTGGTCTGCGGTCTGCTCGGCATGTGGGTGCCGACGATGCAGACCCTGGCCCTGATGGTCGTCGCCGTGCTCGTGTCCGCGGCCGTGGGCGCCCTGCTGGGCCTCGGCGCGGGCCTCTCCGACCGCCTGGACCGCGCCCTGCGCCCGGTCCTGGACACCATGCAGGTGCTCCCGGCGTTCGCGTACCTGCTCCCCGTCGTCCTGGTCTTCGGCATCGGCGTCCCCGCGGCCGTCCTCGCCACCGTCGTCTACGCCGCCCCGCCCATGGCCCGCCTCACCGCGCTCGGCCTGCGCGGCGCCGACCCCGAGGTCCTGGAGGCCGTCGACTCCCTCGGCGCCACCGGCCCCCAGCGCCTGCTGACCGCCCGCATCCCGCTGGCCCGCAAGGAACTCCTCCTCGGCCTCAACCAGACGATCATGATGGCCCTGTCGATGGCCGTGATCGCCTCGGTGATCGGCGCCGGCGGCCTGGGTGACCGGGTCTACCAGGCGCTCGCCTCCGTCGACGTGGGCGCGGCGCTCTCCGCCGGCATCCCGATCGTGCTGCTCGCCGTCGTCCTCGACCGGGTCACCGGCGCGGCAGGCGAGAAGCTCGGCGAGGGCGAGCGCGACCTGCGCCCCTGGGCCTACGGCGCGCTCGGCATCGTCGCCGCCGCGCTGGCCGCACGTTTCGCGGGCCGCCTCGACTGGCCGTCCGGCTGGGTGGTCAACCTCGCGGAACCGGTCAACCACGTCGTGGACTGGATGACCGCGCACCTCTACTCCGGCGTGCCCTACATCGGCGGCACCGCCGACTGGGCCGGCCACTTCACCACCTGGGTCCTTGACCCGATCCGCGACGGACTGCAGTGGCTGCCCTGGTGGTCGGTGCTGCTGATCGTCGCCGCCCTCGCCTGGGTGATCGGCACCTGGCGCACCGCCCTGACCGCGGTCCTCGCCATGGCCGCGATCGGCGTGCTCGGCGTGTGGAAGCCGTCCCTGGACACCCTGTCCCAGGTGCTCGCGGCCGTCGCCGTCACCCTCGTCCTCGGCTTCGCGACCGGCATCGCCGCCGCCCGCAGCGACCGCTTCGAGCGGGCCCTGCGCCCCGTCCTGGACGTCTTCCAGACGATGCCGCAGTTCGTGTACCTGATCCCGGTCGTCGCACTGTTCGGCGTCGGCCGCGCCCCGGCCGTCGCCGCGGCCGTCGTCTACGCGCTCCCCGCCGTCGTACGGATCACCGCGCAGGGCCTGCGTCAGGTCGACCCGGCCGCGTTGGAGTCGGCCCGTTCGCTCGGCGCGACCGGCCGCCAGCAGCTCTGGCAGGTCCAGCTCCCGCTGGCCCGCCGGGCGCTGCTGCTCGCCGTCAACCAGGGCGTGGTCCTGGTCCTCGCCGTCGTCGTCATCGGCGGCCTGGTCGGCGGTGGCGCCCTCGGCTACGACGTCACGTTCGGTCTCGCCCAGGGCGACCTGGCCACCGGACTCGTCGCCGGCGCGGCGATCGTCTGCCTCGGCCTGGTGCTCGACCGGGTGACGCAGCCGACGGAACGCCGAGCGAGGAAGGGAGCCTGACATGCGCCGTACGAAGATCACGACGATCGCCGCCGTAGGCGTCCTGACCCTGGCCACCGGCTGCGGCGCGGCCGACATGACCAAGCAGGCGTCGCCGTTCGCCAACGCCCAGGGCGCGAAGACGGTCACCCTGTCCGTGCAGTCCTGGGTGGGCGCGCAGTCCGACGTGGCCGTGGCCCAGTACCTCCTGGAGCACAAGCTCGGCTACCGCGTCGACACCTTGCAGGTGGACGAGATCCCCGCGTGGGATGCGCTCAGCCAGGGCCGGGTGGACGCGATCCTGGAGGACTGGGGCCACCCCGACCAGGAGAAGCGGTACGTCGGCGACAAGAAGACGATCGCGCACGGCGGCGACCTCGGGGTGACCGGGCACATCGGCTGGTACGTCCCCACCTATCTCGCCGAGCAGCACCCCGACATCACGGACTGGAAGAACCTGAACAAGTACGCCTCCCTCTTCCGCACCGCGGAGAGCGGCGGCAAGGGCCAGCTCCTGGACGGCTCCCCGTCCTATGTCACCAACGACAAGGCCCTGGTGGAGAACCTGAAGCTGGACTACCAGGTGGTCTTCGCCGGCTCCGAGGCGGCCCAGATCACCCAGATCCGCCAGTTCGCCAAGGAGAAGAAGCCCTTCCTGACCTACTGGTACTCACCCCAGTGGCTGTTCAAGAAGGTCCCGATGACCGAGGTGAAGCTGCCCCCTTACAAGGACGGCTGCGACGCGGACCCGAAGAAGATCACCTGTGCCTACCCGCACACTCCGCTGCAGAAGTACCTCAACACGGACTTCGCGAGGTCCGGCGGCAAGGCGGCGTCGTTCCTGAAGAAGTTCAGGTGGACGACGGAGGACCAGAACGAGGTCTCCCTGATGATCGCCGACGAGAAGATGAGTCCGCAGGACGCGGCGAAGAAGTGGGTGGACGCCAACGAGTCGAAGTGGAAGCCCTGGCTTTCCTGACCGAGCGGTGACCCGATCGCGTTCCCTTGGCCCCACGAAAAACCTCGTGGGGCCAAGGTCGTACGGGCGAGTGCTTCAGCGCGGATAGACCCGGGGCGGCCCGCACTCGTGGCAGGTGCAGAGTGGGGGCCGCGTGGACGTGCGGACGGCCGTGCAGCCGTTACCGCTGTTGCCGGAGTGGCAGGACGTAGGGATCCAGACTCGATCGAACCTCCGAGTCAGACACCTCTCGGTTGCCCCCTACGCCGTTCCATCCCTCAAGTTCCCTGATCGCGTGGACGGGAACTCCCAGTCCATGGAAGAAGCAGCTGGCGAAGGCGAAGAAGGTGGCTTCGCTGCCCAGTTCCGCCTTCACCCACAGGGCGATGTCCACCGTGTCGTCACCGCGCATCGCACGCTCACGAACGCCGAGCGCGATCAACTTGGGGTCCTTCACTTCCAGAACACCACCTCGGCCTTGGTGTAGTTACCAGGAGTGCCTACCGTCTTCACGATCTGGACCCTCCCGTTGAACCCGTACTTGGCGGCCATCTTGCCGGTGAAAGTCAGTCGTGCTGCCTCTTCCTCGCTCAACATGAGACTCTGTATACCAGCGTTGAAGCTGTCCAGATTGTCCTTCATGTCGCCGCCGCCGAGCCAGGTGCCCCGGATACCCTTCGCGTTTCCGCCGATCTTTTCCATGACGTCGGCGATCATTTCGCTGCCGGCCGGAGTCTTGCCCTCCTTGGCGAGAACGATGAGGTTCAGGATTCCGTCGCTGTCGATGGAACCCATCACTCCGTGACTTCCGCTGCCGTAGTCGTCCGCCCATTCGGTGCAGGGGGAGCCGGCGACCTGGCTGGTCCTGGCGAGGACCCGGGACAGGCTCCTCGCGGCGGGGAGTCTGGTCTTCTTCAAGCAGCTTTCGCGCAGCTGCTTGAAGACCTTGCCGGTGATACCCGAGATGGCTGCTTCCGAGACACCGAGAGTACGCAGGGCCTTGTAGGCGTCGGCGAACCCGATGCCGGTCCTCGCGGCTGCGTCAGCTGCCCTGACCGCGTCTGCGATCGGCCGGACGATTTTGCCCGCGAACAGGGTGGCGACGTCGAAGGCGGCCCAGCCGCAGCCGCCCCAGTTTCCTCCGCTGCCCGAGATCTTGAGTATCGAGCCGATCTTCTTGCCGCAGTCGATCCAGCTGCCGAAGAGGATGTCGATCGGGTCGATGTTCGCGTTGAATTCCGCGATCGTGATCGTGTGGGTGACGTCCTTGGTCATCTCCTCGGACGGCTGCTGGCCGAGGTAGACCGCATCAGCGGTGGCACAGATGTTGTACGCCGGGTTGAGGTCCTTCGTGGTGCACAGGTAGAGGTCGAGGATCGCCTTGTAGGTGATCTCCGCGGTGATGGTGCAGTCGCCCGTGTAGACGATCCTGCTCTTCCAGTCGTCGCACGCCGACGTCTTGGACAGGGTCTTCGGCTCGCCGACGTTCTCGTAGTGGTCGACCATATAGAAGACGTTGCCGATGTGGCCGGCCGCGTCGAGGATGGTGCCCGTCTGGATCTGCTGACCGTTTTTCTTGTTCTCGGTCTCCGTGGCGGCCTGTTGGGCTTCCTTGGCGTACTTGTCGGCGTCCTTGGCTGCTTGTTCGGCTTCGGTTGCGGCGGCGTCGGCGCGGGTGGCGGCGGCGCGGGCGTCCTTGGCGTCCTGTTCGGCCTGGGAGGCTGCGGCGCGGGCGGCTGCGGCGTCGAGTGCGGCCTGGTCGGCGGAGGCGCGGGCGCTGGCGGCGTAGCCTTCGGCGTTTCCGGCTGCCTTGTCGGCGGCTGCGGCGTCCTCGGTGGCCTGCTGGTCGTACTCGATGGTGCGGGCCAGTGAGGCGGATGCCTTGGAGGCTGCGGTGGCTGCGTCGGCGGCGTAGCCGAGGGCTTCCTTGGAGTAGGTGCGGGCGTCGGCGGCGTACTGGGCGGCGTTGGCCGCGTGCTGGTAGGCCTCCTTGGCGTCGCCCTTGGCCTGGTCGGCGAGGTTCTTGGCCGCCTGGGCCTCGGCTGCCGCGTTCTTGGCGTGCGCGTCAGCGACGGCCTGCTGCTGGTCGGCGATGGACTTGGACGCCTGTCCGGTCAGGACGACCAGGCCGGCGGCGGAGTCGGTGTCGACGTAGGGGGAGCCGAGCTGGATGGCGTCGTTGGCGGGGGCGGCGACCTGTTCGGCCGCTTTCCCGGCGTCGGCGGCGGCCTGCGCGGTGACGTGCGCGAAACCGGCGGCCTTCGCGGACGCGGCCAGGGCCTTGGTGGCTTCTGCCTGGGCGGCGTCGGCCTGGGTCCTGGCGTTCTTGGCGTGTGCCTCGGCCTCGTCGGCGAGCTTGACCGCCGCGTTGGCCTCGGCGGCGGCGTCCTGGGACGCCTTGATCGCGTCGGCCACCGCGGCGGTCGCGGTCCGTACCGCCGCATCGGCCTTCAGCTTGTCGGCCTGCGCGGCATCCGAAGCAGCGCGGGCGCGTTTGGCGGCGGCTTCGGCGCGGGTGGCTGCGGCGTCGGCCTCGGCTGCGGCCTGGGTGGCGGCGTCGGCCTCGGAGCGGGCGTTGCCCGCCGCGGTCTCGGCGTCGTCGGCGGCCTTGTCCGCGTCGTTCGCTGCGGCGCGGGCGGCGTCGGCGCCCTCATCCGAGTTCAGGGAGTCGGCGTAGGCGGTCTTGGCGTCGGCCTTGGCGCGCAGGGCGTCGGACTTCTGCTTGGCGTCCCAGGCGTCGTCGCGCATGTCCCGGGCGTGGTTGCTGGCCTTGACCGCGTCGTCGCGGCGGTCCTCGGCGGTCTTCTCCGCCGTTTCGGCGCGGCCCTTGGCCTCGCTCGCCTTGGTGGCCTCGGCCTGTGCGTTGGTCTTGTGCTGGGCGGCCTCGGCCTGCTTGGCGGCGGCCGTCTCCATCTCGGACTTGGCGGTCAGTGCCTCGGCCTCGGCGGTGAGCCGCTTGGCGTGCGCGTCGGCGGCGGCCGCCTTCGCGTCACCCTCGGCCGTGAGCGCGACGGTGAGCTTGGCCTCCGCGGTCTCCTTGTCCTTCTTCGCGTTGTCGCGGTGCACCTTGGCCGCATCCGCCGCGGACTTGGCCTGCCATTCGGCCGTCTTCGCGGCCTCCTTGCGGAACTCGGCCTTGGCCTGCGCCGCCTGCGCCAGCGCACGCTGCGCGATGGTCGCGCTGTCACCGGCGGAGGCGCGGGTGGCGGCATCGGCCGTCTCGCCGGCCTTCACCAACGCCGTCAGCGCCGCGACCGCACCCTTGGTCACCTGTGCCTTCTGCTGGCCCACCAGCAGACCACGGCCCCGCGGCGCACCGTTGGCGTCGGCGGTGTCGTAGGCGGTCTGCAGCGCGGTGTCCGAACTGGTCGCGGCCTTCTGCGCGGCGGCCAACTGCGCCTTGATCACGGCCAGCTGGCTCTTCGACCCGGCCTGCGCCGAGCTCACCGCGCTCTTCGCCTTGGTGAACTGCGCCGTGGTCGGGTAGCCGAGCTTGTCATCGCCGGTGTGCCCCTTGGGCACGAGGCGCAGCTTCTGCGAGGCCGAGCTGTTGCAGCCCAGCAGCGAGGAGTTCTTGCTGTTGTCGAACGAGGGCAGGTTCAGGCACTTGTCCGTCGCGGCGTTACGGAACACGCCTGCCGCCCGCACGTCGAAGTCCCACTGCTGCGCCTTGCTGCCGTTGCAGCTGGAGATCTGGATCTTCGTACCGTCGGCGTTCTTGCCGCCGGCCACGTCCAGGCACTTCAGCGACTTGGTGTTCGCCAGGGCGTAGCCGCCGTCGTAGGACCCCCCCAGCTGCCACTCCTGCGCCGCGCCGCCGTTGCAGGTGTAGACCTGGACCGCGGTGCCGTTGGCCGTGCCGCCGCCCTCCACGTCCAGGCACTTGCCCTTGGCGCCGGGGATCTCGATGGTCAGCGGGGCGTCGCCGATGTAACCGATACCGCCCGCGGACCAGTAGTCCTGCCAGCGGGTGGCGTGGTCGGCGATCCAGGAGTGCCCGAGCATCTCGCCCAGGGCCTTGGTGCCCTTGGTCAGCGCGTCGACCGCTGCCTTGTTGGCGCCGAGGATCTGGTTGCGCTGGGTGGCCTGGGAGGCGATCTCCTGCTGCCACTCGCCGGCCGCGGTGGAGGTGATGTCACCCAGGACGTTGTCCGGGTCGAGCGGGTCACGCCAACCGCACGCGGCGAAGCGGGACTTCACGTCCTCCACCGCGATCCGGTACTCGGGCGTGCCCGGCTGCGGCGCGGTGCGCGGGAAGCCGCCCGAGGCCAGGAAGATCCGCGCGTCGTCCGCACCCGGGTTCGCACTGGGACGGCCGTGCATCCACTCGAACGCGTCGTGCTCGGCCAGCGCCCGGTTCCACTCCTGCTGCGTCGTGCCCGTCGGACTCGGGTCCTGCCCGTACAACGGGCCGCCCACCTGGTCGACGGCGGCGAGTGTCTTCTCGTCGGCCGCGGGCGTCTCGTCGTCGTAGAAGTCGGAGTCGGTCTTCCAGTACCGGTCCGAGATCCACGACGTCAGACCGGTCTGCCCGTAGAACGTCTGCTGCCCGTCGTTACTGGTGCCCGGCGGCCAGTGGAACGCGGCATCCGTGAACCCGCCCGGCGTCGCCAGACCGTCCAGCGGCTTCTGCCAGGACTGCTGGAGCGCGGACAGCGCCTCGCCCTCCTTGCTCGCCGCGTCCTTGTCCGCCTTGTAGGCGACGGCCAGCGGCGTCTTCTCCCAGTTCTTCCGGTCGGCTGCGACATGCAGCTTCTCCGGAGTCTGGTTCAGGCCGTCCTGCGCGGTCGCCGCCATCGACGTGCCGCCGAGCCGCAGCACGTCGGCCATCAGACACTGGTCCTGCCGCAACTGCTCGGCAGCCGTGTCCTCGTACCAGGGATACGAGTCACTCGCCGGCTCGGCCCGCAACGGCGACGCACCGGGCTGGACTGCCAGCCCGGCCAGTACCGCCAACGCCACGGCGGAGGTGGTCACAAACCCTGAACTGCGTGATCTGGCCAGGCCGGACCATGGTTTGGAACGCAAAGAGGCATCCTTGTCTTCGTCAAGGGGGATGCGTGCCGGGAGAGCAGCCGAAGAACGGCCGAAAAGCAGCCCAGAAGCCGTACGAACGGGTACGGCGGCATGACGAAGCGAGCCCTCCCCGTGAGCGACAGTGTTCCCCCGGTCGCCGATAGATGTGCACGGACGCGGACTGGTCAGGTCCGGTCATGCGCAGACACCATATGCACACGTAATGCGCGCGTAAAGTCCCTACCTGGATGTCAAGTTGGCTCGCCGGGGACATTCTTGCTGGTCACTGGCGGGTGCGATGAGCAAGGCCCGCCAGCAGCCGGGTTTTTGTGATTATCTTGTGTTCTTTCCAGGGGGTGAGCGCCTCAGCCGTGCTGCCCCGGCTGATAGTGCCCCGGGGTCATCCGGGTGCTCACGCCGAAGCGGTTCCAGGCGTTGATCATCGTGATCGCGGCGATCAGGTGGGACAGCTCCGCCTCGTCGAAGTGCTTGGCGGCGTGGTCGTACACCTCGTCCGGGACGAAGCCGTCGGTCAGGACCGTGATCGCCTCGGTCAGCTCGATCGCGGCCAGCTCGCGTTCCGTGTAGAAGTGCCGCGACTCCTCCCACGCGCTCAGCTGCACGATCCGCTCGACGCTCTCGCCGGCCGCCAGCGCGTCCTTGGTGTGCATGTCCAGGCAGAACGCGCAGTGGTTGAGCTGCGAGGCGCGGATCTTCACCAGCTCGTACAGCGTGGGGTCGTCCAGGCCCCGGCGGACGGCGGTCTCCAGGTGGATCATCGCCTTGTATACGCCCGGGGCGTGCTCGGCCCACCTCAGGCGGGGGGTGATCTCCGCGGCGTACTGGACGTCAGTCGTTTTGTTGTTCATGTCTTCGTTCATGTCTTCGACCCTATGGAGTAGGCGGCCCAGGAGTATGGTCCATTTCCATGGGGAAACCTTGGGCCGCTTTCGGGGTTGATCTGCATCTGGAGCCCTCCGGCGCGGGTGGGCTCCGCCGTGGGCTGACCGACGCCCTGCGGGACGCCGTGCGCAGCGGACGGCTCGCCCCGGGCACCCGGCTGCCCTCCTCCCGGACCCTCGCGGCCGACCTCGGCATCGCCCGGAACACCGTCGCCGAGGCGTACGGCGACCTGGTCGCGGAGGGCTGGCTCACCGCACGGCAGGGGTCGGGGACCCGGGTCGCCGAGCGAGCGGTCGTACCGCCCAGCGAGACGGCTCCGCGCCACCGCGCTCCCGGCCGGCCCACCCACAATCTGGTCCCCGGCACCCCCGACCTCGCCTCCTTCCCCCGCGCCGAGTGGCTCAAGGCGGCCCGCCGCGCCCTCACCGCCGCCCCCTCCCAGGCCTTCGGCTACGGCGACCCGCGCGGCCGCCCCGAACTGCGCACCGCCCTCGCCGGCTATCTCTCCCGCGCCCGCGGCGTGCGCGCCGACCCCGACGGGATCCTGGTGTGCAGCGGCTTCTCGTACGGGCTGAGGATCCTCGGCGCGGTGCTGCGGGCGCGCGGCGTACGGACGGTCGCGGTGGAGTCCTACGGCCTCGAATTCCACTGGAACCTGCTCACGACGGCCGGACTGGCCACCCGGCCGCTGCCGTACGACGAACTCGGCACGGACACCCGCGAGTTGACGGACGCCGGGGCGGTGCTGCTCACCCCCGCCCACCAGTTCCCGATGGGTACGGCGCTGCACCCGGACCGGCGTGCGGCCGTCGTGGACTGGGCGCGGCGCACCGGCGGGCTGGTCCTGGAGGACGACTACGACGGCGAGTTCCGCTACGACCGCCAGCCGGTCGGCGCCCTTCAGGGCCTGGACCCCGACCACGTGGTCTACCTGGGCACCGCCAGCAAGTCCCTCGCCCCCGGCCTGCGGCTGGCCTGGATGGTGCTGCCGCCCTCCCTCATGGAGGAGTGCGCGGCGGCCAAGGGCCGTGTCGACAACTGCGGGGTGCTGGACCAGCTGACCCTGGCGGAGTTCATCACCTCCGGGGCGTACGACCGCCACGTACGCTCCGCCCGCCTGCGCTACCGGCGCCGCCGGGACGCCCTCGTCGCGGCCCTGGCCGCCCGCGCGCCCGAGGTCCGCGCCACCGGCATCGCGGCCGGCCTGCACGCCGTCCTGCGCCTGCCGCCCGGCACCGAGCGGTCGGTGGTCCAGGCGGCCGCCTGGCAGGGCCTCGCCCTGCACGGCCTGTCCTTCTACCGCCACGAACGGGCCGCCGCCGACCCGTTGGACGCCCTGGTCGTCGGCTACGGGACCCCGTCGGACCACAGCTGGGCCGGGGCCCTGGAGGCGTTGTGCCGGGTGCTGCCGTGACCCCGGCGGCCCTGGGGTCAGTCCGGCGGATCATGGCGCAGACGCGGGGTCCGGCACGCCCATCTGCCGTGTTGTCGTCGGTTGCCGACTCCCCCACGCTCGGCTGCGCTCGCGCGGGGGACCCCATGACCCCGCTCACCTGGACTGATGAGGCGCCGCTGCCTTCCTGCGACCCGATCCGCCGGACAGGCCCTCGGCACCCTACGGCGTCTCCACCGGCGCCTCCCCGAACCGCGCCAGCGCCAGCGCCCCCGCCACGGCCACGGCGAAGCCCAGCACCGCCAGCCAGGTCAGCCCCTCCCGCGTACGGTCCCCGAGCCACACCACCCCCACCGCCGCCGGGCCGATCGTCTCCCCGATCACCATCCCCGCGGTGGCCGTCGTCACCGAACCCCGTTGCAGGGCCGACGTCAGCAGCAGGAACGCGGCGCCCCCGCCGATGAGCAGGGCATAGGTCGCCGGGTTGGTGAGCAGGTCGGACGGCCGGAGCGAGTCGATCAGCCGGACCGCCACCTCCACCACCCCGAAGCCGAACCCGGCCCCCAGCCCGAGCAGCAGCGCCCGCCCCCGTCCGGGCAACCGCCCGCCGACCGTGCCGAGGAGCAGCACCCCGAAGGACGCGCCCAGCATCGCGTACTTAAGCGCCGCCGAACCGCCCCGGTCCCCCTCCGTCCCGGACGCCAGCCCCAGCATCGCCAGCCCGGCGCACACCGCCCCGACCGCGCGCCACTCCATCACGCTCAACCGCACCCGCAGCAGCCGCGCCGCGACCACCGCGGTCACCGCGAGGCTGGCCGCGAGCGCCGCGCCGACCGCGTAGATGGGAATCGACCGCAACGCCGCGATCTGCAGCAGGAAGCCGAGCCCGTCCAGCGCCAGCCCGGCCAGGTAGCGCCACTGTCGCAGCGCCCGCAGCAGCAGCGCGGCGTCTCCGCCCCCGCCCGTGTCGGCGGCCTCCCGCGCGGCCATCGCCTGCAACACCGTCGCCGTACCGAAGCAGACCGCAGCGCCGAGCGCACACACCATTCCAAAGAGCACAGAGCGACTGTAGGGGAGCGGGAAAAACGGGGGGGCTCCCGTGGCGCCGTTCTCACCGGCCTCTAGGCTGACCGGACAGCAGCAGGAAATCAGCCGACGGGGGACACACGAACATGGCCGACACACGCCGACAACTCCGTTCCGGAACGGTCGTCCTCGGCGGGATGGGCCTGCTCGCGGCCGCCCTCACCGCCTGCTCGTCCGAACCGGACAAGCGCTGCGTCGACCGCGACAGCTACAACCTCGCCAAGGGCTACAAGGTCGTCTCCGACAAGAACTGCAAGTCCACCCAGTCCTCCGCCAAGTCCGCCAAGGTGACCAAGGTCTCCGTAAACGGTGCCTGGTACTACGGCGGCGACAAGAAGAGCGGCTGGGTCGACGGCGGCTCCTTCACCAGGCCTGGCAAGGGATCGGGCGGCTCCTCCGACGACGACAGCCACCGCAGCGGCGTGCACCGCGGTGGCTTCGGCGGCGGTCATGGCAGCTCCGGCGGCTGAACGAAGCACGCGAGATGGAACGCCGCACGATCGAACCCCGCCCCGGCTGGCAGCAGACCGTCGAGGAGCAGGGGCTGGTCTACCCGCTCACCCGCCACCCCGACGGCTCCCTGCGCCCCTACTGGGACGAGAGCGCGTACTACGCCTTCACGCTCGACGAGGTCGAGGCGCTGGAGGAGACCGTCGAGGAACTGCACCGCATGTGCCTGACGGCGGCCGAACACATCGTGAGGGAGCACCGCTTCGCCGACCTCGGCATCACCGACCCGCGCGTCGCGCGGGCGGTCGCCGAGGCCTGGCGGCGGCGTGCCGAACTCCCTTCCGTCTACGGCCGCTTCGACCTCCGTTACGACGGCACCGGCCCGGCGAAGCTCCTGGAGTACAACGCCGACACCCCCACCTCGCTGGTCGAGGCCGCCTCACCCCAGTGGTTCTGGATGCAGGACCGCTTCCCCGGCGCCGACCAGTGGAACTCGCTGCACGAACGCCTCGTCGCCGCCTGGAAGAAGCAGGCCGCGCTCCTCCCGCCCGGCAGTCCCCTGTACTTCGCGCACTCCTCCGAGGACGAGCTGGGCGAGGACCTGATGACCGTCGCCTATCTGAAGGAGACCGCCGAGCAGGCCGGCCTGGACACCGACTGGATCTCCATGGAGGAGATCGGCTGGGACCCGCTCTCCGGACGCTTCGTCGACAACCGGCTCCACTTCATCCGCAGCTGCTTCAAGCTCTACCCGTGGGAGTGGCTCACCACCGACGCCTTCGCCGGCCACGTCCTCGACACCCTCGACAACGGCGGCGGCACCGGCAGCACCCTGTGGATCGAGCCCGCGTGGAAGATGCTGCTGAGCAACAAGGCCCTCCTGGCGATCCTCTGGGAGCTGCACCCCGGCCACCCCAACCTCCTTCCCGCCTACCTCGACGGCCCGCGCGAGCTCGCGGCGACCACCGGCTACGTCGCCAAGCCCCTGCTGGGCCGGGAGGGCGCCGGTGTCACCGTCCACGAGCCCGGCTCGGAGCCCGTCGTACGGGAGGAGCCCTGCTGCTACCAGCAGCTGGCCCCGCTCCCCGTCTTCGACCGCAACCACGTCGTCCTCGGCGCCTGGGTCGTCGAGGACGAGTCCGCCGGACTGGGCATCCGCGAGTCCTCGGGCCTGATCACGGACGAGTACGCCCGCTTCCTGCCCCACGTGATCATCCAGGGCGACGGGCCCTAGACACCCAGCACGCCACGGAGCTGGTCGAGGCCCCAGTCCAGGTCCTCCTTGCCGATCACCAGCGGCGGGGCGATCCGGATCGTCGAGCCGTGGGTGTCCTTCACCAGGACGCCCCGGTCCATGAGCTGCTCCGACACCTGCCGCCCCGTCCCGGTCCGCCGGGCGATGTCGACCCCGGCCCACAGCCCGCGCCCCCGCACCTGCGTCACCTTTCCGGTGCCGAGCAGCGCGCCCAGCTCGCGGTGCAGATGCGCGCCCAGCTCCGCGGACCGCGCCTGGTACTCGCCCGTCCGCAGCAGAGCGATCACCTCCAGCGCCACGGCACAGGCCAGCGGATTCCCGCCGAACGTCGACCCGTGCTCACCGGGCCGGAACACCCCCAGCACCTCCGCGCTCGACACCACCGCCGACACCGGCACGATCCCGCCGCCCAGTGCCTTCCCCAGCACGTACATGTCCGGCACGACGCCCTCGTGCTCGCAGGCGAAGGTCCGCCCGGTCCGGCCCAGCCCCGACTGGATCTCGTCCGCGATGAACAGGACGTTCCGCTCCCGCGTCAGCTCCCGCACCGCCGGCAGATAACCCTCCGGCGGCACGATCACCCCCGACTCGCCCTGGATCGGCTCCAGCAGCACCGCGGCCGTGTTCTCGGTGAGCGCGTCCCGCATCGCGGTCAGGTCCCCGTACGGCACGATCTCGAAGCCCGGCGTGTACGGCCCGAAGTCCGCCCGCGCCTCCGGGTCCGTGGAGAAGCTGATCACGGTCGTCGTACGGCCGTGGAAGTTGCCGCCCGCGACCACGATCTTCGCCATCTCCGCGGGCACCCTCTTCACCCGGTACCCCCACTTCCGGGCCGTCTTCACCGCCGTCTCCACCGCCTCCACCCCGGTGTTCATCGGCAGCACCATCTCCATGCCGCACAGCTCGGCCAGCTCCGTGCAGAACGCGGCGAACCGGTCGTGGTGGAACGCGCGGGACGTCAGCGTCACCCGCTCCAGCTGCGCCTTGGCCGCCTGCACCAGCCGGGGATGGCCGTGCCCGAAGTTCAGCGCCGAATACCCGGCCAGCAGATCGAGATACCGCCTCCCCTCGACATCCGTCATCCAGGCGCCGTCCGCGGTGGCCACGACCACCGGCAGCGGGTGGTAGTTGTGCGCACTGTGGGCGTCGGCGGCGGCGATGAGCGTCTCCGTAGCGTTCACGGGATCTCCAGAGGGCCAGAGAGTCGGTTTCGCCCCCTTCTTATCCTCGCTCGCATGGTGGACGTGGGACCTGCCGAATCCGACGCGCCCGGTAGGCTGACCAGCGGGCCGTAACTGGCGCGCTGGGATGGGACGGACCATCGGGGAGCGGCCCGAGCGGGAAACAGTGCCGTGCGCCTGGGCCGAGCCGAGTACGCCGAATGCCACGTCCGGAGGTCCCGATGCCCGAGAATTCCGCCAGTCCTGCGCCTCTCTCCACCGAGTCGACGGCCTTCCGAGCCGCCCTCGACGTGATCCGCGCCGTCGAGCCGCGCGTCGCCGACGCCATCGGGCAGGAGGTGGCCGACCAGCGCGAGATGCTGAAGCTGATCGCCTCCGAGAACTACGCCTCCCCGGCCACCCTGCTTGCCATGGGCAACTGGTTCAGCGACAAGTACGCCGAGGGCACCATCGGCCGCCGGTTCTACGCCGGCTGCCGCAATGTCGACACCGTCGAGTCCCTCGCCGCCGAGCACGCCAAGGAGCTGTTCGGCGCCCGCCACGCCTACGTCCAGCCGCACTCCGGCATCGACGCCAACCTCGTCGCCTTCTGGGCCGTCCTCGCCCAGCGTGTCGAGGCGCCCGCCCTGGAGAAGGCCGGCGTCCGCCAGGTCAACGACCTCTCCGAGGCCGACTGGGCCGAGCTGCGCCAGGCCTTCGGCAACCAGCGCATGCTCGGGATGTCCCTGGACGCCGGCGGCCACCTCACCCACGGCTTCCGCCCGAATATTTCCGGGAAAATGTTCGACCAGCGGTCCTACGGCACCGACCCCGCCACCGGCCTGATCGACTACGAGGCCCTGCGCGCGTCGGCCCGTGACTTCAAGCCGCTGATCATCGTCGCCGGCTACTCCGCGTACCCCCGCCTGGTGAACTTCCGGATCATGCGGGAGATCGCCGACGAGGTCGGCGCGACGCTCATGGTCGACATGGCCCACTTCGCGGGCCTGGTCGCGGGCAAGGTCCTCACCGGCGACTTCGACCCGGTCCCGCACGCCCAGATCGTGACCACGACCACCCACAAGTCGCTGCGCGGCCCGCGCGGCGGCATGGTCCTGTGCGACGACTCGCTCAAGGACCAGGTCGACCGCGGCTGCCCGATGGTCCTGGGCGGCCCGCTCCCGCACGTCATGGCCGCCAAGGCCGTCGCCCTGGCCGAGGCACGTCAGCCGTCCTTCCAGGACTACGCCCAGCGGATCGTGGACAACTCCCGCGCCCTCGCCGAGGGCCTGATGCGGCGCGGCGCCACGCTGGTCACCGGTGGCACCGACAACCACCTCAACCTGATCGACGTCGCCGGCTCCTACGGCCTCACCGGCCGCCAGGCCGAGGCCGCCCTCCTCGAATCCGGCATCGTCACCAACCGCAACGCCATCCCGGCCGACCCCAACGGTGCCTGGTACACCTCCGGCATCCGCATCGGCACCCCCGCCCTGACCACCCGGGGCCTGGGCACCGCGGAGATGGACGAGGTCGCGGGCCTGATCGACCGCGTCCTGACCACCGCCGAGCCCGGCACCACCAAGTCGGGCGCCCCCTCCAAGGCCTCCCACGTCCTGGACGAGAAGATCGCGGACGAGATCTCCCGCAGGGCGACGGACCTGGTGGCGGGCTTCCCGCTGTACCCCGAGATCGACCTGGGCTGACACACGCCGGCACCCCGGGCAGCCCTCAGGGCTGCCCGGGACCCGTTCCGGGCGGCGGCCCCGCTCTGAGAGAATGATGAGTATGGCCTCTGATCGTGCTCGCGTGCTCTCCGGAATCCAGCCCACCGCCGGCTCGTTCCACCTCGGCAACTACCTCGGCGCCGTCCGCCAGTGGGTGGCCCTGCAGGAGTCCCACGACGCGTTCTACATGGTCGTCGACCTGCACGCGATCACGGTCCCGCAGGACCCGGCGGAGCTGCGCGCCAACACCCGGCTCGCCGCCGCCCAGCTCCTCGCGGCCGGCCTCGACCCGGAGCGCTGCACGCTCTTCGTCCAGAGCCACGTGCCCGAGCACGCCCAGCTCGCCTGGGTCATGAACTGCCTCACCGGCTTCGGCGAGGCCTCCCGCATGACCCAGTTCAAGGACAAGGCCGCCAGACAGGGTGCCGACCGCGCCTCCGTCGGCCTGTTCACCTACCCGGTCCTGCAGGTCGCCGACATCCTGCTGTACCAGGCCAACGAGGTCCCGGTCGGCGAGGACCAGCGCCAGCACGTCGAGCTCACCCGCGACCTCGCCGAGCGTTTCAACGGCCGCTTCGGCCAGACCTTCATCATTCCGAAGCCGTACATCCTCAAGGAGACGGCGAAGATCTACGACCTCCAGGACCCGTCGATCAAGATGAGCAAGTCGGCGTCCACGCCGAAGGGCCTCATCAACCTCCTCGACGAGCCGAAGGCGACGGCGAAGAAGGTCAAGAGCGCGGTCACCGACACGGACACCGTGGTCCGCTTCGACGCGGAGAACAAGCCCGGCGTGAGCAACCTGCTCACGATCTATTCGACGCTCACCGGTGCGGGTATCGCCGAACTGGAAGAGAAGTACGAAGGCAAGGGCTACGGTGCGCTCAAGACCGACCTCGCCGAGATCATGGTCGAGTTCGTGACGCCGTTCCGGGAGCGCACCCAGCAGTACCTGGACGACCCCGAGACGCTCGACTCGATCCTGGCCAAGGGCGCGGAGAAGGCACGGTCCGTCGCCGCGGAGACCCTCTCCCAGGCGTACGACCGGGTGGGTTTCCTGCCTGCCAAGCACTGAGGCGTACGACCGCACACACGTACCAACGGGCAGAGCGCTGCACATCACTACGGCTGCGCCTGCCCACAGCACAGCCGTGGCCGTACAGTCGATAGCCGGACGGCTGAGTACGAACCAGACAACACACCCGACTGCCACTCGACTGCCGTCCGACCGCGCACTCGACGAGCACCCGGCACGACGACAGGAGACGACGTGGGGACCGTAACGATCGGCGTGTCGATCGCGGTCCCGGAGCCTCACGGCAGCCTGCTCCAGGAGCGGCGCGCGGGCTTCGGCGACCTCGCGGCTCACGGCATCCCCACGCACGTCACGCTGCTGCCGCCGACCGAGCTCGACGCCGCCGGCCTGCCGGCCGTCGAGGCGCATCTGACCGAGGTCGCCGCGACCGGCCGCCCCTTCCCGATGCGGCTGTCCGGCACCGGCACCTTCCGGCCCCTGTCGCCGGTGGTGTTCGTGCAGGTCGTCCAGGGCGCCGAGGCCTGCACCCGGCTGCAGGCACGGGTCCGCGACGTCTCGGGTCCCCTCGCGCGCGATCTGCAGTTCCCGTACCACCCGCACGTCACGGTGGCGCACGGCATCGACGACGCGGCGATGGACCGTGCCTTCCGGGAACTCGCCGACTACGAGGCCGAGTGGCCGTGCACGGGCTTCGCGCTGTACGAACAGGGCCCCGACGGCGTGTGGCGCAAGCTCCGGGAGTTCGTCTTCGGCGGGTCCGTGGTGCCGCCGCAGGCCGGGCACGCGGGCATCGAGGACATCGAGGACATCGAGGACATCGAGCGCGGGACCATCGCCAGCCGGTAGCCGGTAGCCGGTAGCCGGTAGCCGGTAGCCGGTAGCCGCGTCTGCGCTAGATCGGCAACCGGCGGAACACCGCACGCGGCACGTGCCGCAGGGCCGACATCACCAGCCGCAGCATTCCCGGCACCCACACCGTCTCCGAGCGGCGGCGCAGCCCCAGCTCGATGGCCGCGGCGACCTCCTCCGGGGTGGTGGACAGCGGCATCTCGTCGAGACCGGCCGTCATCTTCGAGCGTACGAAGCCGGGGCGCACCACCATGACGTGGACGCCGGTGCCGTACAGCGCGTCGCCGAGCCCCTGGGCGAAGGCGTCCAGGCCGGCCTTGCTGGAACCGTAGATGAAGTTCGAGCGGCGGGGGCGTTCGCCCGCGACCGAGGACAGCACCGCCAGGGAGCCGTGCCCCTGGGACTGGAGGGCCCGCGCGCTCACCAGGCCCGCCGACACCGCACCCGTGTAGTTGGTCTGGGCGACGCGCACCGCGTTCACCGGCTCCCGCTCGTCGCGCGCCTGTTCGCCGAGGATCCCGAACGCGAGCAGCACCATGTCGATGTCGCCCTCGGCGAAGACCTTGCCGAGCACGGTCTCGTGGGATTCGGGGTCGAGCGCGTCGAAGGCGACGGTGCGGACGTGCGCCCCCAGGGAGCGCAGGCTGTCGGCCGCGTTCTCCAGGGCGGGCGACGGGCGGCCCGCCAGCCACACGGTGCGGGTGCGGCGGGCGATCAGCCGGCGCGCGGTGGCCAGCGCGATCTCGGACGTGCCGCCGAGGACGAGCAGGGACTGGGGGATGCCGAAGGCGTCCTTCACGACAGCTCCTTGGGGCGGGTGTGAGGGATTGGAGCGGTGCGGGTGTGAGGGATTGGAGCGGTGCGGGTGTGAGGGATTGGAGCGGTGAGGGTGCGGGAGGTCAGAGCCCGAGGCGGCGGGCCAGATCGGAGACGAACACCCCGCGCGGGTCCAGCTCCGCGCGCAGGGCCCGGAAGTCGTCGAGCCGGGGGTACATGGCGGCGAGCAGCTCCGGCCGCAGCCGGGAGTCCTTGGCGAGGTAGACACGCCCGCCGGCCATGACGACCTCCTCGTCGAGTTCGTCGAGGAGGGCGCCGAGGCCGGGCAGGGCGGCCGGGATGTCGAGGGCGAGCGTCCAGCCGGGTACGGGGAAGGACAGCCATCCGGGGTCGGCGTCGCCGAACCGCTTGAGGACGGCCAGGAAGGAGGGGCACCGGCGCTCCGAGACGCGGCGCACGATCCGGCGCAGGGCGTCCTCCTGGCCGTATCCGACGACGAACTGGTACTGCACGAAGCCGCCGCGCCCATAGATCCGGTTCCAGTGCGGCACCGCGTCCAGGGGGTGGAAGAAGGCCGAGATCCCCTGCAGCTCACCGGTACGCGCGCGTGGCGCCCTTCGGTACCAGAGTTCGTTGAACAATCCGACGGTGGTGCTGCCGAGCAGTCCCTCCGGGACGAAGGACGGGGCGGCCGGGAGCCGGCGCGGGCGGAAGGCCAGCGGGTCCCGCCACGCGCGCGTGCCCTCGCGCAGCGCCTCCAGGTGCGCGTGGTCGCCGCGGGTCAGCACCGCGCGGCCGGTCGCCGCGCCGCGCGCCAGCAGGTCGATCCAGGCGACCGAGTAGCGGTAGCGGTGGTCGGTGGCCGTCAGACGGGCCATCAGGTCGTCGAGATCCGTGGCGCGTTCGGTGTCGACCGACAGGTACGAGGTCTCGACCGGCAGCAGTCGCACCGTGGCCGTGAGGATCATCCCGGTCAGGCCCATGCCGCCCGCGGTGGCGTCGAACAGGGGCGTGCCGCGGCCCACCGTGCGGATCCCGCCGTCGGCGGTGAGGAGTTCCAGGGACAGCACATGGCGGGAGAAGGAGCCGGAGACGTGGTGGTTCTTGCCGTGGATGTCGGCGCCGATCGCCCCGCCGACCGTCACCTGGCGGGTGCCCGGGGTCACCGGCACGAACCAGCCGAGCGGCAGCAGCACCTCCATCAGCCGGTGCAGAGACACGCCCGCGTCGCACAGCACGGTGCCGCCGTCGGCGTCGATGGCGTGGATGCGGTCGAGCCCCGTCATGTCGATGACGGACCCGCCGGCGTTCTGCGCCGCGTCTCCGTACGCCCGCCCCAGCCCCCGCGCGATGCCCCCGCGGGCCCCGCAGTTCCGGACGGCGGCCGTGGCCTCCTCGTACGTCCGGGGGTGGATCAGGCGGGCTGTGGTGGGTGCGGTGCGGCCCCATCCGGTGACGGACACCGTGTCTCCAGGCATGTCGGTGACCGTATCGCCCCTATGTGGACGATTGATTACCAAACATAACCTGCTACCCGAAATGGGTGATTAATGGGATGTCGCTTAATATTGTCATAGTTTTATGGGCGTGGACGTGAACAGTGAGTCCACATGGACGACTTCGACGACCTGGACCACAGGATCCTTTCTGCACTCCACGCCTGCGGCACCGATCCGCGCGTCGCGTCCGCCGCACGCTGCCTGTCCCTGGCCGGCGAGCACGCCGCGCTGTGGCTCGGGGCGGGCCTCGTCGGAGCCGCCGTGGACAGTGCGCGGCGCGGCTCCTGGCTGCGCGGCACGGCGCTCGTCGCGGGCGCGCACCTGGCCGGCACGAGCGTGAAGCAGCTCGTGCGCCGCGCACGCCCGACGCACGTCGAGCCCCTGGTGCGCACCGCGGGCAGGCACTCCTTCCCGAGCTCCCACGCGGCCTCCTCCATGGCCGCCGCCGTCGCCTTCGGGACGCTGGGGGCGTACGGGATCACGCCGCTCGCCGCCGCCATGTGCGTCTCCCGCCTGGTCGTCGGCGTCCACTACCCCTCGGACGTGGTGGCCGGCGCGGCACTGGGGGCGCTCACGGCGCGACTTGGAGCGGGCTGGATGAACAGAGGCGCTCATGACTGAGACAGCGCCCCTCACGAACGGCGTGCGCGAAGGCCTGCACGAAGGCGCGCACACCGCGGAAGCAGCCCTCCTGGAACAGCGCACGCACCGCGAGCCACCCGCGCGCGTGCGCACGGGCACCCTCCTGGGAGGCCTGCTGAGGACCACCCGCCCCAAGCAGTGGATCAAGAACACCCTCGTGGTCGCCGCCCCGGCCGCCGCCGGACAGCTCTTCTCCCGGCACGCCGTCGTCCAGGTCGCCCTCGTCTTCGTCCTGTTCACCGCCTGCGCCGCCGCCGTCTACCTGATCAACGACGCCCGCGACGCCGAGGCCGACCGTGCCCACCCCACCAAGTGCCACCGCCCGGTCGCCGCCGGACAGGTCCCCGTGCCCGTCGCGTACGCCACCGGAGGCGCCCTGGCCGTCCTCGCGCCGGCCGCCGCGGCCCTGCTGACCTCACCGGTCGTCGCGGCCCTCCTGACGGCCTACATCGGCGTGCAACTGGCGTACTGCGTCAGCCTCAAGCACGTCCTGGTCGTCGACCTCGTCGTCGTCACCACGGGCTTCCTGATGCGGGCGGTGATCGGCGGGGTCGCGCTCGGCATCCCGCTGTCCCGCTGGTTCCTGATCACCACGGGCTTCGGGGCGCTGTTCATGGTTTCGGCCAAGCGCTACTCCGAAGCCCTGCAGATGGCCGGAAAAGCGGGCGCCACGCGCGCGTTGCTCACCGAGTACACCACCGGCTACCTCCGCTTCGTCTGGCAGCTCGCCGCCGGTGTCGCCGTCCTCGCCTACTGCATGTGGGCCCTGGAGGCGGGCGGCGTGCCGCACGCGAGCGTGCTGCCCTGGCGACAGCTGTCGATGGTCGCGTTCATCCTCGCGATCCTCAGGTACGCCGTCTTCGCCGACCGCGGCACCGCGGGTGAGCCCGAGGAGGTGGTCCTGCGCGACCGGGCCCTGGCCCTCATCGGCATGGTCTGGCTGGCGATGTACGCCCTGGCGGTGGCGAACTGGTGAGTGCGCCACAGAGCGCCCCCCGAAGCGCGCCACGCCACCGCGAAGTACTGGGCTTCGCAGTCGCCGGCCTGCTCGCCTACGCCGCCGACCTGGCCCTCTTCACGTACCTGCGCGGACCGGCCGCCCTCGGTCCGCTCACCGCCAAGACCCTGTCCTTCGTCGCGGGCTGCACGGTCGCGTACGCCGGCAACGCGCTCGGGACGTACCGGAACACCCGGCCGAGGGGCCTGCGCCCGTATGCCGTCTTCGTCGCCGTGAACATCGCGGGCGCCGTCGTCCAGCTCCTGTGTCTCGCCGTCAGCCACTACGGTCTCAACCTCACCTCGCAGCGCGCCGACACCGTCTCCGGCGCCGGGATCGGCATGGCGCTCGCCACTGTCCTGCGCTTTTGGGGTACTCGCACATTGGTGTTCCGCAGTGAGGGCAGAGTCGGGTCATGGACTGGCTGAAGAAGCTCCCCGTCATCGGGCCGCTCATCACGCTCCTGACCGCCACGCACGCGTGGCGGTCCTACGAGCGCCTGGACCGGGTGAAGTGGACACGGCTGGCCGCCGCGATGACCTTCATCAGCTTCATCGCCCTGTTCCCGCTGCTGACCGTGGGGGCCGCGGTCGCCGCCGCCACCCTGAGCGAGTCGCAGCAGCGGGATCTCCAGAACAAGATCGCCGACCAGGTCCCCGGCATCTCGGACCAGCTCGACATCAACTCCCTGGTCCAGAACGCCGGCACCGTCGGGTCCATCGCCGGTGCCGTCCTGCTGCTCGCCGGCATCGGCTGGGTCGGTCAGATGCGCGACTGCCTGCGCGCGGTGTGGGAGCTGCCCGACAGCGAGGAGAACCCGCTGCTGCGCAAGGTCAAGGACGCGGGCGTCCTCGTCGGCCTCGGCGGCGCGGTCGTGGCCACCCTCGTCATCTCCACCGTCGCCTCCGCCCTGGTGGGCCGGATCACCGACCAGCTCGGCATCGACCGGGCGAGCTGGGGCAGCTTCCTGCTGCGGACAGCCGCGTTCGCCGTGGCCGTGCTCGCGGACTTCCTGCTCCTGCTCTACGTCCTCACCCTGCTGCCCGGAGTCGAGCCGCCGCGCCGCCGTCTGATCGTCGCCGCGCTGATCGGCGCGGTCGGCTTCGAGCTGCTGAAGCTGCTGCTCAGCGGCTACATCCAGGGCATCGCCACGAAGAGCATGTACGGCGCCTTCGGTGTCCCCGTGGCCCTGCTCCTGTGGATCGACTTCACCTCGAAACTGGTCCTGTTCTGCGCCGCCTGGACGGCGACGCAGAGCGAGGAGACGGAGCTCACCGACGAGACGACCGACGGCGCACCAGATCCGGCAGCGGCCACCGGCGGTTGACCAGGAACACCCCGCCCGCCAGCAGCGCCAGCAGCCCACCGGTGATCGCCAGGGCGATGCCGACGCCCCTCGAACCGCCCCCGGACGAGGCGCTCGCCTCCGCCTTCGACGAGGACCCGCCGCCCGCCTCGGCGGAGGCGGAGGCGGAGGCGGAGGCGGCCGGCTGGGCGCTGGCCTGCGCCGCGCTCCTCGGCGCCACCAGCTCACCCACCGGCGACACCTTGCCGGCCGCCTTGAAGCCCCAGTCGAAGAGCCTGGCGGTCTCCTTGTAGACCTCGTTGTGCTCGCTCTTCTCCGGCTTCATCACGGTGACCAGCAGCACCCTGCCGCCCCGCTCGGCGACTCCGGTGAAGGTCGCGCCCGCGTTGGTGGTGTTGCCGTTCTTCACGCCGGCGATGCCCTGGTAGACGGGGACGTCGGTGTCGCCGCTCAGCAGCCGGTTGGTGTTCCGGATCTCGAAGGACTCGCGGACCGTCTTGCCCTTCTTCTTCGTCGTCGAACCCGGGAAGTTCGCCCGCACGGTCGAGCAGTACTCGCGGAAGTCCTTCTTCTGCAGTCCCGAACGGGCGAACAGGCTCAGGTCGTACGCCGAGGAGACCTGGCCCACGGCGTCGTAGCCGTCGGGGCTCACCACGTGCGTGTCGAGGGCCTGCAGCTCCTCGGCGTGCGCCCGCATGTCCTTGACGGTCTGCTCGACGCCGCCGTTCATCGAGGACAGCACGTGCACGGCGTCGTTGCCGGAGCGGAGGAAGACACCGAGCCACAGGTCGTGGACCGTGTAGGTCTCGCCCTCCTTTATCCCGACCATGCTGGAACCGGCGCCGATGCCCGCCATGTCCGCCGGCACCACCTTGTGCTTCGACGACTTCGGGAACCTCGGCAGGACCGTGTCGGCGAACAGCATCTTCAGCGTGCTCGCCGGGGGCAGCCGCCAGTGCGCGTTGTGCGCGGCGAGCACCTCGCCGGACTCGGCGTCGGAGACGATCCAGGAGCGCGCGGTGAGGTCCTTGGGGAGCGTGGGGACGCCGCCGCTCAGGTTGACCTGGGTGCCGGCCCGGCCGAGGCGGGTGCCGCCGACCGTCGACATGTGCGCCGGGGGAGTGGCCGACGGGGTCGTCGACGGGTGAGGGGCCGCGAGGGCGGCGGGCGCGGTGAGCGAAAGGGACAGCAAGGAGGCGGAAGTGACCAGCAAGGATCGCTTGACGGTCTTCTCGGGTGCGGGCACGGTCGAGAACGTACCTGCAGCGGACCGTGACGTCCCACCCGACCTCCCACCCCGGGCACGGATCCGGACGGCCGACGGCGATACTGGTCGTATGAAGCTCAGCCGCCCGGTCTCCTGGTTCCTGCTCGCCTTCGGGGTGTGGAGCTGGGTCATCTGGGTCACTTTCATCAAGAATCTAACCAAGGACAGCAGCGGGCTCGCCTTCGACGACGGCCACCCGACGGCCTACTTCTGGGTGCACCTGACGCTGGCGGTCGTTTCCTTCGTATTGGGGACGGTCATCGGGGTCATCGGGTTGCGCGGACTGCGCGCACTGCGCCGGAAGTCATAGCGGGGGATACGGCAGCTTGGTCATCGTCTTCGCCCTGGCCGTCCTGGCCGTCCTGGCCGTCCTGGCCCTCGTGGCCGCGCTGCACTGGTACGTCTGGCGCCGTCTGGTCCGCGACGCGACCCGCGGTCCGGGCCTCGCCCGCCGCGTGGGCACGGGTGTCTTCGTCGCGGGCCCCACGCTGATGATCACGGCGCTGGTGGCCGAACGCTCCGGCGCCCCCTTCTGGCTCCAGCGCACCCTGGCCTGGCCCGGCTTCCTGTGGATGGCGCTGTCGCTCTACCTCCTGCTGGCGGTGGTGGCGGGAGAGGTCGTACGGCCCCTGCTGCGACGGCTCGTGGAGCGGCGGGCCCCCGTACAGTCGCCCGCGGCCGAAGAGCCGGAGCCCGAGACCGCGAGCGTCGTCGCCGTGGCGGCCGAGAGCGCGGCCCCCGGTGACGTCGACGGCCCCTCGGCGACCGCACCCCGGCCCGCAGGGCCCGCCCCCAAGGGCTCCGCCGCCGAAGCCCCCGAAGCCGCCGGGGCTTTCGAAGCCGTTGAAGCTCCCGAAGCCGCCGAAGTCCCCGACCTCACCCGCCGCCTCTTCGTCTCCCGAGTCGTCGCCGGAGCCGCCGCCACCACCGCCGTCGCGACCGTCGGATACGGGACGTACGGCGTTCTGCGGGGACCGGGCGTCAAGCGCGTCACGGTCCCGTTGGCCAGACTTCCGCGGTCCGCGCACGGATTCAGGATCGCCGTCGTCAGCGACATCCACCTGGGCCCGGTCCTCGGCCGGGGTTTCGCGCAGAAGGTCGTCGACACGGTCAACGCGACCCAGCCCGACCTGATCGCGGTCGTCGGTGACCTCGTCGACGGAAGCGTGAAGGACCTCGGCCCGGCGGCCGCCCCACTGGCCCGGCTGAGCGCGCGGCACGGCGCCTACTTCGTCACCGGGAACCACGAGTACTTCTCCGGCGCCGAGCAGTGGGTCGAGGAGGTGCGGCGGCTCGGGCTGCATCCGCTGGAGAACGCCCGTACGGAACTGCCCGCCTTCGACCTCGCGGGAGTCAACGACATCGCGGGGGAGAGCGAGGGCCGGGGCCCGGACTTCGGCAAGGCGCTCGGTGACCGCGACCCCTCACGCGCCGTCGTCCTCCTGGCCCACCAGCCGGTCCAGATCCACGAGGCCGTCAAGCACCACGTGGACCTCCAGCTCTCCGGCCACACCCACGGCGGGCAGCTGTGGCCCGGCAACCTCATCGCGGCCGCCGCGAACCCGACCGTCGCGGGCCTGGACCGCTACGGCGACACGCAGTTGTACGTGTCCCGGGGAGCGGGCGCCTGGGGCCCGCCCACGCGCGTCGGGGCGCCGTCGGACATCACGGTGATCGAGCTGGCCTCGCGCGGCGCCTGACTGTGAATAACCTGTGAAACTCACCGGAAACAGCCGCACGGTAAGTTCTTTCTCATCTCACCCGATTGCTCTTCCCCCCGGCTAAACAGGTGTGATTATGTGATCCGCGCCACGAGGGGAGTGGCGCTTGTGCTGGCCACGGGTAGGGTCAGGGTAGGTCCTGGGGAGGGCACCACCATGCGATCTGTTCGCATGCGGATTCTCGCGACGCTTCTCGTACTGGCGGCCGTGGGAGTGGGCGGCTGGCAGTTATTGCCGTCGCAGGGCGACACGGGTGGGACCATCACGGTCGGCACGACGGACGCCGTCACGTCGCTCGACCCGGCGGGCGCCTACGACGCCGGTTCCTGGGCCATGTTCAGCAACGTCTTCCAGACCCTGCTGACCTTCGACACCGGCGGCGTCGAGCCGGTGCCGGACGCGGCGCGGAGCTGTGGATTCGTGGGCACCGGACTCCAGACGTATCAGTGCCGGCTGCGGTCCGGGCTCACCTTCCCGAGCGGGCGCGCGATGGCCGCCGAGGACGTGAAGTACTCCTTCGACCGGGTCAAGAAGATCAACTCCGGCGTCGGCCCGGCGCCCCTGCTGTCCACGCTCGGCTCGGTGAGCGCCCAGGGCGACACCGTCACCTTCCATCTCACGTCGCCGGACGCCACCTTCCCGTTCAAGGTGGCCACCGGCGCCGGTTCGATCGTCGACCGGACCAAGTACCCGCCGAACGCCCTGCGTCGCGGCACCGAGGTCGACGGCACCGGCCCCTACACGCTGACCGGGTACACCAAGGACAAGCGGGCCGAACTCGCGCCGAACACGCGCTACAAGGGTGACATCAAGAGCACCGGCAGCCCCGTCGAGCTCCGCTACTACACCGACCCGGCCAAGCTGAACGCCGCCTGGAAGGCCAAGGAGGTCAAGGTCGCCACGCGGACGCTGCCGCCCGCCGTCCTGTCCCGCCTCTCGGCGAGCGACCCCGACCAGCGCGTCACGGAGTCCGACAGCTCCGACACCCGCAATCTCTACCTCAACACCCGTGCGAGCTCGCCGCTGCACGACGCGGCCGTCCGCCGGGCCATGGCCTGGATGATCGACCGCGAGCAGCTGGCCGCCACGGTGTACGACGGCACGGTCGACCCGCTGTACTCACTGATCCCGACCGGTATCACCGGCCACACCACGGCGTTCTTCGACGCCTATCCGACGCGGAGCACCGCGAAGGCGAAGGCCCTGCTCACCCAGGCCGGCGTGACGCTCCCGGTCCGCTTCACCTTCGGCTACGGCAAGGGACGCGGCTCGGGCGCCGAGGAGGCCGCCGAGCTGAAGAGGCAGCTGGAGGTCGGCGGCCTGTTCAAGGTGGACGTCCAGGGCTACGAGTGGAGCGACTTCCAGAAGCGCTGGGCCACCGGCAAGCTGGACGCGTACGCGGTCGGCTGGGTCGCCGACTACCCGGACCCGGACACCTTCGGCGCCCCGCTCGTCGGCACCGGCTCCACCATGAGCACCGGCTACAGCAACAAGCTCGTCGACAACCTGATCCTGGACAGCCAGCAGTACGCCGACCGCGGCCTCGCCTCGCAGGACTTCCGCACCCTGCAGGCGGACGTGGCCGCCGACGTGCCGCTGATCCCGCTGTGGCAGCGCAAGGAGTACGTCGTCAGCAGCGAGGACGTCGGCGGCGGCCAGTACCTCGCGGACGGCACCGGTGTGTTCCGGCTGTGGCGGCTGAACTGGATCTGACGCGGTCCCGCGCGCGGGAACATCCGGCCGAGCGGCGCGGGGCAGACATCCGACGCGGCATCCCGTGACGGAGGTGCGGGTGGGTGAGGAGCGGACGTGCTGAGACGCAACGCCTTCCGGCTGCCCCGGCATCCGGCTTCCGTCGGTCTCGCCCGGCGCCGGGTCCGGGACCAGCTGGCCGACTGGGGCCACGGCCCCGGTGAGCCGGCCCTGGAGGACGTGGTCCTGCTGGTGTCCGAGCTGGCCACCAACGCCGTACGCCACGGCCCCTCCCTCAAGTTCTCCGAGCAGGGGCACCCCCGGCCGGAGCGGGAGTTCGAGGTCGCGGTGACCGCCCTCGCGGACGGCTCCTGTCTCATCGAGGTCTCCGACGAGGGCCGGCAGGAACCCCGGATGCGGGCCGTGGGGGACCAGGCGGAGGCCGGCCGCGGGCTGCGCCTCGTGGAGGGCATCGCGGCGGCCTGGGGGGTGTGGAGCCGGGGGCGACACGGCAAGACGGTGTGGGCGCTGGTGACGGCCGGCATCTGAAGCCGTCGGCCCGCACGGGGCTCACAGCCGTGCGGTCACCCGAGCCGGCAGTGTCACCGTCACCGCCAGCCCCTCCCCGGGAGCCGTGCGCACCGCCACCTCGCCGCCGTGCGCCCGTACGACGCCCTGCACGATCGCCAGGCCGAGACCGCTGCCCGCGCCGCCGCCCGCGCGGTAGAACCGGTCGAAGACACGCGACGCGTCCTCCTCGGCCAGCCCCGGACCCTCGTCCGCCACACACAGCCGTACGACCCCGTCCACCCGCTCCACGCCCAGCCGCACCGGCACGTCGGCGGGCGTGTGCGTACGGACGTTGGCCACCAGATTGCCCAGCACCTGCCGCAGCCCCGACTCGTCCGCGCGCACCAGCAGGGAGCCGTCGGCGGCCACGGTGACCGGACGGCCCGGCTGCTGCACCCGCAGGTCGTCGGCCGCGTCCCGGACCAGACGGCTCACGTCGACGTTCCGCAGCCGCAGTTCGGGCCGCTGGTCGAGGCGGGCGAGAGTGAGCAGCTCGTCGACCAGCCGCCCCATCCGGTCCGCCTCGGCGTTCATACGGTCCCAGGCACGCCGGCGCTCGCCCGGCCCGGTCAGCATGCCCTTGTCGTACAGCTGGAGGTAGCCGCGTATCGCCGACAGCGGGGTGCGCAGCTCGTGCGAGGCGTCGGCGACGAAGCGGCGCAGCTGGGCCGCGCTGTGCTCGCGTGTCCGGTACGCCGACTCCACCTGGTGGAGCATGGAGTTGAGGGCGAGCCGCAGCTGCTCGACCTCCTGCGTCGGATGGTGGCTGGAGGGCACGCGCCGGGTGAGGTCCCCCTCGGCTATCGCCGACGAGGTCTCCACCATGTCCTCCAGGGGCCGCAGACGCCTTCGGACGCTGAACATCGTCAGACAGCACAGCAGCGCGAGCAGCAGTGTGCCGACGGCGAGGTCGAGCTTCAGGGCCTTGACCATGCCCTGGTGCAGGGCTTCGGTGGAGGTGGCGAGCAGGACGTAGGGACCGTCGGCGAGCCGGGTCGCGGTCACGCGGTACGCGGCGCCGTGCACCGTCACGTCGTGCGGGTCGGCGTCCGCGGCGAGGGCGCGCGGATCGTCCACCGCGTCCGCGAGGCCGCGCTGGGCGACGGTGGGCTTCATGTCGAAGAGGGTCAGGGCCCGGCCCCGGCCGTCGACCGCGGCGAAGATCGAGTCGGGGGTCGGCCGGCCGTCGGTGCCCGTGGGTGCGACCCGGTCACGGACGACGCCGAGCACGCTCAACTGGTCGACCTCGTTCAGGGTGAGCCCCGAACCGCCCAGCGAGTCGCGCATCTTGACCAGCTCGGAATCCACCTGGCCGATCAGATAGTGCCGCATCCCCATCAGGCTGACCGCGGTCGCCACCACGATGCCGACGGCGAGCAGCGCGACGTTCGTCAGGGTCAGCTTGCCGCCCAGGGAACGGACGCCGTGGTGCCGGCACCACCGCGGGAGACTCATGACAGCCCGTATCCGACACCCCGCCGGGTGGTGATCACCGGCGCTCCCAGGGTGTCCAGCTTGCGCCGCAGATAGCTGATGTAGGTCTCGACGACGGTCGACTCGGACGGGGTGTGCTCGTACTGCCAGACGTGGCGCAGGAGTTGTTCCTTGGGCACTATCCGGCCGCCGTTGCGCACCAGGAAGCGCAGCAGCGCGTACTCGGTGGGGGTCAGCTCGACCGTGCGGCCCGCGCGGTGCACCGAGTACGTCGTCTCGTCCAGCTCCAGGTCGCCGTAGCGCAGCGGCGGCTGCTGCGGGATGACGTCGGCCGGGCGGGTGCGGCGCAGCACGGCGGCGATCCGGGCGACGACCACGTCGATGTCGAAGGGCTTGGTGATGTAGTCGTCGCCGAAGGAGAGGGCGCCGACGATCTCGGCGGGCGAGTCGCGCGCGGTGAGGAAGACCAGGGCCAGGTCGGGCTGTCTGGCGCGCAGTTCGCGGCCGAGGGCTCGGCCGTCCCCGTCCGGCAGCATCACGTCGAGGAGGGCGGCGTCGGGCCGGGTGCGCTCGGCGAGGGTGAGGGCCTCGCGGACGGTGCCCGCGGTCATCACCTCGAAGCGGTGGTAGCGCAGGGCGATGGCGAGGACGTCCGCGATGCTCGGTTCGTCCTCCACGACCAGCACGGTTCCTGGAGCCGTCATGCCTCCAGTATCGGGTCGCCCACTGACAACAGGGGCCGGTCCCAGCTTTGGAGTTCCTTGAGAGTCGAGCCGGTCCCATGTCCACGCGCGCGCGGCGCCCCCGATCCTGTTGCCCAGGACCTGGGGGACCAACCGACCGAACGAATCCGAAGATCAAGGAGTTTTGAACGTGGAGGCATTGGCACGGTGGTGCTATCGGCACCGGCTGGTGGTCCTGTTGCTGTGGGTGGGGGCGCTGTTCGGCCTGGGGTTCTCGGCCTCGACGGCGGGCACGGACTACGCGAACGTCTTCTCCCTGCCGAACACGGACTCCAAGCGCGCGTACGACCTGATGCAGAAGGCGTTCCCGCAGAGCGCGGGCGACACCGACACGGTGGTGTGGAAGACCGGCACGGGCTCGGTGAGGGATCAGGACGTACGGTCCAGGATCCAGCCCGCGCTGGAGAAGATCGCCGGGATGAGGGGCGTCGGCCAGGTCACCAGCCCCTACACGGGCACCCTGGGCGCGGCGCAGATCAGCCGTGACGGACGGATCGCGTACGCCCAGATCACCTTCGCCGACCAGGCGAACGCCGTGCCCAAGGACCTGGTGCAGAAGGTCGTCGACACCGCCCAGGGTGCCGAACGCGACGGCCTCCAGGTGGAGTTGGGCGGCCAGGCGATCCAGCGGGTGCAGGCGCCGCCGACCGGTCTCGCGGAGATGGTCGGCATCGTGGCCGCCGCCGTGGTCCTGTTCCTGGCCTTCGGCTCGCTCTTCGCGATGCTGCTGCCCATAGGCGTGGCCGTCTTCGGAGTGGGCACGGGCCTGTTCTCCACCCAGCTGCTCAGTCACGCCACCGACATCCCGGACCTGGCCCCGCTGCTGGCCACCCTGATCGGCCTCGGCGTCGGCATCGACTACGCGCTGTTCATCGTCACCCGGCACCGCAAGGGCATCCTGCGCGGCGTCGACCCCGAGCAGTCCGCGGTCACCGCCCTCAACACCTCGGGCCGCGCGGTGCTGTTCGCGGGCGGCACGGTGTGCATCGCGCTCGCCGGCATGCTGGTGACGAACCTGCGCTTCCTGGACGGCGTGGTGATCGGCACGTCCCTCACGGTGGTGTTGAGCGTGCTCGCGGCCACCACTCTCCTGCCCGCCCTTCTCGGTTTCCTCGGCCCCCGCGTGCTCAGCCGCCGCCAGCGCCGCCGCCTGGCCGAACAGGGTCCCGAGCAGGAACGGGCGAGCGGCCTCGCGGCCCGCTGGGCGGCGGGCGTCGAGAAGCGCCCCCGTACGATCGCCGCGCTCGCCGTGGTCCTCATGGCCGCGCTCGCCCTGCCGGTGCTGTCGCTGCGGCTCGGCGCGACGGACCAGGGCAACAACCAGGCGTCGACGACCACGAGGAAGGCCTACGACCTGCTCGCGGAGGGCTTCGGCCCCGGCTTCAACGGCCCGCTCCAGGTGGTGACGTCGGGCGGCGACACGACGAAGCTCGTCAAGGGCATAGAGGCGACGTCCGGCGTGGCCCGGGTGGCGCCGCTGCCGCCCGCGCGGGGCGTCACCGTCATCCAGGTGGTCCCGACGACGTCACCCCAGTCGAAGCAGACGGACGAGCTGATCGACACCCTGCGGGACAAGGTGATCCCCGAGGCGGGCGTGCAGGCTCATGTGGGCGGTGTGACGGCGGTCTCGAAGGACTTCTCGGGGGTCACCGGCGACCGCCTCCCGTACTTCATCGCGACGATCATCGGCCTGGGCTTCCTGCTCCTGCTGATCGCCTTCCGCTCCCTGGTCGTGCCGCTGACGGCAGCGGTGATGAACCTGATCGCGGCCGCGGCCTCCTTCGGCGTCCTCGTCGCGATCTTCCAGTGGGGCTGGGGCCTGGACCTGCTCGGCCTCGGCAAGGAGGGCCCGATCAACGCCTTCCTGCCGGTCATCATGCTGTCCCTGCTCTTCGGCCTGTCGATGGACTACCAGGTGTTCCTGGTGAGCCGGATGCACGAGGAGTGGGTCCACACGAAGGACAACGCGCGCGCGGTGCGCGTCGGTCTGGCCGAGACCAGCCGCGTGATCAACTCGGCGGCCCTGATCATGGTCTGTGTGTTCCTGGCGTTCGTCCTCAGCGGCGACTCGGGCGCGGCGACGGCGGGCGTGGGCCTCGCGGTCGCGGTGGCCCTGGACGCCTTCATCCTGCGTACGGCGCTGGTGCCGGCGGCCATGCATCTGCTGGGCGGGGCGAACTGGTGGCTGCCGGGGTGGCTGGAGAAGCGGCTCCCGCACCTGGCGGTGGAGCCGAAGGAGGAGGCCGAGGAAGCCGCTGAGCAGGAGGGCGGCCCCGCCTCGGCGATCCACGGCTACGTCCGCACGGTCGACGGCGACCCCGTCGAGAGCGCCTCGGTGACTCTGCTGTCGAAGGGCGGCCGCCAGCTGGACCGGGTGACCTCACTGGCCGACGGCTCCTACATCGTGTCGGTCCCGGCGCCGGGTTCCTATCTGCTGGCGGTGACGGCGGGGGCGCACGGCTCGAAGGCCCGGCACGTGACGGTGGCGGACGGGCCGGTGGTGTACGACGTGGAGCTGGCGGAGGGCGAGGTGGACGCGGTCAACTAGCCTCGGCCGCCCAGCTTCGAGAAGTGACGCTCCGACCGGGGGCGTGTACGCGGTGATCGGCGTACACGCCCCCGGTGTATTCGGGCCGGTGACAGGTGTCCCGAGCGAGCCGCTTCACCCGAAAGTGATCACTCCGCCCGCCGTCCCTTGCCCGCCGGATCCGGCAGAGCCCTCGTCATCCCGGGCAGGAAGTCCGTGAACAGCTCGTGCACCTCCAGCACCAGCGGCCGCAGCACCCGGAACCGGGCCAGTGCCACGCCCCGCGCGGTGAGCCGGGCCCCGCGGGCGGCCAGCCGGTAGCTGCGCTCGCTGCCCTCCGTGCGGTCGAAGAGCCAGTACAGGACGAGCCCCATCTGGGAGAGCCACATCAGCTCGGGCAGCACCTCCCGCAACTCCTCCGGCACCTTGGTCTTCGCCCCGCGCAGCACCTCCTGGTGGACGCTGATGGCCTCCACGCGCGCGTGCTCCGACTCGGAGGAGAAGGGGCTGAGCGGGCTGTCGGGATCGGCGGCGTTCTTGAAGAACTGCACCGCGAACTCGTGGTACGGCGCCGCGACGTCCAGCCACGCCTTCAGCACGCCCGCGAGCCGTGCCTCCAGATCGGTCTCCCGGGCCAGGACCTCCCGGACCGCCATCCGGTGCTCGGCGGCGATCCGGTCGTAGAAGCCCTGGATCAGGTGCTCCTTGCCCTCGAAGTAGTAGTACGCGTTCCCGACGGAGACCCCGGCCTCCTTGGCGATGGCCCGCATGGTCGTCTTGTCGTACCCCCGCTCCTGGAAGAGCCGCATCGCGGTCTCCAGGATCAGCGCGCGGGTCTGCTCGGACTTGCTCTGGGGGCCGGCTTCTGCGGAGCCGTCGTTCTTCGCGGACACGGAAGGAGCCTAACGACTGGCGCAGGCCCCGCCGTCGCACCCCGGAGGGGCGTAGCTCCAGCCCTGGCTCGGGTCGTAGCACCACCCGTCCTCCCGCCGGTACACCTGCCCGCCCCACTGCGCGCCCCGCCACGCGGCCGCGGCCAGCACCGCGCCCTTGGCGAGCCGGGCGCCGACCGGAGTGCTGAGCCGGTGCGCGAGCGGGCGGTACTCGCGCAGCGCCCACAGGACGACGATCCAGGCGGCGGTGTCCCGGTAGACCTGTCCGGCGTCCCCGACGACGGTGACGTCGTCGAGGGTGGCGCCGTGGTCGAGCCCGGGATACCGCCGCCGGGCCTCCTCCGACCCCGCCGCGACCAGCTCCAGCGGCACCAACTGCCGCTGCTTCACCAGCCAGTCGCGCACGTGGGCGCACAGGGAGCAGTCGGCGTCGTACAGCACGGTGAGCCCGCGGACCGGGACGCCCATGGCGCCCCGGTCCCGGCCGGTCCCCACTGCGCTCACGCCCCGGCGCCCGGCGTGGCCCAGCCCTGCGGCGCGACGGGCGGCACCTGCTCCCGCTCCATGACTCCGCGCCGCCGGAACCGGTTCAGGACGTACACATTGCCCAGGTGCATCACACCGAGCACCAGCAGCACCACGCCCAGCTTGGCCGACAGGGCCTCGAAGATGCCCCGGGTGTCCTCGATGGTCCCGCTCTTGTTCAGGAAGAGCGCGACGAAGCCGAGGTTGACCAGGTAGAAGCCGACCACCAGGAGGTGGTTGACGGCGTCGGCGAGCTTCTCGTTGCCGTGCAGTACGTCGGAGAGGAAGACCCGCCCGTTGTGGCTGAGCGTGCGGGCCACCCAGACGGTCAGCCCGATGCTGACGACCAGGTAGATGACGTAGGCGATGACGGTGCGGTCCATGCCCCACCCCTTCTCGAACGTTCTTGAACGCGTTCAAAACGCTGACAGGGATGACTGTAGACCTGTTTTTGAACGTGTTCAACTCAATGGCGAAGGGGGTGGGGTGATGGGGTCTCAGGGCCGGCGGCCGAGTTCGGGCCGCTTGCTGTAGTCCGTGAACCCGAGGACGTTCCCCCAGGGGTCGGCGATTTCGACGGTCCAGCCGGTGGCCACCGGAAACGGCTCGTCGAACAGGGTGACCCCGGCCCCGGTGAGCGTCTGCGCGGCCACGCGCGCGTCCGGCACCTCCAGCCAGAGACGCGGCGAGGGCCACGGGGGCGGCCGGTGCCCCGACTCCTCCTCGACCCGCAGCAGGATCCCGGGAGTCTCACCCCCGACCTTCAGCAGCGCGATCCCGCCCTCGTCGAACCGGAAGGCGACCGCGAACCCGGCCCGCTCGTAGAACCCGACGGCCTCGGCGAGGTCCCCGACGGGCAGCAGTACGTTGTCGAACCCGAGCAGCTCGTACGACTCTTCGTCTGACATGTCGTCAGATTAGGGGGGAATCCCGACAAGATGCGAGGAGCCCCACCGAAGCGGAATCGGCGGGGCTCCTCGGAGAACAGGCGGACGAGCGGGTTACTGCGGGAAGGCGGCGATCAACGCGGGCTCGGTCGCCCCGTCGGCCGTGATGCCGCTCGCACCCGCCCTGAGCAGCACACCCGTGCTGTAGTAGTCGCTCGACACCAGCAGGTCCGCGTCACCGTCCCGGTCGAAGTCGCGCAGGCGGACGTACCGGCCGAAGTCCCCGTACAGCGTGGGGTTGCCAGGCACGCCCGCGGTGGCGCGGGTGAACCACTGGGAGCCGGTGCCGGTGAGGCCGTACGCGCCGCCCCGCAGGACGTGGACGCCACCCGCCTGCTTGACCGTGCCGACTTTCTCCTCGGGCACGCCGACCGCCAGATCCGGGTAGCCGTCGCGGTTGGTGTCGGCGGCGGAGAGATCGCTGCCGAAGCTGTCGTGCGCCGTGGCGGCGGTGGCCACCCCCGCCGTCGACTGGGTGAGGCGGTACGAGGTGGTCGGGCCGCTGGCGCCGCCGCGCAGGACGACGACCGAGCCCGCGTGCTGGTTGTACGGGGTGTCGCTGACGGCCAGGTCCCCGTAGCCGTTCTTGTCGAAGTCGGCGATGACTCCGGTCGGGCCGTAGTCCGGTGACGATGCGTCGTACGTCGTGAACTTGCCCGGCCTGATGGTGGTCCCGCCGCGCAGGAACCAGGCGGCCTGGGTCATCTTGTCGTTCTTGTAGCCCTGGCCGAGGACGTACAGATCGGTCGCCTTGTCGTTGGTGACCTTTCCGGCGACGAGAGCGGTCGGCTCCAGGGTGCCGGAGTACCCGTGCTTGGTGACCGCGCCCGTCGTACCCGTCTGGGAGAAGCCGCCGCGGTAGATGTAGACGGTGTCGATGCCGTTGGCGACGGCCAGGTCAGCCTTTCCGTCGCCGTTGAAGTCGCCGGTGGCCAGGGCGGTGCCGAACTCGTAGTCGGCGTGTGCCGTGACGGGGATGCGGGTGGCCTTCGCGCCGAGGCCGGCCTTGGCGCCCCACAGGATGGTGACCGCGCCCGCCCCGGCCTTCGTGCCCACCTTCTCGCTGCGGTCCGCGACCGCGAGGTCGGCGTAACCGTCGCGGTTGAAGTCCGCGTTCGCGAGCCCCTCGCCGAACGAGTCGGCGTACCCTCCGGCATCGCCCGCCTTTCCGGGGATGCCGGCGCTGTCCTGGGTGAACTTCTTCGTCACGGTGCCGGGGCCCGTGGCCGTGCCGTAGGTGACGGTGACCTCCCCCGTCCAGCCGACGGCGTAGTCGCGGTAGCCGTCGCCGTTGAAGTCGTCGGCGTACTTGGCGGGGGTCGCCGCGGTGGCCGTCTGGGCAGAGAGGGCCAGCAGCCCGCCGGCCAGCGAGGCGGCCGTGGCCGTCGCGAGCGCCAGGCGGAGCTTCCTGTGCGTGAGCATGTGTCTCCTGTGATCCGAGTACACAGGAGACACCTGACCAGGCATGAGGGTTGTACGGCGAGGGCCCCGCCCCCGGCGGTACCGGAGACGGGGCCCAACTCGCCCTGGGCGAGAGCGGGTCAGAAGCGACGCGTGATCAGCGCCTTCTTCACCTCGGCGATCGCCTTCGTGACCTCGATGCCACGCGGGCACGCGTCCGTGCAGTTGAACGTCGTACGGCAACGCCACACGCCGTCACGGTCGTTCAGGATCTCCAGGCGCTGCTCGCCCGCCTCGTCACGGCTGTCGAAGATGAAGCGGTGCGCGTTCACGATCGCGGCCGGGCCGAAGTACTGGCCGTCGTTCCAGAAGACCGGGCAGGACGACGTGCAGGCGGCGCAGAGGATGCACTTCGTCGTGTCGTCGAAGCGCTCGCGGTCCTCGGCCGACTGGAGGCGTTCGCGCGTGGGCTCGTTCGTGTCCTTCGTGATGAGGAAGGGCATGACGTCCCGGTACGCCTGGAAGAACGGCTCCATGTCCACGACCAGGTCCTTCAGGACCGTGAGGCCCTTGATGGGCTCGACCGTGATCGGCTTCTCGGGGTTGATGTCCTTGATCAGCGTCTTGCAGGCAAGGCGGTTCTTGCCGTTGATCCGCATCGCGTCCGAGCCGCAGATGCCGTGGGCGCAGGAGCGGCGGAAGGTCAGCGTGCCGTCGACGTCCCACTTGATCTTGTGGAGGCCGTCGAGGACGCGCTCCTTCGGGTCGATCTCCAGCTGGAAGTCTTCCCAGGTCGCCTCCGCCGAGACCTCCGGGTTGAAGCGGCGGACCCGGAAGGTGACGGTGATGTAGGGGGACGCGGTGGACTCCGCCTCCACCTTGTCCAGAACGGGGGTTGCCATCAGTACTTACGCTCCATCGGCTGGTAGCGGGTCTGGACGACCGGCTTGTAATCGAGACGGATGGACTCGGCGCCGTCGTCGCCCACCTCGCGGTACGCCATGGTGTGGCGCATGAAGTTGACGTCGTCGCGGTTGGGGTAGTCCTCGCGGTAGTGGCCGCCGCGCGACTCCTTGCGGGCCAGGGCGGAGACCGCCATGACCTCGGCCAGGTCCAGCAGGTTGCCCAGCTCGATGGCCTCCAGCAGGTCCGTGTTGAACCGCTTGCCCTTGTCCTGGATCGACACGTTCTTGTAGCGCTCGCGCAGCTCGGCGATCTTCTCGACGGCCGTCTTGATCGTCTGCTCGGTGCGGAACACCATGACGTTGGCGTCCATGGTCTCCTGCAGCTCACGACGGATCGTGGCCACCCGCTCGTTGCCGGTGGAGTTGCGCAGCCGCTCGATCTGCTCGACGACGAAGGCCTCCGGGTTCTCCGGCAGCTCGACGTAGTCGGCCTTGTGGGAGTACTCGGCGGCGGCGATGCCCGCACGGCGGCCGAAGACGTTGATGTCCAGCAGCGAGTTGGTGCCGAGGCGGTTGGCGCCGTGCACGGACACGCAGGCGACCTCGCCGGCCGCGTACAGACCCGGGACGACGGTGGTGTTGTCCGACAGGACCTCACCCTCGACGTTCGTCGGGATGCCGCCCATCGCGTAGTGCGCGGTCGGCTGGATCGGGATCGGGTCCGTGTAGGGCTCGATGCCGAGGTAGGTGCGCGCGAACTCCGTGATGTCCGGGAGCTTGGCGTCCAGCTGCTCCGGCGGGAGGTGCGTGAGGTCGAGGTAGACGTGGTCGCCCTCGGGACCGCAGCCGCGGCCCTCGCGGATCTCCGTGTAGATGGAGCGGGAGACGACGTCACGGGACGCGAGGTCCTTCATGACCGGCGCGTACTTCTCCATGAAGCGCTCGCCGTCCTTGTTGCGGAGGATGCCGCCCTCACCACGGGCGCCCTCCGTCAGCAGGATGCCCATGCGCCAGATGCCGGTCGGGTGGAACTGGAAGAACTCCATGTCCTCCAGCGGCAGCCCGCGGCGGTAGACGGCGGCCTGGCCGTCACCGGTCAGCGTGTGCGCGTTGGACGTCACCTTGAAGAACTTGCCGGTTCCGCCGGAGGCGTAGATGACGGCCTTCGCCTGGAAGATGTGGATCTCACCGGTGGCCAGCTCGTACGCCACCACACCGGCCGACTTCGTGACGCCGTCGACCTCGGTGATCAGCTGGTCCAGGACGTAGAACTCGTTGAAGAACTCCACGCCCTCCTTGACGCAGTTCTGGTACAGCGTCTGGAGGATCATGTGGCCGGTGCGGTCCGCTGCGTAGCAGGACCGGCGGACCGGGGCCTCGCCGTGGTTGCGGGAGTGACCGCCGAAGCGGCGCTGGTCGATCGTGCCGCCCGGCGTCCGGTTGAACGGCAGGCCCATCTTCTCCAGGTCGAGGACGGCGTCGATGGCCTCCTTCGCCAGGATCTCGGCGGCGTCCTGGTCGACCAGGTAGTCACCGCCCTTGACCGTGTCGAAGGTGTGCCACTCCCAGTTGTCCTCCTCCACGTTGGCCAGCGCGGCGGCCATGCCGCCCTGCGCGGCGCCCGTGTGGGAGCGGGTGGGGTAGAGCTTGGTCAGGACCGCGGTGCGGCTGCGCTTCGTGGACTCGATGGCCGCGCGCATGCCCGCGCCACCGGCGCCGACGATGACGGTGTCGTACTTGTGGATCTTCATGATTCTCGCAGCCCCGTGCCTAGCGGATGTTCGGGTCGAAGGTGAAGATCACCAGCGTGCCCAGCAGGATGGTGAACACCGTGGCGGTGTACAGCAGGCCCTTCAGCCACAGCCGGGTGTTCGCGCGCTCCGCGTAGTCGTTGATGACCGTGCGCAGGCCGTTGGCGCCGTGCAGCATGGCGAGCCACAGCATCAGCAGGTCCCAGACCTGCCAGAAGGGCGACGCCCAGCGGCCGGCCACGAAGGCGAAGCCGATCTTGGAGACGCCGCCGTCCAGCACCAGCTGGATCAGCAGGTGGCCGAGGACCAGGACGACCAGCACGACGCCCGACAGGCGCATGAACAGCCAGGCGGCCATCTCGAAGTTGCCGCGGGTGGACCGCGGGGTCTTCTTGGTGCGCTTGCGCGGAGCCTCGATCAGCGGGGCCGGGTTGTCGACGTCGTAGAGCGCGTCACCCTCGACGGGGCCGATCCCGGAAGCGGTGGTTTCAGTGGTGGACATCGGCGTCAGCTCCCGAAGAGGACACGAGCGGCGTGGCCGAGGACGGGGTAGATCGCGCCGGCCATCAGGACGACCCAGACGCCGACCACGGTCCAGAGCATCTGCTTCTGGTAGCGCGGGCCCTTCGACCAGAAGTCGACGGCGATGACGCGCAGGCCGTTGAGCGCGTGGAAGAGAATGGCGGCCACGAGGCCGTACTCCAGCAGCGCGACGATCGGCGTCTTGTACGTGGCTACGACCTTGTCGTAGTCCTCGGGGGAGACACGGACGAGAGCGGTGTCCAGCACATGAACGAACAGGAAGAAGAAGATGAGGACGCCGGTGACTCGGTGAGCCACCCAGGACCACATTCCTTCCCGGCCGCGGTACAGCGTTCCAGCCGGCACGGAAGAACCCTCCGGGAGCGGGGACTAGGGCCGCGCCGGCTTCGGTTGTCGGTCGGGCCCGGCCGGGTACGGTCCACCGGCCCCCAGCATCGTAGCCAGCCGCTGGCGCTGGGCTCACAGCGGGCCTACCGGTGTGATCAAACTGGCACCGGACGGGCTATTGGCGGGCGGCCGGCGGGGTGGAGCATCCGGTCATTTGCCGGGTGCTGGTCCGTTTGGGCTGGTCGCTCCCCCACTCTCGGCTTCGCTCGGGCGGGGGGACCCCCATCGCGGCGGAGCCGCAGGTCGACACGGCCCCGCGCCTCTCAGGTGGGCGGCCAGCCGTTCCTTCGCCAGGCGCCGGAGTTCCTCGGCGGCGACAACCCGCTCCTCCTCCGGATCGTTTGTCAATCGTGACCGGATTCCCTCGAGGACGCGGTCGAGGGTTTCCTCGGGAGGGGTGTCACCCAGGGAGATGACGAACACGTGGCCGAAGCGGGCCTCGTACGCGGCGTGGGCGGCGCTCAGTGCCGTATGGGCGGCGGAGTACGTGTCATCGGGAAGGTCCGGCAGCGCCTCCCCGGCCAGGGCCTCCGACAGGTCCGCGGGAGCGAGGTCGTACGCCGCCTCGTCCGAAGCGGCCAGCAGGGAGTCCAGGTCGGGGTACGGGCGGTGGTCGGCTATCCGCCGGGCCCAGCGCAGGCTGCGCACGCAGGCGAGCAGGACTATCCGGGCCTCTTCGGCAGGCGCGGTGTTGAAGCCCTCCAGGGGATCGGCGCAGGTGGGAATGCGGGTCTGCTCCGGGAGATACGGGAGACGGTGCGCAGGCAGCGTGGATCCTCGCGTCACATGTGTTTTGGCAGGGGATGCTGTGAAAGGCGTGTCGCCACGTTATCGACAGACGTCACTGTGTGTCCGAAGGATGCCCGAATTTCACTCGGACGGGAGAGTTTCGGAACATGTGGTGGACGCAGCTCCGCCCGCGAAGCCGTAGGTTGGCGGGGTGAGCCAGCACAGGCGCCGGGCGTCGGCGAAACAGGTGAGGCGGAGGCGGACGGTGGTTGCCGCGGCCTTCGTCGGCACGGTCGCCCTCGGAGTGGGGATCGGGGTCTGGGCCTCCACGGACGGGAGCCACGGCGGACAGCCCGCGGGAGCTGCGCGCCTGCCCTCGGGCGGCACGGCGAACGCCTCGACGACGGCCTCGGCCAAGCCCAGTCCGACGCCCACCCGTTCCTACCCGCTGTCCCGGACGCCCCGCACGATCCCCGCCGTCCGCTCCCACACCCCCGCCCGCGGCCCCGGCTGGCGCCCGGTTCACGGAGAGCGCGTGGTGGTGAGCGACGCGGAACTGTCCGACGAGGGCCGGCTCATAGCCGGTGAGCTGGGCCTGTCGTACGCGGGTGAGAAGGACGACGTGCTCCCCGGGGACGTACGACTGGCGCTCAGCGGCGACGAGGGCGCGAACCCGGAGTCGTACAGCATGACCGTGCGCGGCGGCCGGGTGAACATCAGCGGGCCCGCCGACTCGGGCGTGTTCTACGGCACCCGCACCCTCAAACAGGAGGTCCACGGCGGCGGTACGGCCCCGGAGGGTGTCGTGCGCGACCAGCCGGCCAAGCCGCAGCGCGGGTTCATGCTGGACATAGCCCGCAAGCCCTTCACCGCGTCCTGGATAGAGGACCGGGTGCGGGAGCTGGGGGACCTGAAGTTCAACCAGCTCGGGCTCCACTTCTCCGACGACCAGGGCTTCCGGATCGAGTCCACGACCCACCCAGAGGTCGTCTCCAAGGACCATCTGACGAAGGCCCAGGTCAAGCAGATAGTCGACCTCGCGGCGAGCCGGCACATAACCGCCGTGCCCGAGATCGACTCGCCGGGGCACCTGAGCGCCGTCCTCGCCGCCCACCCCGACCTGCAGCTGCGCAACGCGCAGGGCATAGCGACACGCGGTGCCGTCGACATCTCCAAGCCCGGCGCCGCCACCCTCGTCGACGACCTCCTCAACGAGTACGCCGGCCTGTTCCCCGGCTCCTACTGGCACCTCGGCGGCGACGAGTACCGGGCACTGACGGTCGCCGACCCGGCGGCCTCCTATCCGCAGCTGGCCGCCGCCGCCCGGCAGAAGTACGGCTCCGGCGGCACCGTCTCCGACCTCGCCACCGGCTGGCTCGACGACCGCGCCGCCACGGTCCGCGCCCACGACCGGACCGCACGGGCCTGGAACGACGGCTTCTACCGGGGCACGTCCGTCCAGCCCGCCAAGGGCCTCCAGGTCGCCTACTGGACCGGCAAGGAGATCGGCGCCCGGCAGCCGGTGGAGTACCTGAGCGCGGGGCGGAAGGTCCTCAACTACAACGACGAGTTCCTGTACTACGTCCTCGGGGAGCCGCAGACCTTCGTCTATCCCACGGGACAGCGGATCTACGAGCAGTGGAACCCTCGGGTGCTGCGCGGCACCACCGCCGTGCCCGCCCGCTACGACGGGCAGATCCTCGGCGGGTCCTTCGCCGTCTGGTGCGACCTCGCGAACTCCCAGACGCAGAACCAGGTGGCCGCCGGGATCCGGATGCCGCTGCGGGCCACCGTCCAGAAGCTGTGGGATCCGCGCACCCCCGCCCTCTCCTGGGCCGACTTCAAGAAGCTGGCGGACAGGCTGGGCTGACCCGCGATCGGCTGGACGTACGAGGCGCGCGAACCGTATCTTCCGCATGCCGCGCGCCTCAGGGGAGAGCCGTGCCCGGCTCTTTTCACGTCACCCCGGGGGGACCCGCCATGATCTGTGCCCGCTGCCACCACTTCGCCGCCGCGCCCGGCGGCACCCTGTGCGCCCAGTGCGCCGCCGCGCCGCCCGCTCCAGCCCCGCCGTTCGACGGCGCGCCCGGCGCCTGGCTGCGTTCGCCGGTCGGGCTGGGCCGGGCCGCCGCCGCGGTGCTCGGGCTCGTGATCGCCGCCGACCTGTTCGCGATCTGGGCGGACTTCCTCCAGCTCGACGTCACGGCCGACCTCGCGGACGGCGTGTACGGGGCGCCCGTCGCCCGGCGGGCCGAACACGCCCACGACCTCGGCAACCTCGCGGCCCGCGCCCAGCTCACCGCGCTGCTGATCAGCACGGTGGTGTTCCTGTGCTGGTTCTACCGGGTGCGGGTCAACGCCGAGGTGTTCAACCCGTTCGGGCACAGCAAGAAGCGGGGCTGGGCGATCGGCGGCTGGTTCACCCCGGTGGCGAACCTGTGGTTCCCGCGCCGGATCACCCTCGACATCTGGGACGCCAGCACCCCCTGGGGCGCGCGCGGCTCGCACGGGCTGGTCAACGCCTGGTGGACGCTGTGGCTCCTCTCGCTCTTCGCCGACCGGGCCGCCTACGTCGAGTCCCGCCGGGCCCACACCGCGTCGGAGCTGCACGACGCGTTCCGCCAGATGCTGTTCTCGGACGCCGTCGACATCGCGGCCGCGCTGGCCGCCATCGCCGTCGTCCTGCGGCTGACCCGGATGCAGCACCAGAAGGCGCTCGCCGGCCCGGTGCCCGCCGCGGTCTGACGGCCCCGCCGCCCGTCACCGCACCACGGCGCCGCCCATCACCGCACAAGCCGCCGTCCATTACCGCATAAGGCTGCGAACTCCCGTACGACTGTGATGTATTCGGCCCGAGCCGAACCGCATAGCCGTGGGGGGTCGGGCATGGGCTACTGGGGGTATTTCGTCGTGGGCCGCGCCGAGCGGCCGCTCGCCGAGCTGGACGCGATGGCCGGCGCCGAGGGCATGACCCGGCGGTCGGCGGCGCCCGGCGGCTGGCAGGTGTGGGAGTACGCCGGCCCGGAGGGCGACGTCGGGAGCATGAACGCCCTGGCCTCGGAGACCGGCGCGCCCGCGCTCTTCGGATTCGTCATGGACAGCGCCTGTGTGGTCCTGGAGGCGGCGGCACCGGAGAGCGGCGGCTGGACGACATGTCTGGCGCGGGCCGCGATGGCGGGCTACCTGGGTGCCGACAAGGAAGGCCTCACGCTGGAGGACTACTTCCTCGAACCTGGCGACGCCGCCGAACGCGGGGTCGCCTGGGCCGCCGAGGCCGGGCACACCGTCACCCCCGAGGCGCTCGTCGAGGTGCTGACCGCCGACCCCGACCCCTTGGCCGAAAACCTATTCTTCCGTCTCCTCGACCGGCTCGGCGTGGTGCCCCTGTGACACTCTCGGCCCGTCGCACGCAGTAAGGGGAAATGCGGGCTCCGTAAAGGTCGGCGCCCTGGCGAGGGAGGCGTGGATGAGCCTGGTGGAACTGATCGCTCAGGCCGACGAGCGCGGACTGGCTGCCAGCGGGTTGGCTTGTTTGGATCGGTGTGTACCCCTGCTGGGCGGCGACGACGAGGTGCTGCGGCCCCTGTGGGCGAGCCTGACGGACGGCGGCGGAGACTGGGGCGAGTCCCTGGAGAAGGCGCGCGTCGCCCTCGACGCGGCCGGCCCCGACGAACCCGCCGAGGACGAGGCCGCGCGCCTCGCCCGCCGGATGCTCGGCGCCGCCCCGGCGGACCGCACCGCCGCCGGGATACGGGAGTGGGCCGACGCCTGTTCCGTCGCCTCGCTCCAGATCCACCGGCTCCTCGACCCCGCCGAGGACGGTGCCGGCTCGGTGGACGTCCCCCGCGAAGGCCGTACGGAGGGCATCTCGCCGCTGGTCGCCGCCGAACTGCGGCGCCAGGTCACCGTCCTGGAACTGCTCGCCGGGCACGGCGCGGGCGGGCTGCGCCGGGCGCTGGAGGTCTCGACCGAGGGGCGGCGGGTGCTGCGCGCGGTGGTGTCGCGGCGGGCCCGCGGGCGGGTCTGAGGCCCCGGCCGCGAGCGCCACAGGGGCTGTGCGCGGGCGTCACAGGGACGGTGCGCGGGCGTCACAGGGACGGTGCGCGGGCGTCAAAGCACCAGCCACTTCACCACCGCGTCACCGCAGTGCGCCGTCCGGGCGTAGAACGCCGTCAGATGCCGGTGCGCCGACTCGAAGGCGGCCCGGGTCTGGGACTCCGTGTCGGCCTCGATCTGGCGCGGCAGCAGGTCGTCGCGGGCGAGGTGCCACAGCGACCCGAAGTCGGCCGACGCGAGGAAAGCGGCGACCCGGTCCGCCTCCGCCGCGGTGAGCAGCAGGAACGGCGGCTGGGCGGGGTCGTGCGGATAGACGCGGTGCCCGCCGAGGACCACGTCGGTCCCCGGGCGGTCCGCCGAGTGGTGCGGGGGAGCGCCGGCGTAGAGGAGGTCGTGGTCGAGGTAGTGCCTGTCCAGCATCTCCTCGCGGTGCCGGTCGAGTCGCAGCCGCACCGTGTCCCAGTCGTCCTCGAACAGCCTGCGCAGCCAGTTCGCGCTGTTGCGCAGCGCCGGGGGCGGTACCGCGCGGAGATGGAAGTACGTGCTCATCACTGGATGGAGCGCACGGGGCGGCTCAGACGTCACTCCCGTGCAAACCGGGAATTCCGAGAGGGTCCTGTGACTGTTGTGCGGGCACTCTGGGGCGGTCGTGCGCCGGTTGTGGGAAGGGCCCGGATCCGGGTGACGAAAACGCCGCCGACCTCGCTCTACCGTATGTGACTGCCCAGTATGTGACTGCCCAGTATGTGACTGCTCAGTATGTGACGACACAGCAGGAGACCAGGCCGCATGCCGCGGCGAAGCCCGTGCGGTGGGCGGCGGACGCGGTGGCGACCATGCGTGAGGGTGCGCGGCTGCGCCTCGACTACTCGGCGCGGAGTCTGTGGCGCGTCGACCGGATGATCGAGGACATCCGGAACGAAGGCGCACCGTATGCCGCCCTGCAGAACGTCCTTCGCGGCTTGGGCGCGTACGCCGGTGAGGTGATCGTCCGTCAGGCCGGCGGCGAGTGGTGGGCGACCGGCCGCGACCACTGGATCCGCACGCCCGACGGCACGTTGTGGGACCCGATCGAGGAGGCGCGGCGGTGCTATGACGGGCACGGGTCGCTGCGGCTGCTGTGCCGGGACGCGACCGCCTCGGCGGCCAGGCCGTGAAGCCGGTCGGCCGGCCCCCCGGTCACGTCTGTCAGTCGGCCGTGACTCCCCAGTAGCCGATATGCGTCGGCCGGCTGTCCGTGTAGAGCACCGTGCATCTGCCCTGGGCGCGGTCGGGGTATTCGAGCCAATGGTCGTCCAGGGCGGCGGACCAGTCGGCGTACGTGGGGCGGCCACCGGGGCACCATTCCCGGATCTCGTCGCCCGTCAGTGGGCGCATGAAGGGGCCGTCTTCGGGGTCCGTGGGCTCGATCATCAGGGGGAAGTCCAGCACGGAGGCCGTGCCGCCGGTGAAGATGTACTCCTGCCAGGCCGGGTCGTCCCACAGCTCCTCCATGGTCCGCTCCCCGAAGCCGTGGTCGTCCTTCGCCAGTTCCGCCGTCTGCGCCTGCCGGAACGCCGCCGCCAGGTCGGGCTGGTACGGGCCTGTGTCCCGCCAGCAGTCGCCGCCCATGCCGATGCCTCCGCTCCAAGATCCTCGGTCAGTGAGGCAGCAGCGTAGGAGAGGCCACTGACATCGGCCGGGACCCGGGAGGCGGCCGGGGCTGTGACAAATCTGTGGGCTCCGGCGCTGAGCAGCGTGGGACGTGGGACACGGGCTGCTGTGTCCCACGGCACGGATTCGCTGCTGGCGCGAGCACGAGCGCGAGCCCGGTACGGACGAGGACAGTTCTTGGGTCAGCGAGGGGAACCCCGCCGAGGGCAGGCGTACGACGGGGAGCTGGGCGCGGCGGTCACGCGGGCCCAGGAGGGGGACGAGGCAGCCTTCGCGGCCGTGTACCGGCTGGTGCAGCCCGGTCTGCTCGGCTATCTGCGCGGGCTGGTCGGCGACGACGCCGAGGACGTGGCGTCGGACGCCTGGCTGGAGATCGCCCGGGACCTTGGGCGGTTCAAGGGCGACGGGGCGGGTTTTCGCGGCTGGAGTGCGACGATCGCCCGGCACCGGGCGCTCGACCACCTGCGCCGGCAGCGGGTACGGCCCCGGTCGACGGCGCTGGAGCAGGACGTACTGGAACTGCCCGGTCGGCACAGCACCCATGAGGAGGCGCTGGAGGCCATCTCGACCGAGGGTGCGCTGCGGCTGCTCGGGGAGCTGCCGCGCGACCAGGCCGAGGCCGTGCTGCTGCGGGTGGTCGTCGGCCTCGACGGCCCCGCCGCCGCGCGGGTACTGGGCAAGCGTCCCGGCGCGGTGCGCACCGCCGCGTACCGGGGGCTGAAGCGGCTGGCCCGGCGGCTCGGTGCCGGGGACGGACCGGCGGGTGTGACGGAAGACAGCCCCCGAACGCTGGGGGAGTCGACATGACGGCAAGCGGCGGCGGACCGCCGGACAGGGATGGATGCGGACATGGGTGAACAGCAGAGCGACGGCGGGCTCTTCGGCCGTCGGCGTGCGCACCCGGACCACGCCGTCTCCGGTCCCCGGGGCGCGATCGGGGCGGAGGGCCTGGAGGCGTTCCTCGGTGCCGCCCTGCGCGCGGGTGCCGTCGACCCCGAGGCCGAGCAGCGCGCCGCGGCCGCGTTCCGGGCCGCCCGGGACGCCGGGGCGCACCGCGCGGAGACCCGGCCCCAGGACGACTGGCGGCCCCGCGAGCGTGAACGCGCGCGGCGCTCGGTGAAGACCATGGCGGCGATGGTGCTGGCCAGCCTCACCCTGGGCGGCGTCGCGGTCGCGGCCATCGGCAAGGTCTCCTCCGGCGGGGGGAACGGCGACGGGCACCGCACGGATCCGACGGCCGGCGCCTCGCACGGGCCCGCCGCACAGCCGTCCCCCACCACGTCCGGCCCGGCGACGCCGGACCGCCCGGACACTGCCAAGGACACCCTGGCCCACTGCCGCGCCTACGAGCAGGTCAAGGACCGCGGCAAGGCGCTGGATTCGACCGCCTGGCAACGGCTCGTCCGGGCGGCGGGCGGCGCGGAGAACGTCGAGACGTACTGCGCCGGGCAGTTGGCGCAGGCGGACGCCAACAAGGCCGACAAGACGGACAAGGCGAGCAGCAACGCCAACAAGTCCGACAAGGGTAATGAGTCCAATAAGGCCGACAAAGGTGACGGCTCGGGCAATGCCAGCAAGAGCAGCCCGCAGGCGAAGGCCACCAAGAAGAAGTGATCCGGCTCACTCCGGAGTTGACCGGAGGTGGCTCGATCTGCGCTGCCTAGGCAACGGCCGGGGCCGCCACCCCCCACAGGAGAGGCCCCGGCCGTCGCGCGGCACGGGCCGCGCGGCGGCCCGTACTCCCTACAGCGCCGAGAGTGCGTTTTCTGTCACACCCAACTGCGTCACGAGTTAGTTGCATCTTGTACGGACGTGGACGAGGAGCGGTTTCAGGTCGTAACGTGCCTTTCGCGTCGAGTGCAGATGCATGACCAATGCAACGATCGGCGGACTCGAAGCCGCGACCATCTACTGAGGAACCACGGGTGCTGGGGGACGACGCGGAGCTGACCGCCGCGGTGCGTGCGGCACAGAACGGGGACGAGAACGCTTTCCGGGCTGTGTACCGCACGGTGCATCCGCGGCTGCTCGGTTACGTACGGACGCTGGTCGGCGATCCGGACGCCGAGGACGTCGCGTCCGAGGCCTGGCTGCAGATCGCCCGTGACCTGGAGCGGTTCAGCGGGGACGCGGACCGGTTCCGCGGCTGGGCCGCCCGCATCGCCCGCAACCGCGCTCTGGACCACATACGGATGCGCGGCCGCCGCCCCGCGATCGGCGGCGACGAGACCGAACTGACCGGCCGGGCAGCCGAGTCCGACACCGCGGGCGAGGCCATCGAGGCCCTGGTCACCGACAGCACCCTCTCCCTCATCGCGCGGCTCCCGCAGGACCAGGCCGAAGCGGTCGTCCTGCGTGTGGTGGTGGGCCTCGACGCCAAGACCGCGGCCGAGACGCTCGGCAAGCGCGCGGGCGCCGTACGCACCGCCGCGCACCGCGGTCTGAAGCGGCTCGCGGAGATGCTCGGAGAGGATCCGGAATCCGCCGGAGTGCTCGACGCGCTGCCGGCCCAGCGAGCGCCGCGCGGTCGCGCGGTGACGTCCGCCACTGTGACGCATACGCGTGCGCGGACGCAGAAGGACATGTGATGGCCGACGAGCGCTCTGTCTCTTCGGGGGACGACTCCCGGACCCCCGGCCGGTGGCTGAACCGTAGGACGGCGGAACACCTGCTGCGCGGCGAGTCGCTCGAAGTCGTCGACGCCTCCGCCCGCGAGCAGGCCGAACGACTCGCCAAGGTCCTCGGCGCACTCACCCCCGACGACGCCCCGGCCGGTGCCGAACTCCCCGGCGAGGAAGCCGCGCTGGCCGCGTTCCGCAAGGCGCGCGAGGCCGCGGCCGCCGAGGAGTTCGTCGTGGGCCACCGCGGCGAGCCGTCCGCGCGGCGCGCCGGCCGCTCCTCCGATGCCGGTCTGGTCCGCATCGGCGGCCGGTCCCGCGCCGCCCGCCGCCCGCGCTGGGCCCGTCCCGCGCGCCTGGCGCTCGCCGCGGTGCTGGCCGCAGGCATGGTCGGCGGGGTCGCCGTGGCCGCCACGACCGGAGTCCTGCCGACGCCGTTCGGCGACGAGAAGCCCGCGCCCGGCGCCTCGGTCTCGGCTGCCGTGACCCCCGACCGCCCGGCCGGCTCGCCCTCGCGGGACAGCGTGCAGGGCGGTACGTCGGGCGCGCCGACGTCCGGCGGCACGGCGAGCGGCTCCCCGAGCAGCGGCTCCTCGCGCGGCACGGCGGGCGAGAACGGCAGGGACGGCGAGAACGGCAAGGGCGGCAAGGACACGGGCAAGGGCGGCACCCCCGGTACCGCCGACCGGACCGGCACCTGGTGGAGCGGCGCGGCCAAGGCCTGCCGCGACATCAGGGACGGCAAGGCGCTGGGCCAGGACCGCAGGCACACCCTGGAGGGTGCGGCGGGCGGCTCCGCGCGCGTGTGGAAGTACTGCAAGGCCGTCCTGGACGCCGCCGACGACGCCTCCGGCGACACCGGCAAGGGCGACGACGGCGACGGCCGTGGCGATCACAACGACCAGGGCGACCAGGGCGGCCACGGACGCGGCGAGGACGGCCGCCATCGCCACCGCGACGGCAACGACCACCACCAGGACGGAGGGATCGCCCAGCCCGTCCCGACGACCTTCGGCCCGCAGTGGCCCACGCGGGCCGGCAGGACAGCGCCGGTCCCGTCGCCGAGCCCGACGTACAGCGCGCTCTGACCCTTGCGCACGTCTCTGACCTGCATGTTTGTAACCCGCAGAAGTTTTTTCGCGTGGGGTGTGACGTTTTCGGCAGCTCGGACGCAGTACAGAGTGAGCCGACTGGTCATCGGCCGTCGCACAGAGCCGGGGTTCCCCCCGTACCCACGGCTCGTGCACCTGGCGCGGGCGGGACACGTTCCCCCGGTCCCGCCCGCGCCCCGCATCCACCTCGCATCCATCCTGGTCTCACCAGTAGATGACGACCTTGTCCCCGTTCCGCACCTGCGCGAACAACTGCGCGATCGCCGCCTCGTCCCGCACGTTCACACAGCCGTGCGAGCCGCCCGCGTAACCGCGCGCCGCGAAGTCGTACGAGTAGTGCACCGCCTGGCCGCCGCTGAAGAACATCGCGTAGGGCATGGGGGAGTGATAGAGCGTCGACACATGGTGCCGCGACTTCCAATAGACGTGGAACACACCCTCCCGGGTCGGCGTGTACTGCGCGCCGAAGCGCACGGACATCGTCGACACCGTCCGTCCGTCCACCATCCAGCGCAACGTTCGGCTCGTCTTGCTGATGCACAGCACCCGTCCGGTCAGGCAGCGCGGATCGGGCTGGGCGGCCGGCTGGCCGCCCATCAGGTACAGCTCCCAGGTGCCCGGTTCGTGAGTCATGTTCAGCAGCCGTTGCCAGGTGACGGTGTCCGTCTTCCCGGTCCGTGGCAGTCCGCGCTTGCCCTGGAAGCCCTTGACCGCCTTCTCCGTCAGATCGTCGTAGGTCCCCGTCGGGCCGTCGAACAGCCAGGCGGCCTGGCGGAGGCGGGCCTGCAGTTCGCGCACGTCCGTGCCGCTGTCGCCGCGGGCCCACAGCACACGGGCGGGCTGCGGGGCGGGGCCGCTCTTCGCCGGCGGGGTGGGGCTGTGCTCGGCCGCCGGGGTGCTGGACCGGGGAACGGGGTCGCTCGGCAACTGGATGTGTATCGGCGAGTGGTGCTTGCCGTCCGCGGCCGGGGCCTGCCCGGTGCAGCCGCACAGCGCGGCGAGCGCGGCGGCCGAGGCGAGTGCGGCGGTCGTTCTCCCGAGGATCCCCATGCCGAAGATGCTTCCCAGTGTGACCGCCGCCGAACTACGGGGCATCGTGGGGAGTAATAGGGGCATTGTGGGGAGTAACAGACGTACTGCGGAGGCATACACCATGGCGCGTGAGTCGGAGTCCGGACTGCCGATCGAGCCGGTCTACGGGCCGCGGGACCTCGCGGGCTGGGAGCCCGCACAGAAGCTGGGCGATCCGGGCGCGTACCCCTACACCCGCGGGGTGTACCCGACGATGTACACCGGCCGCCCCTGGACGATGCGTCAGTACGCCGGCTTCGGCACGGCGACGGAGTCCAATGCCCGGTACAAGCAGCTGATCACCCACGGCACGGCGGGGCTGTCCGTCGCCTTCGACCTGCCCACCCAGATGGGCCACGACTCCGACGCCCCCCTCGCCCACGGTGAGGTCGGCAAGGTCGGCGTGGCCATCGACTCCCTCGACGACATGCGGGTGCTGTTCGGCGGAATCCCGCTGGACAAGGTGTCGACGTCGATGACGATCAACGCCCCGGCGGCCCTGCTGCTCCTGCTCTACCAGCTGGTGGCGGAGGAACAGGGCGTGCCGGCGGACCGGCTGACAGGGACGATCCAGAACGACGTCCTGAAGGAGTACATCGCGCGCGGGACCTACATCTTCCCGCCGAAGCCGTCCCTGCGTCTGATCGCGGACATCTTCAAGTACTGCCGGGCCGAGATCCCGAAGTGGAACACGATCTCGATCTCCGGCTACCACATGGCGGAGGCGGGCGCGTCCCCCGCGCAGGAGATCGCCTTCACCCTCGCGGACGGCATCGAATACGTCCGTACGGCGGTATCGGCGGGCATGGACGTCGACGACTTCGCACCCCGCCTGTCCTTCTTCTTCGTCGCCCGTACGACGGTCCTGGAGGAGGTCGCCAAGTTCCGCGCCGCCCGCCGGATCTGGGCGCGGGTGATGAAGGAGGAGTTCGGCGCGAAGGACCCCAAGTCCTGGATGCTGCGCTTCCACACCCAGACGGCGGGCGTCCAGCTCACGGCCCAGCAGCCGGAGGTGAACCTGGTGCGGGTGGCGGTCCAGGCCCTGGCCGCGGTGCTCGGCGGCACCCAGTCCCTGCACACCAACTCCTTCGACGAGGCGATCGCGCTGCCCACGGACAAGAGCGCGCGCCTCGCCCTGCGCACCCAGCAGGTGCTGGCCCACGAGACGGACGTGACCGCGACGGTGGACCCGTTCGCCGGTTCGTACGCCGTCGAGCGGATGACGGACGACGTGGAGGCGGCGGTGCTGGACCTGATGCGCAAGGTCGAGGACCTGGGCGGCGCGGTCGCGGCGATCGAGCACGGCTTCCAGAAGAGCGAGATCGAGCGCAACGCGTACCGCATCTCCCAGGAGACGGACGCGGGCGAACGGGTCGTGGTCGGCGTCAACCGCTTCCAGCTGGACGAGGAGGAGCCGTACGAACCCCTGCGCGTGGACCCGGCGATCGAGGCCCAGCAGGTGGACCGGCTGGCCGGGCTGCGGGCCGAGCGGGACCAGGGGGCCGTGGACTCGGCACTGGCGGCGCTGAAGAAGGCGGCGGAGGGCACGGACAATGTCCTGTACCCGATGAGGGAGGCGCTGCGAGCACGGGCCACGATCGGCGAGGTGTGCAACGCCCTGCGGGAGGTGTGGGGAACGTACGTCCCGTCGGACGCCTTCTGAGCCGCACCGTCCGGAGGGAGTGTCGCACTCCCGTGCGACACTCCTTTCCATGTTCGGCGTCATCGATCTCCCCACCTATCTGGCAGGCCTCGTCCTGATTGTCCTGCTCCCCGGCCCCAACTCCCTCTATGTGCTGTCCGTCGCCGCCCGGCGCGGCATCCGCGCGGGCTACACCGCGGCGGCCGGGGTGTGGTGCGGGGACACCGTGCTGATGACGCTGTCCGCCGCCGGAGTCGCCTCCCTGCTCAAGGCCAATGCCCTGCTGTTCGGGATCGTGAAGTACGCCGGTGCCGGATATCTGACCTGGCTGGCGATCGGCATGCTGCGGGCCGCCTGGCAGCTGTGGCGGACCCGGCGGGAGAAGGCCGTGGAGGACGAGACGCCCGCCGTGGTCACCGACGAGCGGCCCTTCCGGCGCGCCTTCGTCGTCAGCCTCTTCAACCCCAAGGCCATCCTGTTCTTCGTCGCCTTCTTCGTGCAGTTCGTCGACCCGGGCTACGCCTACCCGGCCCTGTCCTTCGTCGTCCTCGGCGCCTTCGCCCAGCTGGCCAGCTTCCTCTACCTCAGCGCCCTGATATTCAGCGGCACCAAGCTGGCCGCAGCGTTCCGCCGCCGCAAGCGGCTGTCGGCGACGGCGACCTCGGCGGCCGGGGCGCTGTTCCTCGGGTTCGCGGTGAAGCTGTCGCTGGCGAGCGTGTGAGGCCTACCGGCGCAGGCCGAGGCGCGTCAGGTACGCGGTGAGCCCCGCCGGCGAGTCGCCCGCCCAGCCGACGTAACCGTCCGGGCGGACCAGGAACAGACCGGTTCCGTACGGCTCGGGGGCCGGGCCGCGGACCGTCCGCACGCCCTGGCCCAGGTCGGTGGCGTCCGCGCCCAGGAGAGTCCAGTGCGGTCCGCGGAAGGCGTCGAAGAGCCGTACGCGGTCGATCGTCCCGTCGGGGGCGCGGTCACCGGCGCGCACGCCGGTCGCGGCCGCCTGCGTCTCCACCGTCAGTGAGGACTCGCGGTACCCCAGCCCCAGTTGCCGGGTGGCCGCCCCGCGGCGGGCCTCGTCGCGGTGGATGGCGGTGGACAGGCCGAGCACATGCGCGGCGATCGGGCGGCGCTCCTCCTCGTAGGTGTCGAGGAGGGACTCCGGCGCCCCGCCCCGCAGCACCGAGCCCAGCTTCCAGCCGAGGTTGTAGGCGTCCTGGACGCTGGTGTTCAGGCCCTGGCCGCCGGCCGGGGAGTGGACGTGCGCCGCGTCCCCGGCCAGGAAGACCCGCCCCGCGCGGAAGCGGTCCGCCAGTGCCGCGCGGGGGCGGAAGCCGGAGGACCAGCGGACCTCCGTCACGTCCTCGGGGCGCAGGTGGGTGCGGTCGGCGGTCACCTTCCGGATGCCCTCCAGCGAGGGGTCCAGGTCGGTGCCGTCCGGGAACTGGGCGACCAGTTGGAAGTCCTCGGTGCCGGCGAGCGGGCAGATCGCGACAAAGCCGGAGCTCTCTCCCCGGGGCGGGAAGACGTGCCAGTGGTCCCGGCTCAGGCCGGTGATCCGTACGTCCGCCACCAGGATCGGGTCCGGGTCCACCGTCTCGCCCGTCATGCCGATGCCGAGTGCCCGGCGCACGGCCGAGCGGCCGCCGTCGGCGGCGACGGTGTACCGGGCGCGGACGGCGGGACCGGTCGCGAAGCGCGCGCTCACCCCGGTCTCGTCCTGCTCCAGGCCCACGACCTCCCGGCCGAATGCCACCTTTCCGCCGAGTTCCTCCAGTCGCGCGAACAGGATCTCCTGTGTGCGCCACTGCGGCACCATCCACGGGACGGTGAACGCCGACCCCTCCTCGCCGTCCTCCGCCGGGTCGAACATCCGGTGCTCGCCCGTCTGCTGCCCGTCCTGCCAGACCGTCCCGACCGGGTACTCGCCGCCCGCGGCCAGCATCGCGTCGAGCACCCCGAGGTCCTCGAAGACCTCCATCGTGCGGGGCTGGAGCCCCTTGCCGCGCGAGCCGCGGGCGAGCCCCTCGCCCCGCTCCACCACCAGGGCGTCCACCCCGCGCCGGGCGAGGTCGATGCCGAGCGCGAGGCCGGTCGGGCCCGCGCCGACGATCAGGACGTCCGTCTCGTGCACAGTCATGCCCATCTCCTTAACGCCGTTAAGTGCCGTCGACGACGAGCCTGCCCTTAACGCTGTTAAGCTGTCAAGCGTGACTACGGAACGCCGGGCGCCCCTCGACCGCAAGCGGGTCGCCGACACCGCCCTGAGGCTGCTGAACGAGGTGGGCCTGGACGGCCTGACCCTGCGCGCCATCGCCAAGGAGCTGGACGTCAAGGCGCCCGCTCTGTACTGGCACTTCAAGGACAAGCAGGCGCTGCTCGACGAGATGGCGACGGAGATGTACCGGCGCATGGTCGAGGGCATGGCGGACACGCCCGTCACCACCTGGCAGGACCGCCTGCTCCAGGCCAACCGCGGCCTGCGCGCCGCCCTCCTCGGCTATCGCGACGGCGCCAAGGTCTTCAGCGGCTCACGCTTCACCGGCATCGACCACGCACACGAGATGGAGGCGACCCTGCGCGTCTTCACGGCCGCCGGCTTCAGCCTCACCCAGGCGGTCCGGGCCTCGTCGACGGCGTACTCGTACACCATCGGCTTCGTCACCGAGGAGCAGGGCGTCCAGCCGCTGCCGGACGAACGCCGCGAGGGCTACGACATAGAAGAACGCGCCCGCCGGATGGCCGACTTCCCACTGTCGGCCGCGGCGGGCGCGGAGATCTTCGAGGACTACGACCGGGGCTTCGAAGAGGGGCTGGCGCTGGTGGTCGCGGGGATCGAAGCGCGGTACGGGACCGGCTGAGCCGGGATCAGAAGACCTCCATCCCGTACCAGGCCAGGGCCTCGTTGACCGGCTGGAAGTAGCTGTAGCACGCTTCGATGTCGGCCCCGGACTGCAGGCCCAGCGCGGCGTCGCCGGCGTAGAGCGGTCCACCGCTGTCGCCGTGGTTGCGGCAGATGTTCGCGACATCCATGCCGGTGACCGTCATGCCGTCGGTGTAGTTGACGGTCTGGTTCTTGAGGCCCAGCTCACCGCACCCGTAGTGGCTCCGGAAGCCGGTGGAACAGACGGTCTCGTAGATCCTGCTGTCGCGCGAGTAGGTGATGTCCTGGGAGTTGCCGTTCGCGGCTTCGACGTTCCCGTAGTACGTCACGTCCGCGTTGTAGGCCCGGATCAGGCCGAAGTCGTTTCCGTTGGCGACGTTGTGCCCGGTGGTGTAGCCGATGTAGGTGCCGTCCGACTTCGTCCAGTCGGTCCCCGACGTGTTGGTGCAGTGTCCCGCGGTGAGAATCGCCTTGTAGTCCGGGTCCGTCTTCTTGCGCACGGTGAAACCGTACGAACACGAGACGACGCCGTTGTCGATGAAGTCGCCGCCATTGATGGCGCCCGCCGTCCGTTCGGTCTTACCGCCGATGCGCAGGACGCGGGCGGCCTTGCCGAAAGGCGTGAGGAACCTCTTCAGCGCCGCGAATTCCCGCTTGCCGACCGTGCTGTCCGCGCGGACCACGACCTGGTTGGCGGGGACGTCGACGCCCCACATCGTCCCCGGAGTACTGAAGCCGGTGTCGAGGCGCTTCTTGATGGACTCCAGGCGGGCGGTGTCGTAGGCCACCCGTCTCGGTATGGCGCCGGCGGCCTTGACCGCCGCCGCTGCCTTCTCGTCGGTGACGGTGATCACGAACCGGCGCTGGGCGCGGTCGAGATATATGCCGGCGGTGTGGGATCTGCCCAGGCGGTCGGCGAGTCTCTGCGCCGCGTCGCCGCTCGGGCCGCCGGCCACGGCCACGTCGTGCACGGGGCGGACGCTCTGCGCCGGGGCGCCGTCCGGCTGGGCGCTCGCGTTCGGCGTCGCCGCCAGTGCGCTGCCGAGGAGTGAGACGGTCACCAGGGTCTTGGTGGTGAGAGGGAATTTCCTGAACACGGCTTTCAGGTCCTCCGGTCGTATGTGCGTCGATTTTTTGTTCGACACGACGGAGGGCCGAGTTGATCAGCCGGATACGGCTTTCAGGTGGCGGAACGCTTAATTCACCTTCCGGCGACTTTCTGGCCGCAATGTCATGCGGTGTTCACCTGAAGGTCGCCGCACGGTAGCGTCCGGGCGACGGAGCCGTCTCAGGATCGCGGAGATATTTCCGGAGCGAGCACGGGTGTACACACGTGGCCAATGAAACGACCCTGTCCGTCATCGTCCCCTGCTACAACATCGAGACCTATGTCGCCGACACGGTGACCAGCCTCGTCAACAACGCACGGGACGACTTCGAGTTCATCTTCGTCGAGGACCGGTCCACCAAGGACCGCACCTATGAGGCGCTGCTGACGCTGACGAAGAAACTCAGGAACAGCAGGGTGATCCGGCACGAACAGAACGGCGGACTGGCCACCGCGCGCAACACCGGGATCGACGCGGCGGAGGGCAGGTACCTCACCTTCCTCGACGGCGACGACTGGCTCGCCCCGGGCTACCTGGCCGACCTGGTCGGCTGCGTCGAACGCTTCGACGTCGACTTCGTGCGCACCGACCACGTCCAGGTCACCGGCATCGAACGCGCCGTCCACCGCGCCCCGGAGGGACGCCGGCACACCCCGCTCGACCCGCGTACCTCGATCCTCCCCGTGGACGACACCACGATGGTCGACTACCCGTACGCCTGGGCCGGCGTCTACCACCGCCGGCTGCTCGACCGCGGCCTGCTGCGCTTCCACGACGGGCTGCGCACCGCCGAGGACCGCCCCTGGATCTGGGAGCTGCACCGCAGGGCAGACTCCTATGTCGCCGCCAGCCTGCGCGGCGTCTTCTACCGCCGCGGCGTGGCCAGTTCGCTGACCCAGATCGGCGATGTCCGCCAGCTGGACTTCTTCCGCTCCTTCGACCTCGTGCTCAGCGAGCTCGCCGACGACCCCGAGGCCGCCAGACTGCGCAAGAAGGCGCTGCGCAACTACTGCGTCGTCATCGCCCACCAGCTCCTCGACCGCGGCCGGTTCGAGCGGAGCGTCGCCGCCAAGCTGCGGCAGATGGCCGCCGAGGCCCTGGGCCGGATGACCGAGGAAGAACTCAACGAGGCCCTCGTCGGCATGGGCGAGGAACGAGTGCACACACTGCGGCGCATCCGCGGCGGCATGAAGGGAGTCGCGGCATGAGCGGCAGGAACCAGAGCGGTACGACCCAGAGCGGTACCACCAAGAGCGGTACGACCCAGATCTTCTTCTCGGCCACCCAGTACGCGGCCGCGACCGTCACGGCGGCCATCCGCGCCGGGCTCTTCGGCCCCCGCGAGGAGCACCGCCGCATCCTCGTCGTCAGCAACACCGCGGCCGTACCCGAGGTCGGTACCCCGCTGGACCGGATGGCCGGCTTCGAGAAGCTGCGCCCCGAGTTCGACGAGGTGCGCTCCTGGAACGAGTTCATCTCCCCGCACCACCCGGCCGGCTGGTCCCCGCGCGCCCAGGACGCCCTCCTGTGGGAGAAGGCCGTACGCCTCGCCTGGAACCTGGGCGACGAACCCGTCGAGATCGCCTGCGAGTCCATCCAGGCCAACCCCTCCCGGGCGGTCGCCGAGATCTTCGCCGACAGCCCGATCCACGTCTACGCGGACGGCCTGATGAGCTACGGCCCCACCCGCAACCGGATCCCGCACGGCATGAGCAGCCGCATCGCGCGCGTTCTCCACCTGGACCTGATACCCGGGCTGCGCCCGATGCTGCTGGCCGAGTACGGCGTCGAGCCCGAGCCCGTCCCCAACGAGGCCATCGTCGACGTGCTGGCCCAGATCGGCGAGGAGGGCGCCGGCATCCTCGCCGACCGCATCCCCGTCGAGGGCCGCCCCACCGCCGTGCTCCTCGGCCAGTACCTCTCCGCCATCGACCTCATCACCCAGGACGAGGAGGAGGAACTCCACGTCCGCATGCTCCGCGCCGCCGCCCGGGCCGGCCACCAGAGCGTGATGTTCAAGCCCCACCCCAGCGCGCCCGCCGTGTACGGCAGGTCGCTGGAGGAGGCGGCCGGCGAACTCGGCGTGCGGCTGACCGTTCTGAGCGAACCCGTGCTCGCCGAGACCGTCTTCGCCCATCTGAAGCCGGAGCTGGTCATCGGCTGCTTCTCCACCGCGCTGATGACCGCCGCCGCCTTCTACGGCATCCCCGTCGCCCGCGTCGGCACGGGGCTGCTCCTCGAACGCATCACCCCGTACGAGAACAGCAACCGCGTCCCCCTCACCATCATCGACGCGGCCCTCCCCGACGCCGAGCGCGCCACCCTCGGCGCCCCGCTCGAACTCGGCTCCCTGAGCGCCGAGCTGGGCCCGCTGGTGCGCACCGTCGGCTACTGCATGCAGTCCCGCAAGCACCCGGGCCTGTACGACGAGGCGGCCGCGTGGCTCACCGCCCACCTCGCCGAGTACCCGCAGTACTTCAAGAAGCGCCGCCTGACCAGCCTCCGCCTGCCCGGCGGCAGCCCCATCCGGGCCGAGTCCCTGCGCCGCCACCCGGCGGTGCGCCGGGCCGTACGGCAGATACGGGCACGGCAGAGCTGACATACCTGGACCCGGAGGCCGGTGGGGCACCAACACCCCACCGGCCTCCGGCCGTTCACCGTGCCGTGGCCACCCGCGGCCCGTACGCCGCCAGTGCCCGCTTCAGCCGGGGCCCGAACGGCCGCTCCACCCAGCGGTGGATCAGCCAGGCCAGGCCCAGCAGAACGGCGACCGTGACCGCGAGCGTGGCCCACGGACCCAGCCCCAGATCCCGGTGCAGCACCCGGATGACGAACCAGCCCAGATGCTCGTGGATCAGGTAGAAGGGGTACGTCAGTGCCCCGGCCACCGTCAGCCAGCGCCAGTTCGCCCAGTGTGTCCGGCCCAGCGCCACCGCGGCCACGGCGGCGAAGGCCAGGGTGACGATCAGCAGGATGACGTACGGATCGCGCGGGAAGTCGCCGCCCCGCACGCCGGGGTGCCACAGCCCGGTCGTCGAATAGCGCTGGCCGAGCAGCCAGGAGACGGCGACGATGCCCCACAGGAGCAGGTCGCTGCCGTAGCGGTGGACGAGGTAGAGGGCGAGGCCGCCGATGAAGAACGGGGCGTGGTCGCGCATCACCAGTTCGTCGGTGAGCGGGTTGTCGGCGACCCGCGCGAACACGCCGGCCAGGGTCCACAGGCAGCAGAAGAGCACCACCCGGCGGTAGGTGACGCCGCGCCGGACCACGAACAGGGCGAACAGCGCGTAGAAGCGCACCTCGACCCAGAGCGTCCAGCACACGCCCAGGACCCGCGGCACGCCCATCGGCTGCTGCAGCATCGTCAGGTTGACCAGGAACTCGTCGAGCCGCAGCGGGCGGACGACGACGGGCAGCAGCAGGGACGCGCCGGTGATCAGCAGCAGTGCGGCCCAGTAGGCGGGGTACAGGCGGGCGACCCGGGAGCGCAGGAAGTCGCCCAGGGTGCGGCCCCAGCTGCTCATACAGATCACGAAGCCGCTGATGACGAAGAAGAACTGGACGCCGAGACAGCCGTACGTGGCCGCCTGGGAGAGCGTGGGGAACAGCCGGGCGGGGGACTCGTGCCAGGAACCGGCGACCGGTCCGCCCTTCCCGGCGAAGTGGTAGAGGCAGACCATCAGCGCGGCCAGCAGCCGCAGGCCGTCCAGGGCGCGCAGCCGGGTGTCGGGTCTGCGGGGGACAGCGGCGGCGGGTATCGGACGGGCCGGGGCCAAAGTGGGGTTGGACGCGTTCATCCGGGGCTTTCTGAGGGGGAGTCGGGGCGTCGTCGCGATGTGGGGGCGCGAGGCGTCGGACGCCTACCCGCAGGCGCGCAGTTCACGCGGACGCGGACGCCCCCGGCCCGACGAGGAGCACGGGGGCGTGGCGGCGGTGAGCCGGTTCAGCGCCTGGCACTCTGCCGCAGCGCCCTGGCACGGCGCGCCAGGCGGCGCACGGTCGTGTTGCGCGGGATGAACGACAACTGGGCGGGTACGGCGCCGGGCAGGGCCAGCGAGGTCAGGCGGCGGCGCTTGAAGTACCGCCAGGTGTGCGGATTGAGGTGCCGGGACAGATAGCGCTCGGCGTCCTGGCGCAGCCGCGGGTAGATCTTGGGCTGCATGGCGAACCCGACCGCCTTGAGCAGCGCGGCCAGCTCGTCCACCCGCTCCGGCGACGGCATCGACCAGTCGGTCACCGCCTTGCGGTCGCCCAGCTCGGGCAACAGCGCGTCGGCGATGGTGACCGGCACACGGTTGCTGTTCTGGTACGGCGTGAGGCGGGCCAGGACGGCCTCGGTGCCGACGCGGGCGACCGGGAGGCCGTACAGCCCGGCCGCGGTGAAAAGTGCCGTGGAGAAGCAGCCGACGACCAGGGCGGGACGCATCCGCTGGAACGCCACCTCGGCGAGCACCGGCCGGTCCAGCACGGTCAGCTCGGCACCGAGCCGGGTCGCCTCGTCCTCCAGGAGCCGCGACCAGCGGGCGGGGGCGACAGGATGCGGCTTGAAGACCAGCCTGCGGTGGCCCAGCGCCACGGCGCCGCGCACCATCCTCAGGTGCAGCTCCTCCTCCTCGGCGTCGCCGAGGATCTCCAGCGCCGAGAGGTACTGGCCGAGCAGCAGGGCGGGCCGCGGGTCGCCGGTGCCGGGCAGGTCGGCCTCTCCGTCGGCGAGCTCCTGGAGCACCTTGAGGAAGGCCTCCGCCGGCACCAGCTCCGGCCGCACGTCGAACTCGGTGAGCAGCAGCGGGGTCAGCCCGGGGACGAGGTCGAGGTGCAGCAGGCGGCCGATGCGGGTGCCGACCAGCGGATCGATCTTGTCGCGGGTGGGGCCATAGCTTATGAGGCCGTCCGCGTAGACATCGACGGGAGCGCCGGTGAACAACTGGCACAGTGCGAGCGACGGATTGACCTGCACGGACTCCACGGTCAGCCGGATCTCGTCGTCGCCGAGTCCCCACAGCAGCCGGACGTACCGCTCCCACATGGGGATGTCGTCGGCGCGCGGACCCCAGCCGCTCGGGTGGAACGGGGCGATGGTCTCGTTCCAGGAGAGCACCTCGTCGAAGCGCTCGCGCAACCGGTCGAAGCCCGGCATCGCGTCGACGGAGGGCGTGGTCTCGGGATTGGCCGCGTTGTTGGTGACGAGCAGCAGCCGCCGGTCGGCCGGCTCGAACAGTCCGGCGTCGAGCGCCGCGGCCAGGGTCGCGGCTCCGTACAGGGTCGACGCGCAGAAGATGTGGGTGGTACGCGGCATCAGGCGGCCACCGTCCGGGCGCCCGACGGCCGCCGCCGCAGCCGCCGCAGCCTGCTCGCCCGCTGCGGGTCCATCGAGTCCATCACCTCTGCCAGCACGTCCTGCGGCAGTCGTTTCAGGGCTGCTGAGCTGAGAGAGCGCAATTTTCGAGCCACGGCGGGTTCGAACCTCTCGATCGATCCGAGATGATGGGCCATGATCGCGCAATATGTGCGCACTGCTTTCGGCAGCAGCTTATCGGCCTCGGGATCGCGCGCCGTTTCCTCGATTACCTGGTCGAACGCGCGAATGAAATCGAGTTGTCGCACATCACCGATTTGAGTGAGCGAGGAGGCGACTCCGCGACGGTAGTACACACCGAGCAGGCCCACCGCGGCGAAGGAATCCGCCTCCCGGTGCAGCTTCCAGATCCACGGCCGGTCCTCGGCCGTGCGCAGCCCGTGGGTGAAGTGCAGCAACCCGCGGTCCACCAGCCGGCGGTGGTAGATGCCCGCCCACGCGTACGCGTAGTCCACCGAGGTGGACCGGTCCGCGGGCAGGATGGCGTCCCGCGGATTCATCACGACACCCCGGCGGCCGTGCGGCACCCGGTGGATCGCGCGCGCCCTGGCCGTGCACTGCACATGGTCGGTGCGCACGAAATCGCAGCCCAGACCATCCATGGCGGCGACCAGCTGCGGATAGTAGCCGGGGGCGAGCCAGTCGTCCCCGTCCAGGAACGTCAGGTATTCGCCGCGCGCCCGGTCGATCCCGGTGTTGCGCGCGGTGGCCAGCCCTCCGTTCTGCTCGTGTCTGACCAGCACGGCACCGGGCAGCTCCCGCTCCGCGCGTTCGAGAATGTCCGGCGTCCCGTCGCGCGAGCAGTCGTCGACGAGAATGAATTCGAAGTCCTCACGCACGTTCGCACGCAGGCTCTTCAGCGTGTCGGGCGCGTATTGCTGGACGTTGTAGAACGGCACGATGACCGAGAGCTTCACCACGCCGGTGACGTTAGAGGGCGGCCCGTCATTCGTTCTGGCCGTTTGTTTGATGTCAGGTGAACTGCTGGTGGCGAAGCTGTGAACCGGGCTGTTTTGCTGTGCGTTCCGGGGCCGATTCGCCATTCGTCGATGTGCTGTTAACCGTTTGTTGCATTTGGGTTGGGCGGAACCTAGGAATCGCTTCCTAGCGTCTTCGACGTGCCAGCAAGTGCAACGAAGTCCCTGCGAGTCGCCGTCCTGGCGGATTCCGACACCCGGTGGAAATGGGGCGCGCTCACCGCGCAGCGTGTCGTCCCCGAGGGTTCGGACATCCGGCTCGACGGCTACCTCCTGCGGGGCCGTGCCACCCCGACCGCCCGCCAGCTGAAGGAAGTCGGCGTCCAGGCGGACTCGCTCCGCGAGGTCACCGCCGTCGAGTTCCTGCGTGCGATGCGCGAGGAGTCGTACGACGTCCTCGTCCTCGCCCTCGTCGGCGGCGCCGTGCAGGCGATGCTGCACGGGCTGCGGCGGGTCCAGGACGGCTCCGCGAAGCGCCCCGTCGTCGTCACCGGCTACGTCGGCGTCGTCTACGAGAAGCTCGCCGACGGCCTGCTGCTGCGCCACGGCGCGGACCTCGTCCTCGCCAACTCCCGCCAGGACGCGGACCGGTTCCGGGCCGTGTACGAGGGGGTGGGCGCCGACGCCTCCTCGGTGACCGAGGTCGCCCTGCCGTTCCTCGGCGGGCAGCCCTACACCGGTGAACACGACCCGTACACCGTCGTGTTCGCGGCGCAGCCCTCGGTCCCCGAGAACCGCAAGGACCGTACGTACCTGCTGAACCGGCTGATCGAGCACGCCCGCAAGCACCCCGAACGCGAGGTGCTGCTGAAGCTGCGCTCCAAGCCGGGCGAACACACCACGCACATCGAGGAGCTGCCCTACCAGAAGCTGGCGCAGGGTCAGGACCTGCCCGCCAACTTCCGCCTGGTGTACGGGCACATGGGCGAAGTCCTCGACCGCACCGACCTGCTCGTCACGGTCAGCTCGACGGCCGCGCTGGAGGCGCTGCACCGCCGGATCCCCACCGTGGTCCTCACCGACCTCGGCGTCCGCGAGGTGCTCGGCAACCACCACTTCGTCGGCTCCGGCTGCCTCGCCTCCTGGGACCAGCTCGACGCCGGTCACCGGCCGGCGCCCGACGAAGAGTGGGTCGCCCGGCAGGGCGTCGCTGCCGACGGTTCGTACGGCACCGCCTTCGACGCGGCACGCGAGCGCATCGCGGTGCTCCTCGACCGTCCCGGCGGCCTGCCGCCGCTGAACCCCTACTACACGACCGAGACCGCGCCCGGCTATCTGCCGGGGATCCTCGCCCGCCACCACCTCGGTCCCGACGGCTCCCCGCTGCCCGGCGCCCCCGCCGCCGACAAGGCGCCGGGACCGGTCCGCCAGATCGTCCGCCGGGCGGCGCGCGGCGCCTACCGGCACGGCGTCCAGCGGGTGGCCCCCGTGATCCGACGAATGGGAGAGCTGTGAGCGACCGGATCCCGCGTCAAGCGTCCGAAGGAACAGAGCCGATGTCCCACCCCGAAGCGGCCGTTGTGCGCCGTGTACTCGCCGTGATTCCCGCGCGTGGCGGCTCCAAGGGCGTGCCCGCGAAGAACCTCATCCCTGTCGGCGGCGTCCCGCTGGTCGCCCGCGCCGTGCGCGAGTGCCGTGCCTCCCGGCTCGTCACCGACGTCGTCGTCTCCACCGACGACCAGGCGATCGCGGCGGCGGCCCGGCAGGCGGGGGCGGAGGTCGTCCTCCGTCCGGCCGCCATCGCCGGCGACACCGCCACCTCCGAGGCCGCCGTCCTGCACGCCATGGACGCCCACGAGGCGCTGCACGGCGCACCGGTCGACGTCGTCCTGCTCGTCCAGTGCACCAGCCCCTTCATCGTCCGGGAGGACATCGACGGGGTGGCCGGAGCGATCGTCGAGAACGGCGCCGACACGGCCGTGACCGTGGCCCCCTTCCACGGCTTCATCTGGCGGGACGGGGCCGACGCGCCGGTGCCGGTGCCGGTCCCGGTCCCGGTCACCGGGGAGGCCGAAGGGGATTCCGTGGGCGGCGGCTACGGCGTCAACCACGACAAGTCCTTCCGCCCGCGCCGCCAGGACCGCCCCCAGGACCTGCTGGAGACCGGCGCCGCCTACGCGATGGACGCGGCCGGCTTCCGCAAGCACAACCACCGCTTCTTCGGCCACACCGAGCTGGTCCGCACCGACCCGGCCCGAGTGCTGGAGATCGACGACCCGCACGACCTGGCCCGCGCCCGGGCCCTGGCTCCGCTCTTCGACGCGGACCGGCCCGGCGCGCTCCCGACCGCCGACGACATCGACGCGGTCGTACTGGACTTCGACGGCACCCAGACCGACGACCGGGTGCTGATCGACTCCGATGGAAAGGAGTTCGTCTCCGTGCACCGCGGGGACGGACTCGGTATCGCGGCGCTGCGCAAGAGCGGCCTGAAGATGCTGATCCTTTCCACGGAACAGAACCCGGTCGTCGCCGCCCGGGCCCGGAAGCTGCAGATCCCGGTGCTCCACGGCATCGACCGGAAGGACCTCGCACTCAAGCAGTGGTGCGAGGAGCAGGGCATCGCGCCCGAGCGCGTGCTCTACGTCGGCAACGACGTCAATGACCTCCCGTGCTTCGCCCTCGTGGGCTGGCCCGTGGCGGTCGCGAGCGCCCACGACGTCGTGCGCGGCGCCGCACGCGCGGTCACCACCGTCCCCGGTGGCGACGGCGCGATCCGAGAGATCGCCAGCTGGATCCTCGGCCCCTCTCTCGATTCCCTCACCAAGTAAGGACATCTTCTGCCATGAGCACCAACTCCCGTCTGCGCACGTTCGGTACGCGTGAGGTCGGCCCGGGCAAGCCCGTCTACGTCTGCGGCGAGATCGGCATCAACCACAACGGTGAGCTCGAGAACGCGTTCAAGCTGATCGACGTGGCCGCCGAGGCCGGCTGCGACGCCGTCAAGTTCCAGAAGCGCACCCCCGAGATCTGCACCCCGCGCGACCAGTGGGACATCGAGCGCGACACCCCCTGGGGCCGGATGACCTACATCGACTACCGCCACCGCGTGGAGTTCGGCGAGGACGAGTACCGCCAGATCGACGAGTACTGCAAGGAGAAGGGCATCGACTGGTTCGCCTCCCCGTGGGACACCGAGGCCGTCGCCTTCCTGGAGAAGTTCGACGTCCCCGCCCACAAGGTCGCCTCCGCCTCCCTCACGGACGACGAGCTGCTGAAGGCGCTGCGCGCCACCGGCCGCGCGATCATCCTCTCCACGGGCATGTCGACCCCGAAGCAGATCCGTCACGCGGTCGAGGTCCTCGGCTCCGACAACATCCTCATGTGCCACGCCACCTCCACCTACCCGGCGAAGGCCGAGGAGCTCAACCTCCGCGTGATCAACACGCTGGAGAAGGAGTTCCCGAACGTTCCGATCGGCTACTCCGGCCACGAGACGGGCCTGCAGACCACGCTGGCCGCCGTCGCCCTCGGCGCCACCTTCGTCGAGCGCCACATCACCCTCGACCGCGCGATGTGGGGCTCCGACCAGGCCGCCTCCGTCGAGCCGCAGGGCCTCGTGCGCCTCGTCCGCGACATCCGCACCATCGAGGCCTCCCTCGGTGACGGCGTCAAGAAGGTCTACGACTCCGAGCTCGGCCCGATGAAGAAGCTGCGCCGCGTCGCCGGTGCCGTCGCCGAGGCGGAGATCGCGGCGGCGGCGGGCGAGCCGGTCGCGGTCTGAGCAACCCGAACACCGACAACGCCATACACAACGCCTTACGACGGGACGGTCGTACGTCGATGAGCCCCCGCGCCGGGAACACCGGCACCCCCCGCACTCTCGCCTTCGTGGAGAGCCCGGTACAGCTGCTGAACGTGCTGGAGTGGGCGCATGTCCATGCCCTGCAAGGGGCCGGGGAGACGGGCGCGGGGCCATCGCGGTCCGTGCCGTCCCAGATACGGCGGACCGCGGACAGCGGTCCGCTTTCGGGAGGGGACACGGAGCTCACCGTCGTCGTCCTGTCCCCGACCGACCCCATGACCCGGGGCCAGCTGCGCCGCATGGCCGACCTGGCCCGGGACGAGGGGTACCGGGTGCGCTGGGAGGAGGCGCGGGGCGGTACGACCGCGCCCTTCCACACGATCGGCGGCCTCGCGGGTTCCCTCCGCCGGGCCGACCGCATCGTCATGGGAGACCCGTTCTCCCGCTACGTACAGCTGCTGCTGACGATCACCCGGGCCAAGGACCTGGTGGTGGTCGACGACGGCACGGCGACGATGGAGTTCGTCGCCCAGCTCGCCCGCGGCGAGCGCCTGGTCCGCTGGCACCGCAAGGGCGGCCGCCCCGGTGCGCGGGACCTCCTCTTCGCGCCGGTGTCGTCCTCGGCCCGCCGCCGTCTGACGCCCAGCGCCGGGCGCCGGGTGGAGGTCTTCTCCTCCATGCCGGTGACGGAGACCCCCGAGGGCGTCACGATCACCGCGAACGACTTCGCCTGGACCCGGGCCCGCTTCGGCCCGCCGCGCATCACCAAGAGCGCGGACATGGTCGGCACCTCCCTGGTGGAGACCGGGGTGGTGGACGGCGACCGCTACCTGGAAGCGGTCCGCGGCCTGGCCAGGGCCCACGGCGCCACTCGCTACTTCGCCCACCGCCGCGAGAGCGCGGAGAAGCTGCACCGGCTGGCGGCCGAGACGGGCCTGGAGATCGTCCGCCCCGACCTGCCGCTCGAGCTGATCGCGCGGCGCGGGCCGATAGGACGGACGATCCTCAGCTTCCCGTCCACGGTCGTCCACACCCTGCCGCTCGCACTGGCCGGCACGGGTGTGCGGGTCGCTGTGTGCGACATCGACCCGGCGTGGCTGACGGAGAACGCGTCCCCCCGGGCGCAGGGATTCCTCTCGGGGGTGACGGGGACGGCCAGGGACGTACACCGACTGGCGGCGGTGAGCGCGGTCTAGCCCTGGCGGGCCGCAGAGTCTGTGCCTGGCCCTGGTCGGGCGCAGCTCGGTCCGGACCCTGGCCGGGACAGAAGTTGCCGCGCTCGGCGCGCGCCTGTGCCGGCCGCCGTCCGGCCGGCCGGCGGCGGGGTCAGGGCCGGTCGGTCGGGGATTTGCGGGCCAGAAGGAATCCGCGGGGGAGTTTCTCCTCGTCCATGGGCTCGCGTACGGTCCGGGCGAGCGGGTGGAGGCCCGCCTCGGCCAGCAGGGCGGCGGCCCTGTCCGGGGTGCGCCAGTGGTAGTCGAGGCCGATCTGGTGGCCGAAGCGCTCCGTGAGGCGCAGGCCGGCGCCGTCGCCGTACTGGAAGGCCAGCAGGACGTGGCCGCCGGGGACCAGGGTGCGGTGGAACTCCGCGAAGGTCGCCGGCAGGTGCTCGTCGGGTACATGGATGATCGAGTAGAGGGCGGCGATCCCGGCGAGCGTTCCGTCCGGGAGGTCCAGGGACGTCATCGAGCCCACGTGGAAGCGCAGGTGCGGGTGCGCCTCGCGGGCCAGGGCGACCATCCGGGGGGAGAGGTCGACGCCGAACGTCGCAACCCCGAGGTCGTGCAGGCGGGCGGTGACATACCCCGGGCCGCAGCCGAGATCGGCGACGGGGGCGGGGGCGGCGGTTCTCGCCAGCTCGGCGAAGGCGGTGAGCATGGCCCGGTCCACGGGTCTGTCCGCGAGGTGGTCCGGGTGGCGGTCCGTGTACTCCTTGGCGATGGCGTCGTAGGAGGAGCGGGTGTCCTGGATGAAGTCCCGTTCGGTCACGACGGCGCACGATACCGGGGCGGGCGCCGGGCCGTACGCCGCTTCGGTCCGCCGGCTGGACAGCTCCAGCGGCGCTCGGGCAGGGCGTGGTATCCGTGGAGGAAAGGAACGGCGACGGGCGCAGGGGAGCGACTGGGGTCGCGCTCCGCGGATTTTCGTGATCGACTTGGCTTGAAGTCGGGCGAGTTTACCCATCTCCGTCGATAGCTATGCGTCCGGTGGTCAGATTTTCTTCCCCTAACGGGTTGAACTTTTGTTGATCGAGGGTCAGTTGACCGTCCGGGCGTCCTACCCTTCAGAGGGTGAACCAATTGATGTCCCGAGAGTCCGAGGCCGATCTGTCCGGGGGTGCGCTTCCGGGCGTGCTGAGCGAGGCGCTGCACGCCGAACTCGTAGCGTTCCGGCGCGACTTGCACATGCACCCCGAGCTCGGCAACCAGGAGTTCCGCACGACCGCCGCGATCAAGGAGCGGCTGGAGAAGGCCGGGCTCAGGCCCCGCGTCCTCGCCGTCGGAACCGGGCTCGTCTGTGACATCGGCGGGGAGGCGGGGGGCGGCGGCGCCGACGGGGGCGTGTTCGCCCTGCGGGCCGACATCGACGCCCTCCCCATCCCGGACACGAAGAGCGAGTGCCCGTACCGGTCGACCGTGCCGGACCGGGCCCACGCCTGCGGACACGACGTGCACACGACCGTGGTGCTGGGGGCGGGACTCGTCCTCGCCGAGCTCCACAAGCAGGGGCTGCTGCCCCGGCCCGTGCGGCTGATCTTCCAGCCCGCCGAGGAGGTGCTGCCCGGCGGCGCCGCCGACATCATCGAGTGCGGCGTGCTGGACGGGGTGCGGAGAATCGTCACGGTGCACTGCGACCCCCGGGTGGACGTCGGGCGGATCGGGCTGCGGCACGGTGCCGTCACCAGTGCCTGCGACCGGCTGGAGATCGCGCTGGACGGGCCCGGGGGGCACACCGCCCGGCCGCATCTGACCACCGACCTCGTCACCGCCGCCGCCCGTGTCGCCACCGACGTGCCCGCGCTCGTCGCCCGGCGCGTGGACAGCAGGAGCGGGCTCGCCGTGACCTGGGGGCGGATCGAGTCGGGGCACGCGCCGAACGTGATCCCGCAGCACGCGGAGCTGTCCGGGACCGTGCGGTGCCTGGACCTGGAGACCTGGCGGCAGGCGCCCGACATCGTGCACGCGGCGATCGACGAGGTCGCGACCATGCACCGGGCGAAGTCGGAGATCAACTACGTGCGGGGCGTCCCGCCGGTGGTCAACGACCCCGTCGTGACCGAGCTGCTGCGGGACGCCATGGTCGCGCGCCGCGGCGCGGACTCTGTCGAGGGGACCGAGCAGAGCCTCGGCGGCGAGGACTTCTCCTGGTACCTGGAGCACGTGCCGGGGGCCCTGGCCCGGCTCGGCGTGCGGACACCCGGCGAGCGCACGGTGCGGGACCTGCACCAGGGCGACTTCGACGCCGACGAGTACGCCATCGTGGTGGGCGTGGAGCTGTTCACGGCCGCCGCCTTCCTGGACGCGATGTCCTCTGGGGAGGCCTGAACCACGTACGGCCGGATGAGTCAGGCCGTCCGGCGTGCCACCACCGGACGGCCTGACTCATGTGGCGGGAGCGAAAAGCGCCTGATCTCTGCCGATCAGCCTGACCTCTGCCGATCGGATGGGCTCGCCGGTCTCGATCTTCGTGCTGAGGACGCCGACGCTGGTGTGCGCCGGGTCCGACCTGCAGGTCGCATGCGAGGTCTCGTCCTTGCGCGTGCTGACCCAGTTGCCCTCCAGGTTGAACGTGTGGCCGTTCGGGCCCACGCACACGGCCCGGGCGCGGCGGACGCAGGACGAGCGCGGTGCCGGCGGTGACGCCCACACCGACTGCGAAGAGATGGCTTTACGGAAATTCAGGAGTTCCCCCTTGGGTAATCCCAAATGATCAGCCTTGGTCAATGGCTGAAGATCGCTGGGCTCAACCTGACCAAGGGGCAGAGGGGTCGCAAGACTGTTCGATCGGGCTTGCATTCACCCTGCCTGGCGCGAGGCGCCCGCGGGGCAGCGTCTGGGATCGCCGCGTGGGAAGCGGGCGCCCCCGGCGCTTGTGGGTGTGGGAAGCTGGGCCCACCCCGAGAGCGCTGGTCTCGGTGAGAGTCGTTCCGTCGTCGGGGGCAACACCCTCGCGAGCCATTCGTGCACGGTCTGCGACGGCGGCCGAGGCGCCTTCAGACTCCGAGTTCAGACAGTGTTTGCCTCGAATCGATAACGGCTTTATGAGGGGTGTTTTTCTGACATCTACGCGCGTTACGATTCCGCGGAGCCGACGCCGCCGGGGCGTTCGGCTCGAGCACCGGCACGGTGCTCACATCAAGCGCCGACATGGCGCTCAGGTCAGGTGAAGGAGCCTCCCGTGCGCCGGGTAGCCAAGCTTTCCGCTGCGTGTATCGTCACCGCAGCCCTCGCCGTGACTGCCACTGCATGTGGCAGCACCTCCTCCGACAACACCAGCACGTCTCCCTCCTCGGGTGGCGGCAAGGGTGTCAAGATCGGCCTCGCCTACGACGTCGGCGGCCGTGGTGACCGGTCCTTCAACGACTCCGCCGCGCGTGGTGCCGACAAGGCCAAGGGCGAGTTCAGCGGCGACATCAAGGAGCTGACCGCCAAGACCTCCGACACCGAGGCCGACCGCGAGCAGCGCCTGTCGGACCTGGCGGACGCCGGCTACAACCCGATCGTCGCCGTCGGTTTCTCCTACGCCTCCTCCGTGACCAAGATCGCCGCGAAGTACCCGAAGACCAGCTTCGGCCTCGTCGACTCGGTCGTGGACGCCAAGAACGTCGACAGCATCACGTTCACCGAGGAGCAGGGCTCCTACCTGGCCGGTGTCGCCGCCGCGCTGAAGACGAAGAAGGACCACGTCGGCTTCATCGGCGGTGTCGACGTCCCGCTGATCAAGAAGTTCGAGGCGGGCTACGTCCAGGGCGTCAAGGACACCAACTCGAAGATCAAGGTCGACACCCAGTACCTGAGCCACGGCTCCGACTTCTCCGGCTTCGCCAGCCCCGACAAGGGCAAGCAGGCCGCGCAGGGCATGCTCGACAACGGCGCGGACGTGATCTACTCGGCGGCCGGCTCCTCCGGCAACGGTGCGATCGAGGCCGTCAACGGCGTCAAGGGTGCCTGGGCCATCGGCGTGGACTCCGACCAGTACAACATCCCGGGTCTGGCCAAGTACAAGAGCTCGATCCTGACCTCGATGGTCAAGAACGTCGACGTCGGTGTCTACGACTTCATCAAGTCCGTGCACGACGGCAAGCCGCTGACCGGCACCAACACCTACTCGCTCGCCAAGGACGGTGTCTCGCTGGCCACCAGCGGTGGCTTCATCACCGACATCCAGGCCAAGCTGGACGCCGCGAAGAAGAAGATCATCGACGGCTCGATCAAGGTCAAGACCACTCCGTGACCTGATGGGTCCCGTCGGACCCCGGCTCGGCGGGGGGCGCCATCCGTCGCCCCCCGCCGAGCCATAACAATGTGTCAACTCTACGCGTGTAGCATGGAGTTGCCGCGCTAGCGTCGCCGACGCCTGCCCTCCCCACGCAGCCCCTTTCCCCGAGGAGAGTGCGCCATCAACGCGTCCAGCCCTCCCGCTGCCGTCGAACTGCGCGGCATCACCAAGCGTTTCCCCGGCGTCGTCGCCAACCGCGACATCGACATCACGGTCCGTACGGGCACCGTACACGCCCTGTGCGGTGAGAACGGAGCCGGCAAGTCCACCCTGATGAAGATCCTCTACGGCATGCAGCAGCCGGACGAGGGCACCATCACGGTGGGCGGCGAACAGGTCGTCTTCCACAACCCCGCCGATGCCATCGCCCGCGGCATCGGCATGGTGCACCAGCACTTCATGCTCGCCGACAACTTCACCGTCCTGGAGAACGTCGTCCTCGGCGCGGAGAAGCTGTACGGCATCGGGGCCAAGGCCCGCGCCAAGATCAAGGAGATCTCCGACGCGTACGGCCTGAACGTCCGGCCGGACGTCCTCATGGAGGAGCTCGGCGTCGCCGACCGCCAGCGTGTGGAGATCCTCAAGGTCCTCTACCGCGGCGCCAAGACCCTCATCCTGGACGAGCCCACCGCCGTCCTGGTGCCGCAGGAGGTCGACGCGCTCTTCGACAACCTGCGCGACCTGAAGGCCGAGGGCCTCACCGTCATCTTCATCTCCCACAAGCTGGGCGAGGTGCTCTCCGTCGCCGACGAGATCACCGTCATACGTCGCGGCACCACCGTCGCGACGGTCGAGCCGCAGGGCACCACGTCCAGGCAGCTCGCCGAGCTGATGGTCGGCAGCGAACTGCCCACGCCGGAGACCGAGGAGTCCACCGTCACGGACGTCCCGCTGATCAAGCTGGACGGCCTGCGCCTCGCACAGACGGACCTCGACGGCGTCGAGCGGATCATCCTGGACGACATCTCCTTCACCATCCACAAGGGCGAGGTCCTCGGCATCGCCGGTGTGGAGGGCAACGGCCAGTCCGAGCTGGTCGAGGCGATCATGGGCATGCGCCGGCCGGACGCCGGCGTGATCACGCTCGACGGCGCCGACATCTCCCACGCCGCGACCCGCAACCGCCGCGAGGCCGGTATCGGCTACATCCCCGAGGACCGCCACCGCCACGGCCTGCTCCTGGAAGCACCGCTGTGGGAGAACCGCATACTCGGCCACGTCTCCGAGCGGCCCAACTCGCGCGGCGGGCTGCTCGACATCAAGGCGGCCCGCGCCGACACCGAGCGGATCGTGCAGGCGTACGACGTCCGCACCCCCGGCATCGACGTGACCGCGGCCTCGCTGTCCGGCGGCAACCAGCAGAAGCTGATCGTCGGCCGCGAGATGAGCCACGACCCCAAGCTGCTCATCGCCGCCCACCCCACCCGCGGTGTGGATGTCGGCGCGCAGGCCGCGATCTGGGACCACATCCGCGAGGCGCGTCGCAAGGGCCTCGCCGTGCTGCTGATCTCCGCCGACCTGGACGAGCTCATCGGGCTCTCCGACACCCTGCGGGTCATGTACCGCGGCCGTCTGGTCGCCGACGCCGACCCCGCCACGATCACCCCCGAGGAGCTGGGCTCCGCCATGACGGGGGCGGCCACCGGCCACCTGGAGCACGCAGAGGACGACGCCCGATGAACAAGCTGACCTCACGGATCGACAAGGAGCGGCTGCTCCTCGGGATCGCGGCGCCGCTGCTGGCGATCGTCGCCGCGCTCGTCGTCACCACCCTGGTGATCCTCGCCACCGGCAAGAACCCCGGTGACGCCTTCAGCGACATGGTGACCTACGGCTTCGCCAGCGACAGCCAGGTCTACATCCTGAACAAGGCGACGACGTACTACCTGGCGGGTGTCGCGGTGGCCTTCGGCTTCCGCATGAACCTGTTCAACATCGGTGTCGACGGCCAGTACCGGCTGGCCGCGTTCATCGCCGCCGTCCTCGGCGGGGCGCTCACCGTGCCCGGCTGGATAGCCATCCCGCTGATCATCATCTGCGCCATGGCGACCGGCGCCCTCTGGGCGGCCATCGCCGGCATCCTCAAGGTGACGCGAGGGGTCAGCGAGGTCATCTCGACGATCATGCTGAACTCGATCGCCACCGCGATCATCGCCTACCTGCTCCAGCCCGGAAAGCTGGGCGAGCTCCAGCAGGGCGGCACCGTCGTCTCGACCAAGCCGCTGCCGTCGTCGTCGTACTTCTTCAGCATCGACACCGGCCCGGCCGGCGTGCTGTGGGGCTTCCTCTTCATCGCCGTGATCGTCGGCGTCGCGTACTGGTTCGTGCTCGGCCGCACCAGGTTCGGCTTCGACCTGCGCACCGTCGGCCAGTCCGAGACCGCCGCCGCCGCGAGCGGTGTCGGGGTGAAGAAGATGATCGCCACCAGCATGATCATCTCGGGTGCGGTGGCCGGACTCATCGGCATGCCGACCCTGCTCAACGACAGCCACCAGTTCAGCAACGACTTCCCGGTCGGCATCGGCTTCACCGGCATCGCCATCGCGCTGCTCGGCCGCAACCACCCGATCGGCATCGCGCTCGGCGCCCTCCTGTGGGGCTTCCTGGAGCGCACCACCAACCACCTGGAGTTCCAGGGCTACGACAAGGAGATCCTCGGTGTCATCCAGGGCGTCATCGTCCTGTGTGTCGTGATCGCCTACGAGGTCGTACGCCGCTACGGCCTCAAGCGCCAGCAGCACCGGGTCGGCGCCGAGCTCGCCGCCCAGGCCGCCGCCCCGACGAAGATGCAGGAGGTGGCGTGATGACTGCCACGATGACCGACACGCCGCCGCCCGCGGCGCCCAAGGCGGACACCGCCGCCAAGGCTTCGGGCCGGTCGCTCGGCCAGATCCTCATGATCGTCGCGGGCGCCCTGCTGCTCGTGGCCGCGGTCCGCGTGATCACCGGCTCCAACCAGCTCGACTCCGCCGGACAGGTCAACGCCGCGCTGGGTCTGGGCGTGCCGATCGGGCTCGCCGGTCTCGCGGGTCTGTGGTCCGAGCGGTCCGGCGTGGTCAACATCGGCCTCGAGGGCATGATGATCCTCGGCACCTTCGGCGCCGGCTGGATGGGCTGGCAGTCCAGCCCCTGGCTGGGCCTGCTGTGCGGCATCGGCTTCGGTGTCCTCGGCGGCCTGGTGCACGCCGTCGCGACCGTCACCTTCGGCGTCGACCACATCGTCTCCGGTGTCGCGATCAACCTGCTCGCGCTCGGCACCACCCAGTACCTCGCCAAGCTGTTCTTCGCCGACGGCGCGGCGGCGAACGCGGGCGGCAACCCCAAGCAGTCCCCGCCCGTGGACTCGCTGCCGAACGTCACCGTGCCCGGCCTCTCCGACGCGCTCGCGTCGATCGAGAAGCACCACTGGTTCCTGGTCTCCGACCTCGCGGGCATCATCGGCGGTCTGGTCACCGACCTGTCGGTGGTGACGATCCTGGCCGCGCTGCTGTTCGTCGGCAGTTGGTGGCTGCTGTGGCGCACCCCCTTCGGTCTGCGGCTGCGCTCCGCCGGCGAGAACCCGACCGCCGCGGAATCGCTCGGCGTCAACGTCTACAAGTACAAGTACGCGGCCGTGGCCGTCTCCGGCGGTCTCGCCGGCCTCGGCGGCGCCTTCCTCGCGCTGGTCACCTCGCACACGTACCTGGAGGGCCAGACCGGCGGGCGCGGCTACATCGGCCTCGCGGCCATGATCTTCGGCAACTGGCGGCCCGGTGGGCTGGCCATGGGCGCCGGCCTGTTCGGCTACTCCGACGCACTTCAGCTGCGCAACGGCGGTGTGACCGTGCACGCCCTGCTCCTCCTGCTGGTCGTCCTCCTCGCGGCGCTGGCCGGTTGGAAGCTGTACCGCAAGGCCGTGTGGCAGGGTGTCATCAGCGCCGTCATGGCCGCGCTCGTCCTGGTCTGGTACCTGCTCACGGACGAGGTCCCGAGCGACTTCGTCGGCGCCACCCCGTATGTCGTCACCCTGCTCGTGCTGTCGCTGTCCGCGCAGCGCCTGCGGATGCCCAAGGCCGACGGCATGCGGTACCGGAAGGGACAGGGCAAGTGACCACCTCGGCCGCCGATTTCGACTGGCAGGCGCTGCGCGCGGAGGCCCGCGAGGCCATGTCCCACGCGTACGCCCCGTACTCGGGCTTCCCGGTCGGCGTCGCGGCCCTGGTCGACGACGGGCGCATCGTCACCGGCTGCAATGTCGAGAACGCCTCGTACGGTCTCGGCCTGTGCGCCGAGTGCGGACTGGTCTCGCAGCTGCAGCGCACCGGCGGTGGCCGCCTCACGCACTTCAGCTGCGTGGACGGCACGGGCGGCCTGCTCGTGCCGTGCGGCCGCTGCCGCCAGCTGCTGTACGAGTTCGGCGGGCCCGACCTGCTCCTGGACACCCCGGCGGGCGTCCTGCCGCTCTCGGAGATGCTGCCCCAGGCCTTCGGGCCGGACCATCTCACCAAGTAACTCCCGTAAGGCCCCTCCGAGCCACCGGCCCGGAGGGGCCGCACCCTTCGCACTCCCGGAAGGAACGCACACCATGGCCATGGACGCCATCTCCGTCATCCGCACCAAGCGGGACCGCGGTGAGCTCAGCGACGAGCAGATCGACTGGGTCATCGACGCGTACACGCGCGGCGAGGTCGCCGACGAGCAGATGTCGTCGCTCGCGATGGCCATCCTGCTCAACGGCATGAACCGCCGTGAGATCGCCCGCTGGACCGCCGCGATGATCGCGTCCGGCGAGCGCATGGACTTCTCGTCCCTGTCCCGCCCGACGGCCGACAAGCACTCCACGGGCGGCGTCGGCGACAAGATCACGCTTCCGCTGGCTCCCCTGGTCGCGGCCTGCGGCGCGGCCGTCCCGCAGCTGTCGGGCCGGGGCCTTGGTCACACCGGTGGCACGCTGGACAAGCTGGAGTCGATCCCGGGCTGGCGGGCCCTCCTCTCCAACGAGGAGATGCTGCACGTCCTCGACACCACGGGTGCCGTGATCTGCGCGGCGGGCGACGGCCTGGCCCCCGCGGACAAGAAGCTGTACGCCCTGCGTGACGTCACCGGCACGGTCGAGGCGATCCCGCTGATCGCCTCCTCGATCATGTCGAAGAAGATCGCCGAGGGCACCGGCTCCCTGGTCCTCGACGTGAAGGTCGGCACGGGCGCCTTCATGAAGACGATCGAGGACGCGCGCGAGCTCGCCTCCACGATGGTGGGCCTGGGCACCGACCACGGCGTGAAGACGGTCGCGCTCCTCACGGACATGTCCACCCCGCTCGGCCTGACGGCGGGCAACGGCCTGGAGGTCCGCGAGTCGGTCGAGGTCCTGGCGGGCGGCGGCCCGGCGGACGTGGTCGAGCTGACGATCGCCCTCGCCCGCGAGATGCTCGACGCCGCCGGCGTGAAGGACGCGGACCCGGCGAAGGCCCTGGCCGACGGCTCGGCCATGGACGTCTGGCGCCGCATGATCGCGGCCCAGGGCGGCGACCCGGACGCCCCGCTGCCCACGTCGAAGGAACAGCACGTGGTCAAGGCGTCCGCCTCCGGCGTCCTGACCCGCCTGGACGCGTACGACATCGGCATCGCGGCGTGGCGCCTGGGCGCCGGGCGCGCCCGCAAGGAGGACCCGGTGCAGGCGGGAGCGGGCGTCGAGATGCACGCCAAGCCCGGCGACACGGTGACGGAGGGCCAGCCCCTGCTGACCCTGCACACCGACACCCCCGAGCGCTTCGACTACGCGCTGCAGGCGGTCGAGGGTTCGTACGACATCGCGGCCCCCGGCACGCAGTTCTCGGCCACGCCGGTGGTGCTGGAACGCATCGCCTGACCAGGCGATTTCCCTTTCGGGTGAGCGGGACCGGCGGATCACCGCCGGTCCCGTTCGGCGTGCTGGGACCGGTGACGCGCCGATAGGACCTGCCGCGGCGCGATGAGTTACCGGCGTCCACTCGGTCTACCGCACGTGGACGCCGAATCACCCGCCGTACTCGTGCTGCCCGGCCCCGTCGCAAAGGACGAGGTGGCGGGGCTGTGCGACGACGTGCGGGCGCTGCTGGAGGTCACCGGAGCCGGTGTCGTCGTATGTGACGTGGGCGGGCTCGGACCACCCGGGCTCGGGGCCGTCGACCTCCTCGCCCGGCTCCAGCTCACCGCCCGCCGGGCCGGAGGCCGGATACGCCTCCGCGACCCTGACCCGGCTCTACACGCCCTCCTCGACCTCGTCGGTCTCCGCTTCGAGATGGAGGGGCAGCCCGAACAGCGGGAACCACCGCTTCGTGTCGAGGAAGAAGTGGAACCCGGTCAGCCGGCCGTCTGATATCTCCAGGACCTGGATGGACCAGGGGGTGAATCCGCCCGCCTCCGGGTCCGGCTTGTACTGGGCGAAGCCGGGCAGGCCGTTGACCTGGACCGGCAGCAGGCGGGAGCCGGCGCAGGCGGAGCCCAGGGTCGTCATGAAGCCGGTGATGTCGTCGTGGCCGGTCAGCCACAGGTCGAACGGCGGCATCGTCATCACCGCGTCCTCGTGGAGCAGCGCCGTCAGCGCCGTCATGTCGTACCCCTCGAAGGCGGCGACATAGCGGTCGAGGAGCTTTCGCTGTTCCTCGTCCAGCGGGTCCGACACCGCCGCCCCGGCACCCTTGTCCTCCCGCTCCGCGAGCGTCGCCCGCGCCCGCTGCAACGCGCTGTTGACCGAGGCGACCGTGGTGCCCAGGAGCTCGGCGACCTCGCTCGCCTTCCAGGCCAGCACCTCGCGCAGGATGAGTACCGCTCGCTGCTTGGGCGGCAGCTGCTGCAGGGCCGCCATGAAGGCGAGGCGGATGGACTCCTTGGCGATGGCCGCCTCCGCCGGGTCGTCGACCGTGGGCAGCACACGGGCGTCCGGGACCGGCTCCAGCCAGGTGCTGTCCGGACGGGGGGAGAGGGCCGCCTGGGCCAGGGGCGTCGAGTCCGACAGGTCCACCGGCCTCGCCCGTTTGTTGCCCGCGGACAACATGTCCAGGCAGACGTTCGTCGCGATCCGGTACAGCCAGGAGCGCAGGCTGGAGCGGCCCTCGAACTTGTCGTAGCTCCGCCAGGCCCGGACCAGGGTGTCCTGCACCGCGTCCTCGGCCTCGAAGGAGGAGCCGAGCATGCGGTAGCAGTACCCGGTCAGCTCGGTCCGGTGCTTCTCCAGCGCGACGTCGAGATCCGTCGTCGCCGTGGTGTCGCCCATCGTCCACCCACCCCTGTGGCCGTTCCCGTGAGGCGCCTTCGCGCGCCAGCACTTCGGAAGCTACCGCAGCCCACTGACAACGGCCCCCGCAGCGAACGAAGGCCCAGGCCGGAGCCGTATCAGACCAGTTGCTTCACCGACATGAGCAGATGCCGGTGAGAAACGAAGGCCCCCTCCTCCGCGACCGCGCTCAACAGCGCCCGCTGTCCCGCCCCCAGCAGCTCCATCCGCAGTCCGGGCCCCTCGAACGAGTTCAGCGCGTCCAGCAGATACGCCGGATTGAAGGACACCGTCACCTCCTCGGCGCCCGTCAGCCCCGCCGGCAGCCGCTGCGCCGCCACGTCGTCCCCGTACCCGGCCCGCACCCGCACCGACCCGTCCCCGGCCGAGAAGTCCAGCCGTACCGGACTGTTCGCCTCCGCCACGACCGAGACGCGCCGCACCGCCTCCGCCAGTGCCCCGCACTCCACCTCGGCGACCGTGGCCCCCGTGAGCTCGAACAACGACCCGTAGCCCGGCAGCCGCCCGTCCAGCCGCCGTACGACCGACCGCATCGGCCCGCCCTCGAAGCCGACCAGGCCACCACCGGCCGAAGCCGACGGGTCGAGCCCGATCCGCACGCTCCCGCACCGGGCCAGCGACCGTGCCACGTCGAGCAGCCGACGCGCGGGCAGCAGCGTCTCCACCGGCCCGCCGCCCGCACCGGCCTCCGGCTTCCACGGCAGCCGCCGTACGGCGTACCGGTAGCGGTCCGACGCCGACACCGTCATCTCCTCGCCCTCCAGGCGCAGTTGGACGCCCGTCAGCACCGGCAGTGTGTCGTCCCGGCCCGCGGCCACGGCGACCTGCCCGACGGCGGTGGCGAAGGCGGCCGCGTCCACGGCCCCGTACGACGGGGGCGTCACCGGAAGCGCCGGGTACTCGTCGAGCGGCAGTGTCGACAGCCCGAACTCCGTCCCGCCCGCCTCCACCGTGAACCGCGTCCCCTCCAGCGCGCAGCTCACCGGCCCCTCCGGGAGCACCCGGCAGATGTCCAGCAGCCTGCGCCCGAGCACCAGCACCCGGCCGGACGCGGCCGTCTCCGCGTCGGCCTCGATGCGCGCCGCCGTCTCGAAGTCGAAGCCGGACACCGTCAGCCGTCCGGCATCCGTCTCCAGCAGCAGCCCGCCCAGCACCGGCACCGGCGACCTCGCAGGCAGCGCCCGCGCCGCCCACGCCACGGCCTCGGCGAACGCCCCGCGCTCGGCCCGAAACTCCATACGAAAACCCCCTGCTCGGTCCGGTTGTCGCGCGGACACTAGCGGCGACCGCTGACAACGGGTCCTGAGCAGGGGGAACGCGAGGAGGAGGGTTTCAGTGTGCGGCGACGAGGTCCCGGCGTGCCGCCACCCGGGCCGCACGGGTGCCGAGCACCGTGATCGTGACCACGCCGAGGACCGCGAGCAGGCCGACCCCGACGGTCCCGGCCCAGCCGCCCGCGTGGAAGGCGATCGCGCCGACCGTGCTGCCGGTGCTGGAGCCGATGTAGTACGCGGACTGGTAGAGGGCCGAGGCCTGGGCGCGGCCGTGCGTGGCCGTCTTGCCGACCGCCGAGGACGCCACCGCGTGGCCCGCGAAGAAGCCCGCCGTGATCAGGACCAGGCCCAGCAGGACCAGCGGGAGCGAGTCGGCCAGGGACAGCAGCAGGCCCGCCGCCGTCGTGCCGCCGGCCAGGTAGAGCGCGCCCCGGCGGCCCAGCCGGCCGACCAGCCGGCCCGCCGTCGACGCCGAGACCGTACCCACCAGGTACACCAGGAAGATCGAGCCGACGATGCCCTGCGGCAGCCCGAACGGCTCCTCCGTAAGGCGATAGCCGATCACCGTGTAGACGCCGCCGAAGACCGTCATGAACAGCGCGCCGATCGCGTACAGCCGGCGCAGCAGCGGGTCGGACAGATGGTCGCGGACCGTGCCGGCCAGGACACGGGGGCGCAGCGAGCCCGGCATGAAGTGCTTCGGCGCCGGGAGCAGGAGGCGGAAGGCCACCGCGCAGCCGACCGCGATCGCGCCGATCACGCCGATGGCGATCCGCCAGCCCCACTCCTGCGCGATCCAGCCGGTGATGACCCGGCCGCTCATCCCGCCGATGCTGTTGCCCGCGACGAACAGGCCGATCGCCGTGACCAGGGCCTTCGGCCGGACCTCTTCGGCCAGGTACGCCGTTGCCGACGCCGGGAGCCCGGCCAGCGCCGCGCCCTGGACCGCCCGCAGCACCACCAGCGCGCCGATCGACGGCGCGAAGGGGACCAGCATGCCGACCGACACCGCGACCGCCAGCGAGGCCGTCATCACCGTACGGCGGCCGAAGCGCTCGGACAGGGCGCTCATCGGCAGCACGAACAGCGCCAGACCGCCCGTCGCGGCCGCCACCGTCCAGCTCGCCTCGTTCGCCGCCACCCCGAACTCGCCGGAGATCAGCGGCAGCAGGGCCTGCGTGGAGTAGAGGAGCGCGAAGGTCGCGACACCGGCGAGGAAGAGGGCGAAGCTCATCCGGCGGTAGCCGGGGCCACCCGGGGCCATACGGGAGTCGGAAGACGAGTCGGTGGCGGAAACGGACGGGACGGCGTCCACAACGGTGGACGCCCCGGTACTGGCGGGAGACATGCCTCGAAGCTACGTACGCCCCGACTCATCCGTCCAATGCATGGACTCGTCATAATCGTTCCCATGGTGCATCAGCAGAGGTCACGGACTCGACTGTCACCGTCCAGTGACACAGAAGACATGGCTGACATGGCTGACATGTCGAGGCTGCTCGCCCCGCGCCTCGCCTACTTCGCCGCGGTCGCCCGCACCGAGCACGTCACCCGGGCCGCGCAGGAGACCCAGGTGCCGCAGTCGACGCTGTCCCGGGCCATGGTCCGGCTGGAGCGGGACCTGGGCGTCGAGCTGTTCGCCCGCCGCGGCCGCACGGTTTCCCTCACCCCGGCCGGCCGCACCTTCCTCACCTCCGTGGAACGTGCGCTGGCCGAGATCGAGCGCGCCGCCGACGAGGTGCGCGCCGACGCCGACCCGGCCACCGGCAAGGTCGCCTTCGGCTTCCTGCACACCATGGGCGCCGAGACGGTCCCCGGCCTCCTCCACGCCTTCCGCGCCGACCATCCGCGGGTCCGCTTCAGCCTCGTCCAGACCTACGGGGAGGCGATGCTCGAAGGCCTGCGAGCGGGCGAACTGGACCTCTGCCTGACCTCCCCGGTCCCGGACGCCCCCGACCTGGTGGCCCGCCGCCTGGACGAGCAGAAGCTCCGTCTGGTCGTCCCCGCCGACCATCCCCTGGCCGGCCGCAGACGCATCCGCCTGGCCGAGGCCGCCGACGAAACCTTCGTCACCCTGGAACCCGGCTACGGCCTGCGCCGCATCACCGACGACCTGTGCAAGGAGGCCGGCTTCAAGCCGCGGGTCGCCTTCGAGGGCGAGGAGGCCGAGACGCTGCGCGGCCTGGTGGCGGCGGGCCTCGGCGTCGCCCTCCTGCCCCCGCCGCCCTTCCCCCGCCCGGGAGTCGTGGAACTGACGGTCACGGCTCCGCGGGCGGTACGGGAGATCGGCGTGGCCTGGCTGGACGGCCACCCGGACACGCCTCCGGTGGCCGCCTTCAAGAAGTTCCTGCTCTCGAAGCGGGGGAACCTGCTCGCCTGAACCTCACGCCCGGTGCAGCGAATGCCCGAACCCCGCGGCCAGCGGCATCCGCAGGCCCAGGGGCGGCGGAGCGGCCAGCGCGTCCTCCACCGGACGGGAGAGCGGATGCCCGAACAGCGCGCCCATCGCGAAGTCCGAGGCGAGCGCGTGGACTTCGTCGCGGTACTGGTGCAGCGCGTGTCCGTCCGTGTGCACTTCGAACCTGCACACGTCCCGGTTCGCCTTCTTCGCCCGCATCGCCAGCCGGAACGACAGCTCGGGATCGGTCCGCTCGTCGTTGGTGCCGTGCACGATCAGCACCCGGCGTCCCACGAGCTGCTTCACGGGCTCCGGCGGAGCCGCGACATCGTCCTCGGGCAGCCAAGGGGCGAGCGCCACGACGGAGTTGACCGCCTCGTGCCCGCTCGCCCGCAGCGCCGCCCGGCCGCCCATCCCCACGCCCACCAGACAGACGGGGACGTCGCCGTACCGCCGTACGATCTCGTCCACGGCCCAGGCCGCGTCTCCCGCCGGGTGCGCCTCGCTGCCGTTCCAGCCGCGGTAGCGGTAGTGGACGACGTGCGTGGCCAGCCCCTCGTCCCGCCCCGCGCGCGCGAGGGTCCGGCCGAGGCCGCGCACGGAGACTGTCGCCCATACGGAGGACGGCCTGCGGGCGGAGACCTCCTCGCCGCCCGGGAGCAGCAGCACCGCTCCGCTCACCGCCGTCGGCTCCTGGCCGACTGCCCTACCCAGCCTGGCCGTTCGTACCGGCGCCGATTGCTGTGCCATGACAGAACAGTGTCAGAAATACGGGCGTACGCCACCCGTCCGTGGGGTCACCATTACGTATCGACGAATTCGTACACCAGGCCTCTACGCGCGTAGGCGTTAGAGTGCGGAAATGACGAGCCAGACTGTCCAGACTGGAACCATCCCGACGTCGGACCAGATCCGCCGGGCGCCCAAGGTTCTGCTGCACGACCATCTCGACGGCGGCCTCCGCCCCGGGACCATCGTCGAACTGGCCCGGGAATCGGGCTACTCCCAGCTTCCCGAGACCGATCCCGACAAGCTCGGCGTCTGGTTCCGCGAGGCCGCCGACTCCGGCTCCCTGGAGCGCTACCTGGAGACCTTCTCGCACACCGTCGGCGTGATGCAGACCCGCGACGCGCTGGTCCGGGTCGCCCGCGAGTGCGCCGAGGACCTCGCCGAGGACGGGGTCGTCTACGCCGAGGTGCGCTACGCCCCCGAGCAGCATCTGGAGGGCGGCCTCAGCCTCGAAGAGGTCGTCGAGGCGGTCAACGAGGGCTTCCGGCAGGGGGAGCGGCTGGCCCGGGAGAACGGCCACCGCATCCGGGTCGGCGCCCTGCTCACCGCCATGCGGCACGCGGCCCGCGCCCTGGAGATCGCCGAACTCGCCAACCGCTACCGCGACCTGGGCGTCGTCGGCTTCGACATCGCCGGCGCCGAGGCCGGCTACCCGCCCACCCGGCACCTGGACGCGTTCGAGTACCTCAAGCGCGAGAACAACCACTTCACCATCCACGCCGGCGAGGCCTTCGGACTGCCGTCCATCTGGCAGGCCCTGCAGTGGTGCGGCGCCGACCGGCTCGGGCACGGGGTGCGCATCATCGACGACATCCAGGTCCACGAGGACGGCACGGTGAAGCTCGGCCGGCTCGCCTCGTACGTACGGGACAAGCGCATCCCGCTGGAGATGTGCCCCAGCTCGAACCTCCAGACCGGCGCCGCCGCCTCGTACGCCGAACACCCGATCGGGCTGCTGCGCCGACTGCACTTCCGGGCCACCGTGAACACGGACAACCGTCTGATGTCCCACACCAGTATGAGCCGGGAATTCGAGCATCTCGTCGAAGCATTCGGTTACACGCTCGACGACATGCAGTGGTTCTCCGTCAATGCGATGAAATCAGCGTTCATTCCTTTCGATGAACGGCTTGCCATGATCAATGACGTCGTCAAGCCCGGATACGCGGAACTGAAATCCGAATGGCTGTTCCAGCAGGCCGCCTCTAGCAGCGGTTCTATCGATTCCGAGGGCTGACCGGAGGCGGTCGGGGTGCACGGAATGCGGACGGGCTTCACAATCCGTCCGCATTTCGATGTTTGCGGCGGACGGCTGGACGTGTTTACGGTCGAGGACCGCTCAGCTCGTTCTGATCCCCGTTATCGCATTCAAGGACGCATTCACCATGAAGCAGTCTGCTGCCAAAACCCTCGGTGTCGCCGCCCTCGGTGCCGCCTTCGCCGCCGTCGGTGCGGGCGCGGCCAACGCCGCCCCGGCCGTCCCGGACGCCACCCAGACCCTGGACGGCGTCACCAGGACCCTGCCCGGCGCCGGTGAGGCGCTCGCCCAGGGGCAGACCGCGGTCGGCGCGGGCCTGGCCGCCGCCCAGCCGGCCGCCGAGAAGGTCCTGACCCAGGGCCCGACCGCGCCGGTCAAGAGCCTCCTCGGCGGTCTGCCGCTCCAGGGCCTGCCCACGCACGGCACGCCGGTGAACGGGATCCCGCTCGGCTGACCCGAACCCCCCACACGCCGTTGGGGCGCCCCGGAAGCTCCGGGTGCGCCCCAATGGCGTTTCCGTGCGGGGGACTCACCAGGCCGTCCGTGCCTTGTCCTCCGACGGGAACAGGATCCACAGCGCTATGTAGAGCAGGAACTGCGGGCCCGGCAGCAGGCAGGACAGCAGGAAGATCACCCGCATCGTCGTCGCGGAGGTGCCGAAGCGCCGCGCCAGGGCGGCGCACACTCCGCCGATCATGCGGCCTTGGGTGGGGCGGACGAGGGAAGACATGTCGGCGCGCTCCTTTTTGATGGCTCGGTCGCCTACGGGGCGCCTCGGCCGGTGTCGAGAGCCCGATCGTGCTCAGCCCTTCGGGCCTCCGCGCGTTCGGGCTCTCGACACCGGCGCGCCCCTTCGGCTCCCTCGCGGCCGACGCGTGGGAAAAGGGGGCGTTGGTGGGCCCTGGGCGTTCGTCGGTGTGGGCGGGTTGGCTGCCCATCTGCCATCTACGCTACGGAGACGAAGCGGGTAAAGCGTCGCTCTAGGGTGCGATCCCGACCCTGGGAATCGTCGGGGTACGCCCCTGAGGCGCCTCCTCCTGGAGGGCTGCCGTGTGATGCACCCGCTCGCCCCTGCGGCGGAGCCAGGAGCGGCCCGCCGGGACGACGGCCAGGTGGGCCAGCATCACGCCGACCGTGTTCAGCAGCAGCGAGTCGACGTCCACGACCCGTCCCGGCACGCCTGTCTGCAGTAAAGCGATGCCCAGCGAGATCAGGGCGCCCGCGGCCGCCGTACGGATCAGGGACGCGAGCGGGGAGACGGCGAGTCTGCCGTGTGCCATGGGCAGCAGCACGCCCAGCGGCGCGAGCAGTCCCAGCCCCTCGCCGATCCGTCGGGCCGCCTCCGGCCAGCCCAGCGCCAGATCGGCACGGATGCCCGCGAAGGGGCGCAGGTTGGCGGGCATCACCCAGGGGACGTCCAACGGTCGCAGCATGAGCCAGGCGACGAACGCGAGGTGCGCGACGAGGAGGACACCTCCTGTCACACGGATGCGGATCGCGGCACTGCCGCCGATGGAGCCTTGACGCTGCACGCTCCCCAAGACGCGCCCGCGTGCACGATCGGTTCCGGATCCGCCACGCACGCGTGCATGAGGCCTCGCACACACCTGGCGTTCCACGGGCTGTCAGCCCGCGGCCACCTCGCCCGACGGCGGCTCCGTCGTCCCCGGCCGGGACCGGACGTCGTCGGTGCACTCGTACCGCCGCAGCGGCGAGCTCCCCGGCCCGCCCAGGATCACCGAGCCGTCCCCCTCGGCCGCCGCCGAGTCGGAGAGCGTGCAGACGATCTGCGCGAGGGCGTACGAGGTGAGCCGGTCCGGCGCCGTGCTCAGCCGCAGCGTGTCCTCGGGGTCCTCGGGCCGCGGCCCGCTCACGCTCATCCCGCCGTGGACGTACGTCGTGTAGCCCGCTTCCTTCTCACTCGCGGACGGCGCCGCGGCGAGCTGGTCCAGCAGCCCCTGCGCCACGAGCACCCGCCGCTTCGCGTCCGGCGTACCGTCCGGGACGCGCACCGACCGGTCCACGGTCACCAGCGACGAACCGCACAGCAGGAACACCTGCACCGGCACGCCCCGCGAGGACTGCGCCGACAGGTCCGGCTCGGTCAGCGAACACGGCACCCGTGAGGGCGCCCCGCCGAAGTCGGTGGGCACCTCGGTGGCCCGGATGCCGCACCCGGTGAGCAGGGTGGCGAGCAGCGGGAGCGCCAGCAGACGTCGAGCGTTCATGACGCGCCTTCCTCGGAACCGTGGGCCGTGCCGCCCGTGCCGCCCTTGTCGCCTTGGCCGTCGAGCTCCTCCGTGAGCCGCGAGGCGTCCCTCGGCAGCCGCAGCGTGAACACCGCGCCGCCCTCGGGCGAGTTGGCGGCGGTGATCTCGCCGCCGTGGATGTGGGCGTTCTCCAGGGCGATGGACAGGCCCAGGCCGCTGCCCTCGGAGCGCGGGCGGGAGGCGCTCGCCTTGTAGAAGCGGTCGAAGACGTGCGGCAGGACGTCCTCGGGGATGCCGGGCCCGTGGTCCCGTACGGCGATGACCAACTCGTCGTCGGCGATGCGCACCGACACCCGCACGGGCGACCCGCCGTGCTTGAGGGCGTTGCCGATCAGGTTGGCGAGGATGACGTCCAGGCGCCGCGGGTCGAGGCGGGAGTGGATGCCGCGTTCGGCGTCCAGCTCCACCGCGTCCAGCCAGGCGCGGGCGTCGATGCAGGCGGTGATCTGGTCGGCGATGTCGACGTCGTCCAGGACCAGCCGGGCGGTGCCCGCGTCGAAGCGGGTGACCTCCATCAGGTTCTCGACGAGGTTGTTCAGCCGCCGGGTCTCGCTCACCACCAGCCGTACGGCGGGCTCGATCATCGGATCCATGCTTCCGGCCTCCATGTCCAACTCCTCCTCCAGCACCTCCGTGACGGCGGTGATGGCGGTGAGCGGCGTACGGAGCTCGTGGGACATGTCGGCCACGAACCGCCGGGACGCCTCGTCCCGCGCGGCCATGTCGGCGACCCGCTTCTCCAGCGCCTCGGCCGCGTTGTTGAACGTGCGTGACAGATCGGCGAGTTCGTCGGTGCCCGACACCCTGAGCCGGGTGTCCAGCTTGCCCTCGCCGAGCCGCCGGGCGGCGACTCCGAGCCGGTGCACCGGCTTGAGCACGGTGGTCGCGGCGGCCTGTGCGAGCAGCGCCGAGCCGATCAGCGCGAGCCCGGTGGCGATACCGAGCGACCAGGCCAGGGAGTTGAGGTCCTTGGCCTCCGGCTCCAGGGACTTCATGATGTAGCCGGTCGGACCGCCGCCGATCACTCTCGTGCCGGCCACCAGGTATGGGGTGCCGTGGTCGACGACCCGCTGCCAGTACAGGTGGTACGGCGACTTGTTGCCGTCGGTCACCTTCTGCTGCTTGTTCACCGCGGCACGCAGCGACTCGGGCACGTCCTCCAGCGCGAACCCGTTCAGGCCGCCGGAGTTGCCGTACACCGTCTTGCCGTTCGTGTCCTCGCCGACGAGCAGCACGCTGAAGCGCTGGCTGCTGTTGGCCATCTGGCCCGCGGTGCGCTGCAGTTCGTCCTGGCTGGGGTGCATGGGCAGCGCACCCGCGCGGTTCTGCATCTCCTGCTCGAAGTCGCGCAGCACCGCGTCCTGGGCACGGGTGAGCACGGCCTCCCGGTTGAGCCAGTAGGCGATGCCCGACGCCGACACGGCGGCCGTGAGCGCCACCAGCCCGAAGACCACGACCAGACGCAGCCGCAGACTGGTGAAGCGCAGCCGTGACACGGTTCCCTTGCGACCCGCGGCCCAGCCGCGGATACCCCCTTGCGTGTCCGTCACTGAGGAGTGTCCAGGCGGTAGCCGACACCACGCACGGTCCGGATCAGCGTCGGGGACGACGGCACGTCCTCGACCTTGGCGCGCAGCCGCTGCACGCACGCGTCCACCAGCCGCGAGTCACCCAGGTAGTCGTGTTCCCAGACCAGCCGCAGCAACTGCTGGCGGGACAGCGCCTGACCGGGCCGCCGGCTCAGTTCGAGGAGCAGCCGCAGCTCCGTCGGCGTGAGTTGCAGGTCCTCGCCGTTCTTGGTCACGGTCATCGCCGAGCGGTCGATGACGAGGCTGCCGAAGGTCGCCGAGTCGCTGGACTCCCGCTCCCCGCGCCGCAGCACGGCCCGGATCCGGGCGTCCAGCACACGGCCCTGCACGGGCTTGACGACATAGTCGTCGGCGCCGGACTCCAGCCCGACCACCACGTCGATGTCATCGCTGCGCGCGGTCAGCAGGATGATCGGCAGCTGGTCCGTGCGCCGGATGCGCCGGCAGACCTCGAACCCGTCGATGCCGGGCAGCATCACGTCCAGCACGATCAGGTCCGGGCGCTGCTCACGCAGCAGCTTCAGACCGTCCTCGCCGGTGGCAGCGGTGGCAACACGGTGTCCCTGGCGCGTAAGAGACAGCTCCAGGGCCGTACGGATGGCGTCGTCGTCCTCGATCAGCAACAGGGAAGGCACGGGGCTCATTCTGGCCCATGGAGGGGCTCTCGTACGACCTGTGGGGTGTGGAGCTGCCTGGAATCCCGCTACCGCCACCACCTGTGCACATTCCGTGATCCCCCTGTGGCCGACCCCTGTGACAGGTCTGTGACAGTCGGCGGACACGGCCATGAAGGTCCCCGGGCAAGCTTTTCGGCACAGGCAAGGAAGCAAGCCGAAGCAAGACTGAACACCGGAAGTCCACGACGGGGGGCGCGAGATGAACACGCTGCACGGTATGAGCACCAGCGCAGTGATCACGCGTCTGCACGACGTGAACCGGGGTTCCGAGAAGTCCGGCGCCGTGAGCGGGCGGGGGTGCGCTCGCGGCGCCGGGCGTCAGCACACCACGTACATGTCGGTGGTTGACGCTCACACGGGGGGAAGCAACACGGGGGTCACGGGGCCCGCGGCGTCAGCCGCCATGGGCACCGTCGGGGGAACCGCGTACAGGGAGGACACGGGGGAGCGCCCCTCACTGACGGAGGCGGAGTTCACCGCCTACGTCCAGGAGCGCCGCGCCTCCCTGTACGCGACCGCCTACCACCTGACCGGCGACCGCTTCGAGGCCGAGGACCTGCTGCAGAGCGCGCTGTTCTCGACGTACCGGGCGTGGGACCGGATCAGCGACAAGGCCGCGGTCGGCGGATACCTCCGCCGCACCATGACCAACCTGCACATCAGCGCCTGGCGGCGCCGCAAGCTCAACGAGTACCCGACCGAGGAACTGCCGGAGACGCCCGGCGACACGGACGCGATGCGCGGCACCGAGCTGCGCGCGGTCCTGTGGCAGGCGCTGGCCCGGCTGCCCGAACTCCAGCGCACCATGCTGGTCCTCCGTTACTACGAGGGCCGCACGGACCCGGAGATCGCGGAGATCCTCGACATCAGTGTCGGCACGGTGAAGTCCAGCATCTGGCGGTCGCTCCGCCGGCTGCGCGACGACGAGGTCCTCAGCTTCGGCCGTGACGAGGAGAACGCCTTCGGCGAGTTGGTCGCCTGAAGGTCGGGGGGGTAACGGGGAAAACGGGGTCCGGGGGGACCCACGGGGGAAACACGGGGGAGCTCCGCCACGGGGGACGCGGGGGAGCACAGGAAAGCGGGACTGGAGGGCCGGGGGGTCCATCCAGTCCCGTTTCCGTGTGTACGGTGCGGCGCTCGGCTAGGCCGCCGTCTGCGCCCGTGCCTGGCGTCCCGCCGCCGCGGCCGCGAGCCTGCCCAGTGCCTCGTCACGGTCGCAGGGGTGGGCGCCCAGCGACACCTGGCGGGTGACGATCGACCGTTCCGCGCGCATCAGCCGCCAGCCGCGGCGCAGCAGGAACAGCACCGACTTGCGGCCCTCCTTCAGGTCCCGCAGGAAGCGCCGCCGGAAGGTGGTGACCGGCCCGCGGCTCAGGCACAGGGCGTCGGCCAGGATGCCCCGCTCACGGCAGCGCTCCACGATCTCGGCGGCGAAGATGCCCTCCGCGATGAACAGCGGGGTGCGGTCTATGCACAGGGTCTCCTCGCCGGTCCGCGCGCTCAGCGAGATGTCGTACACCGGCACGGTCGTCGACCCCGTGGCGCACAGCCGGGCGATGGCCTCGACCGCGACGTCCGCGTCCCACGACAGCGGATGGTCCCAGTCGATGTCCGAACTCCCCTCCACCAGCGGCAGCGTCGGGTCGTCGCCTTCCTTGTAGAAGTCGTCGAGGCGCAGCACGGGAAGCCCGGAATGGGCGGCGACGAGTGACTTGCCCGAGCCCGAGGGGCCGCACAGCAGCACAACACGGGCGGGAGACGGGGGATGAATGCTCACGGAACACCAGTTTGACGTATGGCGCGCCCGCTGCCGACCCCGCGGGTCGGCTTTGGAACGTGCGTCACACAACAATTCCCCCTGTGCCCGTGCGGTCACCGTACGCAGGGAACGGACCCGGCGGCCGCGAAACGGCTTCCGCGGGTCGGCTTTTGAGTGCGCGTCGCGCCTCAACTACCCTTTGTGCCGACTCGATTACCCTGCGCACCGGAAGGCGGCACCAGCAATGGCCCGACACGCGTCCCCTCACAACCCGACCGCGCGGCGCGCCCTGGTCGCCCTCACGGTCGCCGGAGCGGCCCTGGGTGCGGCGGCGGCGTCCGCCGATGCCGCCCCGCTCGTCGAGGCGCCCGGGCGGCCCGCCTCGCTCGGCAAGGTCGATCCGAAGGCGGGCATGCAGAGCCTGACCGACACGGTGGGCTACGCCCTCGGCCCGGTGGCCGGCCTCAAGCCCAACCCCCTCGCGGGCACCGGCGCCGACCCGCTCGACAACGGTGTCGGCACCCAGCTCGCCGACTTCAAGCCGCTGACCTCCAAGGCTCTCACCGGCCCGGTGGCGCAGGCGCAGTCGGTCGGCTCGATTCCCGTGGTGGGACAGGTGGTGGGGGTGCTGGGCGGACAGGGCTGACGGCGCACGCCCCCGCACACGAGGAGAGCCGCGCTTCCCCCGGACGGAGGGGAGGCGCGGCTCTCGGTCTGTGTCCCGGCTCCCGGCTCAGTACGACGAGCCGGACGCGCCCAGCGAACCCGTCGGGTGCCAGACCGTCTTCGTCTCCAGGAAGGCCGTCATGCGGTCGAGGCCCGGAGTTGCCGACCAGTTGTCCACAGGCTGTGGACGAAGGGCGCGCTTCAGGTTGTCCGCCGCCGCGATCTCCAGTTCCTTCGCCAGCGCCTCGTCGGCGCCCGCCAGGTCGATCGCATTGACGTCCTGGTGCGCGGCGAGCGGCGCAGCGATCTCCGCCGTACGGCCGGAGAGCACGTTGACGACACCGCCGGGCAGGTCCGAGGTGGCCAGCACCTCGCCCAGGGACAGCGCGGGGAGCGGGGACTTCTCGCTCGCCACCACGACCGCCGTGTTGCCGGTCGCGATCACCGGGGCGATCACCGAGACCAGGCCGAGGAAGGACGACTCCTGCGGTGCCAGTACGGCGACCACACCCGTCGGCTCGGGGGTGGAGAGGTTGAAGTAGGGGCCCGCGACCGGGTTCGCGCCGCCGACGACCTGGGCGATCTTGTCGGTCCAGCCCGCGTACCAGACCCAGCGGTCGATCGTCGCGTCCACCTGGGCGGCGGCCTTCGACTTGGACAGGCCCTCCGCCTCGGCCACCTCGCGCACGAACTGGTCGCGGCGCCCCTCCAGCATCTCGGCGATGCGGTAGAGGATCTGGCCCCGGTTGTAGGCGGTCGCGCCGGACCAGCCGCCGAACGCCTTGCGCGCGGCCACGACCGCGTCACGGGCGTCCTTGCGGGACGACAGCGGTGCGTTCGCCAGCCACTTGCCCTTCGAGTCCGTCACCTCGTACACCCGGCCGCTCTCGGAACGCGGGAACTTGCCGCCCACGTACAGCTTGTAGGTCTTGAAGACGGAAAGCCGCTCGATCGTTTCGGACTTATCAGACATCGAGGTACGCCTCCAGGCCGTGGCGGCCGCCCTCGCGGCCGAAGCCCGACTCCTTGTAGCCGCCGAACGGCGAGGTCGGGTCGAACTTGTTGAACGTGTTGGACCAGACGACGCCCGCGCGCAGCTTGCCCGCGACCGCCAGGATGCGCGAGCCCTTCTCCGTCCAGATGCCCGCCGACAGGCCGTACTGCGTGTTGTTGGCCTTGGCGACGGCCTCGTCGGGCGTACGGAACGTGAGGACCGACAGCACCGGGCCGAAGATCTCGTCGCGGGCGATGGTGTGGGCCTGGGTGACGTTCGTGAAGAGCGTCGGGGCGAACCAGTAGCCGGAGGCCGGGAGTTCGCAGGCGGGGGACCAGCGCTCGGCGCCCTCCGCCTCGCCCTGCTCGGCGAGCGTGGTGATCCGGGCCAGCTGCTCGGCGGAGTTGATCGCGCCGATGTCCGTGTTCTTGTCGAGCGGGTCGCCCAGGCGGAGGGTCGAGAGCCGGCGTTTCAGGGAGTCGAGGAGCTCGTCGTGGATCGACTCCTGGACCAGCAGCCGCGAGCCCGCGCAGCAGACCTGGCCCTGGTTGAAGAAGATGCCGTTCACGATACCCTCGACGGCCTGGTCGATCGGGGCGTCGTCGAAGACGATGTTGGCGCCCTTGCCGCCGAGTTCGAGGGTGAGCTTCTTGCGGGTGCCGGCGACCGTGCGGGCGATCGCCTTGCCGACGGCCGTGGAGCCGGTGAAGGCGACCTTGTTGACGTCCGGGTGCGCGACCAGCGCGGCGCCCGTGTCGCCGTAGCCCGGAAGGATGTTGACGACGCCCTTGGGCAGGCCCGCCTGGCGGCAGATGTCCGCGAAGAACAGGGCCGACAGCGGGGTGGTCTCCGCCGGCTTCAGGACGACCGTGTTGCCGGTCGCGAGCGCCGGGGCGATCTTCCAGGCCAGCATCAGCAGCGGGAAGTTCCAGGGGATGACCTGGCCGGCCACGCCCAGCGGCCGGGGGTTCGCCCCGAAGCCGGCGTGGTCGAGCTTGTCCGCCCAGCCCGCGTAGTAGAAGAAGTGCGCGGCGACCAGAGGGAGGTCGGCGTCGCGGGTCTCCTTGATGGGCTTGCCGTTGTCCAGGGTCTCCAGGACCGCCAGCTCGCGGCTGCGCTCCTGGATGATCCGGGCGATGCGGAAGAGGTACTTGGCGCGCTCGGAGCCGGGCAGCGCGGACCACTTCTCGAAGGCCTTGCGGGCGGCCTTCACCGCGCGGTCGACGTCCGCCTCGCCGGCCTGGGCGACCTCGGCGAGGACCTCCTCGGTGGACGGGCTGACCGTCTTGAAGACCTTGCCGTCGGCCGCCTCGCTGAACTCGCCGTCGATGAACAGGCCGTAGGAGGGCGCGATGTCGACGACCGAGCGGGACTCGGGCGCGGGTGCGTATTCGAATGCCGATGCCATGATGATCAGTCCACCGTCACGTAGTCGGGGCCGGAGTAGCGGCCGGTGGCCAGCTTCTGACGCTGCATCAGCAAGTCGTTCAGGAGCGAGGAGGCGCCGAAGCGGAACCAGTGGTTGTCCAGCCAGTCCTCGCCGGCGGTCTCGTTGACCAGGACCAGGAACTTGATGGCGTCCTTGGTGGTCCGGATGCCGCCGGCGGGCTTCACACCGATCTGGACACCGGTCTGGGCGCGGAAGTCGCGGACGGCCTCCAGCATGAGGAGGGTGTTCGCGGGGGTCGCGTTGACGGCGACCTTGCCGGTCGAGGTCTTGATGAAGTCGGCCCCGGCCAGCATGCCGAGCCAGCTCGCCCGCCGGATGTTGTCGTACGTGGACAGCTCGCCGGTCTCGAAGATGACCTTGAGGCGGGCGGACGTCCCGCAGGTCTCCTTCACGGCGGTGATCTCGTCGTACACCTTCAGGTAGTGGCCGGCGAGGAACGCCCCGCGGTCGATGACCATGTCGATCTCGTCGGCGCCCGCGGCGACGGCGTCACGCACGTCGGCCAGCTTCACGTCGAGGGCGGCACGCCCTGCCGGGAAGGCGGTGGCGACCGAGGCGACCTTCACGCCGGAACCGGCGACGGCCTCCTTGGCCACGGCCACCATGTCGGGGTAGACGCAGACGGCCGCGGTCGCGGGGGTCGTACGGTCCGTGGGGTCGGGGTGGACCGCCTTGGCGCCGAGCGCCCGGACCTTGCCCGGGGTGTCCGCGCCTTCCAGCGTCGTCAGGTCGACCATCGAGATGGCGAGGTCGATGGCGTACGCCTTCGCGGTGGTCTTGATGGAACGGGTGCCGAGAGAGGCGGCGCGCGCCTCCAGGCCGACCGCGTCGACGCCGGGCAGCCCGTGGAGGAAGCGGCGCAGCGTGCTGTCGGACGCGGTGACGTCAGCGAGAGCGTTTGCAGTACTGGGCATGGTCACCAGCCGAGCATATCTACGCGCGTAGCGGCTGTACACCCCCCGGGCGCTCATCCTCCGCCCGGCGACCACGTATGAGCACTCTTTGCGGCGTCGGGCAGAATCGGGAGCATGACGACCCCGGACCACCAGTCACCCGCGCCACAGCCTCCGGTGCCCGCCACCGCGGACCGGATCTACCGCTCGCCCATGGGCATCGCGGGCGGCGTGCTGCTGCTCGCCATCGGCGGGTGGCTCGGCTTCGACGCGGTGACCAGCGGGCACGGGCGCACGCCGTGGCTGGCGCTCGCCTGGCTGATCTTCCTCGTGCCGCTGTTGGTCGCCTTCACCCTGCGCCCGGCCGTGTTCGCCAACGACGACCGGCTGCGCGTCCGCAACCCCTTGCGCGTGATCACCCTGCCCTGGGGCGAGATCGCCTCCCTGCGCTCCGGGTACTCGAACGAGGTCGTCGCCAAGTCCGGCGCCAAGTATCAGCTCTGGGCCATCCCCGTCTCGCTCCGGGCCCGCAAGAAGGCGACGCGCCAGCAGGCACGGGCCGCCGCGGAGGCCCAGCGGGGCGGCAGGCCCGGGTCGCGAGCCGGGGCGGCCCTCGGCTTCGGCTTCGGCGGGGCGCGGGACGGCGCCGCGTCCGCCGGCCCGACCCGCGCGGAGACCGACAAGGTCATGGACGACCTGCGCGAGATCCTGGAGCGCCACGAGCGGGAGAGGACGGCGGAGGGCGGCGAGATCACCGTCCGCTGGGCGTACGAGATCGCGGCGCCCGTGGTCGCCGGGGCGGTGCTCCTGGCGATTCTGCTGGCGGTCGGATAGCGGGCCGTCGGTCAGCGGGCCGTCGGCCGGCGGGTTCACAGCTTTTCCACAGGGACGCGGAGGACCGCAACCACACCTGTGGTCCGGGTGTCTGGGAAGCGATGAGTACGAAATCCGATCTGCCGGCGCCGTCGCCATTGCCGTTGCCCGCCTCGGCCGTGCCCGACGGCTGTCCCCCGTGGGACGGGGCGCAGGCACGCCGCTGGACCGAGGCGTTGCCGCCGGGCTGGGTGCCGCTGTGGGCCATGGTGCCCCACGTCCTGGTCGCGGTCGTGGCCGGCGCGGCGGTCACCTGGGCGCTGACCGGGTACGCCGACTGGCACCCCTGGGCCGCGGCCCTGCTCGGGCTGCACGCCGTCCTGCTGCTGGTGCGGCCCGAGCTCATACGGGTGTCGGTGCCCGCCCTGGGCATCGCCCTCCTCGTGCAGCGGCCCGCGCTGCCGTGGACCCAGAGCCTGCTGGTCGTCCTGGCCCTGGCGCTGGCCTGGACGGCGGCGGAGCTGCGCCTGGCCGCGCGGGCGGGGCAGCGCCGGGCGGCGTCGGCGGCGGCCGGGGAAGCGACCGCCGTGCTGCCGGACGCGGGCCGGCCCGTGAAGCGGGGCACATTCCTCGCCGGGTTCGGTGGCGTCGTGACCGTCGTCGGTGCCGTACTGATCGTCACCCACCCCGGGGACGGGCGGACGGGGGCGGCGATCGGCTGGCTGCCGGTCGGCCTGGGCCTCGTGGCTCTGCTCTCCGGCCTCCTCGGGCACCGCCGGGCCACCGCGCTGCGCCGCGCGCCCGCGCCCGTGCTGCGCGTGCTGGTGCGGGAGGGCGCCGATGGCGACACGGAGGTCTTCGCGGCCGACGACATGGCCGCCCTGCGCCCCCTGTTCACCGTCTCCGTCACGGAACCCGACGATGAGAACGACGACGAGGACGACGAGGAGGGGGACCGGCACGACAAGGCCGACGACGAGGCGAAACTGGCGGCGCTCGTCGCCCGCATCGAGCGCGACGGACCCGGGCCGCTGCGTGAGGCCGTCCTCTACGGAACCCCCTGCGACGGCGCCGAGATCCTGCTGGTGACCGCCGCCGAGGAGCCGGACGCGCCGCCCGTGGTCGAGCGGTCGTCCGGGCCCGTACGGCCGCTGCCGCAGGGCACGCTGCGTCGGCGCCTCGCCGCGGAGAAGCGCAAGGCGGACCAGGAGGCCGCGTACGCGGAGCGCGGGCGGGCGGCCGCCGAGGCCGTCGCCGGGCAGCCGGGCGGCCCGGTCCGGCGGTGGCACGCCGGATGGATCGACCGGCTCGTCGCCCTGGCGCTGGTGACGTCGGGCACGGTCCAGGTCTGGGGCGACACCTGGCGGTACGGCGCCGGAACCGTCCTGGGCCTCGTCGGCGCCGTGCTCCTGCCGCAGATGGCCGCGTGGAACGTCACCGCCGACAGCGAGGGCCTGTGGTTCAACGGGTTCCGCAGGACCGGCCACATCCCCTGGGACCAGATCCGGGTCGTGCGGTGCAAGGGCACGCAGCTGAAGATCGACAGCAAGCGGGTCACCGTCCCGGAGTGGTCGGTGTCCACCCTGCGCTGGCCGTGGCTGGAGCGCCGGTTCGGTCTGCTGCACCCCTACGAGCGGACGGCCGCCGAGATCGCCGGGATGTGGCGGGACCCGGCCCGCAGGCCCACCGACGCGAGCCGCGCGGGGCAGCGCGGCCGCCGCCCGCTGTGGCCGCTGGGGGTCCTGCTCGCCGTCGCCTGGACGGCCGTGCTCATCCTTCTGCCGTGAGCGAGGCGCTTCTGCCGTGAGCGACGCGCTTCTGCCGTGAGCGACGCGGCCCCTGCTCAGGGCGCGCTCGGCCACACCAGGAGCATGTACGCGCCGCAGTACGCCGAGCCCGCCACCGCCGCCGTCAGCACGAGCACGCGCAGGCGGCGGGAGCCGCGGGACAGGTGCAGGGCGAGCGGCAGGAGCAGCGGGAAGGCGGGGAGCAGGAAACGGGCGCGCGGGAAGTAGACGCCACCGCTGGCCAGGACGATCGACAGCAGGACACCCGTGAACACCAGCAGGGGCAGCGGCTGGCGGTCCGCGGCCGACAGCGCGAACAGTACGGCCGATGCGAGCAGCGTGACGGTCACCATGATCAGGAAGAGCTCGGGCGTGGAGTCCTGCCCCAGCAGCTCCCGCAGCCGGCGCAGGGTCTCCCGGCCGCCGTCCAGCTCGTTGTGCCACAGCCTCTGTACGGCGAAGTAGCCGTCCCAGCGGCCGAGGCGCAGGCCCACCCAGCCGACGTACGCGCACCAGCCGAGCGGGGCGAGGAGGGCACCCGCGAGGGCCCGCCCCGAGAAGCCGCGGCGCAGCGAGAGCAGGGCGGCCACCGCGACCGCGGCCGCCACCGCGATCCCGGTCGGCCGGGTCAGCCCGGCCAGACAGGCTCCCGCACCGGCCCACACCCAGCGCCGGCCGAGCACCGCGTACAGCGCCCAGGCCGTGAACGCCGTGAACAGCGACTCGGTGTACCCCATCCACTGCACAAGGCCGACCGGAAGCGCGGCCCACAGCGTGGTGAGCAGGATCCCGACCCGCCGCCCGTGCAGCCGCTCGCCCACCGCGAACACACCCCAGGCAGCGAAGAGCGAGGCGACGACGGCGATACCGAGGCCGGTACTGGCACGGCTGCCGGGGGTGAGGACGGCGACGCCCTTCACCAGCAGCGGGTAGAGCGGGAAGAAGGCGAGGTTGTTCGAGTCGTACCGGGTGCCCAGCTCGTGCGCGTACCCGTGGTCGGCGACGCCGAGGTACCAGCTGGCGTCCCACTGCGTGGCCAGCATGGGCCAGACGCCGTGGTGCCGCCGGTGCGCCCACAGGACGAGGAACAGCAGCCCGGTGAGGCGTACGGCGAGAAACGCGCCGAGGGCGGGGGCCGCGAGCCGCAGACCGCGCGGCACACGCGGCCGGCCGACGGCCGGGGGGTGGGGCCGCCTGGTGCCCGGGATGTGTCCGCTGGGGGCGGTGTCGGGGGCGGTCGAGGGCACGGCGGCGGCTCCAGTACTCGGCGGGCGGTACCGGTTCACCGTTCCCCGGACAGGCGCGGCCGGGTGCGGCGCGTGCGTCAGCTGTCGTCGCTAAATCACCCGATGGGGTGTCCCTGCAGGCAGGGACACCCCATCGGGTGGAACGGGCGTGCGGGGACCGCGGCTCAGATGCCGGCGGCCGCGGACAGGTCGCGCTTGATGGCGTCCAGCAGCTCGGTCGCGCGGGCGCGGGCGGCCGGCAGGTCCGCGTGCGCGGCGACCGGCACCACGACCTCCAGGTAGCACTTCAGCTTGGGCTCGGTGCCGCTGGGCCGGACGATGACGCGGGCACCGTCGAGGGTGTAGCGCAGCCCGTCGGTGGGCGGCAGCGTCTCCGTGCCCTTGGTGAGGTCCTCGGCCCTGGTGATGGCCAGACCGGCGAGCTCGGTCGGCGGCCGCTCGCGCAGCCGGCTCATCGCGTCGGCGATGACCGACAGGTCCTGCACGCGCACCGAGAGCTGGTCGGTGGCGTGCAGCCCGTGCTCCACGGCGAGGTCGTCGAGCAGGTCGAGGAGCGTACGGCCCTCCTCCTTCAGCTCGGAGGCCAGCTCCGTGATGAGCAGCGCCGCGGTGATGCCGTCCTTGTCACGGACGCCGTCGGGGTCGACGCAGTAGCCGAGGGCCTCCTCGTACCCGTAGCGCAGCCCCTCCGCCCGGGCGATCCACTTGAACCCGGTGAGGGTCTCCTCGTACGACAGCCCCGCCTTCTCGGCGATCCGCCCGAGGAGGGAGGAGGACACGATCGACTCGGCGAAGGTGCCGGTGGCGCCGCGCCGGACGAGATGGGCGGCGAGCAGCGAACCCACCTCGTCGCCCCGCAGCATGCGCCACTCGCCCGCGTCCTTGACGGCGACGGCGCAGCGGTCGGCGTCCGGGTCGTTGGCGACGACGAGGTCGGGGTCGGTCTCCCGGGCCTTGGCGAAGGCGAGGTCCATCGCCCCCGGCTCCTCCGGGTTGGGGAAGGCGACGGTCGGGAAGTCCGGGTCCGGCTCGGCCTGCTCGGCGACGAGGGCGGGCTCCGGGAAGCCGGCGCGGGCGAACGCGGCGAGGAGCACGTCCTTGCCGACGCCGTGCATCGCCGTGTAGACGGTGCGGGCGGTGCGCGGGGAACCCTCGGCCAGTACGGCGTCGGTGCGGGCGAGGTAGGCGTCGAGGACGGAGTCGTCCAGGGTCTCCCAGCCCGCGTCCGGCCGGGGAACGTCGTGCAGGGAGACGATCGCGTCGATCTCGGCGGCGATCTCGGCGTCGGCGGGCGGGACGATCTGCGAGCCGTCGCCGAGGTAGACCTTGTAGCCGTTGTCGCGGGGCGGGTTGTGGCTGGCGGTGACCTCCACGCCGGCGACCGCGCCCAGGTGCCTTATGGCGTAGGCGAGGACGGGGGTGGGGAGAGGGCGCGGGAGCACGGCCGCGCGCAGCCCGGCGCCCGTCATCACCGCGGCGGTGTCGCGGGCGAAGTCGGCGGACTTGTGCCGGGCGTCGTAGCCGACGACGACGAGACCGTCGCCCTGGCCCTTCTTCCGCAGGTACGCGGCGAGGCCGGCGGCGGCGCGGATGACGACCGAGCGGTTCATGCGCATGGCGCCGGCGCCGAGCTCGCCGCGCAGGCCGGCCGTACCGAACTGGAGGGTGCCGGCGAAGCGCGCGGCGAGTTCGGTGACCTCCCCGGCGTCGATCAGCTCTGCGAGTTCCTCACGGGTCTCCGCGTCGGGGTCCTCGGCCAGCCACGCCTTGGCCCGGGCGATGAGATCGTCGTGCACGTCGGGTCAACCTCTCCTGTTCGTGAAATCCAGCCTGCGTCCGCGGAGCGGGGGTCCAGGGGGCGCAGCCCCCTGGCGGGTTGCCTACAGCCGGCCCAGAACCTGTTCCAGCAGCGCGCCCATCCGGGCCGCCGAGTCCCGTCCGGCCTGCAGAACCTCCTCGTGGTTCAGCGGCTCGCCGGTCATTCCGGCCGCGAGGTTGGTGACCAGGGAGATGCCCAGGACCTCGGCCCCGGCCTCCCGCGCGGCGATGGCTTCCAGCACCGTGGACATGCCCACCAGGTCCGCGCCGATCACCCGGGCCATCCGGATCTCGGCGGGGGTCTCGTAGTGCGGGCCGGGGAACTGCGCGTAGACGCCCTCCTCCAGGGAGGAGTCGATCTCCTTGCACAGGGCGCGCAGCCGCGGCGAGTACAGGTCCGTCAGGTCGACGAAGTTCGCCCCGACGATCGGCGAGGTCGCCGTCAGGTTGATGTGGTCGCTGATCAGCACCGGCTGACCGGGCCGCATGCCCTCGCGCAGACCGCCGCACCCGTTGGTCAGCACCACGGTCTTGCAGCCGGCGGCCACGGCCGTGCGCACGCCGTGCGCCACGGAGGCCACGCCCCGGCCCTCGTAGTAGTGCGTGCGGCCGAGGAAGACCAGCGCGCGCTTGTCACCGATGGAGTACGAGCGGATCTTGCCCCCGTGCCCCTCCACCGCCGGCGGCGGGAAGCCGGGCAGCTCGGTGACCTGGAACTCGGCGTCGGGAGCGCCCAGGGCGTCGACGGCCGGAGCCCAGCCGGAGCCCATCACGAGGGCGACGTCGTGGGTCTCGGCGCCCGTGAGCTCGCGCAGGCGCGCGGCGGCCGTGTCGGCGGCGGCATAGGGGTCGCCCTGGATGTCGTCCGGAAGAAGAGATGCGTTCACGCGGATGAGCGTAGCTGGTCTGGGCCTACGCGCGTAGATGACAGAGCTCACCGGATGGCGATCGTTGTCTTGTCGTTTCCAACAAAGGTTGGGACAAAAGTGCCCCGAGGGGAGCCTGAGCCCCAGGTGCACTGACCCCAGGTGCACCGATCCGCCGGGCAGGCCCTAGCAGGGCCGCTTGCGCAGCTCCATCACGTAGTCGTGCGGTGCCCCGGCCGACTCCGCCGCGTCGGCGATCTCACCCAGGTAGCGGGCCGACGGCAGGCCGCCCTCGTACCCGTTCAGCACGTACACCCACGCCGGCTCCTCCCCGTCCAGCGTGTGCACGCGCGCCCGTGCGCGCCGGTAGATGCCGAGTCCGACGCCCTCCCACCGGTCCAGGGACTCCTCGTCCATCTCGGCGATGTCGTACAGCCCGACGAAGACCTGGGACCCCGGCTCCTCGACGATCGTCGCCAGCGCGCCCTCCCAGCCCAGCTGCTCGCCCCCGAAGGTCAGCCGCCATCCGTTCAGCCAGCCGGTGGCGCGCAGCGGTGAGTGAGGGGCGCGGCGGGTCATCAGCCGCGCGTCGAGATTGCCGGCGTACGCGGCGTAGAGCGACATGCGTCGAGGGTACGGCAGTGAAAACTTCTGTCACCCGCCCCCCGGAAGTAACAGAACGCGCACCACTCACGCCCCCGGGCAGTAGCACCTTGAGGCGTGCGGGACAATGGAGTACGTGACTCGGATCGTGATCATCGGTGGCGGACCCGGCGGATACGAAGCGGCGCTGGTGGCAGCGCAGCTCGGCGCGGAGGTGACCGTCGTCGACTGCGACGGTCTGGGCGGAGCGTCGGTGCTGACCGACTGCGTGCCGTCGAAGACTCTTATCGCTACGGCCGAGGTGATGACCACCTTCGACTCGTCGTACGAGGAACTCGGCATCATCGTCGCCGACGACACCCCGCCGCTGGAGCAGGCGGCCCGGGTGGTCGGCGTGGACCTCGGCAAGGTCAACCGCCGTGTGAAGCGGCTCGCCCTCGCCCAGTCCCACGACATCACCGCCTCCGTCACCCGCGCCGGCGCCCGGGTGATGCGCGGCCGCGGCCGCCTGGAGGGCATGCAGGCCCTCGACGGGTCCCGCAAGGTCGTCGTCGTCACCGCCGACGGCACCGAGGAGACCCTCGTCGCCGACGCCGTGCTCATCGCCACCGGCGGTCACCCGCGCGAGCTGCCCGACGCCCAGCCCGACGGCGAGCGCATCCTCAACTGGACCCAGGTCTACGACCTCACCGAGCTCCCCGAGGAGCTCATCGTGGTCGGCTCCGGTGTCACGGGCGCCGAGTTCGCCGGCGCCTACCAGGCCCTCGGCTCCAAGGTCACCCTCGTCTCCTCCCGCGACCGCGTGCTGCCCGGCGAGGACCCGGACGCCGCCGCGGTCCTGGAGGACGTCTTCCGCCGCCGTGGCATGAACGTCATGGCCCGCTCCCGCGCCGAGTCCGCCAAGCGCGTCGGCGACAAGGTGGAGGTCACCCTCGCCGACGGCCGAGTGATCACCGGCTCGCACTGCCTCATGGCCGTCGGCGCCATACCGAACAGCGCCGGTCTCGGGCTGGAGGAGGCGGGTGTCAAGCTCCGTGACTCCGGCCACATCTGGACCGACAAGGTCTCCCGGACCACCGCCCCGGGCGTGTACGCGGCCGGTGACGTGACGGGCGTCTTCGCCCTCGCCTCCGTCGCCGCCATGCAGGGACGTATCGCCATGTACCACTTCCTCGGCGACGCGGTGACCCCGCTCAACCTCAAGACCGTCTCCTCCAACGTCTTCACCGACCCGGAGATCGCCACCGTCGGTTACACCCAGGCCGACGTCGACGCGGGCAAGATCGACGCGCGCGTCGTGAAGCTCCCGCTGCTGCGCAACCCGCGCGCCAAGATGCAGGGCATCCGCGACGGCTTCGTGAAGATCTTCTGCCGCCCGGGCACCGGCATCGTGGTCGGCGGTGTGGTCGTCTCGCCCCGCGCCTCGGAACTGATCCACCCCATCTCGATCGCCGTCGACAACAATCTGACGGTCGAACAGATCGCGAACGCCTTCACCGTGTACCCCTCCCTTTCGGGGTCGATCGCCGAGGTGGCCCGTCAGCTCCACACCCGCAAGGCGACCGGCGAGGCCTGACGGCCGAAACCAACTCCCCGCTGGTCACGGGGAGTTGCCGAGCATGCGTACGGCATAGTCGGGGTGGGTAGGCCCTATACCACTTCCCACCCTCTCGTACGAACAACTTCTGTTATTCGGCGCAAACTGCTGAAAGCAGACGGTCGTTGGGGTTACTGTCAGTTTCGTGTTCGCTGCAGAACGTCGCCAATTGATCCTCGAAATGGTGCGAGCGAACGGGGCCGTGTCGCTCCGTGAACTCGCCCGCGTCGTCCAGACCTCCGAAGTGACCGTACGGCGGGACGTGCGCGCACTGGAGGCAGAAGGACTCCTCGACCGCCGGCACGGCGGTGCGGTATTGCCGGGCGGGTTCACGCGGGAGTCCGGCTTTCCGCAGAAGTCACATCTCGCGACCGCCGAGAAGACGGCCATCGCCGATCTTGCCGCGGGTCTCGTCGAAGAGGGCGAGGCCATCGTGGTCGGGGCGGGGACCACGACCCAGGAACTGGCCCGCCGGCTCGCCCGGGTGCCCGGTCTGACCGTCGTCACCAACTCCCTGCTGGTGGCCCAGGCGCTGGCACACGCCAACCGCGTGGAGGTCGTGATGACCGGCGGCACCCTGCGCGGCTCCAACTACGCCCTCGTCGGCTCCGGCGCCGAGCAGTCCCTCCAGGGGCTCAGGGTCTCCAAGGCCTTCCTGTCCGGGAGCGGCCTGACCGCCGAGCGCGGGCTGTCCACGTCCAACATGCTGTCGGCGTCCGTCGACCGTGCCCTGGTCCAGGCGGCCGCGGAGGTCGTGGTCCTCGCCGACCACACCAAGCTGGGCACGGACACGATGTTCCAGACGGTGCCCACGGATGTGATCACCCGGCTGGTGACCGACGAGCCGCCCGCCCACGACGACCGCGCGGCCACCGAACTCCAGGCCCTTGCCGACCAGGGGGTGCATATCGCCGTGGCCGGGGCGTCGGGAAGCCCGGGGGGTGATCAGGTCCCGGCGCGCCAGCAGCGCCGGGACGTGGCCCTGCCGGGGCCTCGACGGGGGCAGGTGCCGGGCGCCGCGCTGCGCTCCGCCACGGTTCTGGGTGAGCAGGCGGCGGGGGCCGAGCGGGCTCGCGTCGCGGATCTGCGGCGGCGTTAGTGGTTGCGGTGGTGCCTATTCGCCGTAGGGGTTCGGCTTGGTGCGCGGCTGCGGGTTGTGTATGGCTGGTCGCGCCCACGCGGCGGAGCCGCACGATGTGACTGCCCCGCGCCCCTGAGGGTGCTGCCCCTGGCGGTGTCAAAAAGCGCACCGCTATCCCTTCAGGCCTCGTAGCGTCAGCCGTAGCAACCGGTCCGCCAGGTCCGGGTCTCCCGGTGACTCCTCCGCCGCCAGTGCAATCGCGTGGGTGAGTTGGAGGAGGTCGCCGATCGAGACGTCGGCTCGCACGGCCCCCGACTCCTGGGCCCGCGCCAGCAGCGCACCGCCCGCCTCGTGGATCGGGGTGCTGCAGCGGGCCAGTGCGGAACCGGAGTCGGCGGACACCGACATCAGGGCCCGCGCCAGGCCGCGGTACTCACCCGCGTGCGTGACCATCTCGCGCAGCCATGTCACCAGCGCCGAGCACGGCTCGGGGGCGTTCAGCAGTTCGCGTGCGCGGGCGAGGAGTTCGCTCACCGCGTCCTCGAAGACGGCGCTCATCAACGCCTGCCGGTTCGGGAAGTGCCGGTAGAGCGTGCCGATCCCGACGCCCGCCCGGCGGGCCACGTCCTCCAGCGACGCGTCCGTGCCGTGCTCGGCGAACGCGGCACGCGCCTCGGCCAGCAGCCGCTCGTAGTTGCGGCGGGCATCGGCGCGCATGGCACGCGTGCCCACGGACGGCACCGCCGTGTCCCGGGCCCCGGCGGCCTCCCCTGCGGTCGCGCCCACCATGCCTTCCACCTGCCCTCTCTCGCGCCCCCCGACTGCTTCCAGAATGCCATCGAGGACGCGCGAGCAGCCTCCCGCGAAGGTGTCGAAGCCGTACCTTCTTCACAAGGCGGAAACGGCGCCGGGAGAACGCGATGGAGATCAGCGGTGCGGACGCACAGTGCGTGCTGACGCTCGTACGAGGCCTGGAAGAGGCCGACTCGGTGGCGGAGTTGCACGAGCGGGCGCTGCCCGCACTGCTGGAGCTGATTCCGGCGGACGCCATCCAGTGCTACCGGCTGTCGGTCGACGGTGCCGGGTTGTCCGTCCTGTCGCTGCCTCAGGAGTCCTTCCATGAGGACCCGATGCTCATCTACGACCATCCCCTCGACCACCCGCTGACCGAGGTCATGCTGCAGACCCCGACCGCGGAGGCATGGCGGGTCAGCGACGTCGCCGGGGAACGGCAGTGGCAGCGGACCCACTGCTACAACCTGGACTTCCGTCCCTTCGGCATGCGACGCCACCTGGTGGCCTCGGCGGGCTCGGACCTGGCCGTGGTCGAGGGATACGCGCTGGTCCGCTCGGGCCACGACTTCAGCGACCGGGACCGCGATCTGCTCGGCTTCGCCCAGCACCAGCTCTGCGCGGCCGAACGGGTGGTGCGCGAGCGCGAGCGGCTGCGGCTGCTGTCCGCCCTCGCCCTGGAACTGGTCGGCGGACGCGAGCGGGGTGTCGCCGCCCTCGACGAGGACGGCCGGCCGTACGCCCTCAACGCGACCGCCGCCCGCCTGCTGGCCGCCTTGCGCGGCGATCCCCGGCTCACGCGCCGGGAGTCCTTCACGGTGCGGGACGTCGAGGTGCGGTACGTGCCCGAGGCCGTCGACGGGCTGCCCGTGCTGCTGCTCCTGCGGGACCTCGCCCGGAGCCGGGCGGTGGCCCGGCTGCTCGGGGTGACCGACCAGGAGCACCGCACGCTCCGGCACCTCGACAGCGGCCGTACGGCGACGGAGGCGGCCCGCAGGATGGGGCTCGCGCCCGCCACCGTACGCGGCTACATCGCCTCCCTGCACCGCAAGCTGGAGGCCGGCCACACCGCCGCCCTGCTGCGACGGGGGCGGGACCTGGGGCTGCTCGGCGACTGACCGGCGATCGACCGGTGCTCGACCGGCGCCCGAGACGACGTATCGCGACTGGTCAGGATTGACGGATGGTCACCGGGCACGCCGGGTCGGTTCACTGTCGGAAGGCGCTCCGCACGGGGGCAGGCCGCCAGGGGGGAGTCTTATGACCACGACACCGCCACGCGCACACGCAGCCGTAACGGAGACCGGTTCGGGGCGCGGCCTCGGCCGTACGCTCATGGGCGTCACCGCGGTGCTCGGGCCCGTGCTGCTCGCCGTGGCGGTCGGGATCGTCCCCTACGGGACCGGTGACTCCAGCAAGGAGATGGTCAAGGACATCGCCGCCCATCGCACCGTCACCGAACTCAGCCTCTGGGGCTGGCTCTTCGGGTCCATCGCCCTCATGGCAGGCATCCTCCTGGTCGGGCTGCTGGCCATGCGCCACTCGCCGAAGCTCGGCCTGTGGGGGCTGCTGCTGTTCGGCACGGGCATCCTGGCGATCAGCGCCACCCCGTCGATGGACGTCGTCACCCTCGGCGGGCTCGGCAAGGGAGTCGGCCAGGACGCCCTGACCAGGACGGCGGACGGCACCCTTGCCCTGCCCGTCGTGGGTGTCCCGACCCTCTACTTCGTCGCCGCCCATGTCGTCGGCGCGATCCTGCTCGGCGTCGCGCTGCTGCGCGGCCGGGTGATCCCCGCCTGGGCCGCCTGGCTGCTCATCGTGTCCATGCCGCTCAACGTCGTCGGCTACGCGGGCAGCCTCATGCCGGTCACCGTCGTGTCGTTCCTGCTGATGGCCGTGGCCTTCGGCGCGGCCGGGCCGGTGATCGTCCGGCACGGCACCGGCTGGACCCGCACGGCATAGACCACCGTCACGGGGGACGGGGAAAGCGAGGCGCCCCGCGGACCGACTGCTCGGTCCGCGGGGCGCCTCGCTGGATGTACCCGGAGATCAGTCCTTGATCTCGCAGATGGCGGCGCCGGAGGTGACGGACGCGCCGACCTCGGCGCTCAGGCCCTTGATGGTGCCGGCCTTGTGCGCGTTCAGCGGCTGCTCCATCTTCATCGCCTCCAGGACGACGACCAGGTCGCCCTCCTTGACCTCCTGGCCCTCCTCGACCGCGACCTTGACGATCGTGCCCTGCATCGGGGAGGCGAGGGTGTCACCGGAGGCGACGGGGCCGGACTTCTTGGCCGCGCGGCGCTTCGGCTTCGCCCCGGCAGCCAGGCCGGTGCGGGCCAGGGTCATGCCCAGGGCGGCCGGGAGGGAGACCTCCAGGCGCTTGCCGCCGACCTCGACGACGACCGTCTCACGGCCGTTGTCCTCCTCCGCCTCGACGTCGGCAGGGGCGGTGAACGGCTTGATCTCGTTGACGAACTCGGTCTCGATCCAGCGGGTGTGGACCTTGAACGGCTCCTCGGAACCGTCCAGCTCGGGCGCGAACGCCGGGTCCTTCACCACCGCGCGGTGGAACGGGATCGCGGTGGCCATGCCCTCGACCTGGAACTCCTCCAGGGCGCGGGAGGCCCGCTCCAGCGCCTCCTTGCGGGTGCGGCCGGTCACGATCAGCTTCGCCAGCAGCGAGTCCCAGGCCGGGCCGATCACCGAGCCGGCCTCCACGCCCGCGTCCAGCCGGACACCCGGGCCCGACGGCGCGTCGAACCGGGTCACCGTGCCCGGCGCCGGCAGGAAGTTGCGGCCCGGGTCCTCACCGTTGATACGGAACTCGAACGAGTGACCGCGCAGCGCCGGGTCGCCGTAGCCGAGTTCCTCGCCGTCGGCGATCCGGAACATCTCGCGCACCAGGTCGACACCGGCGATCTCCTCGGTGACCGGGTGCTCGACCTGCAGACGGGTGTTGACCTCCAGGAAGGAGATCGTGCCGTCGTTGCCGACCAGGAACTCCACGGTGCCGGCACCGACGTAGCCGGCCTCCTTCAGGATCGCCTTCGAGGAGCTGTACAGCTCGGCGAGCTGGGCCTCGGACAGGAACGGCGCCGGGGCCTCCTCCACGAGCTTCTGGTGGCGGCGCTGCAGCGAGCAGTCACGCGTCGAGACGACGACCACGTTGCCGTGCTGGTCGGCCAGGCACTGCGTCTCCACGTGCCGCGGCTTGTCCAGGTACCGCTCCACGAAGCACTCGCCCCGGCCGAACGCCGCGACCGCCTCGCGCACTGCGGACTCGTACAGCTCCGGCACTTCTTCCAGCGTCCGGGCCACCTTCAGACCACGGCCACCGCCACCGAACGCGGCCTTGATCGCGATCGGCAGCCCGTGCTCCTGCGCGAACGCGACGACCTCGTCCGCACCCGAGACCGGGTCGGGCGTACCGGCCACCAGCGGGGCGCCGGCCCGCTGCGCGATGTGACGCGCCGCCACCTTGTCACCCAGATCGCGGATGGCCTGCGGCGGCGGGCCGATCCAGATCAGACCCGCGTCCAGTACCGCCTGCGCGAATTCGGCGTTCTCCGAGAGGAAGCCGTAACCCGGGTGGATGGCGTCCGCGCCGGACTCGCGCGCGGCGTTCAGTACCTTCTCGATGTCGAGGTAACTGGTGGCCGGAGTGTCACCACCCAGGGCGAACGCCTCATCCGCGGCGCGGACATGCAGAGCGTCCCGGTCCGGGTCGGCGTAGACGGCCACGCTCGCGATCCCGGCGTCCCGGCACGCCCGGGCCACGCGGACAGCGATTTCGCCACGGTTGGCGATGAGCACCTTGCGCACGATTGAGGCTCCCTCCTTGAAACAAGCCGAGTTTAGGGACTGCCGACACGGCACTTCGACCCGTCCCCAATGGTGAGCTTGCCCACACGGAGCGTGATTCGAGGCTCGCTCGACCCGCGAAAGCCCTTGTCGCACCTCGGTACGCAGGACTCCTCCGGGAAACCCTAGCCCTGTCATGTGGCCAAGGTCTCTGTGAGAGCGTGCTGCGGCCCACTCGGTTTCTTTGTCGAGTCCCTACGAATGGCCCAATGATTCTTTGCTCCCGACAGAACCCTTGTCCCCGGGTTTACCGGTTAGTAGCGTTCACGACGTCTCGAACGTACTTCAGGTAACAGCAGCCCGGCTCGGGCTGAGGTCGAAAGTGGGTGGGACCGGTGGTGCGCAGACCGGTGGCGTGGCTCGTGGCGGTCGTCCTCCTCGCCGAGGGGCTCGGCATCGCGGCATTGAACTGGTTCCTCGGGATCGTCGCCGACCGGCAGCACATGTCGCTGGCCGGCATCGACCCGGACGTGATGTCCAACTCGTCGAAGATCGGCGGCGTGGTCTTCGGCCTCTACTTCGCCCTGTGCGCGCTGGTCGCCCTGCTCGTGGCGATACGCAACCGCGCTCCGGCCGGCTTCGGCCGCATCCTGCTCATCAGCATGGCCGTGGTGCACGGGCTGCTGGGCGCGTTCGCGTGGGGGCTGGTGGGCTGGACCGCGTTCGCGTTCATGGTGGCGGTCCTGGGGCTGATCGTGCTGCTCCTGATGACGTACGACGCCCAGGGCGGCACGGCGGAGACGGCGCCCGGCGGCGCCCCCCAGGGCGGCGACACGCCGGAGGCCAAGAGCACCCCGGAGACCGGCAGCGCCCCGGAGGGGACGACCGGAGAGGCGCCGGCGGGCGAGGCAGGGGAGCCGGAGGGCGAGACGGAGGAGCCCCAGGACGACGTCCCTCAGGGCGACGTCACCCAGGACGACGTTCCTCAGGGCGACGTCACCCAGGACGACGTTCCTCAGGGCGACGTCACCCAGGACGACGTTCCTCAGGGCGATGTCCCTCAGGCCGGCGTCCCCGCCATGGCCGCCCCCGTCGCCTAGCCAGGGCCCGTCCGGCGGATCAAGTCGCAGGAAAGCAATGGCGCCTCATCGGCCCAGGTGAGCGGGGCCATGGGGGTCCCCCTGCTCGAAGAGCCCGGGGGAGGGCGTGCCAGGCCCTGCGTCCGCGGCACGATCCGCCGGACAGGCCCTGGGTCACTCCGCCGATGTCCACAACTCCGTGATGCCGACGCCCAGTTCGGCCAGCAGCCGCCGGACGAGGGGCAGGCTGATGCCGATCACGTTGCCGTGGTCGCCGTCGATGCCCTCGATGAACGGGGCCGAGCGGCCGTCCAGGGTGAACGCCCCGGCGACGTAGAGCGGCTCTCCCGAGGCGACGTAGGCGGCGATCTCCTCGTCCGTCGGCTCGCCGAAATGCACGACGGTGGACGCGGTCCCGGACACGTACCGCTTGTTCACCGTGTCCCAGATGCAGTGCCCCGTCTGGAGGGTCCCCGCGCGCCCCCGCATCGACTTCCAGCGGGCGGTGGCCTCCTCGGCGTCCGCGGGCTTGCCCAGCGCCTGGCCGTCCAGCTCCAGCACCGAGTCGCAGCCGATCACCAGGGCGCCCTGCACCTCCGGCTTCGCCGCCACCACGGAGGCCTTCGCCTCGGCCAGGGCGAGCGCCAGCTCGGCGGGCGTGGGTGCGGTGATCGCGTCCTCGTCGACCCCGCTGACGATCACCTCGGGTTCGAGCCCGGCCTGCCTGAGCAGTCCGAGCCGGGCGGGGGACTGGGAGGCGAGCACGACTCGCCTGCGCGGATTGGCAGTCATGCGGCCAGGTTAGCCAGGCGATGCCGCCGCGCTCACCTCAGGCCGATCACGATCATCGCCAGAACCATGGCCAGAGCCATGAGGAGGCCGAGCCGCCGCAGCATGGCCTGCATGTCGCGCAGTTCCTTGGGCGGCTCGTTCTCCGGGTCTGACCACAGCATGCCACCAGCGTGGGGCTTGGCCGGTCAGGGCGCCTGAGTAGGCGTACTCAAATTGCTCCCCTGTGCTGTCCTCCTGTGCGCCCAGGCGGCGGAGCCGCATATCGATGCAGCCCCGCGCCCCGGGTTGGCTGCCACTCAGCTCGGCCAGTAGGTGCGGGTCCAGGATGCCGGGCCCGGTCGCGGGACGTGCTGGGCCGCGATGCGGGCGGGGTCCGACCAGGAGTCCTTCGGGCCGGGCGCGCCGGGCGGCAGCGCTGCCGCCGCCGCGGCGCGGGCGCGGACCACCGCCAAAGCGGCGGCCAGCTCCTCCGGGGTGGGGTTGCCTCGTACGACCTTGATGTTCATGACCGCTCCAAAGGTCAGCGGGGCTCAGAGGGGAATGTTGCCGTGCTTCTTCGGAGGCAGGGATTCCCGTTTCGTGCGCAGCTGACGCAGACCGCGGACGACATGGCGGCGGGTGTCGGACGGCATGATCACCGAGTCGACGTAGCCGCGCTCGGCCGCGATGTAGGGGTTGAGGAGGGTGTCCTCGTACTCCTGGATCAGCTGGGCACGGGTCGCGTCGCCGGTTCCGGTGGCCTGCGCCTCGGCGATGGTCCGCCGGTGCAGGATGTTGACCGCGCCCTGCGCGCCCATGACGGCGATCTGCGCGGTCGGCCAGGCGAGGTTGATGTCGGCACCCAGGTGCTTGGAGCCCATGACGTCGTAGGCGCCGCCGAAGGCCTTGCGGGTGATGACCGTGATCAGCGGGACGGTCGCCTCCGCGTACGCGTAGATCAGCTTGGCGCCGCGCCGGATGATGCCGTCGTGCTCCTGGCCGACGCCGGGCAGGAAGCCGGGCACGTCCACGAACGTGAGGACCGGGATGTTGAAGGCGTCGCAGGTCCGCACGAAGCGGGCCGCCTTCTCGCTCGCCTGGATGTCCAGGCAGCCGGCGAACTGCATCGGCTGGTTGGCGACGATGCCGACGGGGTGCCCCTCCACCCGGCCGAAGCCGGTGAGGATGTTCGGGGCGAACAGCGCCTGCGTCTCGAAGAACTCGGCGTCGTCCAGGATGTGCTCGATCACCGTGTGCATGTCGTACGGCTGGTTCGCGCTGTCCGGGACGATCGTGTCCAGCTCGCGGTCCTCGTCGGTGAGGGCGAGGTCCGCCTCCTCCGGGAACACCGGGGGCTCGCTGAGGTTGTTGGACGGCAGGTACGACAGCAGCTGCTTGACGTACTCGATGGCGTCCTTCTCGTCGCCCGCCATGTGATGCGCCACGCCCGAGACCGAGTTGTGGGTGCGGGCGCCGCCCAGCTCCTCGAAGCCGACGTCCTCGCCGGTGACCGTCTTGATGACGTCCGGGCCGGTGATGAACATGTGCGAGGTCTGGTCGACCATGACCGTGAAGTCGGTGATGGCGGGGGAGTAGACCGCGCCGCCCGCGCAGGGGCCGACGACGAGGCTGATCTGCGGGATGACGCCGGAGGCGTGGGTGTTGCGGCGGAAGATCTCGCCGTAGGCACCGAGGGAGGCCACGCCCTCCTGGATCCGGGCGCCGCCGGAGTCGTTGATGCCGATGACCGGGCACCCGGTCTTCAGGGCGAAGTCCATGACCTTGACGATCTTCTGCCCGTACACCTCGCCGAGGGCACCGCCGAAGACGGTGAAATCCTGCGAGAAGACGGCGACGGGGCGCCCGTCGACGGTGCCGTACCCGGTGACGACACCGTCTCCGTACGGGCGGTTCTTCTCCAGGCCGAAGTTGGTGGAGCGGTGCCGGGCGAACTCGTCCAGCTCGACGAATGACCCTTCGTCAAGCAGCAGGTCGATCCGCTCACGGGCCGTCAACTTGCCCTTGGCGTGCTGTTTCTCGACGGCGCGTTCCGAGCCGGCGTGCGTCGCCTCCTGGATGCGGCGCTGGAGATCTGCCAGCTTGCCCGCGGTCGTGTGAATGTCGATCTCTTCCGGCTCGGACATCGGGATGCGGCTCCCTGCCTGCTCAAAAGGGGGGACGGTTACTCATCCGTAGCGTAGTGGCGTGCCTACCAATCGGCAGTGCGGCGTTTACCACACCTAAGGTGGCTTGCATGACGCCGCGAGATGCTTCAGACGCGAACAACAGCCGCTGGTCCGACCTCGACCGCCCGCCCCTGAACGCCACCGCGCTGCGCCGGGCACTGGTACGGGAGGGCGGCCACGGTGGTCTCTACTGCGACATCGAGGTCGTGGAGCGCACCGGATCCACCAACTCCGACCTCGTGGCCCGGGCCGTCGCGGGGGACGCGGACGAGGGCGCGGTGCTCGTCGCCGAGGAGCAGACCGCCGGGCGGGGCCGCCTGGACCGCCAGTGGACGGCACCGCCCCGCTCCGGCCTCTTCTTCTCGGTGCTGCTCAGCCCCGCCGAGGTGCCGTTGGCCCGCTGGGGCTGGCTGCCGCTGCTCACGGGCGTGGCGGTGGCGACAGCACTGGCGCGGTCGGCGAGTGTGGACACGGCACTCAAGTGGCCCAACGACGTGTTGGTGACCGTGGGTGACGAGGAGCGCAAGACCGGCGGAATCCTGGCGGAGCGGGCCGGTGAGGACGGCGTGGTCGTCGGCGTCGGCATCAACGTCACGCTCCGTGCGGACGAGCTTCCGGTGCCGCAGGCCGGCTCGCTGGCGCTGGCCGGAGCCGTGACCACGGACCGGGACCCGCTGCTGCGGGCCGTCCTGCGGTCCCTGGAGGACTGGTACGGGCGCTGGCGGTCGGCCGGGGGCGACCCCGCGGTCAGCGGCCTCCAGGAGGCGTACGCGGCGGGCTGCGCGACGCTGGGCCGGGTCGTACGGGCCGAACTCCCGGGCGACCGGTCGATCGTCGGGGAGGCCGTGGCGATCGACGGCGACGGACGGCTGGTCCTCGCCACGGAGAACGGGGTGCAGGAGCCGGTAGGGGCGGGAGACATCGTCCACCTGCGGCCGGCCTGAGAAGAAACGATGGCCGAAGCGGGGGTCCGGGGGCGGCAGCCCCCAGTGGACTCCCACATCAACGCCGGGTGACCGGCCGGCACCGGACGCCTCACCGTCGGCCCCACCTGACGGAGTGAGCTGGCGCACACCTGCCGTAGAGTTGAGGCCGGTCGATACGTGACCGCGGCAGATCGGAAGGGCAGCAGGCGTGACCGTCGACGACACGGGCTCCGGCGCGGGCGCGGACGGCCGGGTGGACCCTCCCCCACCCCCGACTCCGCTCGAGCGGGAGGACTCCCACGCCGCCGATTCCGGCGAGGATCCCCTTGCCCTGCGCCTCGAGACGCTCATCCTGGGTGCCGAGCGCCGCTACACCCCGTTCCAGGCGGCCCGCAGCGCCGGTGTCTCGATGGAGCTGGCCTCCCGCTTCTGGCGGGCCATGGGCTTCGCCGACATCGGGCAGGCCAAGGCCCTCACCGAGGCCGACGTGCTCGCCCTGCGCCGCCTCGCCGGTCTCGTCGAGGCGGGGCTGCTCAGCGAGGCCATGGCGGTGCAGGTGGCCCGGTCCACCGGGCAGACCACCGCCCGTCTGGCCGAATGGCAGATCGACTCCTTCCTGGAGGGGCTGACCGAGCCGCCCGAGCCGGGCATGACGCGCACCGAGGTGACGTACCCGATCGTCGAGCTGCTCCTGCCCGAGCTGGAGGAGTTCCTGGTCTACGTCTGGCGCCGCCAGCTCGCCGCCTCGGCCGGCCGGGTCGTGCAGGGAGCCGACGACGAGGAGATGGTCGACCGGCGGCTAGCGGTCGGCTTCGCCGACCTCGTCGGGTTCACGCGGCTGACCCGCCGGATGGAGGAGGAGGAACTCGGCGAACTCGTCGAGGCCTTCGAGACCACCGCCGCCGACCTGGTGGCCGCGCGCGGCGGCCGACTCATCAAGACCCTCGGCGACGAGGTGCTGTACGCCGCCGACGACGCGGGCACCGCCGCCGACATCGCGCTGCGCCTGGTCGAGACGATGGCGCACGACGAGACGATGCCCGAGCTGCGCGTCGGCATGGCGTTCGGCACGGTGACCACCCGAATGGGCGATGTCTTCGGAACGACGGTGAACCTCGCCTCCCGGCTGACCTCGATAGCACCGCGCGACGCCGTCCTCGTCGACAGCGCCTTCGCGGAGGAGCTCATCCGCAGCGGCGAGGCACCCGCCTCGGAGGCGGACGCGGCCGAGGCCGCTGCCGCCGCCGAGAAGGAGGGCGAGGAGCCGCCGACGTACCGCTTCGCTCTGCAGCCGATGTGGCAGCGCCCGGTCCGCGGACTCGGCGTCGTCGAGCCCTGGCTGCTCACCCGCCGGGACGGCGAACCCTAGGGAACCACAGGGAACCCCAGGGAACTCTAGGGCAACAGGCCGTGGCCGCGCGGGGCTCGCAGCGGGTCCACGCACAGTCCTATGACCGGCACGCACAGGCCTCCGCCCCGGCTCGGCCGCGGTGCCGGGGCGATCCTGGAGTGACTCGGGGCCGGCGCCGGTGCCTGTGTGCGTGTCGGGTCGGGGCGTGGGCCGGCCGAGGTCGTCGTGGTCGGCACCGGTGTGGTGCCGGTACCCGACGGGCCGTGTGTGGTCCGAGGGGCGGCCGTCGGGATCGCCGTGGGGATGTCCGTCGGGAGAGGCGAGGCGGTGGGCCAGGCCGGAGCGGCGCTCACCCCGCCCATGACGGAGGTGGCCGAGGGCAGGCCCGTCGGCGCGCTCGCGACACCCGCCGTGTTCGTCGCCGACCGGTGGTCGGTGCCGCCGCCCGGATCCAGCCGGGGTTCCGCCTCGGCGGTTCCCGGGGAACCGACTCCGGACTCCGGTGACATGCGTAGGAGGCTGAGGACACCGGCGGCCAGCGCGAGCCCTCCGGCGGCGAGCAGGACCTTGCGCGGGCGGGGCCTGCGGTGCCGCCCGCGCCGGGGGAAGGGCACGGCGGCGACCGTATCCGTATCCGCATCCGTATCAGCATCCGCACCGTTGAACGTTTCCGCGGGCGCGTCTGTCGTCTCGGTGCCGCTTGCCCCGGTACCTGTTGTCTCCGTGTCCGTCATCGCGATCCCTCCCGGCTGCGCGCCCCCCGATGCGCCGTGGCGGAGCGCACGCTATGCGCTCCCACGGGCGGTGTGGCGGGGCTCGGGCGAAATGTCACTCGAACGGGGACGACGGACCGGCTCTTTCCCCGGCCGGGCACGGCTGCGATGATCAGGGCGGCAGAAGGTTAACCCGCGTTAACACGTCGACCGGAGGGTGTCATGAGCGAGGAGCGGTTCGGGGAGCACGTGCTGGTGCGGCGGCACGGACATGTCGCGGAGCTCGTACTGGACCGGCCCAAGGCGATGAACGCCGTCTCCACGGAGATGGCCCGGTCCATCGGGGGCGCGTGCGCCGCGCTCGCCGCCGACCGGGACGCGCGGGTGGTCGTCGTGACGTCGACGCACGAGAGGGCGTTCTGCGTCGGGGCCGACCTGAAGGAGCGGAACTCCTTCACCGACGCGGACCTGGTACGGCAGCGGCCGGTGGCGCGGGGCGCGTACACCGGGGTGCTGGAACTGCCGATGCCGACGATCGCCGCGGTGCACGGATTCGCGCTGGGCGGCGGCTTCGAACTCGCGCTGTCCTGCGACCTGATCGTGGCCGACCGTACGGCCGTGGTGGGACTGCCCGAGGTGTCCGTCGGGGTGATTCCGGGCGGCGGTGGGACGCAGCTGCTGCCGCGGCGGGTCGGGGCCGCGCGGGCGGCCGAACTGATCTTCTCGGCGCGGCGCCTGGAGGCGGCCGAGGCGCTTGAGCTCGGGCTGGTCGACCAGCTGGTGGAGGAGGGCCGCGACCGGGAGGAGGCGCTGGCCCTGGCCGCCCGGATCGCCGGGAACTCCCCGGTCGGCCTGCGGGCGGCGAAGCGGGCGCTGCGGCTCGGGCAGGGACTGGACCTGAGGGCCGGCCTTGAGGTCGAGGACGCGGCCTGGCGGTCCGTGGCGTTCTCGGGGGACCGGGCGGAGGGCGTCGCGGCGTTCAACGAGAAGCGGAAGCCGCAGTGGCCCGGAGAGTGACGCAAGGCAAGGCACCCCGCCCGACCGCCCGCACGGCGAGCGGTCCACCTGATCGCCGTACCAATGTCCCGTTTCGGGTCAAACGTCCCTAACCTGGAGTGATGGGTGAGGACAAGCGGCTCGCGGCCGTCGTGACCCTGGCGCAGGGGATGGCGGCGGCGCACACCCCGCGTGAGTCATGGCGCGCCGCGGCGCTCGGCGCGTGCCGCGCGCTGGACGGGAGCTTCGCCGCGCTGTCGGTGTGGGAACGGGACCTCGGGCGGCTGCGCGTCCTCGTGAACGTGGGCGAGCGCACCCAGGACGAGGAGGAGTTCCCGGAGAACGAGGCCTACCCCGTGCACCAGTTCCCCGAGATCACCGAGTTCCTGCACGAGCGGTGGGCGGGCGGCGGCGGGCCCAACGCCTGGGTGGAGACCGCCGACGGACTCGCCGCCGGCCGCCCCGGCTACTTCCACCGGCGCGTCGCCGCCCTGCGCCGCCGCGGCCGCGGCTGCTGCGTGGTCGCCCCGGTCGTGCTGCACGGCCGTGCCTGGGGCGAGCTGTACGTCGCCCGCCCGGCCGGTGCGCCCGTCCTGGACGGGGCCGACGCCGACTTCGCCACCGTGCTGGCGGCCGTCGTCGCCGCCGGGATCGCGCAGACCGAGCGGCTGGAGGAAGCCCGGCGCCTGGCGTACACCGACGCGCTCACCGGCCTGGCCAACCGGCGGGCCGTCGACGTACGCCTCGACGAGGCCATCGAACTGCACCGCAGGGAGGGGGCCGTGGTGAGTCTCGTCGTCTGTGACCTGAACGGGCTCAAGCGCGTCAACGACACCTGTGGGCACGCCGTCGGCGACCGCCTCCTGGAGCGGTTCGGCTCGGTGCTGTCGCTGTGCGGCGCGATGCTGCCCGGGGCCCTCGCGGCGCGTCTGGGCGGCGACGAGTTCTGTCTCCTCTCGGTCGGTCCGGCCGTGGACGACGTGGTCAAGGCCGCGGACGAACTGTGCCGTCGCGCCTCGGAGTTGGAGCTGGGTGAGGGCGTCGCGTGCGGGATCGCCTCCACGGAGGAGCCCATCGGTCCGGTCCAGACGGCGCGCCGTCTCTTCCGCCTCGCCGACGCCGCGCAGTACCGCGCCAAGGCGGTCCGCGCCGACAGGCCGGTCGTGGCCGGCCGTGAGGGTCCGGGCGACCTGGTCGTGCGCCTGGCCGACGCGCCGCCTCCCGGGCGGGCCGAGCGGCGGAGTTTCCGGGGGCGCCCGCTGTGAGGTGAGCCGGGTAAGGGTCAGTCCCGCCCCCCACTAGTGACATCATCGCATTCAATGCGTACGCTCCTGAATATGGATATGCACACTGTGGTGGTGGGGACGTCCGGTGTCACGGCGTCCGACGTTCTCGCCGTGGCGCGCGGTGGCGCCCGGGTCGAGCTCTCCCCGGACGCGGTGGCGGCCCTGGCGGCGGCCCGGGAGATCGTGGACGCGCTGGCGGCCAAGCCGGAACCCGTCTACGGCGTCAGCACCGGCTTCGGCGCCCTGGCGACCCGGCACATCAGCCAGGAGCTGCGCGCCCAGCTGCAGCGCAACATCGTCCGCTCGCACGCCGCCGGCATGGGGCCGCGCGTCGAGCGGGAAGTCGTCCGGGCCCTGATGTTCCTGCGCCTCAAGACCGTCTGCTCGGGACACACGGGCGTGCGGCCCGAGGTCGCCCAGACCATGGCCGACGTGCTGAACGCCGGCATCACCCCGGTCGTGCACGAGTACGGCTCCCTCGGCTGCTCCGGCGACCTGGCCCCCCTGTCGCACTGCGCCCTCACGCTCATGGGCGAGGGCGACGCCGAAGGACCCGACGGGACCGTCCGCCCCGCCGGCGAACTGCTCGCCGAGCACGGCATCACCCCTGTGGAACTGCGCGAGAAGGAGGGCCTCGCCCTCCTCAACGGCACCGACGGCATGCTCGGCATGCTGTTCATGGCTCTCGACGACCTCGACATGCTCTACAAGTCCGCCGACATCACCGCCGCCCTCAGCCTGGAGGCGCTGCTCGGCACGGACAAGGTGCTCGCCCCCGAGCTGCACGCCATCCGCCCGCACCCGGGCCAGGGTGCCTCCGCCGCCAACATGCTGGCCGTGCTCAAGGGTTCGCAGCTCACCGGCCACCACCAGGACGGCGCGCCCCGCGTCCAGGACGCCTACTCCGTGCGCTGCGCCCCGCAGGTCGCCGGCGCCGGCCGCGACACCCTCGCGCACGCCCGTCTGGTCGCCGAGCGCGAGCTGGCCTCCGCCGTCGACAACCCGGTCGTGCTGCCCGATGGTCGCGTCGAGTCCAACGGCAACTTCCACGGCGCCCCGGTGGCCTACGTCCTGGACTTCCTCGCCATCGCCGCCGCCGACCTCGGCTCCATCGCCGAGCGCCGCACCGACCGGCTGCTCGACAAGAACCGCAGCCACGGCCTGCCGCCGTTCCTCGCGGACGACGCGGGCGTCGACTCCGGGCTCATGATCGCCCAGTACACGCAGGCCGCCCTGGTCAGCGAGATGAAGCGGCTCGCCGTACCCGCCTCCGCGGACTCGATCCCCTCCTCCGCAATGCAGGAGGACCACGTGTCCATGGGCTGGTCGGCCGCGCGCAAGCTGCGCACCGCCGTCGACAACCTGACCCGGATCATCGCCGTCGAGCTGTATGCCGCGACCCGCGCCATCGAGCTGCGCGAGGGCCTCGCCCCGGCTCCGGCGTCGCAGGCGGTCATCGAGGCCGCCCGTGCGGCCGGTGTCGAGGGCCCGGGTCCGGACCGGTTCCTGGCGCCCGACCTCGCGGCCGCCGACGCCTTCGTGCGGGGCGGCGGGCTCGTCGCCGCCGCGGAGACGGTCACCGGACCGCTTCGGTAGGAGGAGCGACAGGAAGGGGCCCTGCCGGACGGCAGGGCCCCTTTCACGTCTTTCGCGTCACTTCAGCTTGGCCGCCTGGGCCTTGATGACCGGGGCCGACACCGTGTAGGCCTTCTTGTTCATCATCGCGCCGATGTTGATGGTGGTGTACGTGGCGAGGGTGTTCCCGTGCCGCACGACCTCCGCGTGCAGCGGCAGGGCGCCTTCGTCCCCCGAGTCGTTGGTCGCGGTGAAGGCCAGCGACTCGTCACCCGTGCCCGAGGACTTCTCCTCGGCGACCTTGGTGAACTTCCCCTTCTCACCGTCCTGCTCGCCGGAGAAGCCGCCCGCGCAGGCCTTCACCGCGTCGGAGACCTCCTGCAGGCCCTTCTCGGCGCCGTCGCCGTCGTACGAGGCCAGGGTGACCACCGTGACGTCCAGGTCCATGGACTTGTTGAGCGCGTCCTCGAACTTGCCGTCGGCCAGGTCGTCCAGGGACGTGGCGTCGTCCGTGGGGGCCTTCTTGTTCTCGGTGGCCATACGGCTGGTGTTCGCCGCCGGGTCGCCGGGCGCGATGCCGGTCATGGCATCGAGCAGCGGGTCGCACTTGGAGTCGTCCGCCTTGACCTTGTCGTCGGCGGGGATGCCCCCCTCGACGGGCCCGACCTTGTACCCGGGCACCTCGCCCTTGGCGATGATCAGCTTCTGCAACTCGGCGGCGCTCAGCGCCTTCGCGGCCGGCTTGTCGGCCTTGCCGCCCTTGGTGTCCCCGGAGTCCTTCGAACCGCCGTCGGAGCAGCCCGTGATGAGGGCGAGCGACAGCACGCTCGCTGCGGTAGCGGCGCACAGCCGAACACCCGATGATCTCTTCATGAGCGGACTATGAGGCGCGAGTCAAAGAATCGTCAAGTTCATTAAAAGCCCAGGCGTTCCCGGCGTACCGAATACACCACAAAACACGCGCCCACGGCGAGGGAGAGCGTGCCGCCCACGACATAGGGCGTGGTGTCGGGGCTTCCGGTGTCGGCCAGTTGGGTGCCGGCCGCGGTGTCCGTCGCGGTGTCCGCCGTGGTGTCCGCGGCGGTCTCCGTGGTCGCCTCCGACAGTGCCTTGGCCTGCTGTGTGACCTGGGTCGCCGAAGTCTCCGCTCTCGCCGAGGTGTCCTGTGACGCGTTGGCGGAGGGGACGAACCACAGGGCGCACAGGAGGGTCCCCGCGGCGGTGGCGGTCAGCAGCGGGCGGCGAGCGGATGACACGGAATATCGATCCCCCTTGTGACGCTGGCGAATTGGCCGTGTGGGGCGATGTTAGTGAAAATAGCGGGTCACGGGAAAGTCACGAGAGGTTTCGGCCTTACGCTCCGGGCATGAGCACTCCAGAGACATCACGTTTTGTACGCCTTCGGGTGGAGTTGGTCCTTGAGGTCGAGGACGAGGACGCCGTGACGAAGCGGGCGCTGCAGCGCCTCGCCGGTGACACCGAGATGCCGGAAGAGGAGCGGGCGCACGCCGAAGGGGCCGTGACGGAGGACACCGCGGAGGCCCTCGCGTATCTCGTGGATCCCTTCGACCTCGTCAGTGAGGTGCCGGGGGTCGAGCTCCAGCAGGCCTCCTGGTCCAGCGAGCGGATCGAGTACGACCCCGACTCACCGGACTGGGACCTCGACGGGGATGATGTCGAGGAGGACGAGGACGACGAGGAAGCGGACGGCATCGGCTGAGCGTCCTGGGGAACGCGTGACCCCGGGCGGCAATCGCCGTCCGGGGTTTTCGTCGTCCCAGGGGGCGCACGGCCGACTCCCTCACCACCCGCCCCCGTGGACGTGGCGTGCCCCACACCTCCGCGGAATGTGGAACGGGAAGCACGGGCCGTAGCGTTGAAGGTTCTCAACGGGGACTCTCGGTGTTTCGTGGACTCGGCGACGATGGAGAAGCGTGTGATGACGGACAGTAAGCGGCGCAAGGGCCTGATGGCCGCGTCCGCACTGCTCGGCGGTGTGCTGGTGCTCACGGCGTGTTCCGGTGGCGGCGACAAGGCCTCCGGCAGCGGCGGCGGCGACACGTCGCAGGCGAAGGCGGACGAGGCGGCCGCCAAGAAGTCCTCCGAGGCCCAGATCACGATCACACCCAAGGACGGCTCGAACGACGCCTCCATCAACAACTCCGCCGCCGTCACCGTCAGCAAGGGCACGCTCACGAGCGTGACCATGACCACCGCCGACGGCAAGGCCGTCACCGGCGCGCTGTCCGCCGACAAGAAGACCTGGAAGCCGAGCGCCCAGCTGGAGCGCTCCACCGGCTACAAGGTCGCCGCGGAGGCCAAGGACGCCGAGGGCCGCGTCGCCCACGAGAACGCCTCCTTCACCACGGTCTCCCCGGCCAACAGCTTCATAGGCAACTTCACGCCGGAGGACGGCTCCACCGTCGGCGTCGGCATGCCCGTGTCGATCAACTTCGACAAGGCGATCACCAACAAGGCCGCCGTCCAGAAGGGCATCACGGTCACCTCCAGCAGCGGCCAGGAGGTCGTCGGCCACTGGTTCAACGCCAACCGCATCGACTTCCGCCCGGAGACGTACTGGAAGGAGAACTCCACCGTCACGCTGAAGCTCGCGCTCGACGGCGTCCAGGGTGCCTCCGGTGTCTACGGCGTGCAGCAGAAGACGGTCACCTTCCACATCGGCCGCAACCAGGTCTCCTACGTCGACGCGCAGACCAAGCAGATGAAGGTCACGCAGGACGGCAAGACCGTCAAGACCATCCCGATCTCCGCCGGTTCGCCCGAGAACAAGACGTACCAGGGCATCATGGTCATGTCGGAGAAGTTCAAGGAGACGCGCATGAACGGCGCGACCGTGGGCTTCACCGACGACGACGGCAAGGGCGAGTACGACATCAAGGACGTGCCGCACGCCATCCGCCTGACCAGCTCCGGCACCTTCCTGCACGGCAACTACTGGGGCGCGAAGTCCGTCTTCGGCAGCGTCAACACCAGCCACGGCTGTGTGGGTCTGTCCGACACCAAGGGTGCGAACGACCCGAACACGCCGGCCGCGTGGATGTACAGCCACTCGATCCTCGGTGACGTGGTCGTCGTCAAGAACACCGGCGACAAGACCGTGGCCCCGGACAACGGCCTCAACGGCTGGAACCTGGACTGGGCGCAGTGGAAGGCCGGTTCGGCCGTCTGAGCACAGCGTTCCCACAGCTTGACCGATGCCGCCCCCAGGGGCGGCATCGGCGTTTCCGGGCCCGTTCCGAGCCCGTTCCGAGCCCTTTCTGGGTCCTTTCTGGGGTCGGCCACAGCCTTCTCATGCATCTCTTATTTAGGCCTTATCGAGTCATCACGGTGCGTCCCTAGCTTGCGGCCATGTTCTTCACCTACCTGAGGCGCGAACTGCGCCGCCGCAGAAAGGCGGCCCTCGTCGTCGCCTCCGGTCTCGCACTGGGCATCGCGCTTGTCATCGTGGTCAACTCCGTGTCCAGCGGCATGGGGAAGGCCCAGGACAAGGTCCTCCAGTCGCTCTACGGCCTCGGTACGGACATGACCGTCACCAAGGCCGCGTCGGCGTCCACCGGCGACGCGCAGCGGCCGCGCTTCCAGTTCGACGCGCAGAACAAGGGCGACTCCAAGTCGCAGAGCAGCGACCGGGTCATGGTGCAGGGTTTCACCACCCTCGCCTCGACGACCGTCGACAAGGTCTCGGACCAGAAGGGCGTCTCGACCGCCGTCGGCGGCCTGAGCCTCACCGTGGTGAAGGTCAGCGGCCAGTTCACCCGCGGCCAGTTCCAGCAGAACCAGAACTCCGGCGGCAATCAGCAGGGCGGCCCCGGCCAGGGCAACGGCGGCGGCAACGGCCAGCCGCAGGGCGAGGTCCGGGGCGGCGGAGCCGACTTCAACATCAACCAGTACACGGTCTTCGGCACCGACGTCACCAAGTCCGCGCTCGGCCCGCTGACCTCGTCGAAGATCACCAGTGGCCGCACCTTCAAGACCACCGAGACGGACGCCAAGGTCGTCGTCGCCGACTCGGCCTACGCCAAGACGAAGAAGTACAAGGTCGGCAGCACCGTCACCATCAAGGGTGTCAAGTACAAGGTGATCGGCATCGCCACCGCCAGCAGCGGTGACTCGGCGGCCAACCTGTACATCCCGCTCAAGCAGGCGCAGACGCTGGCCGGCGAGAAGAACAAGATCACCACGATCTACGTCAAGGCCACCGACTCGCAGCAGATCGACTCCGTCAAGAGCGTCATCCAGAAGAACGTCTCCGGTACGACGGTCACGACCTCCGCCGACCTCGCCAAGACGGTCTCCGGCTCCCTCTCCACCGCCTCCAGCCTCGCCACCAACGTCGGCAAGTGGCTGTCCATCGCGGTGCTGGTCGCGGCGTTCCTGGTCGCCGGTCTGCTCACCTCCTCCGCCGTCTCCCGGCGCGTCCGTGAGTTCGGCACGCTGAAGGCCCTGGGCTGGAAGTCGGGCCGGGTGACCCGGCAGGTGGTCGGCGAGGCCGTCGTCAACGGTCTGGTCGGCGGCGCCCTCGGCATCGCGCTCGGCCTGGCGGGCGCGTACGCCGTCACCGCGATCAGCCCGACGCTCAAGGCCTCGCTCGGCAGCACCGGAGGCAACGCGGGCGGCCCCGGCGGTCCCGGCGGTGGCTTCGGCGGCGGCGGCTTCGGGGGTCCCGGCCGGCAGGCGGCGAAGTCCCTGGAGGTCGCGCTCACGGCACCGGTCAGCGTGACGACCATCGCGCTGGCGGTCGCCCTCGCCGTGGCGGGCGGTCTGATCGCCGGCGCCTTCGGCGGTTGGCGCGCATCACGCCTGCGCCCCGCGGACGCCCTGCGGCGCGTCGAGTAGCACCCGTCCGCACGGTCCGCGCGGCCAGGGGCCTGCCCCGTCGGCAGGCCCCAACGCCCTTACTTCTCATGAGAGTTGCACCCACCATGTACGAACTCAGAAGTGTCACCAAGCGCTACACCCGGGGCAAGGACACCATCCACGCCCTCGACGGCATCGACCTGACCATCGGCGACGGTGACCGCCTGGTCATCCAGGGGCCCACCGGCGGCGGGAAGTCGACGCTCCTCCAGATGCTCGGCGGTCTCGACCGGCCCACCTCCGGCGAAGTGGTCCTGGACGGCACCGACCTGGCCAAGCTCTCCGAGGCCAAACTCACCAAGGTGCGCAGCGAGAACATCGGCTTCGTCTTCCAGTCCTTCAACCTGATCCCCACGCTCACCGCGCAGGAGAACGTCGAGACCGCCCTCGTACCGCTCGGCGTGAAGGTGAAGGAACGCCGCGAACGGGCCGCGGAGGCACTGAAGTCGGTCGGTCTCGGCGAGCGCCTCGGACACCTCCCGTCCGAGATGTCCGGCGGACAGCAGCAGCGCGTCGCCATCGCCCGCGCGTTGGTGAAGCAGCCCAAGGTGCTGCTCGCCGACGAGCCGACCGGCAACCTCGACGAGGGTATGCGTGATGAGATCATGGAGGTTCTCGAACGCATGTGGAAGGAACGCGGGTTGACCTTCATCATGGTCACGCACGACTCCGCGATCGCGAAGAAGGCCCCGCGCCTGGCGACCATCCGCAAGGGCAGGATCACGGTGAAGGAGAACGCGGGCGCGTAGGCGGACACGGGGCGTATAACACCGATCACCGACGTTCAACTTCCCAAGTCTGTAACGGTGTTCCTCCCGGCGCGTAACAGTTCCCGGGAGCGCTTTCTCACCCCGCTCTCATCTATTGAGCCGTCAGATCACCCCCCGGCATACTGCGTGTTCCGGGGGGTTGACGCTTGTGCGTTCGGGACTGCCCCCGGCCGGGTGAACGGGGAATTCACCGGCCCGGTACTCCATCTCCAGGGGGAGTTTTGCGCAGACAAGTGAAAAGAGCGGCTGCGGCCACTGTGGCCACTGCCGCAGCCGTCGCCCTCGCCGCCGGCATGACCAGCCCGGCGTCGGCGAAGTCCGAGCAGCGCGCACCGGCCGCTGCCTCGTCGCTCACGTCCAAGCACCGCATCACCCTGATCACCGGCGACCGGGTCGCCGTCGACGCCAAGGGCCGGGTCGTCGGCCTGGAGCGGGCCAAGGGACGTGAGAACGTACCCTTCCAGTTCCGCAAGGTCGACGGGCACACCCTCGTCATCCCCGCCGACGCGGCCAACCTGGTCGCCTCCGGCAAGCTGGACCAGCGGCTGTTCGACATCACCGAGCTGAACAAGGCCGCCACCCGCAAGTCCCTCAAGCACGGTCTGAAGGTCATCGTCGGCTACAGCGGCGCCGCCGCGGCCACCAAGGCCGACGTCCGTGACGCGGGCACGCTGCGCCACAGCCTGAGGACCCTGAACGCGGACGCGGTGCAGACGCCGGCCAAGGACACGTCCGAGCTCTGGGACGCGGTCACCAACGGCAACAAGACCGCCTCCGGCATCGCGCACGTCTGGCTCGACGGCGTCCGCAAGGCCAGCCTCGACAAGTCCGTGCCGCAGATCGGCGCCCCCGTGGCGTGGGCGGCCGGCTACACCGGCAAGGGCGTGAAGATCGCCGTCCTGGACACGGGTGTCGACGCGACGCACCCGGACCTCAAGGACCAGGTGATCGAGTCCAAGAACTTCTCGGCGGCCGCCGACGCCACCGACCACTTCGGCCACGGCACGCACGTCGCGTCCATCGCGGCGGGCACCGGCGCCAAGTCGGGCGGCAAGTACAAGGGTGTCGCGCCCGACGCGAAGATCCTCAACGGCAAGGTCCTGGACGACACCGGTTCCGGTGACGACTCCGGCATCCTCGCCGGCATGGAGTGGGCGGCCCAGCAGGGCGCCTCCGTCGTCAACCTCAGCCTGGGCGGCTACGACACGCCCGAGATCGACCCCCTTGAGGCCGAGGTCAACAAGCTCTCCACCGAGAAGGGCATCCTGTTCGCGATCGCCGCGGGCAACGAGGGCCCCGAGTCGATCGGTTCGCCGGGCAGCGCGGACTCCGCGCTCACCGTCGGTGCCGTCGACAAGAAGGACAAGCTGGCCGACTTCTCCTCGACCGGCCCGCGTGTCGGCGACGGCGCCATCAAGCCGGACGTGACCGCGCCCGGCGTGGACATCACCGCCGCCGCGGCCCCGGGCAGCGTCATCGACAAGGAGGTCGGCGAGAAGCCCGAGGGCTACCTGACCATCTCGGGCACGTCGATGGCGACCCCGCACGTCGCGGGCGCCGCCGCGATCCTGAAGCAGGAGCACCCCGACTGGGGCTACGCCGAGCTGAAGGCCGCCCTGACCGGCTCCGCGAAGGGCGGCAAGTACACGCCGTTCCAGCAGGGTTCCGGCCGGATCGCGGTCGACAAGGCCATCAAGCAGACCGTGATCGCCGACCCGGTGTCGGTGAGCTTCGGCGTCCAGCAGTGGCCGCACACCGACGACAAGCCGGTCACCAAGCAGCTGACGTACCGCAACCTGAGCACCAAGGACGTCACGCTCGACCTGGCCACCACCGCCACCGACCCCAAGGGTCACGCGGCTCCGGCGGGCTTCTTCACGCTCGCCAAGAACAAGGTGACCGTCCCGGCGGGCGGCAAGGCCTCCGTCGACTTCACCGTCAACACCAAGCTGGGCGGCACCCTCGACGGCGCCTACTCCGCGTACGTGACCGCGACCGGCGGCGGCCAGACCGTCCGCACGGCCGCGGCGGTGCAGCGGGAGGTGCAGTCGTACGACGTGACGCTGAAGTTCATCGGGCGTGACGGTCAGCCGACGAAGAACTACAACGTCGACCTGACCGGTGTCGCGGGCCTGGCCAACAACAGGGACCTCACGCCGTACGACGCCTCCGGCACGGTGAAGGTGCGCGCGCCCAAGGGCACGTACATCCTGAACTCCGCGTTGTTCGTGGACCCGGAGGACGGCACCAAGGGCGCCGACTGGATCGCGCAGCCGAAGCTGACCGTCGGCAAGAACCAGACGATCACGGTGGACGCTCGCAAGGCCAAGCCGGTGGACATCACCGTCCCCGACGCGGCCGCCAAGTCGGAGTTCGCCGCGCCGGAGTACGACGTCTCGGTCGGCGACAGCGGGTACGGCTTCGGCTGGTTCCTGAACGGGTACGAGAACTTCCACACCGCGGGCCTCGGCCCGAAGATCACCGACGGTTCGCTCTCCCAGATGTGGGACGGGCACTGGAGCAAGGGCGCCAAGGAGGAGTACGACACCACGACCGGCGGCAAGGTCCAGCAGCTCGCCACCGGCTACGCCAAGCACTACAAGGCCGGCGACCTTTCCACGGTGAAGGTGGGCATGGGCGCGGCGGCGAGCGGCAAGAAGGGCGCGGTCACCGCCTTCGGCATGCTTCCCGGCGGCTCCGGCAGTTCCGCCATCGGCATCACGCAGACGCTGCCCGGCACCCGTACCCTGCACCTGTCCGCGCAGAGCGGGACCCAGTGGGAACTCGAGTTCACCCAGTTCGGCGGCGTGGACGCGGACGGCTTCCCGATCCCCGAGGCCTTCTACAGCGTGGGTGACATCCAGGCCTTCGCGGCGGGCAAGACCTACACCAGGACGGTCAACAGGGCGGTCTTCGGGCCGCACCTCAGCAAGTACCTGGGCCTGGCCCGGGAGGGCAACGAGATTTCCGGGGTGCTGCCGCTGTTCGCCGACTCCAGCAAGAACTCCGGCTCGTCGGACTTCACCTCGGTGATCACGACCCTGTACCGCAACGGCCACAAGGTGGGTTCCAACGACGACCCGCTGTTCGGCGGCGAGACCTTCAAGGTCCCGGCCGGCGACGCCGAGTACAAGCTGACCACCTCGGTCAAGCGGACCGTGAAGGTCGCGGCCGCCTCGACCCGGATCGACGCGAGCTGGACCTTCCACTCCAAGAAGCCGTCCGGTTCCGACGTGGTGATGCTGCCGGCCTCCACCCTCCGCTTCAACGCCACGACCGGCCCGGACAGCCGCGTCGAGGCCGACAAGACGGTCACCTTCCCGGTCACCGTGGAGGGCGCGGCCGCGGGCCGCAACCTGCAGTCGCTGTCGGTGTACGTGTCGTACGACTACGGCCAGACCTGGAAGAAGGTCGAGGTCCGCAACGGCAAGATCACCGTCAAGAACCCGGCCAAGGGCAAGGCCATCTCCTTCCACGCCAAGATCGCCGACAAGAAGGGCAACAAGTCGACGGTCTCGATCTACAACGCCTACTACGGCAAGTGAGCCGTAGCGGCTGAACAGGCCGGTAGCGAACGGCCCGTCGGAAGAGCAGCTTCCGGCGGGCCGTCCGTGTTTGTGTGCCTCAATGACGGCCCACACGGTCGAATACATCCGGTACCGCATAGGGTCACCCCGTGACCGTCGCCATCACAGCCATGATCACCGCCGTCGTCGGCGTCCTCGGTACGCTCTTCGCGCCCGTCCTCAGCCATCGGCTCGGCGCGCGGCAGCGCGCCGAGGACGCCGAACTCGCCGAACGCAGGCGGCGGTTCGAGGAGCGGCGGGCGGCCTACACCGCCATGAACCGTGCCTCCCGCCAGTTCCACACCCTCCTCAAGGACGCCCTGCACCGCATCCGCGACGGCGTCTACACGGACCAGGACCGCGATCAGCTGGAGGAGGCCCGGCGCGAGTACCGGGACCACTACGCCGAGGCGCAGATGGTCGTACCCGAGCGGATCCTGGAGGCGTCACGTGCCGTGAACCGGGTCCTGGCAGACATCGACGCCGTGGTCAAGCGGCTCGACCGGGGCCTGGCCCAGGAGGGCGAGAGCGCGGGGCAGGCGCTGTCCGACCTCAAGGGGGCGGAACCGCTGCTGACGGCGATGCGCAGGCTCATGCGGGACGACCTGGGCCTGCGGGACTGACCGGACGGTGCCCTCAGGCCGACGGTACGACCCTCGCCGCGTCCGTGCCCCAGCTGGCCAGCAGACGCAGACCGTCGGCCGACGGTGAGCCCGGTTCCGCGTGGTAGGTGACCAGGGACTGGTCGCTGTCGTCCGGCATGCGGAACGACTCGTAGTTCAGGGACAGCTCACCCACCAGCGGATGGTGCAGCCGCTTGATCCCGTGGCTCTTCTCCTTGACGTCGTGCCTCGCCCACAGGCGCCGGAAGTCCGCGCTCTTCACGGACAGCTCCCCGACCAGGGCGGACAGGCGCGGGTCGTCGGGATAGCAGCCGGCGTCCATCCGCAGGAGGCAGACGATGTCGATCGCCTTCTGCTCCCAGTCGACGAAGAGATCGTGGTAGTCGGGGTGCAGGAACACCAGCCGCGCCCAGTTGCGCTCCGCGACCGGCAGCTGCTCCCAGTCACCGAAGAGCGCCGCCGCCATCCGGTTCCACGCCAGGATCTCCGACCGCCGCCCCGCCACATACGCGGGCACGCCGTCCATCGTGTCCAGCAGCTGCCGCAGCGACCCGCGCACCTGCTGCGGCCGCGCCGAGGCCTTCTTCTTGTGCTGCTTGCCCTTGGCGAGGTGGGTCAGATGCGCGTGCTCGGCGTCCGTCAGCCGCAGCGCGCGGGAGATCGAGTCCAGCACCTCCACCGACACGTTCCGCCCGTTGCCCTGCTCCAGCCGCGTGTAGTACGCCACGGACACCCCGGCCAGCTGCGCCAGCTCCTCGCGGCGCAGCCCGGGCACCCGGCGGTGCCGCCCGAAGTCCGGCAGTCCTACGTCCTCCGGCTTCAGCCGGGCCCGCCTGCTGCGCAGGAACTCGCTGAGCTCGGCACGCCGGTCCAGTGGCCGGGCGGCGGCGGATTCGGGCAGTTCGTCCATACCTCCAGTATTCATGGTCGTACGCAGGGCAGCCTGACCCCGCCAGTGGTAGGACCAGCGGACGTACGCAGAAGTGTGGACTGGGTGATTTCTCCGTAAGTGAGGCAGGGTGGAGAGGTGCCCGGCGAGAAGGCAGCCGGGCGCGCATGACCCCCGCTAGGAGAACCCACCGCCATGACCACTGTTGCTGCGTACGCCGCGCCCGCCGCGAAGGCCCCGCTGGAGCGGACCACGATCGAGCGGCGTCCGGTCGGCGAGTTCGACGTACTGATAGACATCAAGTTCGCCGGCATCTGCCACTCGGACATCCACCAGGCCCGCGAGGGCTGGGGCACCGCGATCTTCCCGATGGTGCCCGGCCACGAGATCGCGGGCATCGTCTCCGAGGTCGGCTCCGGCGTCACGAAATACCAGGTCGGCGACCGTGTGGGCGTCGGCTGCATGGTCGACTCCTGCCGCGAGTGCGACAACTGCAGGGCCGGCCTGCAGCAGTACTGCTCCAAGAGCGGCCCGGTCTGGACGTACAACGCCGTCGGCAAGGACGGCGAGCCCACCTACGGCGGCTACGCCCAGAAGATCGTCGTCGACGAGAACTTCGTCGTCCGCATCCCCGACGGCCTCGCCCTCGACGTGGCCGCGCCCCTGCTCTGCGCGGGCATCACCACGTACTCCCCGCTGAAGCACTGGAACGCCGGCCCCGGCAAGAAGGTCGCCGTCGTGGGCCTCGGCGGCCTCGGCCACATGGGTGTCAAGATCGCGCACGCGCTCGGCGCGGAGGTCACCGTCCTCTCGCAGTCCCTGCGCAAGAAGGACGACGGCCTGCGGCTGGGCGCCGACCACTACTACGCGACGAGCGACCCGAAGACCTTCGAGGACCTCAAGGGCACCTTCGACATCATCCTCAACACGGTCTCCGCGCCGCTCGACTTCGACGCCTACCTGTCGCTGCTGCGCACCGACGGCGCCATGGTCAACGTGGGCATCCCCGAGGAGCCGGTCCGGATCCTGCTCTCCTCCGTGTTCGGCAACCGCCGCAGCCTGAGCAGCTCCGGCATCGGCGGCATCCCGGAGACCCAGGAGATGCTCGACTTCTGCGCCGAGCACGGCCTGGGCGCCGAGATCGAGCTGATCGGCGCCGACCGGATCAACGAGGCGTACGAGCGGGTGGTGGCGAGTGACGTCCGGTACCGGTTCGTGATCGACACCGCGACGATCTGAGCGCCGCTGTCCGGCGCTGCCGATGGGCTGTACGCGGGTGCCGACGCCGGGCGCCCGCGTACGGCAGCGATGTACGAGGAGGTGCACGCGATGACCGTGCGGCTGAACCACACCATCGTCGCCGCGCACGACAACCACGCGTCGGCCAGGTTCCTCGCCGGCCTCCTGGGGCTCGAAGTGGCGCCGGACTTCGGCCCGTTCGTGCCCGTGGAGATACCGAACGGCGTGACGCTGGACTACATGGAGACGACCGAGCCCATCACCCCGCAGCACTACGCCTTCCTGGTCTCCGAGGACGACTTCGACGCGATCTTCGCCCGTATCCGGGAGGCGGACCTCACCTACTGGGCGGACCCGTACCACCGCCGTCCCGGCGAGATCAACACGAACGACGGCGGCCGCGGGGCGTACTTCGACGACCCCGACGGCCACCGGCTGGAGATCCTCACGCGGCCGTACGGCAGCGGGAGTTGAGCCGACGCGGTCGGCCGCACGACATGGAAGAGGGAACCGCCGGCCGGATCACCGGCGCCGGCCCCCGAGTTGCCGGTGCCCGCCTCGGACCCGGCTGTACTTCTCGACGTCCTCCCGCTGTACTTCTCGATGTCCTCGGTGAACTCCTCGATCCAGGGCCTTCGTCCCGGCTGCGTCGGCGGGCAGCAGGGCGCTGATGCGGCGCACGCCGAGTGCCTCAACCGTCGTGCCGGCTCGGCGAGCAGGGCGCTGCCGATCCCGCGCTCGCGCCACTGGGAGGCGGCGCCACCAGCAGGATCCAGCCCCGCTCGCCGTGTGCCCGCGCCACGGCCATGCCCACGAGTTCGTCGCCGACCGCCGCGACCACCGCCGTCCGGCCCGTCCGCTTCGCGGCCATCACCTCGGCGAACAGGGCGCTGCCGATCCCGCGCTCGCGCCACTGGGAGGCGGCGCCACCAGCAGGATCCAGCCCCGCTCGCCGTGTGCCCGCGCCACGGCCATGCCC
>NZ_JBIVBS010000002.1:329862-550195 GCF_044746205.1 Streptomyces sp. NPDC086549 | reverse complement strand
CCCACGAGTTCGTCGCCGACCGCCGCGACCGCCGCCGTCCGGCCCGTCCGCGCCGCGGCCATCACCTCGGAGACCGGAAACACCGGGTCGTCGTCGGCCCGGCGGCTCTGGTCCCAGATCCGGATCGCCTGGGCGAGACCGTCGTCGTGATGGTCGTGCAGATGCCATGCGGGCATCGCCACCACCTCACCCGGCCCGGGAGTTCCATCGTCTCCCGCCGGTGCGCCGGGTGCGCTGGGTGACGAGCCGACTCACACCAGGGCGGTCCTCCGATTGCGGGCCCCGCGACGGCCGACTAGCTTCGGGGCGTCGGATTAATCCGATAAGCCCGACATAGGCCTTATGTCGGTTTCTCTCGCGTTCCCATCGAACGGAGCATTCATGTCGGTGATGACCGGTACCCAGCCCCTGCAGCAGTTCGGCCAGCAGATCGGCACCCCGCAGATCGGCGCCCCGCAGCAGCAGCTCGCGCAGGTGGTCCAGCAGTCGATCCAGCAGGCGTGTCAGCAGGCCGCCACGCAGATCGCCCAGCGCATGCAGCAGACGCTGCAGCACATCCAGCAGGTGCAGCAGCAGCTCCAGCAGCAGGGCATGGGTCAGCAGGCGCACCCGTACCTGGCTCTCGCGCTGCACCACACGCTGCACGCGGGCGTCCGCAGCGCGGTGGAGCAGTCCGTGCAGCAGGCGCTGCCCACCGCGATCGTGGCCCTGCTCCAGCAGGCCCAGCCGGGCCAGCAGAGCCAGCAGCAGATCCAGCCGGGTCAGCAGTGGGGCGGCGGGTACGGCCAGCAGCAGTCGTTCGGTCAGCAGTTCCCGCAGTACCAGCAGCAGCCGGGCTTCGGCTACGGCCTGATGGGTCAGCCCTTCGGTATCGGCTGACCTCTGGCGGCGCGCGATGCGGTGTGCCCGGAGTCCCGGGCACACCGCATCACCGTGGAAGCGCGATCCGCCCGTCACCGGATCAGGTGCAGGAATACGACGCGAGCGTGGTGAAGGTGGACGTAATGGTCAAGGAAAGGTCCGAAAGCGGCGGCGAGAGCGCGGGCGGGGGCGCGGGGGCGGCTGGGCCGGGACCCGAAGGCAGGGCGACGGGGCCACGCAAGGAAGGCACGCAGGGGGCCTTCCCCGTGCAGCCGCGCCTGGCACGGTACTTGGTGACACCGCTGCCGCAGAATCTGCTCCCGCCGGGAGTGCCCGAACTCGACATGGACGCCATGTGCGACCGGCTGGACCGGATGCCCGAGGTCAAAGTGATCCGCAGACTCCAGCCTTCGGAGAAACTCCAGTCGGCCGGACTGCTCCCCTCCTGCCCGGAGCTCGCGGTCGTCGAGGCGGCCGAGGCCCAGGTGCCGGCGATGCGGTCGCTGCACGTGCACATCGAGCCGGATCTGCCACTGGCCGGAACCGGACCCGCCGCCACGCCGACCGCGGGCATTCTGCCGCTGCCCGATCCGGGGCTGGTCACGCCGCTGGAACAACCCTTGGAGATCTCGTTGCGGGTCTGCGGCCCGGACGGCGAACCGCTGGCCGGCGCCGGGGTGTTCCTGATCGGGGCCACGTGGCCGGGCCAGGGCGTCACCGGGAAGGACGGGACGGTCACCATCACGCTCGCGACGGAGACCGCCGATTCCATTCAGTCCCTGTACGTGCGGCCCGCGGGCGGGTACACGGACCGCTGGATCCACCGCCCCGACCTGTCCGCGACCCGGGAGAACCTCGTCACCCTCACCCCGCTGGCCAAGGTGTACCCGGAGCTGGAGAAGCGGCAGCAGTACGGCTGGGGCCAGCAGGCCATGCGGCTGGACCGGCTGCCCCCCACGTTCCGCGCCTTCGGCGTCAAGATCGCGGTCATCGGCTCGGGGGTGAGCGCCGAGCACCCCGACCTGAGGCAACGGGTGCGCTCCGGCGTCGATCTCGTGCACGGCACGGACGAGGGATGGGCCCGCGACACGGTGGGCAGCGGTACACACGCGGCGGGCATCATCGCCGGGGCGGACACCGGCAAGGGCGTCATCGGCATCGCGGTCGACGCCGAGATCGAGGTCTGCCAGGTGATGCCCGACGGGCACTTCAGCGATCTCATCGCCGCCCTGGACCACTGCATCGAACGCGAGGTCGACATCGCGCACATCGCGGTGGCGACCCCGTACTCGTCCGCGCTGGTCTCGCGCAAACTCGCCGACGCCAACGCGATGGGCATCGCCTGCGTCGCGCCGACCGGTGACACCGGCGGGCCGGTCGCCTTCCCGGGCTCGCTGCCCACCGTGTTCGCCGTGGGCGCGCTGGGAGTCTTCGGCTCCTACCCGCAGGACACCTCCCAAGCAACCCATTCGGGGCCCCAGTTGACTCCGGAAGGGCTGTTCGTCGCGCCGTTCAGCTGCTACGGCCCCGGCGTCGACGCGGCCGCCCCCGGTGTGGCGGTCCTGTCGGACGTGCCGCAGGGCGGATACGCGGCCCTCGACGGCACCGGCACGGCCTCGGCGCACGTCGCCGGCCTCGCCGCCCTCGTTCTCGCTCACCACGAGGACTTCCACGGCCAGTTGCTGCCCCGTGGACCCGGCCGGGTGCAGCACCTGTTCGACATCATCTCGGCCAGCTGCCGCCAGCTGGCCGCCCAGGGCACGATGGAGGCGGCCCGCGTCGGCCGCGGCCTGCCCGACGCCCTCGTCGCCCTCGGCCTGGCTCCCGGAGTGCAACTCGCCCCGGCCTTGTCGCCCTACGCCCCGTCCATGGCCGGTTAGCCCCGTCCCCGAAACAGCCTCGCCAGGCACCCTGTTCGAGAGAACGGGTGCCTGGCGAGACCTGTTTCGGGCGCTCGGTACCTCGGCACTCGGCACTCGGCACTCGGCACTCGGCACGACCACGGCGTGCGTCCGGTGGTCAGGAGGCCGCAGCGGCGCCCCTCGCTCTTTCCGCCTGAAGGTGCAACACCAGGAAGAGAACGCATCCGAGATCGTCGGGGAGGACGTCGTGGCCCTTGGGCAACTCGATGCGCCGGGGACGGCTGCCGAGCATGTCGTACGAGATGGCGAGCGGCCCGATCGTCCGCACCTTCCCGCTGAATCCGTGCCGGCCCACGACGTAGGGTCCGACGCGCCGCGGAATCGTGGACCAGCCGCAGTCCACGTCCCACGTCCCGAACGTCCTCGGCCGGTTGCCCCATCGCCCGTACCCGATGTGCAGGTCACCGATCCACCTCAGCCGATGGCCCATCATGTCGTACTGAAGCGGCCACGGCCCGAGCGCCTGAGGCCTGCCGCCCCACTTGCCGTGGGTGATCCTGACGTCGCCGATGGCACACAGCCGGCCACCCAGCCGGTCGTAGCTCAGTTCCAGTTCCACAAGAGCCCCCCGTTGCCCGAAGTACGCCCACCCACTGTGTTGTACCCCCCTGGGCATCCACGGCTACGCCGTGAGGTCGCCGATGCCGTTCCCCAGCAGCTTCAGTCCGAGGACGAAGAAGAGGACCGCCATGATGGCGATGTTGTGCAGCGCGGCCCAGTCCTTCCAGCTGCCGAGCATGCTCTTCGCCCGCTCGCCCATGAGCAGGAGGACCGCGAGCGGAGCCAGGACGCCGAGCGAAGCGATGATCACGAACAGTGCCAGGGTGACGATCTGCTGCCCGATGGGCAGCCCGCTGGAGCTGATCGAGGCACCCGCGGCGATGGTCAGCGGAGCGTTCTTGGCGTTGGCTGCCGCCAGGGCCGTTCCGAGTCCGAAGATCTTGACCGGTGTGAAGCGGTCGATCGCGGCCATCCACTTCGGCAACCGGGCCTCGGAGGCGTTGGCAGGCCGCTTGCGCCACAGCTGTGCGCCGAACAGGAGAAGGAGCACTCCCAGCGCGAGGTGGAGGGCCCCGACCCAGGTGGCGGGCTGCTTGTTCGTGGAGGCACTGGAGGACCCCCCGATCACCAGCATCACCGCGCCCAGCGCCGAAAGCCCCAGCATCCAGCCGGCCGCGAACAGCAGTCCGTTGGGCCGACCCCGCGGAGTGGCCAGGACCAGGATGATCGCGACGACCGGGAGAGGGCTCACGGCAACACCGGCCGCGAGACCCAGCACATCACCGAGAGCTTTCCCCATGGCGGCCTCCGGGAGCGTTCAGGGCACTTGAAAACCCGCGGCCAGCATCACCCGCGCACCGCCCCACGGCACGGCACGAGCGGTGAAAGGGTGAGCGAGGCGCGGCCGGTGCCCCCGCGGGCACCCATCGGGCGGTACGCGAGTTGCAGCCCAACAAGCAGTCACCCGGGCGGCATCACCCGGGCGGCATGACGCGGGCGCATCACCCGGGCGGCAGGGGCTGCTCCGTCCAGACGGTCTTGCCGTCGTGGCTGTAGCGGGTGCCCCACCGCTCCGTGAGCTGCGCGACCAGGAAGAGCCCGCGTCCGCCCTCGTCCGTGCTGAGGGCCCGCCGGAGGTGAGGGGTGGTGTGGCTGGTGTCGGACACCTCGCAGATCAGGCTCTGCGAACGGATGAGGCGCAGGGTGACGGGGCCGGCCGCGTACCGGTAGGTGTTGGTGACGAGCTCGCTGGCGACCAGCTCGGTGGTGAAGGTCAGTTCCGTGAGTTCCCATTCGACCAGTTGTGCCGTGACCAGCTCCCTGGCGCGGGCAGCGGCGGTCGCGTCCAGGGGCAGCTCCCAGGTGGCGACATCCTCCGGCGGTAGCACCCGGGTACGGGCGATGAGCAGGGCGACGTCGTCGGCGGGGCGGTGGCCCTTGGGCAGCAGTGCTTCGATCACGGCGTGGCAGGTGTGGTCCAGAGAGTCGGCGGAGTGGGTGAGACATTCGTTCAGGTTCTCCAGCGCGGCGTCGATGTCGCCGTTGCGCGCCTCCAGGAGGCCGTTGGTGTAGAGGGCGAGCAGGCTGCCCTCGGGGAGTTCGAGGTCGCACGTCTCGAACGGCAGTCCGCCCAGGCCGAGCGGTGGACCTGTGGGCAGGTCGAGCACGGTCACCTGGCCGTCCGGCGTGGACACCACCGGTGCCGGATGGCCCGCGTGTGCCAGGGAGCAGTGCCGGGAGACCGGATCGTAGACCGCGTACACGCAGGTGGCCCCGAGCACCTGCTCCACTGCCGACCCGTTGCCGTCGGCGCTCGCCTCCAGCTCGGTGGCCAGCAGACTGACCAGATCGTCCAGCCGGGCCACCACTTCGTCCGGTTCCAGGTCGAGGCTGGCCAGGGTGCGTACGGCGGCGCGCAGGCGGCCCATCGAGGCCGCGGCGTGGATCCCGTGGCCGACCACGTCTCCCACGACGAGGGCGACCCGGGCCCCCGACAACGGGATCACGTCGAACCAGTCACCGCCGATGCCCGGCTCACCGCTCGCCGGCAGGTATCGGCAGGCCACCTCGACGGCCGGCAGGTCGGGCGCCACGGTCGGCAGCAGACTGCGCTGGAGCGTCAGGGCGGCGCTCTGCTGCTGGGTGAAGCGGCGCGCGTTGTCGATGCAGACGGCAGCACGCGAGGAGAACTCATGGGCCACCGCCGCGTCGTCGTCCTCGAAAGGCTCCGAATGGCGCACCCGCCACAGGCTGACCACGCCCAGTACCAGGCCGCGCGCCATCAGGGGCACCACGATCAGCGAATGAACGCCGAGACCCAGGGCGATCTCGATCCGCCGCCGGTCCATGGCGGACCACTCGGGGCGGAGGGACAGTGACCGTTCGAGAATCGTGCGTCGCTCGGCCAGGCACCGCGCCTGCGGGGAGTCCGGAAGGAGCGGGACCACGTCGCCCGCCTGGAACGGGACCCGGGGTTCCGGGGGCGAGAGGGACACTCGGAGCAGCGGACCGGTCCCTTCGGGGGGTGGTTCGTCACCGAGTGTCACCGGTTGCAGAAGGTCCACCGAGCAGTAGTCGGCCAGGCCGTGGGCGGCCACATCGGCCAGTTCCCGGGCCGTCTGCGTCACATCGAGTGAGGTTCCGATCCGGGCGCTGGCCTCGTTCAGCAGGGTGAGCCTGCGTCGGGCCCGGTAGCGGTCGGTCACGTCCTCGATCGTCTCGGCCACACCGAGAACCCGGCCCGCGGAGTCCTCCATGCGGAAGGCCGAGACGGACACCATCCGTTCCCGGCCCGGTTCATGAAGTGACCGGGCCGACTGCTCTGTGAAGATCACCGGCTCGCCGGTCTCCAGGACGTGCCGTACCCGGTCGTCGGCCGGACCCGCGTCCTCCTCGACCATGAATTCGCGAGGGCGATGGCCCACCGGCGCCTCGGCCGGGACGCCGCTCGCCCTTTCGATCGCACGGTTGACCCGGATCACCTTTCTGTCCGGGCCGTAGGTGACCAGACCGATCGGGGACCGGCGGTACAGGCCGTCCAGCAGCGCACGGTCCCGCTGCCAGGCGATGACCTCCGCGGCGGGGGCTCCGACCAGGACCCACTCCTGACTGTCCTCGTCCCGGGTGATCGCGCGGGCGCGGAAACCTATCTGCACACGCCGTCCGTCGTGGTGCCGGACGGGCAGGACCCCGAACCAGCCCCCCGCCCTCATGGCGTCCACGACGACGGACCGCGCGGCAGGCAGGTCACGGGCGTCGATCAGGAGGTCGCGCCACGCCCGTCCGATCACTTCCTTGGCCGGATAGCCCAGCAGTTCCTGTGCACGGGCGCTCCATCCGACCACAGTGCCGCGATCGTCGAGCACGGCCGAGGCGCCGTGCCCGAGGGCGAACGGATCCTCCGGACTCTCGCTGAACAGCATCGACGGCGTCCCCATTAGCCACCACCTTGACTCCGTGCCTCCGATGTTCCTCCCACCGGTCTCCGTCCGCGACTTTCCCGTTCCTCCCGGCATGGCCTGTTCGTCCGCCGGTCACCCGGCCCTGGCGCGCAGCAGCGGCCGCTTGACGGACAGGTTGCCGCCGAACTGCGCGACCGGTGAAACGGTCGCGCCGACGCAGGTGATCGTGCGGGTGCGGGCGGCCGGGTGTGCCAGCCAGGGAGGTACGGCGTCGGGGGTGATGGTGACGCTGCGGTTCGCCGGGAGCGGGGCGCCGCCGAGGTCCGTGACCTTGCCGGACAGCTTGCGGATGTAGAGGGTCACCACGCCCTTGTCGCCCTGGCCCTTGAGCGTGGCCGTGGACCTGGCCCGCAGCCGCACCGCCGCACGGCCCCGGCCCGCGGTCGCGTCGAGGTTGACGGCGTCCACCGACCGGGCGACGAACTTCAGTGCCCGAACGGGCCCGGCCGCGGTGCGCACCCTGACCACGCCGCGGAAACTGACGGCACGGAGCACGAGCCGGTCGGCGCGCAGTACCCAGGAGGTGTCCGCGGGGCGGGTCCGCGGTGGGTCGAGCGGGGCGTCGCCGAGTGGTGCGGCGCCGATTGGTGCGGCGGCCGCGGAGGGCGAGGCCTTCGCGGCTGCTCGTGCGGTGCTCGCGGACGGCCGCGCGGCGTGCGCGGGTGTCGTTGCGTTGCCGGAGCGTGCCGGCGCGGGACCGGCCGGTCGCGGGGTGGTGCCTGTGGGGGGCGGCGTGCCGCTCGACGGTGTCGGCGCTGTTGCCGCGGGGGTGCTCACCGGTGCCGTGGGCGTGCCCGTGCCGCCGGGGGTGAGGAGCGGGTCCGTCGGCGAGGGTGTGGGGAGGCGCAGGACCAGGGGCACGGCGGCCGCGGCCAGCGCGCAGGCGATGGGCCGTGGTACCCGGCCGAGCATGCGGGCGTGGTCAGTCGTCACGTCGGCCTTCTCCTGCCGGAACGGCCGTGGACGCGCGGTTCGCCGGCGCCGTCGACGGTTCGGTGGCGACGGGGGGAGTCCAGGAACAGGCCAGGGAGCCGCCGACCAGCCCGGTGATCAGTCCGAGGAAGAGGCCGCCGAGGTTCGCGACGGGGAAGGAGACGAGAGCGAGCAGGAGAGCGGCGATCCCGGCGAACACGCGATGGTGCGGGTGGTACCAGAGGGTGAGCCCCAGGGCGATGAGCAGCACTCCGATGATCAGGGCTCCGGCACCGGACGTGGTCGACATGGCCAGCGGAAATCCGCCCAGGTCCAGATTCGCGTACGGCCAGTACAGGATGGGCAGTCCCGCCAGCGAGGTGAAAAGCCCGGCCCAGAAGGGACGTTCGCCACGCCAGGTTCTGAACCTGTGCCGGGCGTCCGCCGCCGTGACGCGCAGTCGGGGTCGTCTGCCGAAGAGGTTGGGGATCACATGTGTTCCTGATCAGCGGTGCGGCGTGCGCAGGGGCCGCGTGAGGCGGATGCGGGGGGTGTCCGGCAGGTTCGTCCGCCCGGGGCTCAGGGGCATTCGTGGCGGCCCTGCTCGATCTGCACGTGCAGGCCGGGAATGTTGAACGTACCGGCGGTGAGCGCGACCGCGGTCACTCGCACGTCGGTCAGGGTGACCGACGTGGCCTGCTGCCCGAAGCCGTTGGGGTCGAAGAAGCGCGAGTCCCGGTCGCCCGGGTTGATCGGTCCCTTGGTGATCTCCCCCTGCGCGATGCCCTGGTCGAGGCCCGTGAAATTCGCCTGCCCGGCCGACTGGGATGTCGTGTCGAGGAACAGGTTCGTTGCCTCGACCAGGCGGTCGTTTCCACCGGTGATCCTCAGCGTCTGCGTGCCCAGTACCGGGACTTCGACCACTACGGACTGGCACAGCGCGCTGATCGTCGCGTACCGGGCACCGGTGACCAGGACCGGCACACGCTCGCCCTGCCTGGTCACGTCCAGCATGCTGTAGATGCTGAGTCCGCGAGAGGTCAGGGTGTCCGCGGTGACCAGGAACCTCTGCCCGGAAATGAGGAACGACGCGGCCAGCGCCCCCTGTCCCATGGCGATGCCGAGGGCTGCGGCGGCTGCGACGCCGGGTACCAGGACTGCCGCGAAACGCCGCCAACGGGTCTTGCCGGCGCGGTGCGACATCCCGTCTCCTTCGGTCGTGGAGCGGGCCCGCCCATACCTTGACAAGGCGGATATTTTCCCGTTTTCCAGAGACGGATCCTAGGCTTCCGGTTGTGGCGACCGGCTGCACGTCAGGGCCGCCGTACGGGTGACGCCAACTTTTGCTGGGCCCTTCGGGCGACAGCCGGTGCCGAGCCTTTCGAGCGACGCTCCCGGGAAAGGACGTTCTCGCCTGCGTCGCCTACCGCGGGGACGGTCAGCTGAGCAGGGTCGCCGGGCTGCCGCCGTTCGCCTCGTAGCCCGCCACCGCCAGGGCGCGGTAGACGGCGAACTCCGCCGCCGGGTCGGGGGAGAGGGACCAGGGCAGGGCGCCCACGTGGCCGTCGACGTGTATCAGCTGGTCCATGGCCTCGGCCCAGCGCTCGGCGCGGACCAGGAAGAAGACCAGCAGGTGACGGACATGCGCCGACATCGGGTCGTCGGGGCGGGCCGCGTGCACCGCGTGGAGCGCGCCGTGCATCGCCCTGGTCACGACCTCGCTCCGGTAGAAGCTGCTGACCAGGTTCACCTCGGGGAGGTGCTCGAAGACCGCGAAGAGGGGCATCGCGGCGAGCAGGGAGCCCTGGGGTGCGCGCGCCGCGGCGGCCTCGGCGAAGGAGTACGCCAGCTCGCGCGAGCCGTGCCACTTCTCGCACCAGTAGTGCAGGGCCGCGAGGTGGGCGCCCATGTGGGCCGGGGCCCGGTCCAGGATCTTCAGCCACAGCTTCTCGAACTCCGGCTGCGGATACGCCAGCCCGCGGGCCACCGACAGTTCGATGACGTACGGGACCGGGTCACCGGGAGACAGCAGCGCGGCCTGCCCGCTGGCGTCCCTGGCCTCCTCCATGATGATCCGGAACTCGTCCGTGCCCGGAGTCGACGTGCGCCACGCCTGCTGCACCAGGAACTCCGCGTGCACCGCCGCGCCGCCCGCGTCCTTGGGCTGCTCGGCCCGCCACACCCGCAGCCACTGTCCGCCCGGCGTCTCATGGATCCCGCCGGGCCGCTGCTGCAGTTCCAGCGCCGCCGCGCCCGCGAAGGCCTGGACGCGCTGCCAGCGCAGCTCGCCCTCCGTCTCGGTGCCGGCCAGCAGCTGTGCGGCGGCCCGGTAGTCCTGGGTGCGCTGCACCAGCTCCAGGACGTCCAGCAGATCCTGGTCGGGGCCGGGCATCCGGATGTCCAGCTCCTCCTCGCGCGCGAAGCCGTAGTTCGCCGGGTCCGCGGCGTCCGGGTGGTCGGGCGAGACCCGCTCGATCATCCCGCGCCTGCGCCGCAGGACCGGGAGCAGTGCGAAGCTCAGCATGAGCAGCGCCATCAGGACCCAGAGAATCTCCATGGCTCAAGCGAACCAGACGCCGCCGACAATTGGCCAACCCGTCCGGCTCCCCCTGTGGAGAACCGGCCCTCCCCTGTGGAAAACCGCCCGGCACGGCACCAGTCGCGCGAGCGCACTACGCTCGGTGCTCATGAGCGACAGGCATATCAGTCAGCACTTCGAGACCCGCGCCATCCATGCGGGCAACACCGCCGATCCCCTCACCGGTGCGGTCGTCCCGCCGATCTACCAGGTCTCGACCTACAAGCAGGACGGTGTGGGCGGTCTGCGCGGCGGCTACGAGTACAGCCGTAGCGCCAACCCGACCAGGACCGCCCTGGAGGAGAACCTCGCCGCCCTGGAGGGCGGCCGTCGCGGCCTCGCGTTCGCGTCCGGGCTGGCGGCCGAGGACACCCTGTTGCGTACGCTGCTCAGCCCCGGCGACCACGTGGTCATCCCGAACGACGCGTACGGCGGCACGTTCCGCCTCTTCGCGAAGGTCGTGTCCCGGTGGGGCGTGGAATGGTCCGTCGCCGACACCAGCGATCCGGCAGCCGTACGGGCCGCCATCACCCCGAAGACCAAGGCCGTCTGGGTGGAGACCCCCTCCAACCCGCTGCTCGGCATCACCGACATCGCCACCGTCGCCCAGGTCGCCCACGACGCGGGCGCGCGGCTCGTCGTCGACAACACCTTCGCCACGCCCTACCTCCAGCAGCCGCTCTCGCTCGGCGCGGACGTCGTCGTGCACTCCCTGACCAAGTACATGGGCGGTCACTCGGACGTGGTCGGCGGCGCGCTGATCGTGTCCGACCAGGCACTGGGCGAGGAACTGGCGTACCACCAGAACGCGATGGGCGCGGTCGCCGGGCCCTTCGACTCCTGGCTGGTGCTGCGCGGCACCAAGACGCTCGCGGTGCGCATGGACCGGCACAGCGAGAACGCCACGAAGATCGCCGACATGCTGAGCCGGCACGCGCGCGTGACGCGGGTCCTGTACCCCGGCCTGCCGGAGCACCCCGGTCACGAGGTCGCCGCCAAGCAGATGAAGGCGTTCGGCGGCATGGTCTCCTTCCAGGTGGAAGGCGGCGAGGAAGCGGCCGTCGAGGTGTGCAACCGCGCCAAGATCTTCACGCTCGGGGAGTCCCTCGGCGGCGTCGAGTCCCTCATCGAGCACCCGGGCCGTATGACGCACGCCTCCGCGGCCGGTTCGGCCCTGGAGGTCCCCGCCGACCTCGTCCGCCTTTCCGTGGGCATCGAGAACGTCGACGACCTGCTGGAGGACCTGCAGCAGGCGCTGGGCTAGCCGAGGGCCGGCCGCGGCGCCGGCTCACCAGCCGGTGATCGGTGGAGTCGTCCGAGAGGGCGGCTCCACCCAGGGGCGCGCCGTCAGGGCCCAGACGGTGAAGGCCACGGTCGCCGCCGACAGCAGCAGCCACAGGAGGCGGCGGGCCGCGGTCCTGCGGCGCAGCATGCGGCTCCCGCGGCGCACGACCTCCGCGTACAGCTCGGGTGGCACCGGCGGCGGCACCTGCTCCATGATCCGCCGTGCGGTGGCCTCCCGCTCGGGCCGGTTCATACGGGCCTCCTGTCGTTCCGACGCCTCACGACGGTGCCACCTTCGGGCCCATCACCGCCGGTGGCTGCCCCCGGCGCGGATGCAGCAGCGTGGCCGTCGCCCGGTCGCAGATCGTGCGGACCCGTTCCACCGGGAGGCCGAGCAGCGCCGCCGCCTGCTCCTCGGCGACTCCCTCGTACAGTCGCAGGACGAGGATCAGGCGCTCCTGGGGGGTGAGGACGGCGAGGGCGCTCCTGGGATGCGGGCGGGCCCGGCCGAAGCCGCCGTACTGGTGCCACGCCCCGCGCGCGAACCGTGTGGCGAGGTACTGGCGGGCGCGGTCGTACGGGTCCTCGCCGTGCAGCCGGTCCCAGTACGCGTACGTGTGCGCGAGGGCCAGGGTCAGCAGCCGCCGCGCGCGCGGGTTGTCGTCCGGTGCCTCGGCGGTCAGCAGTGTGGCGGCATGCAGCAGCCGTCCTGCCGCGCCCGCGACGAACGCCTCGAACTCCCGGGCCCGGCGGGCGTTCTGGGACACCTGCCGTGCTCGCACCCGATCCTCCCGCCTGAGGGGCCCTGCCGGTACGGCATACGGAAGCGTGTACGACCAGGACCCGGTCTCATATGAGGCCAGCGGCGGCCCAAGGTCAAGAGTCGGGGCTCAGGAGGTCGGCGGAGTCTCCGGCGCGGGCACACCCGGCACTGCCATGCGGGCGGAGAGCGCGCTGTTGAAGCGCGTGAGGAGCGTGCAGAACGCCTCGCGCTCCTCCGGCGCCCAGTCGTGTGTCAGCTCGGCCATCAACTGACGCCTGGACGAGCGGACTTCCTCCAGCCGGGACAGCCCGCGCGGGGACAGCTGGAGCACCACGGCGCGACCGTCCTCGGGGTGCGAGGTCCGCTTGACGAGCCCGGTGTCGACCAGCGGAGCCACCTGCCGGGTGACCGTCGACGAGTCGATCCCCATGCTCGCCGCGAGCGCCTTGACGCCCATGGGGCCTTCCTTGTCGAGGCGATTGAGCAGCAGGTACGCGGCGCGGTCCATGGAGTTGCGCACCTGCCCGACGCCGCCGAGCCGGGTCTGTTCGGCACGGCGGGCGAACACCGCCACCTCGTGCTGCATCGTGTCGAGGAGACCGGTGTCACCGACGGTCGTCATGTCCATCGACATTTCAGGTGTTGTGGGCATGGCCGGGGGCTCACTTCATGAAGGGTGCTGGGTTGGGGGACAGGGTACGCGGCCGGGGGGTGGGCCGTACCGGGGCTGTGTAAACCGGTCTCGGAGCTTGGTCACACCAGCTGTGCGCGACTGCGAACTGCGAGACTTGAGTCATGAGCTACAGCACGGCCGACTCCCTGCGGTCCGTCACTCTCGACGACGTACGCGGCGCCCAGAAGATGCTCTCGGGTGTGGCGCGGGTGACCGCGATGGAGGGCAGCAGGCATCTGTCGCAGCTGGTGGGCGCGCCGGTCCACCTGAAGTGCGAGAACCTCCAGCGGACGGGGTCCTTCAAGCTGAGGGGCGCCTACGTCCGTATCGCCGGACTGCTGCCCGAGGAGCGCGCCGCGGGTGTCGTGGCCGCGAGCGCCGGCAACCACGCGCAGGGCGTGGCGCTCGCCTCCGCGCTGCTCGGCGTGCACGCCACCGTGTTCATGCCGAGGGGCGCCCCGCTGCCGAAGATCAGCGCCACCCGGGACTACGGCGCCGAGGTGCGCCTGCACGGTCAGGTGGTCGACGAGACGCTGGCCGCCGCGCAGGAGTACGCGGAGAAGACCGGCGCGGTGTTCATCCACCCCTTCGACCACCCCGACATCATCGCGGGGCAGGGCACGGTCGGCCTGGAGATCCTGGAGCAGTGCCCGGAGGTGGGCACGATCGTCGTGGGCATCGGCGGCGGCGGGCTCGCGGCCGGCATCGCGGTCGCGGTGAAGACGCTGCGGCCGGACGTGCGGATCGTCGGCGTGCAGGCGGCGGGCGCGGCGGCGTACCCGCCCTCGCTCGCGGCCGGGCGGCCGGTGTCGGTCGAGAACCCGTCGACGATGGCCGACGGCATCAAGGTGGGGCGGCCGGGTGACGTGCCGTTCGGGATCATCGGCGAACTGGTCGACGAGGTCCTCACGGTCACCGAGGACCAGCTGTCCGCGGCGCTGCTGCTGTGCCTGGAGCGGGCCAAGCTGGTCGTCGAGCCGGCCGGTGCGAGCCCGGTCGCGGCGATGCTGGGCCATCCCGGTGCCTTCCCAGGGCCGGTCGTCGCGGTGCTCTCCGGCGGGAACGTCGACCCGGTGCTGCTCCAGCGGGTCCTGCGGCACGGCATGGCCGCGCAGGGCCGCTACCTGGCCGTTCGGCTGCGGCTGACGGACCGGCCGGGCGCCCTCGCGACGCTTCTCGGGGTGTTGTCAGTGGTCGACGCTAACGTCCTCGACGTGAGCCATGTACGGACCGACCCGCGGCTCGGGCTCACGGAGGCGGAGGTGGAGCTGCATCTGGAGACGAAGGGCCCGGTGCACTGCGCCGAGGTCGGTCAGGCCCTGCGCGAGGCGGGATACACGGTCATCGATTGAGGTCGGAGACCTCGCCGACACTCTTCCGTCATCTTGTTCGGGCAACGTCGAGTCCGTCACTCGTTCGGGCAATCCAGAGAAAAGTCTGTTGAGTAACGCGATACATCGCGTTACGGTGTGTTGCAGCCACCCCCCAGCGTTTTCCGCCCATCCCCAAAGACCCCATCCCCAAAGACGTGGAGACTCATATGCCAGGCGCCATCTACGCCGAAGGCCTGGTGAAAACCTTCGGCGACGTAAGGGCACTGGACGGCGTCGACCTCGATGTGCCCGAGGGCACGGTCCTCGGCCTGCTCGGGCCGAACGGCGCGGGCAAGACGACGACCGTCCGCTGCCTGACGACCCTGCTGCGCCCCGACAGCGGCAAGGCCGTGGTCGCGGGCGTGGACGTCCTCAAGCACCCCGACACCGTCCGCCGCTCCATAGGCCTGTCCGGCCAGTTCGCGGCGGTCGACGAATACCTCACCGGCCGCGAGAACCTGCAGATGGTCGGCCGGCTGTACCAGATGGGCGCGAAGGCGTCGAAGGCCCGCGCGGTGGAGCTGCTGGAGCAGTTCAACCTCACGGACGCCGCCGACCGTCCCACCAAGACCTACTCCGGAGGCATGCGCCGCCGGCTCGACCTCGCGGCCGCGCTCGTGGTGTCGCCGCCCGTGATGTTCATGGACGAGCCGACGACCGGCCTCGACCCGCGCAACCGCCAGCAGCTGTGGGACGTCATCAAACAGCTGGTCTCCGGCGGTACGACACTGCTGCTCACCACCCAGTATCTGGAAGAGGCCGACCACCTGGCCCACGAGATAGCCGTCGTCGACCACGGCCGCGTCATCGCCACGGGCACATCCGACCAGCTCAAGGCCCGCACGGGCGGCGAGCGCGTCGAGGTCGTCGTGCACGAGCGCGAGGAGATCGCGACCGCCGCCGAGGTACTGCGCGGCTTCGGCAAGGGCGAGACCACGGTCGAGGAGCACATGCGCAAGCTCACCGTGCCGGTGACCGGCGGTGCCAAGCTGCTCGCCGAGGTCATCCGGGAACTCGACACCCGCGGCATAGAGATCGACGACGTCGGACTGCGCCGCCCCACCCTCGACGACGTCTTCCTGTCCCTGACGGGACACGTCGCCGAGGACAACGACAACGAGGCGAAGGCCAAGGAGGCCGCGAAGTGAGTGCCGTGACCGACGCCGTGCGGGTCGCGGCTCCCTCCAACCCCGTCAGCCAGCTGGTCCGCGACTCGCTGATCGTCGCCCAGCGCAACCTGATCCGCATGTCCCGGATCCCGGAGATGGTCATCTTCGGGCTCATCCAGCCGATCATGTTCGTGGTGCTGTTCTCGTACGTGTTCGGCGGGTCCATGAAGATCGGCGCGAGCACCAGCGCGATCGACTACAAGAACTTCCTGATGGCGGGCATCTTCGCGCAGACCGTCACGTTCGCCACCGCCAGCTCCGGCGCGGGCATCGCCGACGACATGCACAAGGGCCTCATCGACCGCTTCCGCTCGCTGCCCATGGCCCGCGGTGCGGTGCTCACCGGGCGCACGCTCGCCGACCTGGTCCAGACGGCACTGACCCTGGTCGTCCTCGCGGTCGTCGCCCTGCTGGTCGGCTGGCGCACGAGCACCTTCGGGGACACCAACGCCGCCAGGATCCTCGGCGCCTTCGGCCTGCTGCTCCTGCTCGGGTACGCGTTCACCTGGATCGGCGCCCTGATCGGCCTGTCCGTGCGCACCCCGGAGGCGGCCACCTCCGGCGGGCTGATCTGGCTCTTCCCGGTGACCTTCCTCTCCAACGCGTTCGTGGACACCAGCAACATGACGCCGTGGCTGCGTCACGTCGCGGAGTGGAACCCGTTCAGCGCCACGGTCCAGGCGGCCCGTGTCCTGTTCGCCAACCCCGGCCAGTCCCAATCGGACGCCTGGCCCATGCAGCACCCGGTCTGGGCCTCGCTGATCTACTCGGTCCTGATCATCGCGATATTCCGGACCCTCGCGGTCCGGAAGTACCGCTCGGCCACGGCATGACGAGGCCCCCGGCATGACGAAGGCCCCGGTATGACGGGGCCCGGCATGACAAGGCCCCCGGCGTCACGCGGACGCCGGGGGCTCGCCGGGAAACCGTGAGCGGGATCAGCCCGAGTACGGCTCGGCCTTGAGGATCTTCACCGAGGCCTTCTTGCCGTTGGGCAGCTCGTACTCCGCGTCCTCGCCGACCTTGTGGCCGATGACCCCGGAGCCCAGCGGGGACTGCGGCGAGTACGTCTCGATGTCGGCGCTCGCGTACTCGCGCGAGGCGAGCAGGAACGTCATGGTGTCGTCCTCGTCACCGTCGAAGGCGATCGTCACGACCATGCCGGGCGCCACGGCACCGTCGGCCGAGGCCGGAGCCTCGCCCACCTTGGCGTTCTCGAGAAGCTGGGTCAGCTGGCGCACACGGAGCTCCTGCTTGCCCTGCTCCTCCTTGGCCGCGTGGTACCCGCCGTTCTCGCGCAGGTCGCCCTCCTCGCGCGCGGCCGCGATCTTGGCGGCAATGTCCGTGCGCGCAGGACCAGACAGGTACTCCAGCTCGGCCTTGAGCTGGTTGTACGCCTCCTGGGTCAGCCAGGTGACGTTCTCGCTGGTCTGGGTCACAGGTGCTCCTCGTCGGTACTGGGAATACAAAGCATCGCCCTACCCAGAAGAATGTTCCTTCACGGATGGGCGAAACCACGAGCCTAACAATTCAACGGCTAAAGGGGGAGGACATAAGCCACCAGAATTACATCGACGCAGGTCGGAGCCTGCGCGACGCGAGTGATGTCAGCCGGTGTGGCACCCGAGCAGCTCGGCCGTCGAGCCCCGGGCCGTCGTACGGAGGGTGACGACCTTGTCGATGCTCGTGGCCGATCCGGAGAAACGGAAGTCCGCCCGGCCCACCTCGGAGCCGTCCTCGCCCTGGGAGCGCAGCGTGCAGTAGCCGTCGGCGCCGGCGTCCTTGTGGACCTCCAGATGCACCTTGACGGCGTCGTCCGAGGCCTTGAAGGCGATCACCTGCGCGCTGATCTCGTTCTGCCCGACGTAGTGGTAGGCGAAGTAGCCGACCAGCGCCAGCAGGGCCGCGCCCAGGACGGCCCCGGCGACCTTGAGCCCGCGGTCCGCGTTCTCGTCCGAGGAACGGCCGTAACGCCCCTCGGGCAGTCGCGTGCTCGCCGTACTCATGATCGTCCTCTCGGCAGAGACGGGACAGAACGTCCCGAAAGGGGCCTCCGGGGCGGGGCCCGGAATTATTCGCCCTCCGATTCGGTCACTATAGAAGCCGCCGATCGCGCCCGACGACACGGGGGCGCCGACTTACTGAGGATTGAGTCTTGACTGACCAGTTGCGACTGATGGCCGTTCACGCGCACCCCGACGACGAGTCGAGCAAGGGCGCGGCCACCATGGCGAAGTACGTGTCCGAGGGGGTGGACGTGCTGGTGGTGACCTGCACGGGCGGGGAACGCGGCTCCATCCTCAACCCGAAGCTGCAGGGCGACAAGTACATCGAGGAGCACATCCACGAGGTACGCAAGAAGGAGATGGACGAGGCCCGCGAGATCCTCGGCGTCAAGCAGGAGTGGCTCGGCTTCGTCGACTCCGGCCTGCCCGAGGGCGACCCGCTGCCCCCGCTGCCCGATGGCTGCTTCGCCCTGGAGGACGTCGACAAGGCGGCCGGCGAGCTGGTGAAGCAGATCCGCTCCTTCCGTCCCCAGGTGATCACCACCTACGACGAGAACGGCGGCTACCCGCACCCCGACCACATCATGACCCACAAGATCTCCATGGTGGCGTTCGAGGGCGCGGCGGACACCGAGAAGTACCCGGAGTCCGAGTTCGGCCCCGCCTACCAGCCGCTCAAGCTCTACTACAACCAGGGCTTCAACCGCCCCCGCACCGAGGCGCTGCACAACGCGATGCTGGAGCGCGGCCTGGAGTCGCCCTACGGGGAGTGGCTCAAGCGCTGGAGCGAGTTCGAGCGCACGGAGCGCACGCTCACCACGCACGTCCCCTGCGCCGAGTTCTACGAGATCCGCGACAAGGCGCTGATCGCCCACGCCACGCAGATCGACCCCGACGGCGGCTGGTTCAAGGTGCCCATGGAGCTCCAGAAGGAGGTCTGGCCGACCGAGGAGTACGAGCTCGCGAAGTCTCTCGTCGACACATCCCTCCCCGAGGACGACCTCTTTGCGGGCATCCGCGACAATGCCTGACATGAGCGCGAGCCTGGCACTGACGCACCTCGTCCCCCTCGCCAAGGAGGTCGACGAGAACAAGGTCACCCCCGGCGTCCTCGGCTTCATCGTCTTCGCGGTGATGGCCCTGGCCGTGTGGGGCCTGATGAAGTCCATGAGTAAGCACATGCAGAAGGTCGATTTCAAGGAGACCCCGGCCCCCGGCGCGGAGTCCGGGACCACCGCGGACGACCCGAAGGCGCAGCACGGCTGACCGGGGGATCACTGCCTGGCCGGCACCGGGACCCCCATGACCTCCCGGGCATGCCGGTCCGGCACCATCCCCAGACGCCATGCCTGCCAGCCCGCCTCCAGGTTCACGCCGCGCTCCAGCAGCAGCCGGTACGCGGCGGCGTAGTCGTCCAGCTTCTCGTCGCGCGCGGGGTGTCCGGTGCGGGCGAGCTGGGTCAGCTCCTCCAGGGCGACCGCCGTGCCGACCTCCACGCCGCCGGGCGCGGCGTAGGGGAGCAGGGTGCAGCGCAGGAAGCGCGCCCAGTCCTCGCCGCGGCGGTCGCCGTACGAGGTGAACAGGCCGATCGCCTCGTCGCACAGGGCGAGGGCCTGCTGGGTGCGGGTGTTGCCCGCGTCCACGACCGCCAGCTCCAGACAGGTCCACGCCTCGCCGTGGGCGACTCCGATGCGCTGGAAGTCGGCGCGGGCGTCGACGAGGAGCTGCCGGGCGAAGCCCGAGTTCCTGAGCGAGCCGGTCTGGGCCGCGCGCTGGTCACGGGTGACGCGGGCCGAGTGGTGACGGGCGCAGGCCAGGCCGTAGACGTCGCGCATGCGGGAGAACATCGTGCGGGAGCGTTCCAGCTCGCGCACCGACAGATCCAGGTTGCCCGTCTCCTCCAGGGCCTGGCCGAGGTAGTAGACCGTCCAGGCCTCGCCGCGCGCGTCCTCGTTGTCGCGGTGCCGGGCGGCCGCCCGGCGAAGGCCGTCCACGGCCGGGGAGGGGTCGCCGGCGACCAGCCGGGCGCGGGCCAGCTGGGTCAGGGCCCAGGCCTCGCCGCGGGCGTCGCGGGTACGGCTGTAGCGGTCGAGGGCGGCCCGCAGCTCGCGCTCCGCACGCGGTACGTCCCCCATGCGCAGCCCCAGCTGGCCCAGCTGGAAGTGGGCCCAGGCCTCGCCGTGCACGGATCCGCCCTCGTGGTGCAGGACCAGGGACCGGGTGAGCAGGTCCAGGGCCTCCGACAGCCGGGCGCGGTCGCGCTGGACCGCGGCCAGCGCGTGCATGGTCCAGGCGCGGTCCGTCGCCAGCTCGGGCGCCGCCTGCAGATCCAGGGCCTCCTGGAGCTTCGCCGCCGCCTCCGTGAGGTTGCCCTGGTGGTGCAGCGTGATGCCGAGGGAGCACAGGGCGCGGGCCGCGCCCGCGTCGTGGTGCGCCTCCATGTAGAGGTCGACGACGGAGGCCAGGGTCGTCCGGGCCGTGTCCAGTTCGCCCAGGTGGCGGGCCGCGATGCCGGTGCGCCACTGCACCGAGCGGACCAGGAGGCCCCGGTCGACGGCGTGTGTCAGCTCGCTGATCTCGCCGAGGCGGTAGAGGTCGCCGCGCAGCAGGCAGTAGTCGCACAGCGCGCCGAGCAGGTTCAGCACGGCCGCCTGGTTCACGCCCTCCGCCTGACGCAGGGCCGCCGTGATGAAGCTCGACTCGTCGTCCAGCCAGCGCAGCGCCTCGTCGAGGGAGGTGAAGCCGTGCGGGCCGAAGCGGTCCGAGCGGGTCGACATATTGCCGTCGACCAGACGGAGCACGGAGTCGGCGAGCTCCGCGTAGTTCACGATCAGGCGTTCCTGCGCCGCCGTGCGCTCGGCCGGTTCCTCCTCGTCCATGAGACGGGCCTGGGCGAAGGCGCGGACCAGATCGTGCAGCCGGTAGCGGCTGCCGCGGACGTGGTCGATCAGGCCCGCCTGCGCGAGGGCCACCAGATGGCGGGTCGCCTCCGCCTCGTCGGTGGCGAGCAGGGCGGCGGCCGCCGCGGCGCCGAGGGAGGCCCGGCCGGCGATGGCCAATCTTCTCAGCAGCCGGCGCGCGGTCTCGGACTGGTCGGTGTAGCGCAGCCACAGCACGCGCTCGACCGGCTCCACCGGGCCGTACGCGGAGAGGTCGGTGGCCAGCCCGCGCGGTGAACGCGGGCCGAGGGACGAGCCCGCGATGCGCAGCGCCAGCGGCAGCCCGCCGCACAACTCCCTGATCCGGTCGGCGGATTCGGCGTCGTACGGTTCCGAGGCGTCCTGCGCGGCCGCGCCCAGCAGCTCCTCCGCACCCGCCGCGTCCAGTGCCTCGACCGGGAGCTGGTGGACCCAGGCCAGGAGGTCGGCGGGCAGGTCGAGGGGCTTTCGGGCGGTGACCAGGACCAGGCTGTCGGAGCGTTCCGGGACGAGGGCGCGGACCTGCTCGGGGTCCGAGGCGTCGTCGAGGACGATCGTCACCGCAAGGCCCGTCAGATGCTGGTGGTACAGCTCGCTCAGACGCTTGATCTGCTGGTCGGGGGAGGAGCGCTCGCGGAACAGGAGCTGCTCGCGGGGCGCGCCGAAACGATTGAGCAGGTGCAGCAGGGCGTCGCGGGTGGACAGCGGCGGCTCCTCGCCGCTGTCGCCCCGCAGGTTGACGACGACCGCGCCGCGGAAGTGGTCCCTGAGATCGTGCGTGGCGTGGACGGCGAGCGTGGTGCGGCCGGAGCCCGGCGTCCCGTACAGCACGACCACCGTCGGCCGGGTCTCGGTGGTCGCCCTGGACGCCTGCGCCCACTGCCGGATCCGCGCCAGTTCCTGCCGTCGGCCCGTGAAAGCGCCTTCCGGCTCGGGGAGTTGGCCGAACGACTGGTCGAGCGCCGTGCGCCTGCGGGCCGCCGCGCTCTTGTCCGAGCCGCGCAGCTGGGGACCCGTCTTCTTCGGGCCCGTGGAGGCGCTGAGCACCCGCTGCTGGTCGAGGAACGGGCGGATGCCGCGCACCTCCAGCGCCGTCAGCCACTGCAGGCGCAGCTGCTCGGGGCCGCCCGGCTGTCCGACCTCTCCGGCGCGGTGGTGGGCGGCGGGCAGATGGGAGCTCGCCACCTTCACGACGGTGGCGGCCGTGCCCACCACGCCCACGGCCACGCCCGCGCCCAGCGCCGTGCCCGCGCCGGTGCCGAGGGAGAGGTCGGCCACGGTGGCGGCAACCGCGGCAACGCCCGCTATCAGCAGGGGAGTTCCGGTGCCCTCGCGGGCGTACCGCTGTCCGAAGGTCAGCCGGCCGGCCTCCGCCTCGTCGAGGGCGCGCGTATAGGCCTCGTACTCCTCCGCCGCGTTCTGGGCCATGGCGTCCAGCGCGCCGCCGGCCCGCGACAGCAGCACCTGTCCGTCGACGCGCCCGCCCGAGCGCCGTACCTCCTCCTCCACGGCCCTGGCCACCAGCCGCTCGGCCTCGGTCCGATGGCTGTCCCGCATGTCCCGTCCCCCTCCGGCGGCAACTCCTTTGCCTACGAGTGTCCTTCGACGGAGACTTGAGCGCGAGGGGGCGACGATCACGGAGTTCGCCCCCGTGCCCCTGAGATCAATCGATCGATCTTGTGAGTGTCGCTCTGGTTGTCGAACGAGGGGCGTGCATCGACCCCGGCGGTCGGCTGACGGGCGGCCTGTCCTGCGACGGACTGAAGCAAGTGGGGCAGGATGGGGACTATGCCGAACCGATTGGCCAATGAAACGTCCCCGTACCTGCTCCAGCACGCCGACAATCCGGTCGACTGGTGGCCCTGGTCGGAAGAGGCGTTCGAGGAGGCGCGGCGGCGCGCGGTACCGGTGGTGCTCAGCGTCGGCTATTCGAGTTGTCACTGGTGCCACGTCATGGCTTCCGAATCGTTCGAGGACGAGGCCATCGCCTCCTACCTCAACGACCACTTCGTGAGCGTGAAGGTCGACCGCGAAGAGCGCCCCGACGTAGACGCCGTCTACATGGAGGCCGTCCAGGCAGCCACCGGTCAGGGTGGCTGGCCCATGACCGTGTTCCTCACGCCGGACGCCGAACCCTTTTACTTCGGCACGTATCTCCCGCCCGCTCCCCGCCACGGCATGCCCTCCTTCCGGCAGGTGCTGGAGGGGGTGCGGCAGGCCTGGAGCGACCGGCGCGACGAGGTCACCGAGGTCGCCGGGAAGATCGTGCGGGATCTGGCGGGCCGCGAGATCGACTACCAGACCGCGCAGGTCCCCGGCGAGGAGGACCTCGCCCAGGCGCTCCTCGGGCTCACCCGCGAGTACGACCCGCAGCGCGGCGGATTCGGTGGGGCGCCGAAGTTCCCGCCGTCCATGGTCATCGAGTTCCTGCTGCGTCACCACGCTCGCACCGGCTCCGAGGGCGCGCTCCAGATGGCGCAGGACACCTGCGAGCGCATGGCGCGCGGCGGTATCTACGACCAGCTCGGCGGCGGCTTCGCCCGGTACTCCGTCGACCGCGACTGGATCGTGCCGCACTTCGAGAAGATGCTCTACGACAACGCGCTCCTGTGTCGCGTGTACGCCCATCTCTGGCGGTCCACCGGCTCCGAGCTCGCCCGCCGCGTGGCGCTGGAGACCGCCGACTTCATGGTCCGCGAACTCCGCACCGCCGAGGGCGGGTTCGCCTCCGCCCTGGACGCCGACAGCGACGACGGCGCGGGCAGGCACATCGAGGGCGCCTACTACGTCTGGACACCCGAGCAGCTCAGCGAGGTCCTCGGTGACGACGCCGAACTCGCCGCCCACTACTTCGGGGTGACCGAGGAGGGCACTTTCGAGCACGGCCAGTCGGTCCTCCAACTTCCTCAACACGAGGGGGTGTTCGACGCCGGGAAGATCGCGTCCGTCCGGGAGCGGCTGCTGCGCGCGCGTGGTGAGCGTCCCGCCCCGGGGCGCGACGACAAGATCGTCGCCGCCTGGAACGGGCTGGCCGTCGCCGCGCTCGCCGAGACCGGCGCCTACTTCGACCGCCCGGACCTGGTCGAGGCCGCGGTCGGCGCCGCCGATCTCCTCGTACGGCTGCACCTGGACGACCGCGCCCACCTGGCCCGCACCAGCCGGGACGGCCAGGTCGGTGCCAACGCGGGCGTGCTGGAGGACTACGCCGACGTCGCCGAGGGTTTCCTGGCGCTGGCGTCGGTGACCGGGGAAGGGGTGTGGCTGGAGTTCGCGGGACTGCTCCTCGACCGTGTCCTCACCGGCTTCACCGACCCGGAGAGCGGCGCGCTTTACGACACCGCCGCCGACGCCGAACAGCTTATCCGCCGGCCGCAGGACCCCACCGACAACGCCACCCCGTCCGGCTGGACCGCCGCCGCGGGCGCGCTGCTGGGCTATGCCGCCCACACGGGTTCCGAGCCCCATCGCGCCGCGGCCGAGAAGGCGTTGGGCGTGGTGAAGGCGCTCGGTCCGCGTGTGCCGCGGTTCATCGGCTGGGGGCTCGCCGTCGCCGAGGCGCTGCTCGACGGCCCGCGCGAGGTCGCGGTCGTGGGGCCTTCGCTCGACGACGAGGCGGCAAGGGCCTTGCACCGTACGGCACTTCTGGGCACCGCTCCCGGCGCGGTGGTCGCGTTCGGGTCGCCGGAAAGCGACGAGTTCCCGCTCCTCGCCGTCCGGCCGCTGATCGGCGGCGAGCCGGCCGCGTACGTCTGCCGTAACTTCGCCTGCGACGCCCCGACGACCGATCCGGAGCGGCTGCGCACCGCGCTGAACAGCTGAAACACAAGGGTCCAACCGCCCTAAACGTGACTAGCGTTCGAATTGCTCATCGAGGACGTGCATGGTGATGAAACACGCTCTTCACTGAAAAGGCCTGCGGGCTTCACAGATCACTCATAGTCTCTCCTTCGTGACGCGACGGGTGGGGTGCCACGTCGCGCCAGGGGGATTTGGGATCTGGGGGGATCTTTGTGCTCACGTCTGTCTTAATTGCTGCCGTTTCGCTGGCCTTGTTCTGGATGGCGGCCTTCACCTTGTGGTGGCAGATGCACGCGTGGCGCACGCCCGAGGTGCTCGCCTCCACCCGGTTCAGCAGGCCGGACGGGGACGAGCATGTGTCGTTCTCGCTGCTGCTGCCGGCGCGGCACGAACAGGCCGTGCTGGACCACACCATCCAGCGGCTGCTGGAGTCCACGCACACCGACTTCGAGATCATCGTGATCGTGGGGCACGACGACCCCGAGACCACGGCGGTGGCCGAGCGGGCCGCCGAACGCGACCCGCGCGTCCGGGTCGTCGTCGACACCCACGAGAAGAAGAACAAGCCCAAGGCCATGAACACGGCGCTGCCGCACTGCCGCGGTGACGTCGTCGGGGTCTTCGACGCCGAGGACCAGGTCCACCCGGAGCTCCTCGCCCACGTCGACCACGCCTTCCGCACCACCGGAGCCGACGTCGTCCAGGGCGGCGTCCAGCTCATCAACTTCCACTCCAGCTGGTACAGCCTGCGCAACTGCCTGGAGTACTTCTTCTGGTTCCGCTCCCGGCTCCACCTGCACGCGCAGAAGGGGTTCATCCCGCTCGGCGGCAACACCGTCTTCGTCCGCACGGACGTGCTGCGGGAAGCGGACGGCTGGGACCCCAACTGCCTCGCCGAGGACTGCGACCTGGGCGTCCGGCTGTCCAGCGTCGGCAAGAAGGTCGTCGTCGCCTACGACTCCGACATGGTCACCCGTGAGGAGACCCCGGGCTCGCTGATGTCGCTGCTCAAGCAGCGCACCCGCTGGAACCAGGGCTTCCTGCAGGTCTACCGGAAGAAGGACTGGAAGCAACTCCCCGGCTTCGGCCAGCGGTTGCTCGCCCGGTACACCCTGATGACGCCGTTCCTGCAGGCCTTCTCCGGAGTCGTCATCCCGCTCAACGCCGCGGTCGCGCTCTTCCTCGACGTGCCCGTCGGAGTCGCCTTCCTCACCTTCCTGCCGCTGGTCACCGCCGCCGTCACCTTCGTCTTCGAGGTGGTCGGGCTGCACGACTTCGGCAAGCAGTACGGACTCCGTGTCCGCCTCGTCCACTACGTGAAGCTGATCGTGGGCGGCCCCTTCTACCAGGTCCTCCTCGCCGGGGCCGCCATCCGCGCCGTATGGCGTGAGCAGCGCGGCCGTAACGACTGGGAATTGACCTCGCACGTCGGCGCGCACCTGACCGCGGCCGAGACGATCCGAGAGGACGTTCCTGCGTGACCTCCACCCTCCCCGCGGTGACCACTCCGAAGGTCCCCGCGCAGCGCCGACCTGCGCCCTCGGAGCGTTCGACTGGTCGAACGTCGCCGCCGACCCGGCTCAGCTCCTCCCGTTCCGACCTGCTCCTGTGCGGTGTGCTGCTCCTGGCGATCCTCGTCGTCCAGGGCTGGAACATCGCCGACTACCCGACCCTCAGCGACGACGAGGGCACCTACCTCGCCCAGGCCTGGGCCGTGCAACAGGGCAAGGGCCTGGCCCACTACACCTACTGGTACGACCACCCGCCGCTGGGCTGGATCCAGATAGCCCTGCTCACCTGGATCCCGTCCGCGATCAGCCCGGGTTCGATGACCGTCGGCAGCATGCGTGTCGCCATGCTGGTGATCAGCGCCGTCAGCGCCGTCCTCGTCTACGTCCTCGGACGGCGGCTGTCCCTGCCCCGCTGGGCGGCCGGCCTCGGCATGGTGCTCTTCGGGCTCTCGCCGCTGGCCGTCGTCCTCCAGCGCGAGATCTTCCTCGACAACATCGCCGTGATGTGGCTGCTCCTCGCGTTCTGCCTCGCCGCCTCGCCCAGCCGGCATCTGTGGCACCACTTCGGCGCGGGACTCGCGGCCGCGGCGGGTGTGCTCACCAAGGAGACGATGCTCGTCGTCCTGCCCGCCCTGCTGGTCACCATGTGGCGCCACAGCCACCGCGACACCCGCAAGTTCGCCCTCACCGGGGCCGTCACCGCCTGTGCCCTCGCGGGCTTCTCCTACCCGCTCTTCGCCCTCCTCAAGGGCGAGCTGCTGCCGGGCAGTGGACACGTGTCGCTCTGGGACGGCATCAAGTACCAGATGTCCAGGCCGGGTTCGGGATTCATCCTCGACACCTCGTCCGGCTCGTACGGAGTGCTCCACTCCTGGCTGTACTACGACCGCGTCCTGCCCCTCGGCGGTCTGGCCGGGGCGCTGCTGCTCCTCGTCACCTGGCGCTGGTCGGTCACCGCCCGCGCCCTCGCCGGACCGGCCCTGACCGTGGCGATCCTGGCCGCGGTGGCCATGCGGCCGAACGGCTACCTGCCCGCCATGTACGTCATCGGCGCCCTGCCGTTCCTCGCGCTGGTCCTGGCCGGGGGCGCCGCCTCCGTCACCCACGCCGTGCTGCGCAGATGGCGGTCCGAGGGCGAGAACCGGTACCTCACCGGCGGCCGGTACGCGCTCGCCGCCGTCCTCGCCGTCGCCGCCGGCTTCTATGTCGTACCGCACTGGTACGACGGCGACCGCACCGCCGTCACCGCCGACGCCAACGCCTCCTACCGGCAGGCCTCGAAATGGCTCGGCAGCAAGGTGGGCGACCCGAAGCACACCCGGGTCCTCGTCGACGACGCGCTGTGGCTGGACCTGGTCCACCACGGCTACCAGCCGGGGCTCGGCGCCATCTGGTTCTACAAGGCCGACCTCGACCCGGCCGTCACGAAGACCATGCCGCACGGCTGGAAGGACCTCGACTACGTGGTCGCCTCGCCGACGGTCCGGCGTGACGCCCGCGACCTGCCCAACGTCAGGGCCGCCATCCAGCACTCCACCCCGGTAGCCACCTTCGGCACCGGACCCGACCGCATCGAGATCCGGAAGATCCAGACGGCAGCCGCGGGAGGCGAGCGATGAGCAGCCACGAGTACACCGTCCCGGGTGAGCTGGGCGATCCGGCCGTACGGGCCGCCGAGGTCGCCGAGCCCGGTGCCGTCACCATCGTCGTACCGACCTACAACGAGTCCGCGAACATCCGGCAGCTGCTGCACCAGATCACCGAGTCGGTGCCCGCCCGGCTGCCCTGCGAGGTCGTCTTCGTGGACGACTCCACCGACGACACCCCCGAGGTCATCCGGCAGGCCGCGCAGGACTGCCCGTTCCCGGTGACCGTGCTGCACCGCGAGGAGCCGGTGGGCGGGCTCGGCGGGGCGGTCGTCGAGGGGCTGAAGGCGGCCGGCTCGGAGTGGATCGTCGTGATGGACGGCGACTGCCAGCACCCGCCCTCCCTGGTGCCGGAGCTGGTGGCCACGGGGGAGCGCGCGAACGCGGGGCTCGTCGTCGCGTCCCGGTACATCAAGGGCGGCAGCCGGGCCGGGCTCGCCGGCAGTTACCGGGTGGCCGTCTCACGCGGGGCGACCTGGCTGACCAAGTCCCTCTTCCCGCGCAAGCTGCACGGCATCAGCGACCCGATGAGCGGCTTCTTCGCCATCCGGCGCAGCGCGGTCACGGCGGACGTGCTCAAACCCCTCGGCTACAAGATCCTCCTTGAGCTCGCCGTGCGGAGCCGGCCGCGCGCGGTCGCCGAGGTGCCGTTCGTCTTCCAGGACCGGTTCGCCGGCGAGTCCAAGTCGACCGCTCAGGAAGGCTTCCGCTTCCTGCGTCACCTGGTCGGCCTGCGCACCGCCTCACCGGTCGCCCGCATGGTCGCCTTCGGTCTGATCGGCGCCACCGGCTTCGTGCCCAACCTGGTCGGCCTGTGGGCGCTGACCGCGCTGGGCATGCACTACGTCCTCGCCGAGATCCTCGCCAACCAGCTCGGCGTCGCCTGGAACTTCCTGCTCATCGAGCACCTGCTGTTCCGCGACCGGCGCGCGCACCGCCGCTGGTGGGACCGCGTCGGCCGGTTCGCGCTGCTCGCCAACGCCGACCTGGTGCTGCGCATCCCGCTGATCGCGGTGCTCGTCGACCGGTTCGGGATGGGCGCCCTGCCCGCCACCGCGCTCGCGCTGGTGACGACGTTCGTCCTGCGCTTCGTCGGGACCGAAGCGCTGGTCTACCTCCCGCGGCGGAGCGGGAGTCGTACCACTGCAAGGAGAGCCGTGTGAACCTGCACCGAAGAAGGACCGCACTGGTCGGGGTGGGGGCCCTGACCGCCGGTCTGCTCCTGACCTCGCCCCAGCCGGCCGAGGCAGCCAACCTGATCAAGAACCCGGGCTTCGAGACGGACGGCACCGACGGGATGCCGTACTGCTGGGAGAAGTCGGGCTGGGGGAACAACGACTTCACCTTCGCGACGACGTCGGACGCGCACAGCGGCGCCAAGGCCATGAAGGTCACGCTCACCCGGCGCGTCGACGGCGACCGCAAGGCGCTGATCACCGAGTCGACGGACTGCGCGCCGGCGGTGTCGGCGGGCAAGCAGTACGACCTCGGGCTCTGGTACAAGTCGACCACCCCCGACGCCAACGTCACCCTGTTCCGGCACGACACCACCGCGGGCTGGCAGTACTGGACCGACCTCAAGACCCTGGACATGGCGTCGGGCTGGACCCAGGCCTCGGTCCGTACGCCGGAGGTCCCGGCCGGCACCGACCGCATCACCTGGGGTGTCTCGGTGTACGGCACCGGCTCGGCCACCACCGACGACTACACCATGGATCAGGTCCCCGACACGCTCCCGCCCGCCCAGTGCACGGGCACGAACGCCCAGTGCGCGGACGGCAGCTGGTCGGTCCTGCCCACGCAGAACCCGGTCCGTTCCATGCACTCCGTCGTCCTCAACAACGGCAAGGTGCTGCTGATCGCGGGCTCGGGCAACAGCGAGGAGAACTTCAACGCGGGGACCTTCACCTCCGCGGTCTACGACCCGGCGAACGGCACCTACAAGGTCATCCCGACCCCGAAGGACATGTTCTGCGCCGGTCACATCCAGCTCCAGGACGGGCGCGTGCTCGTCATGAGCGGCAACAAGGCGTTCCCGGTCCCGGGCGGGCACGGCTACGAGGGCTTCAAGGACTCGTACATCTTCGACCCGAAGACCGAGACGTACAGCAAGACCAACGACCTGAACGACGGCCACTGGTACCCCTCGGCGACCGAACTCGGCAACGGTGACGTCGTCTCCTTCGGCGGTCTGCGCGAGGACTCGTCCGGCTCGGTGACCGCCGAGTACTGGTCGGACAAGGACCAGGCGTGGCAGCCGCTGTGGAAGGTCAACCAGACCTGGTCGTTCTGGGGCCTGTACCCGTCGATGATCCTGATGCAGGACGGCCGCCTCTTCTACTCGGGCAGCCATGTCTTCGGCAACAACATCCCGGGCACCGGATCGGCGGTCTACGACTACAACGCCAACACGGTCACGCAGATCCCGGGCCTGCAGAACAAGGACCAGCGCGACCAGTCGGCGAGCGTGCTGCTGCCCCCGGCGCAGGACCAGCGGGTACTGACCCTCGGCGGCGGCAACATCGACTCCAACCCGGACGCCAACCGGCTGACCGACGTCATCGACCTCAAGCAGGCCAGCCCGTCGTACGTCGCCGGGCCGCCGATCCCGCAGGGCACGGTCGACCTCGGAGCCGGCAAGGTCGCCGAGACCGGCAACCAGGGCAAGATGTACGTCTCCGCCGTGCTGCTGCCCGACGGCAAGGTCCTGGAGACGGGCGGCGGCCTGCACAACCGCGCCAACCCGGTGTACGAGGCCTCGCTCTACGACCCGAACGCCAACACCTTCGACCCGGTGGCGGCCGACCCGGAGGCCCGCGGCTACCACTCGTCGGCGTTCCTGCTGCCCGACGGCCGGGTGATGGCCACCGGTGACAACCCGGGCAACGGCACCTGGAACCACAACGTGTCGATCTACACCCCGCCCTACCTCTACAAGGGCACCCGCCCGACGATCACCTCGGTGATCAACCAGGAGTGGAAGTACGGCGACACCCAGCGGATCACGGTCGACCGGCCCGTCGCCAAGGCGGAGCTGATCCGCCCGGCCGCGGTCACCCACTCCTCCGACCCCAACCAGCGGTTCGTCGACCTCCCCCTCTCGGTGGACGGCAACAACGTCGACCTGAACGTGACGAGCAACCCCAACCTGGCCCCGCCCGGCTGGTACATGCTCTTCGCGGTCGACGCCAACGGCGTGCCGTCGGTGGCGAAGTGGGTGCACCTGCAGGGCCCGGCCGCGCTGAGCGCCTCGGCCCCCTCCGCGCACATCCACTCCTTCGCCGACTCCCTGGAGGGCAAGGTCTCCGGGCCCGGCAAGAAGCGGACGTCGCAGAAGGTCAGCACCACGCTTTCCGGCTGCGACCGGCACTACGGATCGATCAACGTCTGTGTGCCGACCGTCTTCCCGGCCGAGGTGAAGAGGACGACCGCGGCACGCTGCACCTGGCTCAAGAAGAACCACTACGGCCGGCTGAAGATCAACGGCAGCGACGACCCGCTGGGCCTGGACCCCGACAAGGACGGAATCGCCTGTGGGAAGGGTGATGCGAGGAAGCGTTAGCCTCGCCCGCTGAACTCCGCCAGGGCGCGCTCCACGATGGCCTCCAGCTGGTCGTGGTGCGCGCCCTTCCAGTACGCGCGCCCGCACTCCAGGCACTGCGCGAAGACGTCGTACGACCGCTGCGTCCCGCCCTTCAGCTGGTGCGCCACCTCGTCCTTGGAGGCCTCCTTCAGCAGGCCGTTGCAGGCCGTGCAGCGGGTCCAGGGGCGCAGCTCCGGTGCGAACCGGTCGAGGACGTCGCGGAGTTGGTCCTCGGGGCGGGTGCTGTAGACGTAGGCGCCCGCCCACAGTTCGCGGCGGCGCAGCAGGCCGCGGTCGCGGCTGAGCATGACCCGCTTCTCCGCCGCCGAGCGGGCGGCCAGTGCCGGGTCGCCGATGTCCGTCGACTCGTAGGCCGTGTCCACGCCGAGCAGGCGCAGCCGGCGGGCGAGGGTGCCGAGGTGGACGTCGAGGAGGAAGCGCAGGGGCGCGCCGGGGACCCGCTGAGGCCGTTCGACGGGCCGGACCTCGACGGAGTCGCCGGCGGCGGGGACGTACGACGTGGGTACCTCGCGGCCGTCCACCCACAGGGCGCCGACCTCGGTCAGCGGGACGCCGGCCGACTCGACGACGTGGCCGAGGGTCGAGACGCCGTCGGTGACGAGTGTGCGGCGCAGGACGCGCTGGACGAACAGGGCGAGGTCGGGGGCGAACTCGACGTGGATCTCGGGACCGTTCACCCGGTCAGGATGGCACGGAAGATGGCCGTGGCCTCAGGAGTTTTTCGGTGTGAGGCCGTTTTCCAGGACTTCCAGGGCCCGGTCCACGAGGGCGCGCAGATCGCCCTCGCAGCCGTTCTCGGCCCAGTACATGTTGACTTCCATCAGGCCGCCGATCAGCGACATCGCGTAGACGCGCAGCTCGAAGCCCTCCGGGTCGAGACCGAAGCGCTCGCCGATGGCGTCGCGCAGCATCCGTCCGGTCTCCGACATGCTCTCGTAGATCCGGGAGCGGACGGCGGGGACCTGGAGCGCGAGGTGTGCCCGGATCCGGACCGTCTCGGGGTCCTCCGCCATCAGCGCGCCGATGGCCTTGCCCATCACGTGCCGCAGCGAGTCCATCCAGGGCTCGTCGGCGGGTCGGGAGCGCAACTCCTCGGCCATCAGCGGGTCGTACTCGTCCGTGATGACGATGTCCTCTTTGGTCGGGAAGTACCGGAAGACGGTCGACGGCGACACCTCGGCCCGGTCGGCGATCTGCTCGATCGTCGTGGCGTCGAAGCCCTGTTCCTTGATCAGCGCGTAGGTCGCGGCGCGGATCGTCTCGCGGGTCTTGATCTTCTTTCGTTCCCGCAGGCCGAGCTGGGGGCGGTCGGCGGGGGAGAGGGGGGAACGTGCGGCCGTCATGCGGCTCATTGTCGGGCATCCGCCACCGGGACGGCCATCTCGGGGTCCGCGCTCTCCGCAGGCCCCGCGGTCGTGGCCCTCGGCAGGAAGGCCGCTGCCAGCAGCGCGGAGAGCAGCGCGGCGATCCCGCACACCAGCAGGACCACGCCCATGCCGTGGACGTAGGCACTGTTCGCGGAGGCCGCCAGGCGGGCCGCGTTCTCGGGGTGCGCCTTCTCGGCGATCAGATGCGCGGCGACCACGGAGTCACCGGCCGTGTCGGCGGCCCGCGCGGGCAGTCCCGTGACGTCGAGCCGGTCCCGGAAGACACTGGCGAGCAGGCTGCCCAGCAGGGCGATGCCGATCGCGGCGCCGACCTGGCGGAGCGTCATCAGCAGCCCTGATCCGCTGCCGGCCCGGTCACGGGGCAGGGTGCCGAGGGCGCCGTCCATCGCGGGCACGACGGAGAAGCCGAAGCCGAGGCCGGCGATCGAGAGCCACAGCGCTGTGAAGCCGTAACCGGAGTCGACCGTGGTACGGCTGCCGAGCAGCGCGGCGAAGGCCAGCACCACCAGGCCCGCACTCACCACGGCACGCGGGCCGAAACGCGCGACGACCGGTTGCGCGCCCCGTGCGGCGACCATCAGACCGCCCATCATCGGCAGCAGCCGCAGGCCGGTGCCGAAGGCGTCGTGGCCGAGGACGGCCTGGAGGTACGGGGGCAGCACGAACAGCAGGCCCGACAGGACGAACATCACCAGGGTCGCGGCGAGCGTGTTGAACAGGAAGCCTCGCCGGCCCAGCAGCGCCATGTCGAGCATGGGGCGTTCGACGCGCCTCTCGCGCAGTACCAGCGCGGTGAGCATGACGGCGGCCGCGGCGAACGTCGCCAGCACCAGTCCGTCGCCCCAGCCGCGGTCGGGTGCCTCGATGATCGCGTAGATCAGGGCGCCGAGGCCGGTCGCGGTGAGCGCCGTGGACAGCGCGTCGACCTTCGGCGAGGCGGGGTCGCTGGTCTCGGGCAGCAGCAGGACGCAGGCGGCGATGCCGATCGCGGCCATCGGGACGTTGACCAGGAAGACCGAGCCCCACCAGAAGTGGTTGAGCAGCCAGCCGCCGATGATCGGGCCGAGCGGCAGGCCGAGCGCGGAGGCGGCGGAGATGATGCCGACGGCCTTGGTACGTTCGTCGGGGCCGAACAGCGAGGGCAGCACGGACAGCGCGAGCGGGGTGACCAGCGCGCCGCCGACACCCATGAACGCGCGGGCGGCGACGACCCAGTTCACGTCCCCGGCCAGTGCGCCGATCAGCGAGCCGACCAGGAAGACCCCGAGCCCGGCGATCAGCATCCGCCGCCGTCCGAACCGGTCGCCGAGGAGTCCGGCCGGGAGCATCAGCGCGGCGAAGACGACGACGTACGCGTCCGCCATCCACTGCTGCTGTCCGGTGGTGGCCCCGAGTTCGCCGGCCATGGTCGGCAGCGCCACGTTGAGGATCGTCATGTCGAAGCCGAGCGTGAGCATGCTTGCGACCAGGGCCGCGAGGGCCCACCAACGCCTGGGGTCTGGAGTAACAGTAACCATGAAATGAGAGTAGCTTTCAAAATCGAGTGACTGTCAATGGGGTGCAGATGTCAGGCAATGAAAAATGGCCACGGCTCGCAAGCCGTGGCCACTCGGGGGAGGGGGAGAGGGGGTTACCCGTGCTGGTACGCCACCAGGGAGATGCCGACGTAGTGGACGACGAAGGCGGCCAGCGTGAAGGAGTGGAACACCTCGTGGAAGCCGAACCAGCGCGGTGACGGGTTGGGCCGCTTGATCCCGTAGACCACGCCGCCCGCGCTGTACAGCAGGCCGCCCACGATCACCAGGACCAGGACGGCGATGCCGCCGGTGCGCATGAAGTCCGGCAGGAAGAAGACGGCCGCCCAGCCCATGGCGAGGTAGCAGGGGGTGTAGAGCCAGCGCGGGGCGCCGACCCAGAAGACGCGGAAGACGATCCCGGCCGCCGCGGCCGCCCAGATGCCCCACAGCAGCCACTGCCCCTTGGCGTCCGGCAGCAGCAGCATGGTCAGCGGCGTGTAGGTGCCCGCGATGATCAGGAAGATATTGGCGTGATCCAGCCTGCGCAGGATGCCGTCCATGCGCGGGCTCCAGTTGCCCCGGTGGTACAGCGCGCTCACGCCGAACAGCAGGCATGCCGTCAGGGCGTAGATGCCGCAGGCGACGCGGCCGCGGGGGGAGTCGGCGAGGGCGGTGAGCGCCAGGCCCGCCACGAGTACGGCCGGGAACATGCCGAGATGGAGCCAGCCCCGGAGCTTGGGCTTGACCGGGTGCGGCAGGGTGGGCGCGACGGAACTGCGGCCGGCGGCCGGCGGGTCCGTGGGCGCGTCGGGGGCGGACGCAGTCATGACCGGAATCGTACCTACGGAACCGTAAGTTACGCCGCACTCCGGCTCGATGACGGGTCGATAGTGGCCATCGTCTCACGGGGTCGCGCCCTCGCGCCTCCGTTGTGTCCGACTTCGACCGCAAACCCGCGGTAACGCAAAAAGACCTTCAGGCGAACCCATCGTGCACGCAAAGAAACGCGATAACCGTGGTCTTCCTCACGTCGCTCACCTGTGATGCGCTCTGGACATATGCGCACTACCATCGGATGATCAAATGAGTGCGGTCGGCACCGGATGAGCGGCTACGAAGCGTCCGGGCCGCGGCCCCCACGGGGCAACAAAGGACAAAATCCCTCATTTAGGAGCAATCGTGGCGCGCGACATCGCGGCTCCCCCCGTCATCCCCACCAACCACCAGGAACTGATCTCGTGGGTCAACGAGATCGTCGAACTGACCCAGCCGGACAACGTGGTCTGGTGTGACGGATCCGAGGCCGAGTACGAGCGACTGTGCGAGGAGCTCGTCAGCAAGGGCACCTTCAAGAAGCTGGACCCGGTCAAGCGCCCCCACTCCTACTACGCGGCCTCCGACCCGACCGACGTCGCCCGTGTCGAGGACCGGACGTTCATCTGCTCCGAGAAGGAGCAGGACGCCGGCCCCACCAACCACTGGAAGGCGCCCGCGGAGATGCGGGAGATCTTCCAGGGCGAGAAGGGTCTGTTCCGCGGCTCGATGCGCGGACGCACGATGTACGTCGTGCCCTTCTGCATGGGCCCGCTGGGCTCGCCGCTCTCCGCGCTCGGCGTGGAGATCACGGACTCGGCGTACGTCGCCGTGTCGATGCGGACGATGACCCGCATGGGACAGCCGGTCCTGGACGAGCTCGGCGACGACGGCTTCTTCGTCAAGGCCGTGCACACCCTCGGCGCCCCGCTGGAGCCGGGTCAGCAGGACGTCCCCTGGCCGTGCAACCAGACCAAGTACATCTCGCACTTCCCCGAGAGCCGCGAGATCTGGTCCTACGGCTCCGGCTACGGCGGCAACGCCCTGCTCGGCAAGAAGTGCTACGCGCTGCGCATCGCCTCCGTCATGGCGCGCGACGAGGGCTGGCTCGCCGAGCACATGCTGATCCTCAAGCTCACCCCGCCGCAGGGCGAGTCGAAGTACGTCGCGGCGGCCTTCCCGAGCGCCTGCGGCAAGACGAACCTCGCCATGCTGGAGCCGACGATCTCCGGCTGGACGGTCGAGACCATCGGCGACGACATCGCCTGGATGCGGTTCGGCGAGGACGGCCGTCTGTACGCGATCAACCCCGAGGCCGGCTTCTTCGGAGTCGCGCCCGGCACCGGTGAGCACACCAACGCCAACGCGATGAAGACGCTGTGGGGCAACGCCGTCTTCACCAACGTCGCGCTCACCGACGACGACGACATCTGGTGGGAGGGCATGACGGAGGAGACTCCGGCCCACCTCACCGACTGGAAGGGCAACGACTGGACGCCGGCGTCCGAGGCCCCGGCCGCCCACCCCAACGCCCGCTTCACGGTCCCCGCCTCCCAGTGCCCGATCATCGCGCCGGAGTGGGAGGACCCGAAGGGCGTGCCGATCTCGGCGATCCTGTTCGGCGGCCGCCGGGCGTCGGCGGTGCCGCTGGTGACGGAGTCCTTCGACTGGAACCACGGCGTGTTCCTGGGTGCGAACGTCGCTTCCGAGAAGACGGCCGCCGCCGAGGGCAAGGTCGGCGAACTGCGCCGCGACCCCTTCGCGATGCTGCCCTTCTGCGGCTACAACATGGGCGACTACATGGCCCACTGGATCGACGTGGCCAAGGACAAGGACCAGTCCAAGCTGCCGAAGATCTACTACGTCAACTGGTTCCGCAAGAACGACGAGGGCAAGTTCGTCTGGCCGGGCTTCGGTGAGAACAGCCGCGTCCTGAAGTGGATCGTGGAGCGCCTCGCCGGCAAGGCCGAGGGCGTGGAGACCCCCATCGGCATCCTGCCGACCAAGGCGGCCCTCGACACCAACGGCCTCGAACTCGCCGACTCCGACCTGGACTTCCTCCTCACGGTCGACAAGGAGATCTGGCGCGAGGAGGCGGCGCTGGTCCCCGACCACCTCAACACCTTCGGCGACCACACCCCGAAGGAGCTGTGGGACGAGTACCGGGCGCTGGTGGAGCGCCTGGGCTGAGACCCGCACGAAAAGACTCCGCGGCCGGTCCTCGGATGCCCTGACCAGCGATCGTCACGGCCGGCCGCGGTGACAGCACCATGAAGAAGGGCCCGGGGCCCGCACCGTACAACGGCGTACGGAGCGGGCCCCGGACCCGTTTCCGGGGAGTCGGGGGCCTCCGGAACCGGGGTCTTCTGGAGTCGGGGTCCTCCGGAGTCAGGGTCCTCTGAAGACCCACAGCCGCAGCAGCACGAAGCGAAGCGCCGTCGCCGCGGCATTGGCCACGATCAACGCGGCGACCTCCACCTGCGTTTCGTCCGGCAGGGTCCGGTGCACCAGGGCGAGGGCGCCGCTGCTGAGCGCGAGCCCGGCGAAGAAGGCCACCAGTCCCTGGAGTTGGTGCCGGGCCGCCCCGTCCGCGCCGCGCACCCCGAAGGTGAACCGGCGATTGGCGGCGGTGTTCGCCACGGCCGTGACCAGCAGCGCGACCAGGTTGGCGGACTGGGCGTCGAGCACCGGCCGCAGGGCCGTGTACAGGCCCAGATAGGCGGCGGTGGACAGTACGCCGATGATCGCGAACGCCGGCAGCTGCCGGGCGACCCCGGCCTCGGTCACATCGGCGGCGGTCTCGGTGGAGTTCGGCATCGATTACGGCACCCGGGGTCGGAGAACGTGTGTCTGTACGCATTGAAACAGTCACGGACAGTACCGTATGCGAGCAAATCGGGCGCATTGCTGCGCCGACCCGCTCGAGATTGGGCTGGCATCTCCGAATGATTGATCTGTTCCACGACCCGACCGACCTGATCGAGCCGGCGATCGAGCTGTCGGTCGTGATTCCGATGTTCAACGAGGAAGAGGCGCTGCCGGCGCTGGTGGGGCGGCTGCGGCCGGTGCTGGACGGTACGGGAGAGCAGTACGAGGTCGTCGCGGTGGACGACGGCTCCACGGACAGGACGGTCGAACTGCTGGCGGAGCTGCGGGTCGCCTGGCCGCAGCTGCGGTTGGTACGGCTGCGCCGCAACAGCGGACACCAGGCAGCGCTGACGGCCGGCCTGCACCGCGCCCGCGGCCGCTACGCCGCGAGCCTCGACGCCGATCTCCAGGACCCCCCGGAGAAGATCCCCGAGATGCTCGCCCTGGCCCGCGCCCAGGGCCTGGACATCGTCTACGGCGTACGCGCCAACCGCTCCACCGACACCGGTTTCAAGCGCCACACCGCGGGGGCCTACTACTGGCTCATGCGCCGCCTGGTCGGCAACCACGTCCCCGCCCAGGCGGGCGACTTCCGCCTGCTGTCGCGCAACGTCCTCGACGCCCTGAAGGCCCTGCCCGACCAGCCGCAGGTGTACCGGCTCCTGGTGCCCTGGTTCGGCTTCCCCAGCGGAGAGGTCACCTACCACCGGGACGAGCGCGTCGCCGGTCACACCAAGTACCCCCTGCGCAAGATGATCCTGCTGGCGGTCGACAGCATCATCAGCTTCTCCGTCGCCCCGCTGCGCCTGGCCACCTGGCTCGGCACCCTCGCCTTCTTCGTCTGCCTCGGCACGCTCGTGTACACGCTGGCCGTCTACACGGCGGGCGACACCGCCCCCGGCTGGGCTTCCCTGATCATCGCCGTTCTCTTCATCGGCGCAGTCCAGCTCATCTGCCTGGGCGTGCTCGGCGAGTACATCGGCCGCATCTACTCCGCCGTCAAGCAACGCCCGACCTACTACGTCGGCGACGACACCGGCACGGCGGACGCCTCCGCGGCGGGCATCGCATGGCCGGGCCCGCGACGCGGCCAGGGAAGCCGGCAGGACGCCTTCTAGCGCTGGATTCCAACGGCAGACGCCGCTGCCCGGTACGGCCGTGGACCCGTCCCGGTTCGAGCGGCGGCGCTCCTTGGCCCGTCCGGGTGGACAACGACGGGCGGGCGGACCGGGATCGAACGGATGGCGCCCTCTCCAGTCGATCATGAGGGCTGGCGGGACGAACATGTCTCCGCCCTCGCAATTCGCGTTCCGAGGTTGGTATATGAACCGCACGCGCAGACCGATGACTCACCTCCGGCTGACGGGCCGTCGGCTGCCGGGGTTCCTGACCGCATTGCTGACGACCTGTCTGTTGCCCGTGGCGTCAGGAGCGTTGCCGCTGCTGTCGGCCTCGCCGGCGCGCGCCGACGTGACGACGGTCTCGACCGACACGTTCCGTACCGGCTGGGACTCCGACGAGCCCGGTCTGTCGCCCTCCCAGGTGTCCAGCTCCGACTTCGGCCAGCAGTTCTCCACCGCCGTGGACGGCCAGGTCTACGCCCAGCCCCTGGTGGCCGGAAAGACCGTCGTCGCCGCCACCGAGAACAACAAGGCATATGGACTGGACTCGGCGACGGGAAAGATCAACTGGACGAGGGACTTCGGTGCGCCATGGCCGGCTTCGGCCATCGGCTGCGGTGACCTGACGCCCAACATCGGGGTGACCTCGACCCCCGTGTACGACCCGGCCACCAAGAGCGTCTACCTCACCGCGAAGGTCAATGACGGTCCCGACACCAAGCATCCCAGCTGGTACATCCATGCCCTCGACGCGGCCACCGGCGCCGAGCGCAGCGGCTGGCCGGTGAAGGTGCAGGGCGCTCCGGTGAACAACCCCGGCCACCCGTTCAACGCGTACAGCGCCGCCCAGCGCCCCGGCCTGCTCCTGATGAACGGATCGGTCTACGCGGGCTTCGCCTCGCACTGCGACCTCGGCACCTACGTCGGCTATGTGCTGGGCGTCAACACCACGACCCGCGCGACCACGCTGTGGGCCACGGAGGACTCCTCCGCCAACGGCATGGCCGGCATCTGGATGAGCGGCGGCGGCCTGGTCTCCGACGGGCCCGGCAGGATCCTCTTCACCACCGGCAACGGAGTCTCCCCGGCGCCCGGCCCCGGCTCGAAGCCTCCGGGTCAGCTCGCCGAGTCCGTGGTGCGGCTGGGCGTCAACAGCGACGGCACGATGTCCGCCCAGGACTTCTTCAGCCCCACCAACGCCCCACAGCTCGACCAGAACGACACCGACCTCGGCGCCGGGGGCCCGGTCGCGCTGCCCGGCTCCCCCTTCGGCACGAGTGAGCATCCCCACCTCCTGGTGCAGATCGGCAAGGACGGCCGGCTCTTCCTCCTCGACCGGGACAACCTCGGCGGCCGCAGCCAGGGGCCCGGCGGTACCGACGGGGTGCTCGGCAACTTCGGTCCGTACGAGGGCGTCTGGGGGCACCCGGCCGCCTACGGGGGCGAGGGCGGCTATGTATACACGATCGGCAGCCACGGCCCACTGCGGGCCTTCGCCTACGGGACCACGGGCTCGGGACTGCCCGCGCTGTCCAGTGCGGGCACGAGTACCGGCACCTTCGACTTCACCACGGGCTCGCCGGTGGTCACCTCCACCGGCACCACACCCGGTTCCGCCCTGGTCTGGGTCGTCCACCCGGACGGCGGCAACAGCCAGCTGCGGGCCTATGACGCCGTGCCGGTGAACGGGACGATGAAGCTGCGCTGGTCCGGCCCGATCGGCACCGCGGCCAAGTTCACCGTGCCCGCCACCGACGGCGGACGGGTCTACGTCGGCACGAGGGACGGCCATGTGCTGGCCTTCGGCCGCCCGTCGAGTACCGCGCTGACCGGCAACCCGGTCGACTTCGGGAAGGTACAGGTGGGCACTACCGGCAAGGCCACGGCCACCGTCACCGCGACCCGTGATGTGACCGTCACAGCGGTGTCCACGCAGTCGGGCAGCAGGTTCTCCGCCGCGCCCACCGGTCTTCCGGTCACGCTGCACGCCGGCGATACGTACTCGGTGCCGGTCTCGTTCTCACCGACGACGTCCGGGGCGGACAGTTCGGTACTGAACTTCACCACCGATGCCGGCACGATCGGGCTCGGCCTGACCGGATACGGCGTCCAATCCGGCCTGAAGGCCGTCCCGGCCACGCTGGCCTTCGGCACGGTGGCCACCGGCACGTCCAAGACCCTGGGTGTGAGCTTCACCAACACCGGTACCCAGGCCGAGACGATCTCGGCCACCAGTCCGCCGAGCGCGCCCTTCAGCGCCACCGGTCTGCCCGCGGCCGGCACCGTCGTCCAGCCCCAGCAGTCCGTCACCGTCCAGGTGAAGTACACCCCGACGGCCGCCGGCGACAACGCCGGGACGCTCTCGGTCACCGGGCAGAACGGCACGGCGACCGTGAGCCTGACCGGCACGGCGGTGGTCGGCCAGGCGCGGCTGACGGTCACACCCACCTCCACCGACTTCGGGCAGGTACCGGTCGGACAGTCGGTCACCAGGACCTTCGACATCAGCAACACGGGCAACATCCCGCTCACCATCACCAAGGCGGCACCACCCACGGCTCCGTTCCAGGTCAGCAATCCGATCAGCGAGGGTCAGGTCATCGGCCCGGAGGACGTGGTGCACCAGTCCGTCACCTTCTCCCCGACGTCCGCCGGTGCCGCCACCGGCACCTACCTGCTCACCTCGGACGACGGCCGCGGCCCGCAGAACGAGACGCTCACCGGTACGGGAACCGTGGCCGGCACCGGGGTCACCGTCCCGGCACCCGCGGCCGGCGGCTGGAAACTCAACGGATCCGCGCAGCTCTCCGGCGACGACCTCCAGCTCACCCAAGCCGTAGGCGACCAGGCGGGCTCCGCGGTCTTCCCCGTCCCGGTGGTGACCGACGGCCTCAAGGCGCAGTTCACGACCGTCATCGGCGGCGGGAGCGGCGCCGACGGTCTGACCTTCAGCCTCCTGGACCCGGCCAGGGCCACCCCGAGCGCGCTCGGCGGCAAGGGCGGGGGCCTCGGCTTGGCGGGACAACCGGGCGTGGCGGTCGCCTTCGACACGTACCGCAACGGGTCCGACCCGTCGTCGAACTTCGTCGGCATCTCCACCGCGGGAAGCGGCGACGATCTCACCTACACGGCGACCACCACCGCCGTGCCCAATCTGCGCTCGGGCACCCACGCCGTCTCCGTCTCCGTCACGGGAACCACCCTCACGGTCACCATGGACGGCACGCAGCTGCTGCGGACCGCGGTGCCCTCGCTCGGCCCCACGGCCCTGCTGAGCTTCACCGGCTCCACCGGCGGGCTCACCGACATCCACACGGTACGGAACGTGGGCATCACCGCCCCCTCGTACGCGGTGCCGCCGCCCGGGCCCAACGGCTGGACCTTCAACGGCTCGGCCGGGCTGTCCGGCACCAACCTGGTGCTCACCAACACGACCGCGCACACCAAGGGGTCCGCCCTCCAGGCCACCGCCGTACCGTCGGCGCGACTGCAGGCACACTTCACCGCTTCGATCGGCGGCGGGAGCGGCGCCGACGGCCTGGCCTTCCTCCTGCTCGACCCCGCCAAGGCGCCCACCACGGCGCTGGGGTCGGGTGGCGGCGGCCTCGGTTATTCGGGACTGCCGGGCATCGCCGTCGCCCTGGACACCTATCGCAACGGCAACGACCCTTCGAACAACTTCGTCGGAGTGGCCGTCGGCGGTTCCGGCGACACACTGCAGTACGCGGCCACCTCGACCGCGATTCCATCCCTGCGGTCCGGTACCCACGCGGTCGACGTGAGCGTGACGGCCGCCGGGCACCTGCTGGTCAGCCTGGACGGCAAGCAGATCATCGACACCGCGGTGACCCTGCCCCAGAACGTACGGGTCGGGTTCAGTGGGGCCACCGGCGGATACACGGACAATCACACGGTCCTCAGCGGCGTCAAGATCGCCTACTGAGGCTCCGGTGGGCTGAGGAGAGCACCATGCAGAGACCGATGACTCCCTTCCTGGCCGCACTGGCCGTCGCGTCCTGCATGGCCGCGGCCCCCCAGCAACACCCCGCGGCAGCACCCACACCCCCGCCGCTGACCGTCATGGTCGAGTACACGGACAACCTGGGCCGCGTCCTCACGACCCCGGACGGACGCACGCTCTACCGCTACGACCGCGAGGACGCCGGGAAAGTCCTCTGTGTCTCGACCTGCACGGACACCCATAAGCCACTTCTCACCCGACCCGGCACCGAACTCCGGCTGCCGCCCGGCATCGTCGGCACACTCGGTACGGTCTCCCTCCCCGACGGCGGCGATCAGGTCACGTACGACGGCTCGCCCCTTTACACCTACACCGCGGACAAGCAACCGGGCGACACCGACGGAGTGACCCTCCATTGGCATGTGATCCAGCCACGCAATACGCCGCGGGCCCAGGGGAATTGACCTTCAGGGGAGGGAGGGCGCGGCCCTCCCTCCCCTGAACCTGGTGCTAGTCGTTGCGTACGAGCAGGGTGACGGTCATCCCCGCCAGCGACTGGCTCCAGGACGGCTTGTACCGGTTCCGCAGAACGGAGGCCTGGCCCTGGTTGATGGCGTTGAACGGGTCCGGGTCGGCACCGTGGGACAGGAGCCAGATGCGCTGCTCGCCCTTCAGGCATTGGTCGGGCACGGAGCAGTCGACCGCCGTGAGCTGGTTGATCTCACTCGGCGCGCTCTGCAGGAAGACGTCGCGCATCTTGAGGCCGCGGGGCAGGTAGTACTTGACTCCGGCGTCGATCTTCCACGAGTGCTCACGGTCGTAGACGGCGGCGTCCCCGGGCCGGTAGTGCTTCCTGATCAGGTCCGCCGCGGACCTGTAGTCGAGGGGGGTCTGCATGATCGGGGCGTCGTGGTCGTAGGGCTGTCGCACTTGTCTCTGGTCGAACAGGTTGAGGACGGCCAGCACCGCGAGGAGGGCCGTCGCGGCCTTCCAGGACTGACAGGCCGCGCTGAGGCCGGCGCCGGCGAGAAGCGCCCAGGCGGGGATGGTGAACAGCAGGTACGCGGGGCGGAAGTAGGAGACGTCGCCCTGGGAGGCGAGCCACACGAGCACGGGGGGCAGGATGGCCCAGACGCCGCACAGGAGCAGCGCAGACCTGCGCGGCGAGCGAGCCAGGACAGCGAAGCCGATCAGCGCTCCGGCGCACGCTCCGGAGGCGAGGATGTCCTGCCAGATGGCGAGGAGCGCCCACCCGTCGGGCACCTGAATCCACCACAGCTGGGTGTTGACCTGGGACCGGCTGAGCAGGACGAGAGGGGCGAGACAGACGGCGACGGCCAGGAGGGCGAGGGCGGACTTCCACCACAGGGAGCGGTCACGCCGCGCGTGGGCCGCGAGCATGCAGGCGTGGGCTGCTACGACGGACAGCGCGATCACGTGGAGCAGTCCGAGGCCGAGCAGCGTGAGTGCGTACGCGGCCCAGCGCCAGGGGCTGCGAGGGCGGTCGAGCACCCGGAGCAGCAGGAGGGTCGCGAGTGCCGCGAGGAGGATCACGAGGGCGTAGCTGCGTACCTCCTGGGCGTATCGGCTCACGGCCGGAACGAATGCGAAGAGGATTCCCGCAAGAATTCCGGCGCGCGATCCGAAGAGCCGTTTTCCGATGAGGCTCAGGACGGCCGCGGCTCCGGAAGCGGCGAGAACCGAGGGAAGCCGCATGGAAATGACGGAATCACCGAAGAGGCTCACCCACAGGTGCATCAGCAGGTAATACGTTCCGTGCACGGCGTCGACATTGTGCAGAGTGGCAAGGATGTGTCCCGCGTCGCGGGTCACTACTTCCCACGTGATCAGTTCGTCGCGCCCCAGCAGGGGTGCGGTCAGGCCGTAGCTGGTCACAGCGAAGGTGAGGGCGAACGGCCACAGCAGCTGCTGTGGCCGGTGTCTTCTCGGTGCGGCCGCCTCTGCATTCCGGATTTCTTCGCGCGGCGGGGACAGCGGCGTGGTGGCTACCATCGGGATCTCCACAAAAAAGAGTTTTGCTTCATGTGATGGTCGAACCCAGCGCCGTTCGGCTTTCCCGCATCACCTTGGGGAACTCTTCCTGTCGCCGGGTCCGCGACGTGCTACACCAGGTTCGGCTCGGCCGGGCTCCTGTCGACCACCTGTTGCCCGGGCACGCCCGGCGCATCGGACCTGTGGCGGAACTCATGGACAGTCGTCCGGAGCAGGGCGATCAGCGCCAGCAGCATCAGCACACCGTGCGCGGGCATCGAGAGATACGGAACCAGGGTCGCGGAGTTGCAGTACAGGTAGCTGCCGAACGAGGCGAGCTGCACCAGCACCGGCACGTACCAGAGCTGCCGGGGCAGCAGGAACGCGGCCAGCACGGTGAGCACGTCGGCAGTGAAGAAGTACCGCTCGTGCATCGAGGGCAGCAGGAACGGCACCACGATCGCGGAGCACGCGGCCAGCAGCACGATCCGGGTGTCCGTGAGCCCCGGCATGCCGGGACCGGAATCCGGTCCGCCGCGTCGGCCGCGCCACAGGGACCACACCGCGAGTCCGATCAGGAGGGCCACGAGCACTCCGGCGACCAGGACACCGGCGCTGCGTACGGCGTCGGTGTCGTCACCAGGTACCGCCACGAACTGGTAGAGGGACGGCCCGTTGACGGTCAGATAGTGGTACGTGTCCGCCTGCCGGGCGTAGACCGTCAGCAGCTTCCCCGGGTCGGCGCCGAGCAGGAGGGCCGGGACATCGAGCGCGAGGTACACCGCGGGAATGGCGAGCAGGCTCCGCCACGGCACCCGTCCCACCAGCACCAGGACGAGCAGGAAGGGAAAGAGGAACACCGCCTGGAACTTGACCGCCAGCGCGATCCCGAAGAACGTGCACGCCCACCACGGCCGACGGCGCAGCACATGGTGGATCCCGCCGACCAGGAAGGCCGTGTACATGGCGTCGCACTGCCCCCACCAAGCGCTGTTGGCGACGACGGTGGGCAGGAACAGCACCACCGTGGCCGCGCCGAAGGCCGTCCAGCGTTGCGTGGGCCGGAGCAGGGACACGATCCGGAAGCTGTGGTACGCCAGCGCCAGGTCGAACAGGATCGAGATCCACTTGATGCCCGCCAGCGACGGCAGCGGCAGGTAGGTCAGCGCGGTCAGCAGATAGAGGTAGGGGACGTTGTAGTCCGAGAAGCTGGGGTCGGCGAGAGTCTGGAACCCTCCGTGGCTCACGATGTGCCAGTACCAGGGTTCGAGAAAGGTGACGTAGTCACCCGACTCGAAGGGCAGCAGAAGGATACGCACCAAGAGGGCTACCGCCACCGTGGTGTATGCAGCCAGCGCCAGCACCGTCGAATCGGCGGTCTGCCGGCGGGGGGTCTCGGCGGCTGTGTCGAGCATTCCGGACTCCGTTCAGGTCGCGCTCGATCGCGCCGTGCGGACGGCATCCGGGCGCGACGGCGATCAGTATGTCCGAAACATTCCATGACGACGTGTAACAAACCGGTATTTACTGGCAATTCGCCTATGGTGCTGCCATGCGCGGAATTCTCCTGGCCGGGGGCACCGGTTCGCGACTGTGGCCACTGACCCGCTCGGTGTCGAAGCAACTGCTGCCGGTGTTCGACAAACCGATGGTCTATTACCCGCTTTCCACACTGGTGATGGCCGGTGTGCGCGAGATCCTGGTCATCACCACCCCCGAAGACCAGCACCAGTTCCGCCGCTTGCTCGGTGACGGCCGTCAACTGGGCCTGCGGCTGGAGTACATGACGCAGGAGCGTCCGGAGGGCATCGCCCAGGCCTTCCTCCTGGGGGCCGACTTCATCGACGGCGAGTCGGTGGCCCTGATCCTGGGCGACAACATCTTCTACGGGAGTGGCCTCGGCACCAGGCTGAGCCGCCACGACGACGACCTCAAGGGCGGGAGGGTGTTCGCCTACCAGGTCGCCAACCCCTCGGCCTACGGTGTGGTGGAGTTCGACGAGTCGGGCCGGGCGCTGTCCATCGAGGAGAAACCGGCCCGGCCGAAGTCCCGCTATGCCGTGCCCGGCCTCTACTTCTACGACCATCATGTCGTGGAGGTCGCCCGCGGTCTGCGGCCCAGTGCCCGGGGCGAGTTGGAGATCTCCGACCTCAACCGGGTCTATCTCGAGGCCGGGACGCTGCAGGTCACCCGGCTGGACCGCGGCACCGCATGGCTGGACACCGGGACCTTCGCTTCCATGATGCAGGCCTCGGAGTTCGTCCGGGTGATCGAGGAGCGCCAGGGCTTCAAGGTCGGGTGCGTGGAGGAAGCGGTATGGCGCGCCGGACTGATCGATGACAACCGGCTCCGCGAACTGGCCCAGCCCCTGCTCAAGAGCGGATACGGCCACTACCTGCTCGGGCTGCTGGAGGACTACCGGCATGCCGTCGTGCCCCAGAGAGGCGGCGGACCGCGCCGCGAAGAACCGCTGGGCCGACCCTGAACCGACTGCGCGGCGAAAAGGAGCATTCGCATGGAACCACTTGGCATCGAAGGGGCCTGGGTCGACACGCCCAAGGTGTTCACGGACGGCAGGGGCAGATTCCATGAGTGGTTCAAGGGGGAACAGTTTCGTGATTCCACCGGCCACGGACTCCGACTCGCGCAGGCCAACTGCTCCCGCTCCGTTCTCGGAACTCTCCGCGGCATCCACTACGCATCGGTTCCACCGGGCCAGGCCAAGTTCGTCACCTGCGTCAGCGGTGCCGTCCTCGACGTGGTGGTCGACATCCGCACCGGTTCCCCGAGCTTCGGGAAGTGGGAAGCGGTCAGGCTCGACGACACGACGCACCGCAGCGTCTACATCTCGGAAGGGCTGGGCCACGCCTTCATGGCGTTGGAGGACAATTCCGTCGTTGTCTACCTCTGTTCAGAGGGATACGCGCCGCATCGCGAATACGGGATCAATCCGCTCGACTCCGAGTTGGCCATCGCCTGGCCCGGGGAACTCGTCCCGCACCTTTCCGAGAAGGACGCCGCCGCGCCCACGCTGGAGGAAGCCGGTCGGCAAGGTCTGCTGCCTTCCTTCGAGGACTGCGCCGTGTATCGCGGCGGGCTCACCGAAGGAATCTGCGAGGAAGGCACGGAGAAAGCAGGTCTATTGAGGCCGCTCGGGTGATCCTCGCGCAAGTCGTGGCGTGACCCGTGACCATTCAATTGGTGAGAGATTAAGAATGGTTTTGTCCGTAGCCAAGGGCGACGTGACGCGCATGCGAATAAAGCCCACGGGGTCCGCGCGTGCGGTCTGATTCCCTCCCAGTTCCTGAGGAAGTTCTCTTGAACCGTAGAACGATCCGAAGTTCACGCCTGAGGTCCGCCACGCTGATGTCCGCGGGCGCGCTGGCGGTGGTGCTCAACGTTGCGCCGAGCACGGTGGCCATCGCCGACGCGATCCACAGGTCGGGCTCTGTGCCCCAAGCGACGTCCAGCAGCACGAACGCAGACATGGCCGGCGGCCGGGGCAACCGGGGCGACCGGGGTCCGAAGGGCGACCGGGGCCCCCAGGGCAAGCCGGGCCATGACGGCAAGCCCGGCAAGCGGGGTCCGCAGGGCCCGCAGGGTGCTCAGGGCGCACAGGGAGCCCAGGGTCCGCAGGGTCCGCAGGGTCCGCAGGGTGCGCAGGGTGCGCAGGGTGCGCAGGGCAAGCGGGGTCCGCAGGGCGCTCAGGGTGCTCAGGGCGCGCAGGGCGCGCAGGGCGCGCAGGGTGCTCAGGGCGCGCAGGGTCCGCGGGGTCCGCAGGGCGCGCAGGGTGCTCAGGGCGCGCAGGGCGCACAGGGTGCTCAGGGTGCTCAGGGTCCGCAGGGTCCGCAGGGACCGCAGGGACCGCAGGGAGCTCAGGGCGCTCAGGGTGCGCAGGGCCCTCGTGGATTCCAGGGATTCCAGGGTGCGCAGGGAGCTCAGGGCGCCCAGGGTGCGCAGGGAGCTCAGGGCGCCCAGGGTGCCCAGGGTGCCCAGGGTGCTCAGGGTGCTCAGGGTGCGCAGGGCCCTCGGGGATTCCAGGGATTCCAGGGCGCTCAGGGTGCCCAGGGAGCTCAGGGAGCTCAGGGAGCTCAGGGAGCTCAGGGAGCTCAGGGTGCGCAGGGCCCTCGGGGATTCCAGGGATTCCAGGGTGCACAGGGAGCTCAGGGAGCTCAGGGTGCCCAGGGCGCGCAGGGAGCTCAGGGCCCTCGCGGATTCCAGGGATTCCAGGGCGCGCAGGGTGCCCAGGGCGCGCAGGGCGCGCAGGGTGCACAGGGAGCTCAGGGAGCTCAGGGTGCCCAGGGCGCGCAGGGAGCTCAGGGCCCTCGCGGATTCCAGGGATTCCAGGGTGCTCAGGGTGCGCAGGGCCCTCGGGGATTCCAGGGATTCCAGGGCGCCCAGGGTGCTCAGGGCCCTCGCGGATTCCAGGGATTCCAGGGCGCGCAGGGAGCTCAGGGCGCGCAGGGAGCTCAGGGAGCTCAGGGCGCGCAGGGTGCTCAGGGTGCTCAGGGAGCTCAGGGAGCTCAGGGAGCCCAGGGAGCCCAGGGCGCGCAGGGAGCTCAGGGCCCTCGCGGATTCCAGGGATTCCAGGGCGCGCAGGGTGCCCAGGGCGCGCAGGGTGCTCAGGGAGCCCAGGGTGCTCAGGGTGCCTCGGGAATCAAGACGTACGTCAACTTCGCCACCTTCGCTCCCCCGGAGCAATCGGTGATCGCCTCGTGCGACACCGGCGACATCGCCACCGGCGGCGGATACTTCTCGGAGGCCGGTGCCGACATCTCGCTCAACAGGCCCGTTCCCAACGATACAGGGGACACCCCCATCGCGTGGGAGGTCGGCAGCGCGCCCACCCTGAGTGGGCCTCTGCCCGCTCCCCCCAACACGGTCACGGCCTACGTGGTCTGCGCCGACATCACCCCGTAACTCCCACGCGAACGGCAGCGCGCCAGCTGCCGTCCGCTTCCCCTGGGAATGAGCGACGGTGCCCCGAGGCTTCGGCCTCGCGGGCACCGTCCGCGTTGCGCCCGTGCCCGCGACCTGGCACCGGAAGGGAAGCCCCGGCGCTGAAGCGCCGGGCAGCAGGAAGAATCGGAGAGCTATGCGCGTCCTTGTAACCGGCGGCGCTGGATTCATCGGCTCGGAATACGTCCGACGACGGCTGAACTCGGAGCCGACAGGGCGGATCACCGTCCTCGACACACTCACCTATTCGGGGGTCGAGGCCAATCTCGCACCGGTGGCGGAACACTCGGGCTACACCTTCGTCCGGGGCGACATCTGCGACCCAGACGTGGTCGACCAGGTGATGGCGGGCCAGGACGCGGTGATCCATTTCGCCGCCGAGTCGCACGTGGACCGGTCGATCGACGGGGCCGGTCCGTTCGTCCGCACCAATGTGATGGGCACGCAGGTGCTCCTGGACGCGGCCCACCGGCACGGTGTCGGCCGCTTCGTCCATGTCTCCACCGACGAGGTCTACGGCTCGATCGGCGAAGGCGCGTGGACCGAGGGGTGGCCCCTGGCGCCGAACTCCCCGTACTCCGCGTCGAAAGCCGGCTCCGACCTGCTGGCTCTCGCCTACCACCGCACCCATGGCCTGGACGTCGTGATCACCCGGTGCTCCAACAACTACGGGCCGTACCAGTTCCCCGAGAAGGTCATCCCGCTCTTCATCACCAACCTCATCGACGGGAAGACGGTCCCCCTCTACGGAGACGGCCGCAACATCCGCGACTGGGTGCACGTCTCCGACCACTGCCGGGGCATCGACCTGGTCCTGCACGGCGGCAGGGCCGGGGAGGTCTACAACATCGGCGGCGGGACCGAGCTGAGCAACCACAAGCTCACCGGCCTGCTGCTGGACGCGGTCGGCGCGGGCTGGGACCGGGTCGAGTACGTGGCCGACCGCAAAGGCCACGACCTGCGCTACTCGCTGGACGACAGCAAGATCCGCGAGCACCTCGGCTATGCCCCGCAGGTGCCCTTCACGGAGGGCCTGACCGCCACGGTCGCCTGGTACCGCGCACACCGCTCCTGGTGGGAGCCGCTCAAGGAGAGGGCCGCGCTGCGATGACCACGAGCTGGCTGGTGACCGGCGCACGCGGGCTCCTCGGCCAGGACGTGCTGGCCGAGCTCGCCGCCGATCCGGACGCCACGGTGACGGGACTGAGCCGGGACGGGCTCGACATCACCGACCCGGCGGCCGTCCGCGCCGCCGTCGCCGGTCACCGAGTGGTCGTCAACTGCGCCGCGTGGACGGACGTCGACGGCGCCGAGCGGTCCGAGGCGGCGGCCACGGCCGTGAACGGCACAGGAGTCCGCCACCTCGCACACGCCTGCGCGGACAGCGGCGCGCTCCTGCTCCACATCTCCACCGACTACGTGTTCCCGGGCGACGCCCGTCATCCGTACCCCGAAGACGCCCCGACGGCGCCCGTCAACGCGTACGGGCGAAGCAAACTGGCGGGGGAGAGGGCAGTCGTCGAACTGCTGCCCCGCACCGGCTACGTCGTGCGCACCGCCTGGCTCTACGGCGCGCACGGCCGGAACTTCGTGGCCACCATGCTGGAACTCGCGGCCCGGCACGAGACCTTGGACGTGGTGGCCGACCAGCACGGGCAGCCGACCTGGTCCCGGGCGCTCGCCCGACAGCTGGCCGCCCTCGGCCGTGCCGCGCTGACCGGACAGGCACCGGCCGGCATCTACCACGGCACGGCGGCCGACCGCACCACATGGTGCGGTCTGGCGCGTGAGACCTTCCGGCTCAGCGGCCTCGATCCCGAGCGGATCCGCCCGGTCGGCTCGGACAAGTTCCCGCGTCCGGCCGCCCGCCCGGCCTTCGGCGTCCTCGGCCACGACAGCTGGCTGCGGGCCGGCCTGGCCCCCCTCCCCCCGTGGGACGACCAGCTGACGGCCGCCCTGAAGGAACCCGCGTTCGCCGACCTGGCCGCCGCGGCCCGGGCGAGCGCCCGCCACACGTAGAAGGCGCCCTGCGGAACCGGACGGTCCGCAGGGCGCCTTCCGGGGCGCCAGGCACTTACCGGTCCACGGACTCCTGGAACTGCTCCGGCACTTGGGAAAGAAGCCGGTGATCGACCGCCACCGCATGACGGAACGCGTCCTCGGCCTCGGCCTTGCGGTTCTGCTCCGCAAGGAAATAACCCAGTTGCAGATAGACCGAGGTGGCCTTCGGATCGGCGTCAGCGGCACGCTTCAAGAGCTCGATGGCCCGGTCGGGATTGCTCGACTTCAGCAGATTCGCCTCGCTGTAGAGAGCGGACATGAATGACGGATCGGTCTCCAGGGACTTCTCATAGGCGGCGACCGCATCCGCCGTGTTGCCGTTCTGCTGCCCGACGAGGCCGAGGCCGTACCAGGCGAACTTGTTCTTGGGGTCCAGTTCCAGTACACGCCGGTAGTCCCGGGCGGCCGCGAGGGAATCCTGTTTCGCCATGTGATCAAGTGCGGACCGCAACAGCGTGTCCGCCTGCTTGCCGTTCCGGGGCATGGACGCGGCCTTGGATTCCGACCGCACGGTCGACGGGGATGGAAGCGCCCAGACGGTCACCCCGGTGGCGACCGCCGCCGTCACGGCGAGCCCTGCCCACAATCTCGTACGTTTCATGGGGTCACTTTTCGTGGAAGGTGGCGGACGGATGGAGTCGGCCTGTCTCAGGTCGTCCGCACCGACGTTACGAGTCGCCCCCGACGGTGCCGTCGTACGGCAGGCGCGAGGGGCGTTCAGACCACTCGAATGCACGAGTCCCGAGAATGGTTGCGGCCCAGCCTCTTTGCCTGGCTTTCATCGGCTGGATTGGATGGGACCCGTGAAGTCAACGGTCTGTCTCAACATGATCGTCAAGGACGAGGCTCCGGTTATCCGGCGTTGTCTCGAATCCGTACGGCCCCTGATCGACACCTGGGTCATCGTGGACACCGGCTCGACCGACGGCACGCAGGAGGTCATCCGCGACGTCTACAGCGACCTGCCCGGCGCACTGTACGAACGGCCCTGGAAGGGGTTCGACGGCAGCCGTACCGAGGCGATCGAACTCGCCCGTGCCGGCGCGGACTACCTGCTCTTCATGGACGCCGACGACGTGATGGAGATGGCGCCCGGCTCCAGCATGCCCGAGCTGACTCAAGACGCCTACCGGCTCACCATCAGGAGCGGGTACTACACGCACCGGCGCCGCGCCCTGGTCTCGACCCGGCTGCCGTGGCGGTACGTCGGTGTCCTGCACGAGTACCTCGACTGCGGTTCGCAGCACAGCATCGGGAACCTGGAAGGCGCCACCATCGTCGTCGTGGGCGACGGGGGACGCAGCAGGGGGAAGAGCGTGCGGGAGAAATACCTGGGAGACGTCGAGATCCTCCAGCAGGGACTGATCAAGGAGCCCGACAACGAACGCTATGTGTTCTACCTGGCCAAGAGCTGGGGCAACGTGGGTGAGTTCGAGAAGGCGGTCGAAGCCTACGACCGCCGTGCGGGCATGGGCAGCCTGGACGAGGAGGTCTTCTTGGCCCGCCTGTTCGCCGCACAGTTGGCCGAGAAGCTGGAGCGGCCGCCGGCCGAGGTGATGGACCGCTACCTCGGTGCGCACGAGAGCCGCCCCACACGCGCCGAGGCGCTCGGTGAGCTCGCGCGCTGGTGCCGCCTCAACGGGCAGCGGTGGCCGCTCGCCCACCTGTTCGCGCGGCAGGCGGCACGCCTCCCGTATCCGACGAACGACCACCTGCTCGTCGAGCCCGACTGGTACCGCTGGCGCGCGCTCGACGAACTCGGGGTGTCCGCCTACTGGGTGGGGGAGTACGAGGAGTCGGAGGACTGCTGTGAACGCCTGCTGGCGGGCGACGAGTTGCCCGCCGAACATCGTGACCGCGTGCTCCAGAACCTGGAGCTCTCACGACGCCACCTGCGCTCGAAGCAATTCGCCGCGGCGAGGCAACGCGTCGGAGTCTGAAACGGTGTGAGTCCGGCCCGCAGACGTCGAAGGCGCCCGGTGGAACCCCACGGTCCACCGGGCGCCTGCCGTTTCGCGGGACCTAGACCAGCAGCTTCCCGCCGCACCGCGCGGCGCCGTCCTTCATCGCGATGAGGTTGGCGACCACGTACGAGATGTCGTTCTTGGAGTGCCAGTCGCTCGGGAAGTAGGTGACCAGCCGCGACGACTGGAACTTGGCCTGCAGATCCGGCACGAAGGTGCGGTACTGGTCGTCCGTGTAGTACCAGAACGAGTTCTCGTTGTAGTAGGCGACGTGGGTCGGGTCCTGGTACGCGCCGCGGCCGTCTGAGCTGGGCGTCATGGTGAGGAGCATGCCACCCGGTGCCAGCAGCCGGTACAGCTCGTTGATCAGCGGCACCTTGTTGGGCACGTACTCCAGGAAGTCCACCGCCCGCACCAGCCCGACGGAGCCGTCGGTCAGGTCCAGCTTCTCGGGCAGGTTCGCCACGATGTCGACGCCCTCGGCATCCCGCCGGTCCACCCCGACGTAGCCCGGGGGCTTCCGGTGGGCCGCGCCGAGGTCCAGGGCGAGCAGTCCGCGCCGGTAGGTCCAGGCGAGGGCGTTCGCCTCGATGTACTTGTCGTACAGGACGACCGTCTCGCGCTGGATGCGCGCGTTGATCTCCGGGTCGCTCTGGGTGTTCCCGGAGTGAACCCGCTGGAGGTAGAGACAGCGGTCGATGTGGTGGAAGTCGCCGAGGTGGAAGAGGCGGCACATCAGGTCCTGGTCGTCCAGAACCGTACGCTCGGCGTCGTACCCGCCGACCTTCTCGTAGCTCTTCTTCCGGAACGCCCGCACATGGTTGGGCGCGTACCAGATGTAGGCGACATTGTGCGGCGTCGGTGCCAGGGAGACGACCTGCAGCAGCTTGCGGCCGTCGACGTCCACCTCCTCGTACTGCCAGCCGAACGTCTCGTCGAACCGGGTGTCGTCCCGCCTTCCGTCCTCGGTGATCTGCGCGGTGTTGCTGTAGACGAAGACGGCCTCGGGATTTTCGTCGAACGCCTTGCCGAGCTCCGCCAGGCACGCCTTCGCCAGCCGGTCGTCGTGGTCGAGTTCCACGAGGATCTCGCCGCGCGCCAGTTCACAGGCCCTGCGCTTCGCGGCCCCCACCCCGTCGACGTCGTCCGCGATCTCGACGCGGACCCGGTCGTCGGGCCGCTCCGGCCGCCACCGGGCGCCGTTGTTGAGCAGGACGATCCACTCCCAGTCCGAACAGGTCTGTGCCTGCAGGCTTGCCAGGCACTCATCGAGGAAACGGGGCCGGTGGCTGGGGGTGAAGACGGAGAACCTCGGTGTCGCGGTCGACGTCATCTGTTGCTCCCTGCTTGGCTCGATGTCGGTGATGGGGTTGAGGGGGTTGAGGGGATCGGGGAGTTGGGAATCACCGGAATTCCTCCGGTACTTGGGAACGCAGCGAGGGATCGTCCTCGAGCGCACGACGGAACTCCTTCGCGGCGTCGTCGTCACGGTCCTTCTGCGCCCAGATCCGTCCGAGGTGCAGATGTGCCGTGCCCGCCTTCGGCTCGGCGTCAATGAGACTCTTGAGGAGTTCGACGGCCCGGTCGGGATCGCTCGACTCCAGCAGCAGCGATTCGTTGTAAAGAGCTGACTGGAACACCGGATCGATCTTCAGCGCGTTGTCGTAGTCCGCACGGGCGTCGGCCACCCTGCCGTCCCCGTGCGCCATGACTCCCAGGTTGTACCAGGCGTACTTGTTCTGCGGGTCCAGCTCCAGAACTCGCCGGTAGGCGCGGTCGGCCGCTTCGAAGTCGTGGTTGTTCTGCTGCAGAATGCCCGCCTCCAAAAGCGTATTGGCATCCTGCTCGTTCATGTTCTGTGATGACGGGGGCTTGGAGTCCGGGGGCACTGCCGAGTAGGAGTGAATTGCCCACGCCGTAACTCCGGTGGCAGCTGCCGCCATACCGAAGAGCCCTGCCAACAATTGCCTGCGTTTCACTTTGTCACATCTCGTGGAATAGTGAGGGGCGATGGCGTGCCGGAGCCCGAACCACCGTCTTTTCCAACGACGTTACGAGGCATTGGTGATGCAGCCGCCGTTCGGCGGGCACTTGGTGCGCGCAGTCCACCCGAATGTACGCGTCGCGCGCACAGAAAAATGGCGCCCGGTCCGCGCGTCGCTGCGGGTGCACGCGGACCGGGGCCGTCGAGGGGACCCCGGGGAGGGGTCAGTGGGCCGCGCTGAGTTCCTTCGGGCCCGCCAGCGCGGCGGTGTGCGCGTCCATGCGCTCGGCGGACAGGATCGCCGCCGACGTGTCCGCGCGGGAGGCCGCGACGACGAGGGCGCGACCGGCGAGGGTGTGCGCCCGCTCGTGCAGGGCCGCCACCCGGGGGTCGGCGGCGGTGCCGGACGCGCGGGCCGGCGTGCCGCCGCCCCGTAGACGGGCCACCTGCCCGGCGAGCCGTTCGGCCGCCAGGTCCAGGTCGGTGGACGGCGCGAGCGCCCGCAGCTCGTCCGTGACGGCCAGCAGTGCCGCGAGGTGCCCCGCGAGCTGGATGTCCAGCTCCTCCTCGCGTGAGCGGTGGGGGAAGTCCGAGGTCGTGCCGGCCATCGTGCCGTGGACGGACCTGCGGGAAGGCCCCGTGCGGATCGGTTCGTACATGGGATGGCCTCCTGTGCTCTGACAGGAAGCCATCCTAGCTTAGATTTCGTCTAAAGTTGACCCTTGTCACGGGCTGCGGTCCCTCGGCTACGGCTGGCTGTATCCGTCCAGGAAGTTGCCGATCCGGGTCACCGCGTCCCGCAGGTCCCCGACCGTCGGCAGGGTCACCACCCGGAAGTGGTCCGGCTCCGGCCAGTTGAAGCCGGTGCCCTGGACGACCATGATCTTCTCCTGGCGGAGGAGGTCGAGGACCATCCGGCGGTCGTCCTTGATCTTGAAGACCTGCGGGTCCAGGCGCGGGAAGAGGTACAGCGCGCCCTTCGGCCGCACGCACGTCACGCCCGGAATCTGCGTCAGCAGCTCGTAGGCGGTGTCCACCTGCTCCTTCAGCCGCCCGCCCGGCAGCACCAGGTCGTTGATCGACTGTCGGCCGCTCAGCGCGGCCACGACCCCGTGCTGGCCCGGCATGTTCGCGCACAGGCGCATGTTCGCCAGGATCGTCAGGCCCTCGAGGTAGGAGTCGGCGTGCGCGCGCGGGCCGGAGACGGACATCCAGCCGACCCGGTAGCCGGCCACCCGGTACGCCTTCGACATGCCGTTGAACGTCAGTGTCAGCAGGTCGGGGGCCACGGCCGCGGTCGGGGTGTGCGTCGCGCCGTCGTAGAGGATCTTGTCGTAGATCTCGTCCGAGCAGACCAGCAGGTTGTGGCGGCGGGCGATGTCCGTCAGGCCCTTGAGCACCGTCTCGTCGTACACCGCGCCCGTCGGGTTGTTCGGGTTGATGATGACGATCGCCTTGGTGCGGTCGGTGACCTTGCGCTCGATGTCGGCGAGGTCGGGCATCCAGTCGGACTGCTCGTCGCAGCGGTAGTGGACCGCCGTGCCGCCGGCCAGCGACACCGCCGCCGTCCACAGGGGGTAGTCCGGCGCCGGTACGAGGACCTCGTCGCCGTCGTCCAGCAGGCCCTGCATCGCCATCACGATCAGCTCGGAGACGCCGTTGCCGATGAAGACGTGCTCGACGTCCGTCTCGATGCCGAGGGTCTGGTTGTGCATGACGACCGCGCGGCGGGCCGCCAGCAGGCCCTTCGCGTCGCCGTAGCCGTGCGCCGTGGAGACGTTGCGGAGGATGTCCTCCAGGATCTCGGGCGGGCACTCGAAGCCGAAGGCGGCGGGGTTGCCGGTGTTGAGCTTCAGGATGCGGTGACCGGCTGCTTCGAGGCGCATCGCCTCCTCGAGAACCGGGCCCCGGATCTCGTAACAGACGTTGGCGAGCTTCGTCGACTGGATCACCTGCATGCACGTGAGCTTACGGCCCGGTAACGCCCTGCGGGCCGTGTTTTCCACCACGTGAGACGGTGCGCTTTGGCCTGTTATCGCCGGTAGCTGTCCCAGCCGCCCCTCCCGTACCTAGAATTCCCGGCCATGTCCAGCCATCGCCAGTACGAAAACGGGGCCGGCGGCGCGAATGCCGCGAACGGCGCGCCCGAGGCGCACGGCATCCCCGAGGCGGGTCCCGCGGGCGGTGGGCCCGCAGGGTCGCCGAACGTCTACCACCCGCAGGCCGCGCCGGCCCCCGAGTACGGCCAGTACGCCGATCCGGCGACCGCGCACGGCTGGCAGAACGCGTACGACGAGACGACTCAGCTGCCCCGGGTGCCCGACGGGACGGCCGTCCTGCCGGTCGCCCCGGAGGTCGCTCCGGCGGGAGTTCCGGAGGTCGCTCCGGCAGTCGCCACGGCGGTCGCTCCGGAGGGGCCGGGCCGGGCCGAGGCACGCCGCGCCCAGCGCAGGCGGAGCCGGCCGCGCTCGCGCCGGGTGGTGATGGCCGTCGGGGCCGTGGGGGCCGTCTCCCTCGCCGTGATCACGGGGATGTCCGCCTTCTCGGGGTCCTCCTCGGACGGGCCGCAGGGCAAGGGTGAGCGCGCCGGTTCGAGCGCCGAGGACTCCGGGGCGCCCAGCGACCCGCAGTCGTCCGCGGCGCCCACCGCCACCGGCTCGCCGGACAGTGCGGTGCCGGGCTCCGCGGCCTCCGCGAGCGCGACCCCGGAGGCCTCGGTGAGCGGTTCCGCGACCGGGACGGAGAGCGGCAGCCCCTCGCCCGCGTCCTCCACGGCGGGCGCCACCGCGACCGCCGGTCCGTCGGTGACAGCCTCCGCGAGCGACGCCGGCCAGGGCGGCCGCCCCGGTCACGGCAGGGGCCGGACCAAGAGCCCCAAGTAGGCCTGCTTTGAGGTGAGTTGAGTATGCGGTCCGCCTCGCGCGGATCGCATACAAGTTCTTGCCGTGATCTCCCGCGCCCCTCACAATGCCCATGACAAGACGACAGGCGACCGGAAGATCTCCGGTCGCTCACGTCTGCAGAGGGGACCCCCACATGAACAAGCCTCTCCTTGCCACGCTCGCGGCCCTGGTGATCACCGGGGCGGGCATGGCACCCGCGGCGGCCGCCACGATGACGCAGAAGACGGCCACGGCGACGAAGAGCACGGCACCCACGCTCAAGGCCGTCAACTTCGCCGGCACCGTCTCGCTCAGCAACTGCTCCGGCTCCGTCATCCGCTTCCCGGCCTCCGCGGACAGCGACCCGGCGCTGGTGATGACCAACGGCCACTGCCTGGAGACCGGCTTCCCGGAGCCCGGTGAGGTGATCGTCGACCAGTCGTCCAGCCGCACCTTCGGCCTGCTCAACGCGTCGGCCACGCGGGTGGGCACACTGCGCGCCAGCAAGGTCGCGTACTCGACGATGACCGACACGGACGTCACGATCTACCAGCTGACCACCACGTACGCGCAGATCAAGAGCACGTACGGGATCAGCGCGCTGACGCTGCAGGACACGCACCCGACCGCCGGTACCGCCATCACCGTCGTCTCCGGCTACTGGAAGCGGACCTACGCCTGCAACATTGACGGGTTCGTCTACCGCCTCAAGGAGGGCGACTGGACCTGGAAGGACTCGGTCCGCTACACCTCCGCCTGCCAGACCATCGGCGGCACGTCGGGGTCCCCGGTCATCGACAACGCCACCGGAAAGGTCGTCGCCGTCAACAACACCGGCAACGAGGACGGCGAGCGCTGCACCGAGAACAACCCCTGCGAGGTCGACGCGAGCGGCAACGTGACGGTCCGCCAGGGCATCAACTACGCCGAGGAGACCTACAACATCCCGGGCTGCTTCACCACCGGCAACAAGCTGAACCTGAGCGCGAGCGGCTGCACCCTGCCCAAGCCGTAACCGTCACGGGAGCGGGGCGCGGCGCACCGCCCGCCCCGCCAGTACGTCCGTCCGGCGCCCGTCCTCGATCACGAACCGGCCGTCGACCAGGACGTGGGGGATACCGGAGGGCAGCGCGCGCGGCCGCTCGAAGGTGGACCCGGCCGCGACCGTCTCCGGGTCGAACAGGACCAGGTCGGCGCGGTACCCCTCGCGGACGAGTCCGCGGTCCGGCAGGCGCAGCCGGGCCGCGGGCCGTGAGGTGAGGTGGGCGACGCACTCCTCCAGGGAGAGCACGCCCAGCTCCCGCGCATACCGGCCGAGGTAGTGCGGGAAGGTGCCGTACGCCCGTGGATGCGGCTTGGTCCCCTGGAGGATGCCGTCCGAGCCGCCGGTGTGCGTGCGGTGCCGCATGATCGCCCGGACGTTCTCCTCGTGGCCGACGTGCTGGAGGACCGTCGTGCCCAGCCGGTCCTCGGCCAGCAGCCGGCGCGCGGTCGTCCAGGGGGCCTCGCCGCGCAGCCGCGCCGACTCCTGGACCGTACGGCCGACGTACTCCCCGAGGGCCGGGTCCGTCACGCCGGAGACCTCGATCGTGTCCCACTCCACGGGCACCCCGTGGCAGCCGTCCGCGCCGACGGCCTCCATGTGGTGCCGGATCCGTTCGGCGGTCACCTCGTCGGCGAGCCGGCCGAGGACCGCCTCCGGGCCGCCCTCGCCGGCCCAGCTCGGCAGCAGCGCGGCCAGTGTCGTGCAGCCGGGGGTGTAGGGGTACGTGTCGAGGGTGATGTCGGCCCCGGCGGCGAGGGCGTCGTCCAGCAGGGCGAGGAGCTCCGGTGCGCGGCCCGCGTTGACGCCGAAGTTCATGGTGGCGTGGGCGAGATGCAGCGGGCAGCCCGCCTCCCGGGCCAGCCCCACCATCTCCGTGTACGCCTCCAGGGCGCCCGCCCCGTACGAGCGGTGATGCGGGCAGTAGTAGCCGCCGTACTCCGCGACCACCCGGCACAGCCCGGTGAGTTCGGCGTCCCCGGCGTACATGCCCGGCGTGTAGGTGAGCCCGGACGACATGCCGACCGCGCCTTGTTCCATGCCTTCCGCGACCAGCCACCGCATCCGGTCCAGCTCTTCCGGTGTGGCCTCCCGGTCCTCCCAGCCGACGACGAGCGCCCGGACCGTGCCCTGGGGGACGAGATAGGCCGCGTTCACGGCGATTCCGCGGTCGAGCCGGTCCAGGTACTCGCCCACCGACCGCCAGTCGAAGTCGATGTCGTCGCCGTACCCGTTCCAGCCGGTGACCGCCCGGCGCACCTCGTCGAGCGTGCGGTCCTCGACCGGCGCGTACGACAGCCCGTCCTGGCCGAGCACCTCCAGCGTCACGCCCTGCGCCGCCTTGGCGCTGTGGTCGGGGTCCCGCAGCAGGGCCAGGTCGCTGTGGGCGTGCATGTCGATGAAGCCGGGGGAGAGGACCAGGCCCTCGGCGTCCAGCTCCCGCATCGCCCGGGGACGCTGACAGCCGGCGGCCGCCGCCTCCTTGACGATCGAGACGATGCGGCCGCCGTCGATCAGGACATCGACGCGGTACGAGGGATCCCCGCTGCCGTCCACCACGTCCGCGTCCCGGACGACGAGCTGCTCCACGGCCGGTGACCTCCTAGAAGAACGTGCGGATGTAGTCGACGACCGTCCCGTCCGCCTCGGCCACCGGGATCAGCTGCCACTTGTCGAAGGACGTGCAGGGGTGGGACAGGCCCAGGCCCAGCCAGTCGCCGACCTCGACGTCCGCCTCCGGGCCGGTGCGCAGCCACAGGTGCTGGTCGGACAGGGCGGTCACCTCGATCCCGGCCGCCGGGCGCTCGACGCCGTCCCGGCGCACCACCTGGGCGACGGGCAGGCCGAGGTCGTGGGCGGCGTCCCGCTTGCCCGCGTTGACGAACGCCTCGGTCGCCGACGGGCGGGACACCACCTGGGCCCACAACCGGAACGCGGGCTCCAGGGCGCCCTCCTCGGGCACCCGGTTGAACGGGGTCTGCTTGCGGTAGTGCACGTCGTCGTGCGAGACGTATGCGCCCGAGCGCAGCAACTTCAGCACCGGCCGGGAGAGTTCGGGGATCTCGGCGAAGACGTCGGCGACCGCGTCGAACCACTCGCTGCCGCCCGCGCTCACCACGATCTCGTCCGCCTGGGCGAACCGCCCCGCCTTGTCGAACTCCGCGGCGATCCCGGTCAGCCGGCGCAGCCAGGCCCGCACCGGGTCCACACCGGCGCCGGGGACCTGGGCCTCGTAGCCCGCCACGCCCACCAGGCGCAGCGTCCGCGCGCCCGCCACCGCGTCCGCGACCGCCGCGCACTCCGCCTCCGTGCGCGCGCCGGTGCGGGCGCCCCGGCCCGCGCCCAGCTCGACGACGACGTCCACCGGGCGGGCGGCGCCCCGCAGAGCCGCGTCCATCAGTTCCACCCCGCGCACGGAGTCGACGTAGCAGACGAAGCGGAAGTCGTCGTCGCTGTCGAGTTCGGCGGAGATCCAGCGCAGGGCCGCCGGGTCGACCAGCTCGTTGGCGAGGAAGATCCGCCGGATGCCGAACGCTCGCGCCACCCGCACCTGGTGCGGCACCGCCAGGGTGATGCCCCACGCCCCGTGTTCGATCTGGCGCCGGAAGAGCTGCGGGGCCATGGAGGTCTTGCCGTGCGGGGCGAAGGTGAGACGGTGCCGGGCCGCGTACGTCTCCATGAGCCGCAGGTTGTGCTCCAGGCGCTCGGCGGACAGGGCGAGGACGGGCGTCGTGAAGCCGTCGGTGAAGAGGTTGCGCCGCTCGGCGGTCAGCTCGCCGACGGTCAGCCCGTCGGCGTCCGGGGGGAGGCCCTTGAAGCGGTGGTCTACCCGTTCCCCGGCCAGGCGGGCGAGCGCTTCGGTGCTCATGGAGCCTCCCTCTCAGGATCGTTGCAACATGTGCAACGCCCTTTGCGTATGGCGCTGATCGGTGTCTAGCATCTCGCCGACAACCGGGTCAACGGAGCCGCCGTCGCCCGGACATCAACAGGAGTCATCATTCTGGACGCTGCTGACGGCTCGGCCGGTGCCCCCGTCGTGGACGTCGTCGCGCTCGGCGAGTCCATGGTCGCGTTCCTGCCCACCCGACCCGGCCGCCTCGCCGACGTCCCCTCCTTCGACCGCGCCGTCGGCGGCGCCGAGTCCAACGTGGCCTGCGCGTTGGCGGCCGCCGGGCACCGGGCGCGCTGGGTGAGCCGCGTCGGGGCGGACGGCTTCGGCGACCACCTCGTCGAGACGATCGGGGGGTACGGCGTCGACGTGGCGTCCGTGCGGCGCGATCCGGCCCGCCCCACGGGCGTCTATTTCCGCACGGCCGGCGACCGGGCGGCCGACGACCACGAGGTGGCGTACTACCGCGCCGGATCGGCGGCCTCGGCGATGGCTCCGGAGAACGTGGACCCCGCGGCACTGCGTGCGACGCGCGTGCTGCATCTGACCGGCATCACGGCCGCGCTCTCCGCGGACTGCCTGGAACTGCTGCGCACACTGACCGCACCCCGGGCCGGGCGGCCGCTGGTCTCCTTCGACGTCAACCACCGGCCGGGGCTGTGGCGGGACGGCGCCGGAGCGCACGTGCTCCTCGAACTGGCACGCGGCGCCGACCTGGTGTTCGTGGGCGAGGACGAGGCGGCCCGGCTGTGGGGGCTGGACGGCCCCGACGACATCCGCATGGCGCTCCCCGCCCCCGAGGTGCTGGTCGTCAAGCAGGGCGGCGCCGGAGCGACCGTCTACGACAAGGGCACCGTCGCCTTCGTACCCGCCCCCGACGTCGACGTCGTGGCCGCCGTCGGCGCGGGGGACGCCTTCGCCGCCGGCTTCCTGTCCGCGACCCTGCGCGGCCTTCCCGTACGGGACCGCCTGCGGCACGGGCACCTCATGGCCGCCGCCGCGCTCACCGTCGCCGGAGACCTCGCCCTGCCGCCCACCCGTCACCCGGCCACCGCCCCTCACGGAGCGGCCGCACCTCGCCCCTCCTGGACCGACCACGCCGACCGCCTGGCCACCCTGGACGAGGAGGCATGGAGGAGACTTCGACTGGGCCCCGGCTGGACGCACGCCGATCAGGCCCCCGAGGAGGCAGGCACCCCATGAGCCAGACCGTCGACCGCGCGCTGAGCATCCTGCCGCTGCTCGCCGAGGGCCCCGCCGACCTCGGCCGGGTCGCCGACCGGCTCGGCGTCCACAAGTCCACGGCCCTGCGCCTCCTGCGCACCCTCCACGAGCACGGCCTCGTCTACCGCCAGTCCGACCAGCGCTACCGCCTCGGCGCCCGCCTCTTCGCCCTCGCCCAGGAGGCGATGGAGAACCTCGACATCCGCGAGATCGCCCACCCCCACCTCGTACGCCTCAACGAGCAGTGCGGACACACCGTCCACCTCGCGGTGTACGAGGAGGGCGAGGTGCTCTACATCGACAAGGTCGAGAGCCGCTACCCCGTGCGCATGTACTCGCGGATCGGCAGGCCCGTCGCCATCACCGTCGCGGCCGTCGCCAAGCTGCTCCTCGCCGGTCTGCCCGAACCCGAGCGCCGCGCCGTCGCGGAGAGGCTCGAATACCCCGTGTACACGGCCCGTTCCACCCCCAACGCGCCCGCTTACCTGCGGGAGTTGGAGAAGGTGCGCGAACAGGGCTGGGCCACCGACCTCGGCGGCCACGAGGAGTCCGTCAACTGCGTCGCGGCCCCCGTCCGCGGCGCCGACGGCCGCGTGGTCGCCGCGATGTCGGTCTCCGCGCCGAACGTCGTCGTCACCGCCGACGAACTCCTCACCCTGCTCCCACTGGTGCGCCGGACCGCGGACGCGATCAGCGGGGAGTACTCCGGCAGAACTCCGGTAAAGGACTCCGTATGACGGACAAGACCGCGCTCACCCCGAAGACGCACGCCGCCCCTCCGGCCAAGTTCTCGCACGGCGTGCGCAAGGGCAACATCCTCCAGGTGGCCGGCCAGGTGGGCTTCGTCCCGGCCGAGGAGGGCAGGCCCCCGACGCCCGCCGGTCCCACCCTGCGCGAGCAGACCCTCCAGACCTTCGCCAACGTCAAGGCGATCCTTGAGGAGGGCGGTGCCAGCTGGGACGACGTGATGATGATCCGCGTCTATCTGACGGACGTGGAGCACTTCGCCGAGATGAACGAGATCTACGACGGCTATCTCGAAGAGCAGGGGCTTACGCAACCTCCGCCCGCTCGTACGACGGTGTACGTCGGTCTCCCCAAGGGCCTGCTGATCGAGATCGACGCCCTGGCGGTACTCGGCTGATTGTCATCATGGATGAGTAATGCGAGTAATGACGAGTAATCGGGTCGAACCAGGGTGAAGGGTGGGCTGGCTGGTTCCGGCACAGGTATGTCGTCCATACTTCCGCCGTGGAGCAGCGCATAGGATCGAGCAGCCAGCCCCTGGAGGGCGCCGGATTCGACCCGGCCTTCGTCCCCGGACTCACCTCACCCGTGTCCGCCGAGCCGGACGACGCCGAGCCGGAAGAGGGCGAGGAGTCGGCGCCGGCCGAGGACGCGGCCCCGGCGGGTGCCGCCGGCCAGGACGCCGAGGAGCGGGACGAGGCGGAGACCGAAGCGAAGGACGAGGCGAAGAACAAGGCCTCGGACGAGGAGGAGGCCCCGGAGGGCCCCGTCTTCGAGGCCTCCGACCGCCGGGCCAGGATAGTGGCCGACCGTGCGGGCGTCCGTCTGCACCTCGACGAGGAGGCCTGCGAGTTCCGCTGGGACGAGATCGGCGCCGTCGAGACGGAGGCGCCCCGCTTCGGCAAGCGGTTCACCATCACGGTGCACACTCCTGACCGCCGCTGGTACCCGATCGAGATCGAGGCGACGGCCAGGAGCCGCTTCCAGGAGTGGGAGTCACAGCTGGACGCCGTGCTGGACGCCTACTTCGAGGACTGACAGGCCGAGGACTAGCTGCAGTACTGGGCTTCCTTCCCGATCGACCGGTACATGCAGTCCGCGTTCTCCAGCAGCTGGAACACCGCATCCCTGTTCCGGGACGTCTCCCGCTCGATCACCTCGTCGGGCGGGTAGAACCCGCCTCCCGAACTGGACGTCGGGTACATCTCGAAGGTGTAGTCGAAGATCTTGTGCACACCCCAGAGGTAGTCGTCGATCGACCCGTCGGTGATGTACAGGTCGCTCGACTGCTCCGGGGTGTACCCGTTGCTGGCGGCCATCTTCTGCCCGACCGCCTTGAACGCGGCGGCGTCGTCGGCGGTCATCCCGGTGGCCGTGTCGGAGTAGGTGTAGCCGAACGGCCACAGAACGAGCTCGCTGTACGTGTGGAAGTCGATGCCCGCCTTGATCTGCTGCTTCCCGCCGACGACCCGGCTGCGCACGAAGTCCGAGACGACCTTCACCTCGGGTGCCGACTCGGCGGCGGAGCCCCGGTAGGTCTCCGACGAGGTCGAGCCCGAAGACCCGCCGCAGCAGCCCCACTTGTAGTTCCAGTTACGGTTGAGGTCCGTACCGACGTACGACGAACCGCTGTTGGGCTGCCGGTTCTTGCGCCACGACCGGTACGACCCGGTGGCGATGTCGTACTCGCCGCCGTCCGGGTTCAGGTCCGGCACGATCCATATCTCGCGGCTGTTGACGATGTTGGTCACCCTGGAGTCGGTGCCGTATCCGGCCCCCAGCTCCCGCAGCAGGTACAGCGCCATCTCCACCGTCAGGTGCTCACGGGCGTGCTGGTGGAAGGTGAGGAGCACCTCGGGTTCGTTCTCGTCGGTGGCCACGTTGTCGCTGACCTTGATGGCGACGATGTCCCGGCCCTGGTAGGACTTGCCGATCACCTGCTTGCTCATGATGCTCGGGTAGGCGGCGAGCCGCTGGTCGATCTCCGTGTTCATCTCGGCGTAGTTGTGGTACTTCGAGTCGGCCGAGGGGAAGTCGAACAGCCGCAGCTCGTCGGCGGAGCTCGACCGGTCGGGCGCGGTGCCCAGCGGGGTGACGTCGTAGCCGAGCCGCTTCAGCTGCTTGATCTGGTCCGCGCGTCCGGAGACCACCACGGTCTCCTCGTCGGCCTCGTCCACCGTGACGCCGGTCCGCTGGATGGCCGTACGGGTCACGGGGGTGGTGCTCTGGTGGATCTCGTACTGCCGGACATCGTCGGCGGAGGGTGCCGCCTTGCGGACGCCGGCGGCGCTGGCGTGCGTGGCCATCGCCGACACGGGTGCCGCGAGGGCGAGGGCCAGCAGGGCGCCGAGAGCGGCTGTCCGTCTGCTGCCGCGGGCGCCTGAGCCGCGGGTGCGAAGTCGCATGAAATCTCCTTGGGTCTCCAGGAATTCCGGGGTCACCGGACGTGGGGAGTGGAGTGGAGCTGGGGGTGCTTCAGTGCGACGTGCGGGGTGCGGGGTGCGGGGTGATGTGTGCGGATGCGGGGTGCTGTGCGTGAGCTGTGCGGGGGTTGGCGCTCATGGTGAAGGTTTGGCATGAGCTGGTCAAGGGTGGACAAAGGGTCACCGGTCGGAAATCGGCCGGGCAGTGTACGCGCGCCCCCAATCCCCGGAGCGACCCCCACCGAAGAGCACCCGTTGGCGTGACGGAGGCGTGCGGACCCGCGCGCCCGGGGGGAAGAGTGAAGGCCCAAGAGGAGGGCCGGGCTGCTCATGGGCGGATCAGCGCCGCGACGGGACTCTCACCTGCCGGTCGAGACGACCAGCTTCGTCGACCGGCGGGACGAACTGGCCGAGGGCCGCGAACTGCTGGCCCGGGCCCGTCTCGTCACCCTGACCGGCCCGGGCGGCGTCGGCAAGACCCGCCTGGCCGGACGCCTCGCGGCCCGCGTCGAACGCGCCTTCCCGGACGGCGTGCGCTGTGTGCAGCTCTCCGGCCTGTACGACCCGGCGCTCGTCCCGCTCGCCGCCGCCGACGCACTCGGTCTGCACGACCACTCCACCCAGCCCCCGCTGGACATCCTGGTGGAACAGCTCCGCGACCGCCGTCTGCTCCTGGTCGTCGACAACTGCGAACACCTGCTGCCCGCCTGTGCCGGACTCGCCGCCGCCCTCCTGCGCGGCACCACCGGGGTCCGCGTCCTCGCCACCAGCCGCCACCGACTCGGCCTCACCGAGGAACACCTCATGGAGGTACGGCCCCTGCCGGTCCCCGACCCCGACGGCGACCTCACCGCCGCCGAAGCCAACCCCGCCCTCGCCCTGTTCGCCGCCCGCGCCGCCGCCGTCGTCCCCGGCTTCCGCCTCACCCCCGGCAACCGCGCCGCCGTCGCCCGCCTCTGCGAGCGCCTCGACGGCCTGCCGCTCGCCATCGAACTCGCCGCCGTCCGCATGCGCGTCCTCGGCATCGAGCAGCTCCTGGCCCGCCTGGACGACCGCTACCGCCTCCTCTCCGCCGGCGGCCCCGCCGTCCCGCCCCGCCACCAGACCCTGCGCGCCGCCGTCGACTGGAGCCACGACCTGTGCACCGAGCGCGAGCAGTCGGTGTGGGCGCGGGTGTCGGTGCTGGCCGGGAGCTTCGACCTGGAGACGGCGGAGGTGGTGTGCGCGGACGGCGAGCGGATCGTGTCGTGCGACGTCCTCGAAGCCGTCGCCGGACTCGTCGACAAGTCCGTGCTGGACCGGGAGAACGGGCCCGGCGGAGTGCGCTACCGGCTGCTCGACACCCTCCGCCACTACGGGCTCGGCAAGTTGCGCGAGCTCCCCGGCGAGGAGGCGGCCGCCCGGCGCCGCCAGCGGGACTGGACGCAGGACAGGGCCGCCGGATACGAGAAGGCCTGGTTCGGACCGGGCCAGCGGGAGATCGTGGCGCGGCTCCGCGCCGACCAGGACAACCTGCGCGCCGCCCTGGACTTCAGCCTCGCCACCCCCGACGAGGCCCTCGCCGGACTGCGCCTCGCGGGCACGCTGTGGTTCTACTGGCACGGGTGCGGGGCTCCCCGCGAGGGCCGCTACTGGCTCGACCGCGCCCTCGACGCCAGCCCCGAGCCCACCCGCGAACGCGCCCGCGCCCTGTGGCTGTCCGGCCTCCTCGCGGGCAGCCCCGAGGACCTCACCCGGGGCCTGCGCCGCGCCCAGGAGGCCCGCGCCCTGGCCCGCGACCTCGGAGACCCGGCCGAGGCCGCCCACGCCGACTACGTCATCGGCGTCGTCCAGCTCTTCTCCGACGACCTGCACACCGCCCTCGCCCACTACGAGACCACCGTCGCCCGCGGCCGCGTCCCCGGCCAGCACCTCAGCCTGCACGGCCTCGACCTGGTCGAACTCGCCTGCGCGCTGGCCCTCCTGGGGAGGACGGACCGCGCGGTCGCCGTCTGCGGGGACGCCCTGCGGCTCTGCGAGCGGCACGGCGAGGAATGGGTGCGCTCGTACGTGCTGCGCATCCTGGCCCTCGCCCACGCCGGGCGGAAGGACTGGCGGCGCGCCGAGCCGTACGCCTGCCAGGCCCTGCGTCTCAAGCTCGACGTGCACGACGTCATCGGCATCGGGCTCACCCTCGACCTGCTGGCGGTGATCGCGGACGGCTGCGGAGCCGCCGAGCGTGCCGCCGTGCTGCTCGGCGGCGCCGACCGGGTCTGGTCCGACATCGACCGCGACCGCTGGGGCTCCGAGGCCCTCAACTCCGCCCGGCGCGACTGCGAGACGCGGGCGTGCGCGGCGGTGGGGCAGCGGACCTACGAACGGGCGTACGGCAGGGGCGGCGGGCTCGGCCTCGCCGGGATCGTGTCGTACGCGCTCGACGATCCCCAGGATGCCTCCGGGCAGCGGGAGCCGCCCGCTCCGCCGCGCCTGACCCGCCGGGAGGCCGAGGTCGCGAAGCTCGTCGCCGAGGGGCTGGGCAACCAGCAGATCGCCGACCGCCTGGTGATCGCCCGCCGCACCGCCGAGGGCCATGTGGAGCGCATCCTCAGCAAGCTCGGCTTCAGCAACCGCAGCCAGATCGCCGCCTGGGTGACGGCGCAGCGCTGACCAGGCCCACCGTGAGGGACGTACAACAGATGGGGACTCCATGAGTGCACGAACGCATGCGCAATCCGGCCCCGACCAGGGGGAGTTCGACCACCGCATGGCCGTGTTCGGCTCGGACGACGAGTTCGTGGCGGCCGCCCTGCCCTTCCTGGCCGAAGGCCTGGCCGCCCCTGACGAACCGCCGCCCGTGGCCATCGCCGCCCCCGCCGCGCTGGGCCTCCTCCGGGACGCCCTGGGCAGCGACGCCGGGAACGTCGGCTTCATCCCGCACACCGACTGGTACACCGGCTCCGCGGCCAACGCCGTCGCCCAGGGTGCCGCCTACCTCGCGGCGCACGCGGGCCCAGGTGGCCGTATCCACCTCCTGATGGAGCCGGACTGGGCGGGCCGCGCGGGCAGTTCGCCCCGCGAGACGGCCGAGTGGATCCGCTACGAATCCCTGGCGAACCTGCTCTTCGCCCCCCTCTCCACGACGGCGATGTGCGCCTACGACACCCGCACCGCGGGCCCGGCCCTGGTCGAAGCGGCCCGCCGGGCCCACCCCGGCACCGGCGTCTACGAGCCCCCGCCCGCCCTGGTACGCGAACTCGACGCCGTACCGCTGGCGCCGGCCCCCGACGACGCGGCCTCACTCCCGGCCCCCACCGCCGAGGCCCTGCGCGCGTGGTCGGCGGACCACGGACTCCCGCCCGCCGCAGCCGAGTTGTTCAGCACGGCGGTGACCGAGGCGGCGTCCGCCCTCGGCCCTGTCGCCGGCGCCCTGCTCTGGGGCCGGGCCCCGTCCTGCGTCTGCGAACTCCACCTGCCCCACCGCGTCGCCGACCCGCTCGCCGGCTTCGTCCCCCCGCCCACCGGGGAGCCGGCGCCCGGACAGGGGCTGTGGTTCACCCGGCAGGTGTGCGCGTACGTGGACGTGCGCGACCATGCCGGGGGATCGACGGTCCGCATCCAGTACGCGTAGCCGGGCCGGTCGCGGGCACGTACGTATGTCCGCATCTATGCATACGTAGGTGTCGAACAGGTCGACACAGGTACGGAATGGGGTAATCCTCCCCGTGTGATCGGGTATGCGGGGAGGCACCCTGAATACATGCTGCAACCTTCCGGGAGAGGCTTCCCGGACTCCGGCCCTCAGTACGCCGCGTATCCGCAACCGCCCATAGGGGCCGGTCATCTGAGCGTCGAGTACGACCCCCTGCCCACGGCGGCCCGCGAGGCGCGCGCGGCGCTCCGCAGACAACTGGAGGAGTGGGGGCTGGCCGAGCAGGACGAGCTCGCGGACGTGGCGGAACTCCTGGTCAGCGAGCTTGCCACCAACGCGCTGCGCCATGCGGCGACCCGGTTCCGGCTCACTCTGTCGGCCTCCCACGGTGTCCTGCGGTGCGAGGTCTCCGACGAGGACCGCAGCACGCCCGAGGTGCTCGACGCGGGCACCGCGGAGAGTGGCCGGGGGATGTCCCTGGTGGACGCGCTCGCCCGGCGCTGGGGCTGCCACCAGGACGGGCCGGGACCGGGCAAGACCGTGTGGTTCGAGCTGGGCACCTGCGGGTGCGACGGCTGCGGCAGTCGACAGCCGTAGCCCCGTAGTCCCGTAGCCCCTTGGCCCTGTAGCCCCGAAGCCCCGCAGCCCTGACCCCGGCGGCCCGCCGGCCGCCGGGGCGTCGGACGTGTCCGTCAGGGCAGTGCGTGCACGTGCGCCCCCACCGCGTTCGACCAGGCGTTCCCGGACGCGGCGTCCCAGTTCGTCGACCAGGTCATCGCACCCCGCAGGTCGGGGTACGTCTTCGACGGCTTGAAGGAGCCGCAGCCGGTGCCCTTGGCCAGGCAGTCCAGCGCGTTGTTCACCACGGTGGGCGACACATAGCCGCTGCCCGCCGCGTTGGTCGAGGCCGGCAGGCCGAGGCCCACCTGCGACGGCGAGAGGCCGCCCTCCAGCTGGATGCAGGCCAGGGCGGTCAGGAAGTCGACCGAGCCCTGCGAGTACACCTTGCCGTCGCAGCCGAGCATCGAACCGCTGTTGTAGTACTGCATGTTGACGACCGTGAGGATGTCCTTCACGTTCAGGGCCGTCTGGAAGTACGTGTTCGACGTCGACTGCATGTCGATCGTCTGCGGGGCCATCGTGAGGATCAGTGACGAGCCCGCCTTCGCCGACAGGGAGCGCAGCGCCTGCGACATGTACGTCGCGTTCAGACCGTTCTCCAGGTCGATGTCGACGCCGTCGAAGCCGTACGTCTGCATCAGCGAGTAGACGGAGTTCGCGAAGTTGGCCGCCGACGTCGAGTCGTTCACCGACACCGTGCCGTTCTGCCCGCCGACCGAGACGACGACCTTCTTCCCGGCCGCCTGCTTCGCCTTGATGTCCGCCTTGAACTGGTCGACGGTGTAGCCGCCGAGACCGGACGAGTCCAGGTTGAAGGTCACGGCGCCCGGGGTCGAGGTGGCGTCCGCGAAGGCCACCGCGATGATGTCGTACGCCGAGGGGACGTCGGAGATCTTCTGGACCGTCGCCCCGTTGTTGAAGTTCTGCCAGTACCCCGTGACCGCGTGCTTGGGCAGAGCGCCGCCTCCGCCCCCGCCTCCGGACGCCGTCGTCGTGCCCGCCACCGCCGCCGACTTCGCGGACTCGCCGGCCGAGTTGGTCGCGGTGACCTGGAAGGAGTACGAGGTCGAGGCCGCCAGGCCCGTCACCGTCGCCGATGTGCCGGTGACCGCCGTGACCTTGGTGCCGTTGCGGTAGACGTTGTAGCCCGTCGCGCCCGACACCGCGTTCCAGGCGAGGGACACCGACGACGAGGTCGTGCCGGAGACGCTCAGTCCGGCCGGTGCGCCCGGCACCGTCGGGGCCGGGTCGCCGCCTCCGCCGCCGTCGGGGCCGTACACCGACACGTCGTCGGCGTAGTACGCGGACTGGCCGTACCAGCCGTGCGTGTACACCGTGACCGACGTCGTGGACGCGCCCGTCGTGAACGTGGTCGACAGCTGCTTCCACGACGTCGAGTCGGGGGTCCACGTCGACACGTCCGTCGTGCCCGTGCCCGTCACGCCCAGGAACGCGTAGCCGCCCTGCACCCACGCGCTCAGCGTGTACGACGAGTTCGGCTTCACCGCCACCGTCTGGGTGCACTGGGCGTTGTCCTGCCCGGCCGGGGTCGCCTTCAGCGCGGCCGCGCCGGAGTGGACCGGGGAGGAGACCGTCGTACCGCTGCTCGCGGAACAGGTCCAGTTGCTCAGGGCCGACTCGAAGCCGGCGTTCTTGACGTTGTTCACATCCGCGGCGGATGCCGGACCGCCGGACATCCCCGCCAGTGCCACGGCCATCGAGAGGGCCGCGACGGCAGACCAGGTTCGTGTGCGTCGTCTGTATCTGGGCATGACAACAAGTTGGTCCAGACCAATCGCGCTGTCAATAGGTCCAGACCAGATGAAGTTCCTGCCTTCCGCTCAACCTGTCCCGATTTGGCGGGTGTTGTGCGAACGCAGATCCCGGGTAGCTACACAAACGCTGTTCTCCGGTCACAGAGGCGTGGATACAGTGCTGAGGTAGTCACGCAATGAAGTCGTCCCGGCGCATTGGAGTAACACCGGTGGGCCGACGGGTGTGAAGAGCGGGGAGCTGCGCGTGCCAACTGCCATTGCCGTGACCAGTGCCGACATGGCGCTGCCGCCGCAGGACGAACGGACCATGCCCGCCGTCGTGCTGCGGGATCTGGACAAGCGGCCGCTGGAGCATGCGCTGGCCGAACTCCAGACGCTCGTGGAACAACACGGACATGTGATCGTCGTGTCCTCGCAGGCCGTGCCGGCGGGTGTGACGCAGCGGCTGCACACCCTCCGGTCGCTGATGGAGAGCGACCGGATAGCCCTGTTCCGGCCCGAGCTGCCGCCGCTCGGGATCGCCGTACTGGCCCGCCAGCTGAGACAGCTCGCCTCCTGCGACCTCAGCCCCGGCGTCCTCGCCTCCGCGGGACGGCTGCTCACCCACTACATCCACTGCGGCGCGGTCCTCGGCTCCGTCGCCAGGCTGGACCGGGTGCCCGTCGGCCTCAAGGCGCACGCCAAGTCCTGGGTGCCGGGCAGCCAGTTCGCCGTCGTCGCCCATCCCGAGCCCCAGCTTGTCCGGGTCGGACCCGAAGCCACCCTGACCGGGCCCGAGTTCAGCACCTGGATGCTCGTCGCCAAGGGCCAGCTGCAGTCCGAGTGGGTCGGCACCCTCGCCAAGGCCTGGAGCGTGCACGGGCTGCGCGAGACCCCGCTGCCGGCCGAGTCGTCCACCTGGTGGGGGACGGGCAAGGCCATCGAGTTCTGCAGCTACCTCGCCGACCTCTCCGTCCTCTACCAGCTGGTCACCTCGGTACGGCAGAGCACCTGCCACTGGTGCGGCGTCGACGTCATCGGTGACCGCTGTGTCTTCTGCTCGGCCACCCCGCCCGGCTACGAACCACCCGCTCCACGGGCCCTGGAGCAACGCACGCCCGCCTGACCGGCCCGGCCCCGCCCCGCTCACCCCCCTTCGATCCCGCTCGACCGATTCCCCCAATGAGGTTGCACGGTTCATGAACTCCCGTCAGCGCCGCGGCGTGATAATCCTGATCCTGTCGGTCCTCTGCGCGCTCGGCGCGTTCGCCGGCGTGCTGTCCGTGATCGACGACGTGAAGTCCAAGGTCGGCCCCGAGGTCACCGCGTACCGGCTCAGGTCCGACGTGGCGCCCTACACGACGCTGAACACGGGCCAGTTCGAGAAGATCAAGATGCCCAAGCGGTGGCTGTCGTCCACCGCCGTCACCGATCTCCGTCAGATCCAGGGCAAGATCGCCGTCACCACCCTGCACGAGGGCTCCCTACTGCAGAGCGACATGATCGTCGACCAGCCCGCGCTCCAGGCGGGCCAGCAGGAGGTCGCCATCATGATCGACGCGGCCACCGGCGTCGCCGGCAAGATCACCCCGGGTTCCCGCGTCAACGTCTACGCCACCTTCGAGGGAAAGAAGCAGGGCGACCCCGACCAGTCGAAGATCATCGTGACGAACGCCCGGGTCCTCGCCGTCGGCAAGCTCACCTCCCTGGAGCCGGACAACAAGAACCAGCAGCCCACCGACGCCGTCCCGATCACCTTCGCGCTGTCCACCATCGACGCCCAGCGCATCACCTACGCCGAGTCGTTCGCCCAGCGGGTCCGGCTCGCGCTGGTGGCCCCCGGCAGCGAGACCGGCGTCCCCGACAAGGACCGCACGTACGAACTCGCGACGGACAAGTGAGAGGCGGCCCGCATGCCCATCAGGATCCTCCCGGCCGTCGGTGACGCGGACGCGATCCGCTCCCTCACGACCCTGCTCAGCCAGCTGCCGGACGCCGAACCGGTCGCCCCCGTAGTCGACTCCACCCAGCTGATCGACACCCTCGCCCGCCTCGCCGCCGAGTCCGTCGACGAACTCCCCGAGGTCGTCGTCGTGCACGAGCGCATCGGCCCGGTCCCCGCGCTGGAACTGATCCGCGAAGTCGCCCTGCGCTTCCCGGCCGTCGGCGTCATCCTCGTCACCACGGACGTCAGCCCCGGCCTCTTCGCCGCGGCCATGGACTCCGGCGCCCGCGGCCTGGTCGGCCTCCCGCTCAGCTACGAGGAGCTGGGCAACCGCGTCCAGGCCGTCGCCCAGTGGTCCACCGGCGTACGGCGCCATCTCGGCCACGGAGCCGACGTGTTCTCCGGGGTCGGCGGCACGGTCGTCACGGTCAGCGGCGCCAAGGGAGGCGTCGGGGCCACCGTCACGGCCATCCAGCTCGCCCTCGCCGCCCAGGCGTCCGGCCGCGCCACCGCCCTGATCGACATGGACCTGCAGACCGGCGACGTCGGCTCCTTCCTCGACGTCCAGTTCCGCCGCTCGGTCGTCGACCTCGCCGCCATCACCGACATCTCGCCGCGCGTCCTCGCCGACGCCGTCTTCCGCCACGACACCGGCCTCGCCCTGCTGCTCGCCCCCGGCGACGGCGAACGCGGCGAGGAGGTCACCGACCGCGCCGCCCGCCAGATCGTCAGCGCCGTGCGCTCCCGCTACGAGGTCGTCGTCGTCGACTGCGGCGCCCAGCTCACCGGGGCGAGCGCGGCCGCCGTCGAGATGGCCGACACGGCCCTCCTGCTGACCACCCCGGACGTGGTCGCGGTACGGGCCGCCAAGCGCACCGTGCGCATGTGGGACCGGCTGCAGATCCGCAAGGCCGAGGAGACGACGGTCGTCGTCAACCGTCACACCCGCGGTACGGAGATCCAGCCACCGCTGATCCAGCGCATCACCGGCACCGCGCTGGCCGGCACGGCCGTCCCCGCCAACTTCAAGGAACTCCAGAGCGCCGTGGACGCCGGACGCATCCACGAGCTCGACAGCAAGAGCGTGGTGAAACAGGCCCTGTGGGCGCTCGCCGGCGAACTGGGGCTGGTGCGCGTGCCCGAGGGGGCGCATCGCGGTGGCCGGCCGCGGGGCGACCGGGGGTCGGTGAGTCTGCGGCGCCGGAAGGAGTGAGGGGAGTGAGGGGAGCGACGGGAATCAGGGGGAAGAGACGAACCGGCGGGGACCGGGGCCAGGTGAGCATCGAGTTCCTCGGGATGACTCCGTTGATCGTGCTGACGTTGGTGCTGGTGTGGCAGTGCGTGCTCGTGGGGTACGCCTACACGCTCGCGGGGAACGCTGCCGACGAAGGAGTGCGGGCAGGGACGGCGGCGCCTCGGGGGGCACGCTTCGGGGTGTGCCGGCAGGCGGCGCTCAAGCACCTGTCCGGGGCGTGGAAAGGGGGAGCCAAGGTGACGCAGTGCGACGGGACCGGCTATGTGACCGCTGACGTCGAACTCAAGGTCCCGGTGCTCTTCCCGGGCTCGATCGACTTCCCCGTCACGGTCCACGGCCACGCCGGCGCCGTCGAGGAGGTGAAGAACTGACATGCCGTACGAGCGTGAAGCCCGCCGGGACCGGGGCCAGGTCGCCATCGAGTACCTCGGGTTCATCCCGATCCTCATGCTCGTCGCGCTGGCCGGCATCCAGATCGGGGTGATCGCCTACACCGCCCAGCAGGCGGGGACGGCGGCCCGTGCCGGCGCGCGCGCCGCCTCACTGCGGGAGAGCGCCGACCAGGCGTGCAAGGACGCGGTCAGTGGCTTCCTCGCGGGCGACACCAGCTGCCCCGCGGCGTACTCCGGCAAGGAGGTCACCGTCACCGCCACCGTCCACATCCCCTCGATCGTCCCCGGCTGGGACTTCGGCTCCGCCCACAAGACCGCCACCATGCCACTCGACCACTGACCGAGGAACGAGGAGCACCCCACCCATGAGCCTGCGGGCACGCATCAACTCCCCCGAGGAGCAGGGCAGCCGGGGCGAGGACGGCCACCTGGTCGCCTCGTACCGGGCCAAGCTCCTGGAGGAGATCGACCTCGCGGAGATGAGCTCGCTGGCCGCCGCCGAGCGCCGGGCCAGGCTGGAGCGGGTGCTCGGGCACATCATCAGCCGCGAGGGCCCGGTCCTGTCGACGGTGGAGCGCGCGCAGCTGATCCGCCGGGTGGTCGACGAGGCGCTCGGGCTCGGCATCCTGGAACCGCTCCTCGAAGACGCGTCCATCACGGAGATCATGGTCAACGGCCCCGACGCGATCTTCGTCGAGCGCGGCGGCCGGGTCGAGCAGCTGCCGCTCCGCTTCGCGTCCCAGGACCAGTTGATGCAGACGATCGAACGGATCGTCTCGACGGTCAACCGCCGCGTGGACGAGTCGAACCCGATGGTCGACGCCCGCCTCCCGTCCGGCGAGCGCGTCAACGTCATCATCCCGCCGCTGTCCCTCACCGGCCCCACCCTCACCATCCGGCGCTTCCCGCGCTCCTACACCCTCCCCGAGCTGATCGACTTCGGCTCACTGGACGAGCACATGCTGTTCCTGCTCGCGGGCCTGGTCCAGGCGAAGTTCAACATCATCGTGTCCGGCGCCACCGGCACCGGCAAGACGACCCTGCTCAACGCCCTCTCCGGGCTCATCCCGGCGCACGAGCGCATCATCACCATCGAGGACTCCGCCGAACTCCAGCTCCAGCAGACGCACGTCGTCCGCCTGGAGTCACGCCCCCCGAACGTGGAGGGCAAGGGCCAGGTCACCATCCGCGACCTGGTCCGCAACTCCCTCCGGATGCGCCCCGACCGCATCGTGGTCGGTGAGGTCCGCGGCGGCGAGTCCCTCGACATGCTCCAGGCGATGTCGACCGGCCACGACGGCTCCCTGGCCACCGTGCACGCCAACAGTGCCGAGGACGCGCTCACCCGCCTCCAGACCCTCGCCTCGATGTCCGACGTCGAGGTCCCCTTCGTCGCCCTGCACGACCAGATCAACAGCGCCGTCGACGTCCTCGTCCAGCTCACCCGCTTCGCCGACGGCGCCCGCCGCATCACCGAGATCGCGCTGCTCGACAGCCACGGCAGCGAGCCGTACCGGCTGGCGACCGTGGCCCGCTTCGACGCACGGCCCATGACCCCCGACGGCCGTGTCTACGGCGCCTTCCACTACTTCCCCCTCCCACGCCGCACCGCCGACCGCCTCTACATGGCGAGCCAGCCCATACCCCAGGCCTTCGGCGTCGCCCAGCACGCGGACCAGCTCGCCACCCGAGAAGCCAGGTAGGTAGGCCACCCCCCATGGATCTCCACACCCTCGTCACCCTCACCACCGGCGTCACCCTGCTGACCTGCGTCCTGGCCGTCGTCGGCGTCCACACCTACGCCTCGGGCCGGGCCCAGCGCGCCGCGCTCATCGACCGTCTGTCGTACACCGGCAGCCTCACGGAGACCGGCCGCCGACGCCGCTTCCGCACCCTCGACCGCCGGCTGCGCCGCACCGGGTTCGGCCGGAAGCTGGAACTCCGGCTGGCGGCGACGGGCCTGGACGTCACCCCGGGCGAGTTCTTCACGTACATGCTCGCCACGGTCGCCGCCCTCTGGCTCATCGGCCAGGCCGCCCTGGCCCCCTTCTTCGGCCCGCTCGCGGGCCTGCTCGGCATCGGGGCGGCGTTCCAGTTCCTCAACTGGCAGCGCCAGAAACGCATCGAGCGCTTCATCAACCAACTCCCCGAACTGGCCCGCATCCTGGCCAACGCCACCCAGGCCGGCCTCGCCCTGCGCACCGCGATCGGCATGGCGGCGGAGGAGCTGGAGGCCCCGGCGGGCGAGGAACTCGCCAAGGTGGCCAACCAGTTGTCGGTCGGCCACTCCATGGACGACGCGCTGGGCGAACTCGCGGACCGCCTCCCGTCCCGCGAACTGGTGGTCCTGGTCACCACCCTCGTCCTGTCCAACAAGGCGGGCGGCCAGGTGGTCTCCGCCCTCCGCAACCTCACCGAGACGCTGGAGGAGCGCAAGGAGACCCGGCGCGAGATCCGCACCCAGCTCTCCCAGGTCACCATGACCTCGTACGCCGTTCCCGTCCTCGGCATCGGCGCCCTGTTCCTCATGGACGGCGTCAAGGACGGCGCCCTGGAGCGCATGACCGGCTCACCGGTCGGCCAGGCCTGCGTGATCATCGCGTTCGGGCTGTACGCGGTCGGCTTCGTCCTCATCCGCCGTATGAGCCGGATCGACGTCTGAGAGGGAGCGGACACATGGCACTTCTGCTGGCTCTGGCCATGGGCCTCAGCGTCTGGGGCGTCTTCGCCGGGATCCGCATGTACCGCGCGGACACCAAACTGCCCAGTGACCTCGCGATCGCCCTGGAGGTGGGCGCGACCCGCACCGGCGCGGTGGACTCCGTCATCGACCGCATGGGCATGCGCTACGCGCCCACGGTCCTGCGCCTGATGGGCCCCAAACAGGTGGCCAAGTACCGCCGCAGGATCGACCTCGCGGGCAACCCCGGCGGCCTGACCATCGACCGCTACGCGGCCCGCCGGGCGGTGTACGGCGCACTCGGCGGCGTCGGCTTCCTGGTGATGCTGATGCGCGGCAACTACTTCGTCGCCCTGCTCCTGCTCGCCTTCGGCGCGTTCTGGACGGAGGTCGGCATCTGGTCGGCGATCCGCATCCGCAGGGACGTGATCGAGCGGACGCTGCCCGACTTCCTGGACGTGCTCGCGGTGGTCGTCAGCGCCGGCCTCGGCTTCCGCCAGGCCCTGGACCGCGTGTCCTCCCGTTACGAGGGCCCCTGGGCGGACGAACTCCGCATCACGCTCCGCCAGCTGGACCTGGGCATGAGCCGCCGCCAGGCCTTCGCCGAGCTGCGCCGCCGCAACGACTCGGAGCAGGTGGCGATGTTCGTGACGGCGCTGCAGCAGGGCGAGGAGCTGGGCGCCCCGATCGTCGACACCCTCGTCGCCCTGGCCAAGGACATGCGCCGTACGGACGCCCAGAACGCGCGCCGCAAGGCCGCCCGCGCGGTCCCCAGGGCCACGCTGATGATCACCACGTTCATGGTCCCGGCGACCATGCTGCTGCTGGGCGCGGGTCTGCTGCTGGGCTCCGGCGTGGACTTCGGCTCGATCACGGGGAAGTAGGCGGGCGGTGACGGTCATGGCGAGGGCGCGGGCGGGGGCGGGGGCGAGGACGGGGGCTGGGGCTGGGGCGGGAGCGGGAGCGGGAGCGAGGGAACGCACGCGGCCGCGGTGGCGTCGCGCACGGCCGCCCGGGATCGCGCTCGACCCGTCGGCGGCCGTGGCGGCGCCGCCACCGGAGTTGCCACCGGAGTTGCCACCGGAGTCGCCCGCCCCCGCCCCCGTCGGCGCGATCCGCGGTCCGCTCCCCGACCCCGAGAAGATCCAGATCCGCGCGCTCCAGGCGATGTGCCGGCAGGTCTTCGGCTTCCGCATGGCCATGATCGCCCTGGCCGCCCCGGCCGCCCTCGTCAACGCGGCCCCCGGCCTGGGCGCCCGCCTGGTGGGCGCGGCCGTGGTCGTCACCTTCATGGTCTCGTACGTCCTGTTCCGCGACTGGGAACGCTTCGGCCCCCTCCTCCTGCGCCACCCCACGCTCCTCGCGGCGGACACCCTCTTCGGCTCGCTGCTCCTCGTCTCGGCGGGCCCGGACACCACCCTCGCCTACGTCAGCGTCTGCACCCCCCTCCTCGCCGGCCTGGTCTACAGCTGGCGGGGCGCGGCCTGCTTCGCCTCGCTCCAGTCCCTGATCCTGCTCCTGGTCCACGCGACGCTGAAGGGGGGTCACCGGGCGGACGTCGCCGAGTCCCTCCTCCTCCCCGGCCTCTGCGTCATCGCGGGCGCGGTGGGCTCGACCCTGCGCAACCTGATGCTCCGCTTCGGCGCCGCGACCCAGGCCCTGACCACGGTCCAGGCCCGGCTGGCGGTGGCCGAGGCGGTGAGTGCGGAACGGGCCCGCCTGGCCCGGGAGATGCACGACTCGGTGGCGAAGACCCTGTACGGCGTGGCCCTGGCCGCCGACGGCCTGGCGGGCTCGGCGGCCGCGGGCACCCGTATGGACCCGGCCCTGATCAAGCAGCAGGCGGAACTGGTGGCCCGCTCGGCCCGCAGGGCGGCCGCCGAGGCCCGGGAACTCCTCACCGACCTCCGCCGCGAGCACGACCCCGCCCACGGCACGGACCTCCTGACGGAACTGGCGGCCCGTACCGAGGACTTCGCGACCCGCACGGGACTGCCGGCCGTGTACCGCCGCACGAGCGACTCCCCATTCCCGCCCGTACCGCCCGCGGTGGCTCGCCAGCTCCTCTCCATCGTCTCGGAGGCGCTGGAGAACGCCCACCGCCACGCGGCGCCGACCCGGGTGGACGTGGCGGCGGGAGTCCACGGCGACCTGCTCCGCGTGAGCGTCCACGACGACGGCCGAGGCCTCCCACCCGGCACCACCCCTGAACGGCTCCGCACCGCCGGCCACTTCGGCCTGCTCGGCATGACCGAACGAGCGGCGTCCGTGGGCGCCCGCTTCCACATGGGAGCGGGCCCCCGCGCCACGGGCACGGAGATCCTGCTGGAACTCCCGCTGGCCGCTCTGACATCCCCCACCCACCCGCAGCGTCAAGACGTATGAGAGGAGGCACCCCGATGCCACGGAATCCCTTCGAGTTCGAGAACCTTCCGCCGACCACCCCCGCCGCACCGCTCCGGCTCGTGGTCGCCGACGACAACCCCGTGGTCCGCGCCGGCCTCACGGCCCTCCTCTCCGGCCGGGAGGACATCACCGTGGTCGCGGAGGCGGCGAACGGCCGGGAAGCCTGCGAGGCGGCCCTCCAGCACCGTCCCGACGTGGTCCTCCTGGACGTCCGCATGCCCGACGTGGACGGCATCTCGGCACTTCCGTACCTCGTGCGGCTGGCCCCGGTCATGATGCTCACGTACAGCCACGAGCCGGAGATCATCCAGGAGGCCGTACGCCTGGGAGCCGGGGGCTACCTGGTCCACGGCGAGTTCGGCGTGGAGCAACTGGTGAGGGCGGTGAGGGACATCGGCGAGGGCAGGCCGCACTTCACTCCGACGGCGGCGGGAGCGTTACTGGCCCAGCTCCGATCGCATGCAACTGCACACACGGCCAGCGGATTACCCAACGTTTCACCGACAATTTCTTCACAAAACCTTTCGCAACTGCAATCTGGTGTGGGACAGTCGTTGCGGTCGCGGTTCCAACTCAGCACCAGGGAGGCGGAGATCATGGACCTCATCGCGTCCGGCATGAACAACCAGCAGATCGCCGCCACCTGCTTCATCAGCGAGAAGACGGTCAAGAACCACATCAACCGCATCTTCGCCAAGCTCCACAGCACGAGCCGGTCGCAGGCGGCGGCGAAGTGGTTGGGGGTGGCGTGACGTGGGGAGGTGTGATTGGGCCTGGGAATGGGTCCTGGGGCCCTACGAGGGGTGGGGCGGTCCGGCCTACGTTTGCCGGATCGGAGGCGATCCTGGAGGGGAACACCATGAGCAACTGGCTCAACACCACGGTCACTTACCTGCAGGCCCGCGCAGCCCGCAGCGACAAGGGCCAGACGGCGGTGGAGTACCTCGGGATCATTGCGGTGGTCGTGGCGATTGTGCTGGCGATCACGGGTACGGACATCGGGCAGACGATCTTCAATGCCATTACGGACAAGATTGGCGAGGTCACCGGCGGCTGACGCACCTCCGCCAATACCGCGACGCAGGGCAGGCCTTCCCCATCTACATCACGGTGGTGGCGGGTCTGCTCTTTCTTGCGTTCGCCTACCTCGCGGTCGGCCAGGCGGCGGCGAATCGGAACGGCGCCCAGACGGCCGCGGACGCGGCCGCCCTCGCTGCGGCCCAGAACAAGCGGGACCAGCTTGCGGACAAGTGGGTGGAGGCTGTACTCGATCCGGCCAAGTGGCAGGACATCTTCGACGGGAAGGTGGGGGTCGACGAGTCCTGCTGGCGGGCCTATCAGCTTGCCGCGCAGAACGACGCCACCATTGCGGGTGGGGGTTGCGTGCCCGTGGGGTTGCTGGGCTTCAAGGTTGACGTCAGGACCTCCAAGCCCGTTGGGGACTCCGTCGTCCCGGGCACAGAGAACGTGCACTCGACGGCAACCGCCACGGCTGTGATCGAGCCGCTCTGCACGTTCAAATCGCCAGGAGAGGACGCGGGGGACAATGTGCTGCCACAGCTCACCTGCAAGGACCGGAACTGGGACCTCAACCCGGATGATCTCACCGATCTCCCGGGGCCCGAGGACCTCTTCGACGTCCACCTGGCCGACTGACAAGCGTACGACGAGTCAAGAAGGAAGCAGTCATGAGCATTCGGTTCACTGCGAAGGCCCGCAGGGGGCTGGTCGCGTTGACGGTGGCGACCGGTCTGGCCCTCGGCGCGGTCGGCTGTGGCGGTGGTGGCGGCGACGACAAGAAGCCGGAGGGTTCGGCGTCGACCTCGAAGACAGGTGGCTCCCGGCCGAGTACTCAGGAAGGGAAGTCGGACACGCCCCTCGCCGAGTTGAAGGGGCCGGGTGGCCTGTTGCTTGACATCACTTCGGCTGCTCGTGACACCGGTGGCTTCGTCACCGTGAGCGGAAACCTGAAGAATGACAGTGCCAAATTGATCACGATCCCTGCACAGTTGAGCGGCAACGAAACCGAGATCATCAGGAACGGCCGGTCATTCGGAGGAGCCACGCTTGTGGACTCCAAGGGAAAGAAGCGTTACTACGTCCTTCGCGACACCGACGGTCGTCCCCTCACAACAACAGGGGTCTCCAGTGTCAAGTCCGGAGAGACCGTGCCGGTGTTCATGCAGTTCCCGGCGCCGCCCGCCGACACGAACCAGGTGTCCTTCCAGCTGCCCATGTTCGCCCCCGCTGACATCACGATCTCTGGGTGAGGGCCTGTGACTACGACAACCCGCCTCCCCTTGGCCGTAACCGCAGCCGCCCTGTTCATCGCCGCCAACTTCTGCGCCACCACCGCAGCCCACGCCGACGACACCACCCCCAGCGTCCCCCCAGGCACTGAACCCTCAGCCTCCGCCCCGGTGAAGATCGACCCCACCGACCCCGACCTGAAGCTCCCCGAGGGTGCCACCCTCGCCGATCCCAAGGTCCTGGACATCAAGTCGGTCGTAGAGGACCAGAGCGGAGACGAACGCCGCGAAGACACCAACGCGGACGTGAAGTTCGCGCTCCAGGCCGAGGTGCTGTTCAGCAAGGACAGCGCCAAGCTGAGCGCGGAGGCCAAGGCCCGTATCGACGCGATCGCGGAGGAGATCAAGAAGCAGAACGCAACACAGATCAGGGTCTTCGGCTTCACGGACAACCTGGGCTCGTCCGCCCACGGCGACGTCCTGTCCCGGCAGCGCGCCAACGCCGTACAGGCGGTCCTGGACGCGGACCTCAACGACGCGAACATCACGTTCGAGGTACGGGGCTACGGCGAGCAGTTCCCGATCGCGGACAACTCGACAGAGGCAGGCCGGAAGAAGAACCGACGAGTGGAGGTCTCCTTCCCACGCGCGGAAAGCTGACTGGCACACGGAGAAGCAGGCGGCGTATACGGCATGTATGAAGCGGGCGGACCGCACCCGTGCTCTGCTCGCCGAGCTATCCGGGCACGACGTGACGGACGAGGAATCCGCTGAGATGCGGCGCAAGATGCGAGAGGCCACCGCTGCTCACCGGGCTGCGCTCGCCGAGGCGGAGTCGTCCCGTTGAGCCAGATCGAACAGGTTTCTGGCCTGATCCAGGCTGCAGCGTCCAGTGATGACGTGCGGTTGTGGGCTCCCGTCCTGTGTCTTTTGGAAGCTGAGCGCGAGCGCGCGGGCGTCGTCGCCCACGTGGGTGTGCTGCTGGACGTGCTCAGGACCATCGACGTCGACTACGCGATGGCCATGACCGTCGCCGAACTGCTCCCCGACGGTGTCGACTTCGGCGTCGCGGCAGCCGTGCATGTTACGCGGCCGAACCCGGCGCTCCCTGACGGAGCTCTGGTGGCCACCGTCGTGCCGGACGCCTACGGCGGACTCGGGGTCGGTGTCATGGACCTGAACCGCTGACACTCGCGGCCTCGACCGACACTCGCCCGCCCACCCTCACTCCCCACCCCGCCATGGCCCCCGCCTCCGCCTCCAGCACGTGCCGGGAGCGGAGCCGGGGCAGACCCAGGCGTCCGGGCTGCATGGTGCGTACGGCGATGACGGTGAGGTCGCGGTCGAGGTAGGCGACGTCGATGGGGATGCGCATCCGGAACGTGTGGATGCCGTTGGCAGGGGAGAGCAGGATCGCCCCGTCGACGGCATCACGGCCCAACAGCCCTTTCGTCCGGGCGCGATAAGAGGCCGCGATCTCCAGCGGAACGGCAAGCAGACCCCCACGGCCGTTTCCATCTCCGTCGCCGTCGCCTACGCCTACGCCGTGAATGACGAGCTTGCCTCGCCCGTCCCGCCAACGTGCCATTCCTGGGCCACCTCCACTGTGACCGTACCCACGAGCTTGCGGTGAACGCCTGTTGGAGCAGTTGCCGTCGGGGCCGCCCGCTTCTTTGTCAGTGTCGTGCTTCCACGGCCTGCCTCAAGGGCGCTCCACTGCGTTCCGCGTCGCCTTCGGCGATGGCCCTACGGGCCACCCTTGACCCAGGCCGCTCCAGCCCGGGTGAGAAGCGAGCGAGCGGCCCGGAAAGACGGGGTCCCGGCCAGGGTTCGCGGGCAACCGTCGGCTGCGTCCGCGTCCGGAGCCGACGGTCCGCGACCACGCCTCGCCAGCACGCCGGGTGGGGTAAGCGGCGATCGGCTGTTGGGTGGGGCGCGGCGGCGGGGTGGCGGCACGCCGGGTGGGTTTGGCGGCGATCGGTCCGTGGGTGGGGCGCGGTCGCGTCTCGCCTGCACGCCGAGCTGGCTTAGCGGCTTGCGGTGGGTGGTTGGTGGGGCGCGGCGGCGGGGTGGCGGCACGCCGGGTCGGCTTAGCGGCGATCGGCTAGTGGGTGGCGCGCGGTCGCGCCTTGCCTGCACGCCGGGCCGGCTTAGCGGCTTGCGGTCGGCGGGAATGGGGCAGCGCATCCGCTGAGTGGTGGCACGCCGGGTGGGCTTGGTGGCTTGCGGCCGGTGGGTGGGCGCGGGCGCGGGGTGGGGGCACGCCGGGTGGCTGGGCGACATGCGGCTGATGGACGGGGCGGTGGGCGGGAGCGGCGGTGGGTGGAGGGGGTGTGGCTCTGTTCCCCCCGGTTGGCTGACGGGTGGGGGCGAGAGGGGTAATTGGACGCTTTGGGACACCCCGGAGCCGTGCGACCTGGTCTTTTGGGGGGCTGGTGGGCCCAAATCGACCAATTGCCTCAGGGGACGTGGTCTGCGTGGCCCATGTGACTGGCGGGGCACCGCCCTGGTCCGGCTCCCAACTCGCGCAGGGTGATTGGTCCGGCCGATGTGACCGGCGAGGCATTGCGTCCGACCCCAGAACCGCCCAGGGCCGCGCCTTCCCTTCCCCTCTCTTCCTCTCCCCTCCCTTCCCCAGGCGCCGACCACCACCCGCAAACCGCCAAGCCCACCCGGTGTGCAGGCGAGGCGCCGATGCGCCGCCCTCGCCACCCACCGGCGGCGAGCCGCCGCCCCCGCCCGGCGTGTCGCCACCCAGCTCCCGCGCTCCACCCACCGGCCGCAAACCGCCAATCCCCCCAGCGTGTCGCCACCCAGCCGACGCGCCCCCCACCCGCCACCAACCGCAAGCCGCTAAGCCGGCCCGGCGTGGAGGCGAGGCGCCGATGCGCCGCCCCCGCCACCCACTCGCCGCAAGCCGCTAAGTCCACCCGGCGTGCCATCACCCCGCTCCCGCGCCCCCCACCAACCGCAAGCCGCTAAACCGGCCCGGCGTGCAGGCGAGGCGCCCCCGCGCCCCCCACCCACCACCGATCCCGCGCCGCCAAACCCACCCGGCGTGCCGCCACTTGGTTGATGCGTCCCCTCCGCCCCGGCCCAGAACGCAGCCTGCCCCAGGGCGAACCCCCTGAGCCGGCCACTTTCCCCGGGCTGCCCGCTCGCTTCTCACCCGTGCTGGAGCGGCCCGAGTCAAGGGTGGCCCGCAGGGCCATCGCCGCAGGCGACGCGACCGGAGGGAGCGCCCTTTACTCGGGGCGCGGAAGCACGACACTGGCGAAGAAGCGGGCGGCCCCAACGGCAACTCGTGAACGCCGGTCCCCAGCCCTACCCAAACCTTCGCCACTTCGCGCCTGCCGTTAAAGGAGTTGTCGCTTCTCCCGCCGCCCGCTACGAAGGTCACCATGACTCGACTCGGTGCTGTGTTCCGGCCCCAACTTCCCCCGGAGCGGCTCAAGGCGGTGGCTCGGCTCGCTGATGACGCGGGGCTCGAAGAGCTGTGGCTGTGGGAGGACTGTTTCCGGGAGGGCGGGTTCTCGACCGCGGCCGCCGCTCTCGCCTGGACCGAGCGGGTACGGGTCGGCGTCGGTCTGCTGCCCGTGCCGTTGCGGAACGTCGCCATCACCGCGATGGAGGCTGCCGCGCTGCACCGGATGTTCCCGGGGCGGGCGGTCCTCGGTGTCGGGCACGGTGTGCAGGACTGGATGGGTCAGGTCGGAGCGCGCGCCGAGTCCCCGCTGACGTTGCTCCGGGAACACCTGGACGCCCTGCGGGCCCTGCTGCGGGGCGAGCGGCTCACCGTGCGGGGGCGGTACGTCAAGCTGGACGACGTCGCGCTCGACTGGCCGCCACAGGGTGCCGTCGAGGTGCTCGCCGGTGCCACCGGCCCGCGTACGCTGCGCCTCACCGGGGAGGCGGCCGACGGCACGATCCTCACCTCCGCCACCACACCGGACGGCGTACGGCGGGCACGACAGCTCATCGACGAGGGGCGGGAGGCCGCCGGGAACGCCGGCCCGCACCAGGTCGTCGTATATCTGCTCACCGCCACCGGGGCCGCTGCCGCCGACCGGCTCCGTGCCGAACTGGTGGCCGAGGGACTGGAGTCGGTCCCGGAGCTCGGCGTCGCCGGAGACGCGAAGGCCGTGGCCGAGGCGGTGCGGCGGTTCGCGGACGCCGGGGCCGACACCGTGGTCCTCCAGCCGACGGGGGACGAGCCCGACCCCGAGGGATTCGTGCGGTTCGCGGCCGAGGAGGTCCGGCCCCTCGTGAAGTAGGGGAGCCGTGGTCGTAGGGGAGCCATGGTTGTAGGGGAGACGTTGATCGGGTGCCGGTACGGTCCGGTACGGAGGCGACGAACACGTCCTGCTCATGCTCCGCGGGACGGGGACGAAGGAGGACAGCGGGCGGTGACGGTGAAGGTGACGGTGACCGCGATCCCCGATCCCTGGCGGCTCCCCTTCGAGCTGGCCTGGGAGGCATTCCGGGCCGGCAGCCGGCCCATCGGTGCGGTCCTGGTCGACGCCGACGGCCGGGTCGTCGCCACCGGCCGGAACCGCAGTCAGGAGTCCATCGCCCCGGCCGGTCAGCTGGTCGGCACGGCCATCGCGCACGCCGAGATCAACGCCCTGGCCCGGCTTCCGATCGGCCGCCGCCACCCCGGTCACCGCCTCTACACCACCCTCGAACCCTGTCTGCTGTGCAGCAGCGCCCTCATCCACAGCCATGTCCCGCACGTCGTGTACGCGGCAGCCGACGCCATGTGGCGCGGCATCGAGGACGTGCCCGGCGTCGGCGGCACCATCGCCGCGCGCTGGGCGAGGAGAGAGGGACCGCTGGACGGTCCCCTCGGCTCCCTCGCCCGCTTCAGCGAACTCCTCATGAACCTCTGGGGAGTTCTGCACAACCCCGAGGAGGTCGACGAAGTCGCCGCCCGTGCCGTCCGCCGCTGCCTGGCCGAGGCCGACGGTCTCCTAGACGCGCCGACCGCGCAGACGGCGTACGACCTCGTCAGGCCGTATCTGTGACCCGGGGACGGTCGCCATCTGTGACCCGGGGACGGTCGCCGGTGGCCCCGTCGATCAGCTCCCGCACGATGTCCATGTGCCCCGCGTGCCGAGCGGTCTCCTCCGTCATGTGGACGAGGACCCAGCGCAGGGACACCGAGTGGTCCCACCACGCGGGCCGGCCGAGGGTGTCCAGGGAGAGTCCGTCGATGACAGGGTCGGCGGCGGCGCGAGCACGGCCGTAGAAGGCGACGATCCGCTCGGTCGTCTCGCCGGGGCCCACGGTCATGTCCTCGCTCTCGTACGGGTCGAACCACAGCGGCTCGGTCTCGCCGCCGAAGGTCTCCACGAACCAGCCGTACTCCACGGACGCCAGATGCTTCACCAGGCCGAGCAGGTTCGTCCCGGACGGTGTCATCGGCCGGCGCAGCTGTTCGTCGTCCAGTCCGTCGAGCTTCCACAGGACCGCGTCGCGGTGCTGCCGGAGACTCGCGTGCAGGGTTTCCTTCTCGTCTCCCGCGTACGGCATTCCGTCTCCCGCATACGGCATTCCGTCTCCCGCGTACGGCATCCCCGGAGTGTCCTCAGGGTCAGGTGTCGTCATGCCGCCGGAAGCTAGCAGCGCGCACCGACGACAGCGCTCCCGCGGGCGGGGTGGCGGCGAAATGGCCGGGAACCGCCGTTCGCACCGGCGAGCAAATCGGGTGATCTGCGCATACGTGAACTCACCGACGCGTCACACCCAGAAATCCCCCCAGGGTTTCCACATCGTTATCACGAGTCACTCCCATTACCCCCTCCCCTCAAGTAAGTTCAGACCAAGGTAATTCGCGTGAGCAAAGCTGCGCGGGCGGCATCGCGCAGCGGAGGGGGCTGCGCGGTGCCGAAATGCACCGGCGGACACGTCAAGCCGTGATTCGCGCCCGCAGTAGCCCGTCGGGGGGACGGTGGACGGGAGCCCCGAACGGCCCTGAAGGCGCCCCAAACCCTCTTGATCTCTCGAAATGGGCCCCATTTTCCTGGGAATCCGCTGTGAATCGGCCATGTTTGACCCCCGAACAACGGCTCACCACCCCACCTGGGCGTCGCCGGACGACTCCGTAGAGTAATTATTTGGCGTCGATGCGCGCAGCATCACTTACGAAGGGTTATGGTGGAAACCCCCCCTCGGGCCGGTCCGTCTCCCCCCCACGGACCGGCCCGTTTTTTGTGCCACCGCCGTGCAGCTTCAAAGGGGCGCCCACTGCCCCCAACCCAGGGACGCCCACTGCCCCCACCCATGGGCGCCCACTGCCCCCACCCCGGGGGCGCGGGGAACTGCGCGAGAGACCCCCGCCGACCCGCACCCACCCGCGACCCGCACCCACCCGTAAACCGAACCCGCCCCGAACCCGCGAACCCCGCCAAAGCCCCGCAGGGGTAGGCTTCGCCGGCAAGGGGACCACCGTATGGAGGGGCTGACAATCTCGTGAACCTGCGCGACAAACTGCGCGGCCTTCTGGTCAGGCTCTACGCACGCCGGGTGGAAGGCCACCTGGACCACGCTCAGGTGCCCAAGCACATCGGCGTCATCATGGACGGCAACCGCCGCTGGGCGAAGGCCGCGGGCTCCACCACCGTCCACGGTCACCGGGCCGGCGCCGAGAAGATCGAGGAGTTCCTCGGCTGGTGCAGTGAGACGGACGTCGAGGTCGTCACCCTGTGGCTGCTGTCCACGGACAACTTCGACCGTGCCCAGGAAGAGCTCGTCCCGCTGCTCGGCATCATCGAGGACGTCGTACGTACCCTCGCGGCCGACGGCCGCTGGCGTGTGCACCACGTCGGCACCCCGGACCTGCTGCCCTCCCAGATGCAGACGGCGCTGAAGGAGGCCGAGGAGGCCACCGCCCACATCGACGGGATACTGGTCAACGTCGCCATCGGCTACGGCGGCCGCCAGGAGATCGCCGACGCCGTGCGCTCGATGATCACGGACGCCTCCGACAGGGGCACCTCCATGGAGGAGCTCGCCGAGTCCGTCGACGTCGACATGATCGGCCGCCACCTCTACACCGGTGCCCAGCCCGACCCCGACCTGGTGATCCGAACCAGCGGCGAGCAGAGGCTGTCCGGATTCATGCTGTGGCAGACCGCCCACTCCGAGTACTACTTCTGTGAGGTCTTCTGGCCCGCCTTCCGCAAGGTCGACTTCCTGCGCGCCCTGCGTGACTATGCGGCACGTCATCGCCGCTACGGCGGCTGACGTACCCCGACCGGAGCGGCGCACGTCCCGGGAACCGTCCCGTATAACCCTGTTGGGGCGGAAGTGATGAGGAGTTCACCGACGCGCTGTCCTATGCATTTGCATGGCAGCGCATGTTCGAGGGCATAAGCCAAGCAGGTCGACGCCCGAACCACGGGTGTCGGATCTCAGCGGGCGGCTCGGGGCCGTCCGCCCGGGAGGCCCTTTGCACCAGCGCGACCGTGCTGTCCCTGCACGGACGAAGACGCGGAGGGCCGGTTCTCGGCCCGTGCATCGCGGCCGTGGACCGGTCCAGCTCCATCTCGTCGCTCCCCGACCTCATCCGAGGGGGTACGTCCTTCCGTGGTGACCAGCACAACGCGCCGCAAGTCAGACCGGCGCACCTATGTTCTCGACACCAGCGTCCTGCTGGCCGACCCGAACGCCCTGGCCCGCTTCGAGGAGCACGAGGTCGTGCTCCCGATCGTGGTGGTCACGGAACTGGAGGCCAAGAGGCACCATCCCGAACTCGGTTACTTCGCCCGGCAGGCCCTGCGTCTGCTCGACGACTACCGGGTGCGGCATGGCCGTCTGGACGCCCCCATCCCGATCGGGGATCTCGGCGGAACGATCCGTGTCGAGCTCAACCACTCGGACCCCAGCGTGCTGCCCAGCGGCTACCGCCTGGGGGACAACGACTCCCGCATCCTCGCGGTGGCCCGCAATCTGCAGGCCGAGGGGTACGACGTCACCGTCGTGTCGAAGGATCTCCCGCTCAGGATCAAGGCGTCGTCCGTCGGGCTTCTCGCGGAGGAGTACCGGGCCGAACTCGCCATCACGGACTCCTCCGGCTGGACCGGAATGTCCGAACTGAGCCTGTCCGGCGAGCAGGTGGACATCCTCTTCGAGGAAGGACACGTGTACGTCCCGGAGGCCTCCGACCTCCCCGTGCACACCGGCCTGACCATTCAGTCCGAACGTGGCAAGGCCCTCGGCCGCGTCACCGCCGAGGGGAACGTCCGCCTGGTGCGCGGCGACCGGGAGGCGTTCGGCATCAAGGGCCGCAGCGCGGAGCAGCGGATCGCCCTCGATCTGCTCCTCGACCCGGACGTCGGCATCGTGTCGATGGGCGGCCGGGCCGGCACCGGCAAGTCGGCGCTTGCGCTGTGCGCGGGCCTGGAGGCGGTCCTGGAGCGCCGCCAGCACCAGAAGGTGATGGTCTTCCGTCCGCTGTACGCGGTCGGCGGGCAGGAACTGGGCTATCTGCCCGGCTCCGAGGCCGAGAAGATGAGCCCCTGGGCGCAGGCGGTCTTCGACACGCTCTCCGCGGTCACCAGCCGCGAGGTCATCGAGGAGGTCACCGCGCGCGGGATGCTGGAGGTCCTGCCTCTGACCCACATCCGCGGCCGCTCGCTGCACGACGCGTTCGTGATCGTGGATGAGGCGCAGTCGCTCGAACGGAATGTGCTTCTGACCGTTCTGTCCCGAATCGGCTCCAATTCGCGGGTGGTTCTGACCCATGATGTGGCGCAACGGGACAATCTGCGCGTCGGCCGGTACGACGGTGTCGTCGCCGTGGTGGAGAAGCTGAAGGGGCATCCGCTCTTCGCCCATGTCACCCTGACGCGGTCCGAGAGGTCCCAGATTGCCGCACTTGTGACCGAAATGCTGGAGGACGGTCATATCTGACCCGAGTGTCCAACTTGGGTTGATTGCCCCGTAGTTGGCGCCGTCCGGCAAAGGCCTGAGCCTAGCCGGGCGGCGCCTTCGTGTGTGGCGGTTTCTCGAAAATTCCCGGGTCAAACAGGATGTGAGCTTTCACACGCAACACGGAATTGCCACCCGCCGCCCGGTTACGGCAGAGTCTCACTCCTGTCAGGCCCCGCATACGGCACCCCTGTACCCCCAGCGGTACGGCACCACAAAAGCACCACAGCTAACTCCACAGCGACGTCGTATGCCGCCCGAAGTACCACGCGGCACTCCCGTGCAGGGAGTTGCCCACCGGGCCCGTGCCTCCCGTGACCCCGCAGTTGGGAGGCCAGCGTTCAGGGGCACGATTGCGTCCGCCAGGGTCACCGAAGCGGACGATGCTGGAAGGAAACCGTGTGAGCCGGATTTCGGTCCGGGGATTCGCAGTGGCCTCGGCCACCGCGGTCACCGCCGTCGGAAGCGTCGTCGGAGTTGCCTCGGGCAGCGTCGCGCAGAACAACGACGCCGAGCCGACGGCCGCCGACACCACGCTTCTCGCGGACATACCCGCGGGTCAGCAGGCCCAGGTGCAGACCGCGTCCCTGACGCAGCAGGCCGACGCCCAGGCGATTCAGGCCGACGCGAGCGCCAAGAAGGACGCCGAAGCGGCGGCCCGCAAGGCAGCCGCGGAGACCGCCGTCGCGAAGAAGGCGTCCGCCGAGAAGGCGGAGAGGGAAGCCAAGGCGCGCGCCGAGGCGAAGAAGGCGGCCAGCCGTTCCGCGGCCCGTGACTCCTCCAGCTTCCCGGTCCAGAGCTCGTACACCGTCGCGCAGATCCAGGCGATGGCGCGCCAGATGGTGGCGGGCGACCAGTTCCAGTGCTTCAGCAACATCGTGGACCACGAGTCCAGCTGGAACTACCACGCGGTCAACGCCTCCTCCGGTGCCTACGGCCTCTTCCAGGCCCTGCCCGCCGGCAAGTACGCGTCCGCCGGCGCCGACTGGCAGACGAACCCGGCCACCCAGATCAAGTGGGGCCTCAACTACATGAACAGCCGGTACGGCAGCCCCTGCCAGGCCTGGACGTTCTGGCAGGCGAACAGCTGGTACTGAGCCGGCCGGTTCCCTCTCAACCTTGCGCAGCCCCTCCCCGTCCTAGGGGGAGGGGCTTTCGCCCTGTACGGTCGGACGCGAACGACTCCAGGGGGGAGTGGTGGCGAGCACCCGGGGAAGCGGGGGAAAAGGACGGATCATGTCGCGAGTGCCAGGGTGGCTCGGCCGACTCGGCGCCGGACTGACCGAGATGGGCGAGCGGTTGGACGAGCGCAGGGCCGAGGTGGAGAAGGAGCTCGTCGAGCCCGAGCCGGTCGTCGCCGACCCGGAGCCGGTCGCCCTTCCGCCCGCGGTGCCTGCCGGTCCCCGTCCGGACCCGGCGCAGGCCGTGCCGTGGGGCGTGCGGGTCGCCGCGGAGGCGGGCTGGCGGCTGCTGGTGCTCGCGGGCACGGTCTGGGTGCTGATGCGGGTCATCAGCGCCGTACAACTGGTCGTCTTCGCCTTCGTCATAGCGCTGCTGATCACCGCGCTTCTGCACCCGACGGTGTCCCGGCTGCGACGCCACGGGGTGCCGCGCGGTCCGGCCACCGCGCTCACCGCCATCCTCGGCTTCGTCGTGATGGGGCTGATCGGGTGGTTCGTGACCTGGCAGGTCATGGAGAACATCGACACCCTCTCCAACCAGATCCAGAACGGCATCGACGATCTGCGCAACTGGCTGCTGAAGAGCCCCTTCCACGTCACTGACAAGCAGATCAACCAGATCGCCAAGAACCTCCGCGAGGCGATCGGTGCCAACGCCGACCAGATCACGTCCGCGGGCCTGGAGGGCGTCCAGGTCATCGTCGAGACCCTGACCGGCATCCTGCTGGTGTTCTTCTCGACGCTGTTCCTGCTGTACGACGGTGAGCGCATCTGGGAGTGGCTGCTGAAGCTGGTGCCCGCGCCTGCCCGGCCGGGCGTGGCCGGCGCCGGCCCGCGCGCCTGGCGCACGCTGACCGCCTACGTCCGCGGCACGGTGCTGGTGGCCCTGATCGACGCCATCTTCATCGGCCTCGGCATCTACTTCCTGGACGTCCCCATGGCCGTCCCGCTGGCCGTGTTCATCTTCCTGTTCTCGTTCATCCCGCTGGTGGGCGCCGTGGCGTCCGGCGCGCTCGCGGTGGTGGTGGCGCTGGTGACGCAGGGCGTCTTCACCGCGGTCATGACCCTGATGGTGGTCCTGGCGGTCCAGCAGATCGAGGGCCACATCCTCCAGCCGTTCATCCTGGGCCGTGCGGTGCGGGTGCACCCGCTGGCGGTGGTGCTGTCGGTCGCGGCGGGCGGCATGGTGGCCGGCATCGGGGGCGCCGTGGTCGCCGTACCGCTGGTGGCGGTGACGAACACGGTGGTGGGGTACCTGCGGCAGTACTCGATGGAGCAGGCCTCGAAGGGAGCGGGACCGGGAGTGGGACCGGACAGCGGCCCGCTTCCTCCGGCCCGTCCGGCTCTTGAGGACGAGGCCGTCCAGGCCGAAGGCGTCCCCGGGAGCGCGGCCCCCAGGGACGCCCAGGAAAGCACCGAGGGCCTCGCCCACCAGGAGTGAGCGAGGCCCCGCGGTACAGCGGCCTACTCGGAGAGCACGGCCTCCGCGTCCAGGGTCACGCCGATCGCCTGGATGACCGAGGCGATCTTGAAGGACTCCTGGATGACCTCACGGTCGACGCCCGCCTTGCGCAGCACCTGCTCGTGCGAGTCGAGGCACATGCCGCAGCCGTTGATGGCGGACACCGCGAACGACCACAGCTCGAAGTCGACCTTGTCGACGCCGGGGTTGCCGATGACGTTCATCCGCAGGCCGGCGCGCAGGGTGCCGTACTCGTGGTCGGACAGCAGGTGGCGCGTCCGGTAGAAGACGTTGTTCATCGCCATGACGGCGGCCGCGGACTTCGCCGCGGTGTACGCCTCCGGCGACAGGTTCGCCTTCGCCTCCGGCTCCAGCTCGCGCAGGACGATGGGGGAGCGGGACGCGATGGCGGTCGCCAGGACCGTCCCCCACAGCTGCTGCGCGGGCAGGTCGGAGTTGCCGATGACCGAGCCCAGGTTGAGCTTCAGGTCCTTGGCGTAGTCCGGAATGCGGGACTTGAGGGAGTCGAGGGACAACTCACTCACCGGCCAGCAGCGCGACCGGGTCCAGCGTGTCGTCGCCCTTGGTCCAGTTGCACGGGCAGAGCTCGTCCGTCTGGAGGGCGTCCAGGACCCGCAGGACCTCCTTGGGGTTACGGCCGACGGAGCCGGCGGTCACCATGGAGAACTGGATCTCGTTGTTCTGGTCGACGATGAAGACGGCGCGCTTGGCGAAGCCGTCCTCGCCCTCGATGCCCAGGTCGCGCATCAGCTCGTGCTTCGAGTCGGCCATCATCGGGAACGGCAGGTCGCGCAGGTCGTCGTGGTCCTTGCGCCAGGCGTGGTGCACGAACTCGGAGTCACCGGAGAAGCCGAGGACCTGGGCGTCACGGTCGGCGAACTCGTCGTTCAGCTTGCCGAAGGCCGCGATCTCGGTCGGGCACACGAAGGTGAAGTCCTTGGGCCACGCAAAGATGATCTTCCACTTGCCCTCGTAGGTCTTGTGGTTGATCGTCTCGAACTCCTTGCCCTTCTCCAGTGAGACACAGGCGGCCAGTTCGAACTCGGGGAACTTGTCACCAACAGTGAGCACGCGCTCTCCTTGCAGCGAGGAAACCCCCGGATCGCGGGCGTTTCCCTTGGGTTGGACGTTGTCGATGTTGGCACAGGGTGTATTGATACGGGAAATAGCTACACTCGGTCGGGTTGATCGGAGGGATCTATCAGTGACCGTGAGTAGCGTGAGCGGGAAGCGGCGGCAGCCCAGCCTGTCCCAGCTGCGTGCCTTCTCCGCCGTCGCCGAGCACCTGCACTTCCGGGACGCGGCGGCCGCCATCGGGATGAGCCAGCCCGCCCTCTCGGGGGCCGTGTCGGCCCTGGAGGAGACCCTCGGGGTCACCCTGCTGGAGCGTACGACCCGGAAGGTACTGCTCTCGCCCGCCGGTGAGCGGCTCGCCGTACGGGCCAAGGCGGTACTGGATGAGGTCGGCGCGCTGCTGGAGGAGGCCGAGGCGGTCCGCGCGCCCTTCACCGGGGTGCTGCGGCTCGGGGTCATTCCGACCGTCGCGCCCTATCTGCTGCCCACCGTCCTGCGGCTCGTGCACGACCGGTACCCCGACCTCGACCTCCAGGTGCACGAGGAGCAGACCGCCAGCCTGCTGGACGGGCTGGGCGGCGGCCGGCTCGACCTGCTGCTGCTCGCCGTGCCCCTCGGCATCCCCGGTGTGGTCGAACTCCCTCTCTTCGACGAGGACTTCGTGCTCGTCACCCCGCCCGGCCACTGGCTCGGCGGCCGCGAGGGAATCCCGCGCGAGGCCCTCAAGGAGCTCAACCTGCTGCTCCTCGACGAGGGGCACTGCCTGCGCGACCAGGCCCTCGACATCTGTCGCGAGGCGGGTCGGGAGGACGCGCCGGTCACGACCACCGCCGCGGGTCTTTCGACGCTCGTCCAGCTCGTCGCCGGCGGTCTCGGCTGCACCCTGCTGCCCAGCACCGCCCTCAAGGTCGAGGTCTCCCGCGGCAACCAGCTGCTCACCGGCTCCTTCGCCGATCCCGCTCCGAGCCGCCGCGTCGCCCTGGCCATGCGCACCGGAGCGGCCCGCGGCGCCGAGTACCGGGAGCTGGCGGCAGCCCTGCGCGAGGCCCTGCGGCCGCTGCCGGTGCGGGTCCTCGGCGGGGGCGCCTGAGTCCGTCCTTCAATCGATCAAATGTGTGTCGAACAAAGCGATTTGAGTCGCTCAATGTTCCAACTTCCGTCAGCTGGGGACAGGTGGGAAATCCCTCGCTGAAATATGCCATCGAGCTGATACACATACCCCCTCGGTGCGACGCATCAGGCGTCTGTGCGAAATGCCGATATGCCAAGGGGAGTGATGTCGGAGGTTCGGGATCCCCTCGGCAGGGCCGGTTACGGCCGGCTCGCGCACGCCCTGATCGGGTGCGGGCGCGAGGGATTCAGCGGAGAACTGCGGGTGCCGGGCAGCCCGGGCGGCGCCTTCCATCTGCGGGGTGGGCTCGTGGTCGCGACCGAGAGCCCCGGCGCCCCCGGCCCCGAGGCGCTGCTGCTGCGCTCCGACCGCATCGACGGTGAGCAGTGGGCCGATCTGGTGCGGGAGTCCGGCGGGGCGCGCTGGCCGGTCGCTGGCCTGATCGCGCGCGGCTACGCGGGGGCGGCCCAGCTCAGAGTGGTGTGCGTGATGGCGCTGCAGGACGCGGCCTTCGCCATCGTCGCCGGCCGGGTGGACGGCTGCGAGGCCGTCCTCGGCACCGAGCCGCACGCCCCGGTCGCCGTCGGCGAGGCACCCGCCCGGCTGCTCCAGGAGGCGAACCGCAAGCTGGCCGCCCTGGCCGCGCTGCCCCACCCCGTGCGCCCCGACCGGGAACGCCCCCTGCCCGCCGCCGCGGCCGACCGCCCCCTCACCTCGCTGCAACAGGAGCTGCTCGGCCACGCCGACGGCCGCCGCACCGCCCGTGACCTGGCCTTCCGTACCGGTCGCGGGGTCTACACCGTCACGGTGGAGGTCGCGCGCATGCTCGGCGAGGGGCTGCTGGAATGCGCCGGCCCGACCGCCGGGATCCCGGTCCGGATGCCGCTGGAGGCTCCGGTCGTACGGCACCGGGAGCCACCCCCGCCGGCCCCGGAGCCGGAGCCGGTCCCCACCCCCGTCGAACTGCCGCGCCGTGATCCCGGCGCCAGCGGCATCACCGAAGCCCTCGGCCCGCCGAAGAGCGGGGCGAGCTGGAAAGGGTTCTTCCGGCTGCGGCACGGAACCGCCAAATGAAAAGGGCGTGTTGATTGTCGCAGCGGTCGAATTCAGTCAGGAATGAGGGAGTTGAGCACATGAATCACGAAGCCCTGGCGCAGGAAATGCGCGGGCTGCGCGAACGGGTCACCGGAATCACCGACACGGCTCTGGCGGCCGCCGACGGAATGCTGATCGCCGCCGACACCGCGGATTCCATCGACCCGGAGGGCCTCGCCGCCCTCGCGGCCGCCGGCCTCGGCCTCGCGCGCCGCACCGCCGAGGCCACCGCGCGTGGTGCGCTGCGGCAGACGGTGACCTACGGCAGCCACGGCTGCGTCGCGTACTACGCGGTGGGCGACACCGCTCTGATGGTCGTGCTCGGCGACGAGGGGATGGACGTGGAGCGCCTGCACCGGGCGACCCATCCGGTCCTCGACCGCATTGGCTCGATCCTCACCGAGAAGGCAACAGAGGGAGTGTGAAGGGATGGCGACGAAGCGTATGACCACGGGTTTCTCGGACCAGGTGATGAGCCTGGTCAAATCGCTGCGGAACGAGGCGCCGGAGTGTGTCGCGGCCGGAGTGGTCGACATGTCCACCGGGATGCTGCTCTCGTACGAGACGATCGACAACCATCCGCCCGAGGTCCTGGACCTGCTGGCGGGCGCGACCCTGGACCTGTTCCAGGGGCGTACGGTCGTGATGATCGAGGACCTCTTCAAGGAGCGTCGCGGCATGACCAGTGACGGTCACTTCTTCCAGGAGATCCTGGTCAACAGCGACAACCTCACCCACCTGTTCATCCGCATGAACGAGCAGCAGGACGTCGTTGCCGTGGTCGTCTGCCGCAAGTCGGTCAACGTCGGCATGCTGTTCGCCCAGGCCCGGAGGGTGGTGCGGGAGCACAGCCTGTGACCGCACGGCACGTGGGCCCCTCCTGGCGGGAAGGGGCCCACGAGAAGGGGGCGGTGACTACTCCGTAGTGGTGGTACTCCGTAGCGGCGGCTACTCCGTCCGCAGCCCCTCCGGCCGCATCAGCCGCAGCAGCGGCGGCAGGCTGAGCAGGGTCACGAGGAGGACGACGCCGGCGCCCACGCCGGTCATCTCCAGGACGCTCGCCCAGTCCACACGGACCGTGGCGCCGGTCATCTTCAGCAGCACCGTGCCCAGCGTCATGCCCACCACGGACGCCAGCAGCAGCCCCAGCGCGATCGGGATCGCCGTCTGCCAGAGCACCGACAGGCTCAGTGTGCGGCGCCGGGTGCCGAAGGCGACCAGCGACGACAGCAGCTTCTTGCGCTCGCGCAGCTGCTCCAGCTGGGAGACCAGCAGGCTCGCGCCGATCAGCAGCAGGACGCAGGTGGCACCGACGAAGAGGCCGGTACGGATGGACCGGAACTGCTGCGACTGCTCACTGGAGGCCAGGGTCCAGACGTCCGCCAGCGGATCCAGCCGCGCGGCCGTGTTGCGCGCGTGGTCGTTGGCGTCCGGCACCGACGGGTCGAGACTCACGAACACCTTCTGGGCCAGGCCTGCCGCCGCGTCCTTGGGCAGTGCGCCCGAGGTGAACAGCAGGCCGCCGCGCGCGTAGCCGGTCGGATCCTCCCGCGGCCCCGCCGTCTTCACCCCGGAGGGCACCTTCCAGGCCACCGGGTGGTTCGGTGTTCCTTCGTACGCCGGGTCGAAGTACACGGTGTTGCCCGGTGTGCTGAACCTCTTCGTCTTGCTGTCGTAGTCGCTGCCGTGGATCTGGAAGACGTCGCCTTCCCGGCAGGAGGTCAGGCGCGCCACCTCGCGCAGCTCCGCGCAGGTGCCGATGGCGACCTCCAGCTCGGTCTGGGGTTCCTTCGCCCGTTCCCCGATCGAGGTCTGCGAGATGACCGACGCGCGGCGCACTCCCTCGGTCTTCGAGAGCTGCCGGCCGGCCTCGGTCAGTGGCACGTCGTTGTGCAGGGAGATCTCCAGCTGCGCCCGGTTCAGGTCGTTGGCGGTGCTCTTGGTGTAGTCGCCCTCGACCCCGGCGAACAGCATCTGCAGCGCGATCGCCCCGGCCACCGCGACGGCGATGCCGTTGACCATACGGGCGGCCGTACCGCTGCTCAGCTGCAGCCTTCGGACGGCCAGTTGCCAGGAGACCGAGCCGGAGTTCAGCCGGGCCACCACGGCCTCGACGACCCACGGCAGCAGTGCGGTGACGCCGACGAGCAGCAGCACCGTGCCGCCGATCACCAGCCACTGGTTGAAGTTCCCGTTCCTGCTGCCCTGGCCGATCATCGGGTAGAGCAGCGCGAGGCCGCCCAGCGGCAGCAGCAGCCGCCACCACAGCCGGCGCCGCGGCGGCTGCGCCGCGCGGACCACGCCGAGCGGTTCGATGACGACCCCGCGCAGTGCGAACAGCGTCACCAGGACGGCCGCGGCGGGTACGGCGACGGCGACGAGCAGGACGAGTGCCGGCGACGGGTTGAGGTCGCTCGGGAACACACTGATGTCCCGCACCTCCATCAGGGCCGCCAGCTGACGGCCGGCCAGGAAGAAGCCGGCGCCGAGGACGAGCCCGAGCAGTGCCCCGGCGAGCGCCTCGCCGCCCGCGATCCGGCGCGCCATCCGCCCGTCCGCGCCGACCAGCCGGAGCGCCGCGAGCCGGCGGTCCCGGCGCTCGCCGCCGAAGCGCACGGCCGCCGCGATGAACACGCCGACCGGCAGCAGCAGCACGACGAAGATGATCAGGACGAGCAGCAGCAGGACCGGGTCCAGCGGGTCGCTCCGGATCACGGCGGAGGGCCCGAAGTAGTGGATGCGTTCGACGCCGCCGCCCGTCAGACGGTTCTCGAGTCCCTTCCCGCCCGCGTAGTAGGCGAGTTCGGCGGGCCCGATGAGCCCGGACTGCCCGATGGTGCCGGTGATGCGGTAGGGGAGGCGTTCGCGCAGCAGCTTGCCGGAGTCGGACTTGAGCAGTTCGTCCAGGGCGGGCGAGACGACCATCTCTCCCGTCCCGGGGAACTTCCCGAGGCCCGGCGGCAGCGGCGCCCGGGTGCCCTCGGGCTCCAGGAGCCGGCCGCGGACGTCCGCGTCGCGGAACGTCGTGTCGGTGCGGGCGATGATGAGTGTGTCGTCCGCCTTCGGCAGCTTCTTCGCGCTGTAGGTGAAGTCGTCCCGGGCGCTGCCGCGGTGGTCGCGCGCCCTCAGGGCGTTCGGTATCGCTGTCGTCAGCAGCAGCAGCGCCACCCCGAGCCCGACGCCGACGGCCGTCAGCAGGGCCCGGACCCAGCCTTCCCGTCCGCCGGTGAAGGCGAACCGAACCCCCATGGCCAGATCCCTGGACCGCCCCCAAGCTCTCGGCTCCGCTCGAGCAGGGAGGTGCCCCCCCTTTCCGTTCATACCGCGCGCTCCATGTCCCGGGACTTCCCGTCCCGTACGACGATCTCGCGGTCGGAGTAGGCGGCCACCCGTGCCTCGTGGGTCACGAGTACGACGGCCGCGTTGGTCGACCGGGCTGCCTCCGTCAGCAGCTCCATCACGCGCTCGCCGTTGAGCGAGTCGAGCGCGCCGGTCGGCTCGTCGGCGAACAGCACCCGCGGTTCGGTGACCAGCGACCGCGCCACGGCGACCCGCTGCCCCTGGCCGCCGGAGACCTCACCGGGCCGCTTGCCCTTCAGGTCGTCGACCTCGAGGCGCTCCATCCAGCTCAGCGCCGCCCTCTCGGCCGCCTTGCGGGAGGTGCCGTTCAGCCGCAGCGGAAGGGCGACGTTCTCCACGCAGGTCAGCTCCGGCACGAGCTGCCCGAACTGGAACACGAACCCGAACTCGGAGCGCCGTAGCGCGCTGCGCTGTGCGTCGCTCATGGTCGCCATCTCACGCCCGTCGTACATGATCGAGCCCGAGTCGGGCGTCACGATCCCGGCGAGGCAGTGCAGCAGCGTCGACTTGCCGGACCCGGACGGGCCCATCACGGCGACGACCTCACCGGGGTGGATGGAGAACTCGGCGCCGTCGAGCGCGACGGTCGGCCCGTACGCCTTGCGCAGCTGCTCGGCGGCGAGCAGGGAACCGGGAGGAGGGGTCATCGGGCCACCGCCTCACGGAGCTTGTCGAGGCGCGCGGCGGTCAGCTCCAGCCAGCGCAGGTCCGCCTCCAGGTGGAACAGTGCGTGGTCGCAGATCAGCTGGTCCGCCAGGTCGCCCCTGCGCTTGCGGTCGGTCAGGATCCGCATGCTGCGCAGGTGCTCGGAGCGCTGGGTGTCGAGGATGTCGGCCGCGTTCCGGTGGGTCAGCAGCGCGAGGACGACCTTGGTGTAGAGCGTCGACTGGAGGTATTCCTCCGGCTTCTCCGGAGTCGCCAGCCACCGCTCCACGTCGGTGACCCCGGCGTCCGTGATCGCGTAGCGCTTCCGCTCGGGGCCGTCGCCCGCCTCGATCCCGTCGACTTCGACGAGCCCGTTCTTCAGCAGTCGGGACATCGTCGAGTAGACCTGGCCGTAGTGCAGCGGCCGGTCGTGACCGAACTTCTCGTCGAAGGCCCGCTTCAGGTCGTAACCGTGTCGCGGGCCGGACTCCAGGAGTCCTAGAAGGGTGTGACCGATGGACATGCGGAGCACTCTACACACGGTGTATACGCAGTATGTATACGTCGAGTGTGCAGGTCGTGGCGGGGGGTAGGCCTCCGCAGGTAGGGACCGATTGTCACGGTTCTGCTACACGGCGGTCAGTTCGACTCCGGGGGCCGTCCGCGGCGGGGAATGGGGCCGGCGTCCCGGGGCAGCCGCCCGGACTCCGCCAAGGCCTTGCGCAGCAGAAACTCGATCTGCGCGTTGGCCGAGCGCAGTTCGTCCCCGGCCCAGCGGGCGAGCGCCTCGTACACCAATGGGTCCAGCCGCAGCAGCACCTGCTTGCGCTGCTGCGGCCGGCGCTTGGGCGTGGCGCCCTCGGCGGGATCCGTCACTGGTACAGGGTCCCAGTGTTCAGTACGGGCTGCGGTGCCCTGTCTCCGCACAGCACCACCATCAGGTTGGACACCATCGCCGCCTTGCGCTCCTCGTCCAGCTCCACGATGTCCTGCTCCGCGATCCGGGCGAGTGCCGCCTCGACCATGCCGACCGCTCCGTCGACGATCTCCCGCCGGGCCGCGACGACCGCGCCGGCCTGCTGCCGCTGGAGCATCGCCGAGGCGATCTCGGGCGCGTACGCGAGGTGCGTGAAGCGGGATTCGATGATCCGCACACCGGCCGCCTCCACGCGCGCGTGCAGCTCGGCCGCGAGCTTCTCGGTGATCTCGTCGGCGTTGCCGCGCAGCGACAGCCCGTCCTCGTCGTGGGCGTCGTAGGGGTACTCGATGGCGATGTGCCGTACGGCCGTCTCGGTCTGCGTGGCGACGAACTCGGAGTAGTCGTCCACCTCGAAGACGGCCTGGGCGGTGTCCTGGACCTTCCAGACGACGACCGCGGCGAGCTCGATCGGGTTGCCGTAGGCGTCGTTGACCTTGAGGACCGCGGTCTCGTGGTTGCGCACCCGGGTGGAGATCCGGGTCCGCGAGGTGAAGGGGTTCACCCAGCGCAGGCCGTCCTGCCGGATCGTCCCCCGGTACCGGCCGAAGAGCTGGACGACCCGCGCCTCGCCCGGCGCCACCGTGTTCAGCCCGCGCATCGCGATGACGGAGGCGAGGAGGACGAGCGCGCCCGCGGCGGCCAGTGCGCCCTTGACGCCGGGCGTCGCCTCGATCGCCGAGGAGGTGGCTATGAGGCCGACGGCGGCCGCCAGGCCGACCAGTCCGAGCAGCAGCGCGAGTCCGCCGCCGATGCTGTGCGCGGTGAACTCCCGCACGCGTGGGGCGGGCATCTCGGGTACGTCGTGTGTGGACATGGGTGGTCCCCCCGTTCGTCTGGCAAAGGTCGCGCGGCGCTCGCTCATCTAGCGTCGGCCTATCTAAGTGATAACACTTTATCGCGCAGAAGCAACCTCGCGCCCCGTTCGCACGTCGGTTCCCTTGGGGCGGGGTGCTGATTGTCACGTCCGTAAAAGAGCGGATCAGACGCCCTTTGTCATATAGAGCGGTGTTAGCTTTCTGAGCTGACCTGAGCCAGGACCTGTGCGACAGCCGAGACGGAGCGGAGCAGACGTAGTCATGGGACGAGCGGAAGAGAGACGAGCGCGACAGCGCGGTGGCCACCGCGCGGCGCCCAGGAGCCGCTCGTCGGAAGCGCCGGCCGGACAGACCCCGCAGGCCCCGCCCGCCCAGCAGGCCCAGCAGGCCCAGCAGGGCAGGCGGGCCAAGTCGGCCAAGCCTGCCAAGCCCGCCAAGAGTTGGATACGCAGGCTGTTCACCTGGAAGAAGATCCTCGGCACGTTCCTGGGCTTCTGCCTGCTGTGCATCGGCGGCTTCTTCGTGCTCTACATGCTGGTGGACGTGCCCAGTGGCAACCCGGCCGCAAAGCGCCAGAGCAATGTCTACAAGTTCAGCGACGGCACGATCCTGGCCCGTGACGGCAAGGTCAACCGCGAGATCGTGGACCTCACCAAGGTGCCGAGGAAGGTCCAGCTGACCTTCGTGGCGGCCGAGAACAAGTCCTTCTACAGCGACCCCGGCATCGACTTCCGGGGTACCGCCCGTGGTCTGATCAACACGCTCTCGGGCAAGGGCAAGCAGGGTGGTTCGACGATCACCCAGCAGTACGTCAAGAACTTCTACCTGAACCAGGACCAGACCGTCACGCGCAAGCTGAGGGAACTGGTCATCTCGTTGAAGGTGGAACGCGAGACGTCCAAGGACGACATCCTCGCGGGCTACATCAACACCAGCTACTACGGCCGCAACGCCTACGGCATCCAGGCCGCGGCGCAGGCCTACTACCGGGTCGACGCCCAGAAGCTGTCGGTCTCACAGGGCGCGTACCTCGCCTCCCTGCTCCAGGCGCCGAGCCAGTACGACTGGGCGGTCGCGTCCGACACCGGCAAGAGGCTGGTGAAGGCGCGCTGGAACTACGTCCTGAACAACATGGTCGAGGAGGGCTGGCTGACCAAGGCCAAGCGCGACGCCATGACGTTCCCGTACCCCAAGGCCCCCAAGGGCGCCCCCGGTCTGGAAGGACAGAAGGGCTACCTGGTCGAACTCGCCAACCACCAGCTGGAGAAGCAGCTGATGGAGTCCGAGGGCCTGAACCAGTCCCAGGCGGAGGCCGCGGTGGTCGACCAGGGCTGGACCATCACCCTGAACATCGACCGGAAGAAGCAGGACGCGCTGGAGAAGGCCGTCAAGGCCGAACTGACCAGCAAGCTCGACGCCAAGAAACGCAAGGTCGACGGCAACGTCCAGGCCGGCGCGGTCTCCGTCGACCCCAAGACGGGCAAGATCGTCGCGCTGTACGGCGGCATCGACTACTACAAGCACTACATCAGCAACGCGACCCGCCCGGACTTCCAGCCCGCGTCGACGTTCAAGCCGCTGATCCTCGCCGCGGCGCTGGAGGACGACGCCAAGACCCAGGACGGCAAGGAGATCACCGCCGACACGGTCTACAGCGGCAAGAGCCGCCGCCCGGTCGTGGACAACGGCACCAAGGTCGGCTTCGCCCCGCCCAACGAGGACGACCAGAACTACGGCCCCATCACGGTCCAGACGGCGATGAACAAGTCCGTCAACTCGGTCTTCGCCCAGATGGGCGTCGACGTGGGCATGGACAACGTGATGAGCACCGCCAAGAAGCTGGGCATGGACACCAAGGGCATGCAGGCGGTGCCCGCGCAGACGCTGGGCTCCATGGGCGCCAGCCCGCTGGAGATGGCCGGCATCTACGCCACCTTCGACAACCACGGCTACAAGGTGACGCCGTCCATCGTCAAGTCGGCGGAGAAGAAGAACCGCACGGTCGACATACCCAACCCGATCGGCGGCTCGGTGATCAGCCGCACCGCCGCCGACACGGTGACCTCGGTACTGACCGGCGTGGTCAACGACGGTACGGCCAGCACGTCGGTGGCGAAGAACTCGCTGCGCGACGGCCAGCAGGTGGCGGGCAAGACCGGAACCTCCGACGAGAACCGGTCCGCCTGGTTCACCGGCTACACCCCCGACCTGGTCACCTCGGTGGGCCTGTTCGGCGAGGACAAGAAGACCCAGAACCACGTCTCGCTGAAGGGCGCGACCGGACTCCCGGTCCCCGGCCTCCGGGTCAACGGCGGCGGCTACCCGGCGAAGATCTGGGCGGCGTACACCTTCGGCGTCACGGACAAGGCGAAGTTCGACCTGAACACCACGCAGGGCGCGGCCGTCGAGCCGACCGATATCCCGAGCTGGACGGAGAAGCCCTCGGAGACCCCGTCCCAGACCCCGACCTCCCAGTCGCCGACCCCGTCCGACACGCCGACGCAGTCCCCGACCCAGCCCCCGACCACACAGCCGCCGACCCAGCCCCCGACGACCAGGCCGCCGACGACGACGTCCCCGCCGGCCACACCGACGGACGGTGTCACGGACGACCCGCTGAACCCGGCCGACCAGCAGTGACGCCAGAGGGCGCCCGGAGACCCCGGGCGCCCTCTGCGCTTCTCCCGCCTTCGACCGGGCCCTAACCCCGGTTCAGTTCGAACCAGACGACCTTTCCGGTGCTCAGCCGTGTCGCGCCCCACCGCCTGGCCAGCTTGTTCACCAGGTACAGTCCGCGCCCGCCCTCGTCCGTCGCCCGCGCCTGCCTGAGCCGCGGCAGCTGCGGCACGTCGTCGCCGACCTCGCAGCGCAGCACGTCGGTGCGCAGCAGACGAAGGGTGACCGGACGGGAGGCGTAGCGCACGGCGTTCGTCACGACCTCGCTGACCAGGAGCTCGACCGAATCGCTGAGCTCCTCCAGGCCCCAGCGGTCCAGCGCGCGCCGGGCCAGCCGGCGGGCCCGGCCGGGGGCCGCGTCCTCCGGCTCCAGGAACCAGTACGCCACATCGCTCGGCGCGATCCCGTCGAAGCGGGCGGCGAGCAGCGCGATGTCGTCGTCCCGGTCGCCCGGACCGAGCATGTCGAGCACTTCGTCGCACAGGGCTTCAAGGGGCGGCGGATGATCGGGGCCGGTCAGCTGCGCGGTCGCGGCGAGCTTCTCGCGCAGCTGCTCTATGCCGGTCCACACGTCCCGCAGCCGGGACTCGACCAGGCCGTCGGTGTAGAGGAGCAGCGTGGCCCCGGCGGGCGCGTCCAGCTCGACGGCCTCGAAGTCGACCCCTCCGACGCCGATGGGCGCGCCCGGCGGCACCCGCAGCACCTCGGCCCGTCCGCCCAGGTGCAGCAGCACGGGCGGGGGGTGGCCGGCGTTGGCGATGGTGATGCGGTGCGAGACCGGGTCGTAGACGGCGTACAGGCAGGTCGCCATCCGGTCGTGGCCCAGCCGCTGCGCCTGCTCGTCCAGGTGGTGCAGCACCTCCTGCGGCGGCAGGTCGAGCCCGGCCAGGGTCTGCGCGGTGGTGCGCAGCTGGCCCATGATCGCGGCGGAGGTCATGGAGTGCCCCATGACGTCGCCGACGACGAGCGCGACCCGGCTGCCGGGCAGCGGGATGGCGTCGTACCAGTCGCCGCCGACCCGGGCGGTCTCGGCCGCGGGGAGGTAGCGGGAGGCCAGCCGTACACCTGTGGGGCGGGGCAGGGTCTCCGGGAGCATGGTGCGCTGGAGTTCGTCGGCGATGTAGGCCTCGCGGCCGTACAGCACCGCCTTGTCGATGCCCAGGGCGCTGTGCGTGGCCAGCTGGGCGGCGACCAGCAGGTCGTCGGCCTCGAAGGCCAGGCGCTCCGGGCGGCGCAGGAAGAGCGCGGCACCGATGACACGGCGGCGGCCGCGCAGCGGGGCGAGGATCGCGTGCTGTCCGTCGGGTACGACCGACTCGCCGCTCTCACCCAGGAGTTCGGGCAGCGCGGCGCGGGCGGCCGGCGAGTCGGCGAACACCGGACGTACCCCGCGCAGCACCTCGTTCAGCGCGCCGCCGGGCCGCACCTCGCACAGCTCGGCGGTCAGCGAGGACAGCTCCGACAGCCCTGTCAGCTCCGACGGCTCCGGCTCCGGGACCTGCACGGGCAGGAAGCCGCCCTCGGTGTCACGTTCCTCCGGAATCCGGTCCGTGCGCCGCAGCCGCAGCACGACGGGGCCGGTGGGGCGCTCGTCGCCGACCGGCAGCGGGTCGCGCAGATAGACGAGGATCGCGTCCGAGAACGTCGGCACGGTGGCCCGGCACAGGCCCATCACGATCTCGTCGAGGTCGATGCCGCGCGCGATCCGACGGGTCGCGGCGCCCACGAACCGCAGCCGGTCCCCGTCCCGCCGCATCGGCATCGGCCGTCCGGGCGGCAGCCCCCGCCCGATACGGCGGTCCTGGCCGCCGACGGCCCGCTCCTGCTCGGCGCCGGGCTGGGGCGGGATGCCCTCCGGCGCGGGCGCGGGACGCGGGCGGTGGGTGTCGGGCTCGGCGGCGGCCGGCTGGGAGTGCTCGGGGCCGTTGACTGGGGGCTCCTTCCCCTTGCCGCGGGGCGTGCTCGTACCCGACGACGAGGGCGTCTCGCCGGTGCGGGCCTGTGCGGGTAAGGCGGTGGCACCGAGCGGCTTCGGGGAACGCAGGAGCGCCCCGCGGTGCTCCGCGGGGTCGGCGCCCGCCTGGGGGCGCTCGTAGGAGGGGGTGGGGTGCTCCGTCACGCGTGTCGAATCCATCCGTCCGGGGCTGCGCGCCGCGCGCGCAGTTCGTCCCGCAGAAATCCCGATACCCGGAATACGTGCCCCAGGAACGGAATTCCCGCGTGGTCAGAGGTTGTTCCTGTGCCGTAGGCGTACCGTTTCCGGTCCCCAGGGCCTGCGTTGCCCTCGTACCCCTCGCTCACGTCCTGCCGCCCCTCGGTGACGTTCGGTCAAGCCCGGCGCATGCTCCGGGAGTTGTGGCTGCGCTGCCCTTGCGGAGGACGATCCTACGGTTGCGGTCCGGGGGCGCAGCAAGGGTCTCATGAGGACACGTGCGCAGGCGTACGGTCCCAGTCCTCCGGGAGTGAAGGTACAGCCCAGGAGGGATTCGGGCGCCAGTGCTGCCAGCCGTCCGAGAACGGTGGGCCCCAGGCGCCGATCACCTCCACCGCGGCCTGCCCCGCCTCCCACACCTGTTCGGCGAGCCGGAGGTCCATCAGCCCGTCCCGCTGGGCCTGCGCGAACTCGTCCTCGTCGCGCCAGTGCCAACTGCGGTCCGGGTGGACGGAGATGTCCAGAAAGTGGTCCTCGGAGTCCACTCCGCCGTCCCAACGGGCCAGCGGTTCCTCAAGATTGACGTACCAGTTCTTGAACCGCCAGCCCGACTCCCAGAACAGCCACACCGACCAGGGCTGACCGGGCCGGGCCAGCTTCAGCACCCCCGTGCCGTACCAGCGGTCGAGCTGCACGGTGCGCGGCTTGGTGTACCGGGACTCCAGCGGCTCGATGTGCACCGGTGTGCCGTCGGCGAGCACGGGCTTCACGCACTCGGTGCCCGGTGCCATCCACACGGCGAGCAGCTCCGCGTCGTCCCGTACGACGGTGACGGGGCGCGCGATGTGGAAGCGCTCGCCGGCGTTCTCCCGGTACCGCCACAGGATGTGACTCCCGGGGGCCCAGAAGCCCGTCGCGCCGCCCGCTTCCACGCGTCTCACCGCTCCACCGTCCGCCATGCACAGATATTAGGTGCCGTAGGCATACGACGCTGCGGTGCGCGTCACGGTTCTGGCCCGGCGGCGGCAATGGTCCGCGATCGGTTACGGATGCGTCATACGCAGGACATCCAGCGCCTCGTCGAGCTGCTCCGGAGTCAGCGCGCCGCGCTCCACGTACCCGCCCTCCAGCACCACTTGACGAATGGTCTTCCGTTCCGCGAGGGCTTTCTTGGCCACCTTCGCGGCCTCCTCGTACCCGATGTACTTGTTGAGCGGAGTGACCACGGAGGGTGACGACTCGGCGTACTCGCGGGCCCGCTCCCGGTTGGCGGTGATCCCGTCGACGGTCCGGTCGGCGAGCAGCCGGGAGACGTTGGCGAGCAGCCGGACCGACTCCAGCACGTTCTTCGCGATGACCGGAAGCATCACATTGAGCTCGAAGTTCCCGGACGCCCCGGCGGTCGTGATGGTCACGTCGTTGCCGATGACCTGCGCGCAGACCATGAGGACGGCCTCGGGAATGACGGGGTTGACCTTGCCGGGCATGATCGAGGACCCGGGCTGGAGGTCGGGGAGCTGGATCTCGGCGAGCCCGGTCCGCGGCCCCGAGGCCATCCACCGCAGATCATTGGAGATCTTCGTCAGTCCGACGGCGATGGTCCGCAGCTGCCCGCTGGTCTCGACGATCCCGTCGCGTGCCCCCTGCGCCTCGAAGTGGTCCCGGGCCTCGGTGAGCGGCAGCCCGGTGGCGCGGGCGACCTCCTCGATGACGGCGGCGGAGAAGCCGGGCGGCGTGTTGATGCCCGTTCCCACCGCCGTCCCGCCGAGCGGCAGCTCGGCCAGCCGCGGCAGGGAGGCCCGAAGCCGCTCGACGCCGTACCGCACCTGGGCGGCGTACCCCCCGAATTCCTGCCCCAGGGTCACCGGCGTGGCGTCCATCAGGTGGGTCCGCCCGGACTTCACGACATCCGTGAACTCCTCGGCCTTGCGCTCCAGGGAGCCGGCGAGGTGCTCCAGGGCCGGGATCAGGTCACGGGTGACGGCGGCGGTGGCGGCGATGTGCAGGGAGGAGGGGAAGACGTCGTTGGACGACTGCGAGGCGTTGACGTGGTCGTTCGGATGCACGTCCCGGCCGAGCCGCTCGCCGGCCAGGGTGGCGATGACCTCGTTGGTGTTCATGTTGGACGAGGTCCCGGACCCCGTCTGGAACACGTCCACCGGGAAGTGCTCGTCCCACTTCCCCTCGGCCACCTCTTCGGCCGCCTCCTGGATGGCCTCGGCGATGTCCTTGTCGAGCACCCCGAGCCCGGCGTTGATCTTCGCCGCGGCCCCTTTGATCCGGGCGAGGGCCTCGATGTGGGCCCGCTCGATGCGCTGACCGGAGATCGGGAAGTTCTCGACGGCACGCTGGGTCTGCGCCCGCCACTTGGCCTCGGCGGGGACGCGGACCTCGCCCATGGAATCGTGCTCGATGCGGTATTCGCTCATGCCGGTTACAGCGACCGGAGTGGTGCGGATGTTCCGGGCTGTGGCCCGGTAGCGGTACCGGGAGGGGCGGAGGCATCACTCGGCCCGTCCGGCGTTTGAGGACGAGAGAGGTCACGCCGAAAAAGAGCTCTGGGGCGGAGCCCTGACGGGGTGCGGGGGCGGAGTCCCGACGGGGTTCAGCGGTGGAGTCCCGTGAGGGTGCGGGAGCGGAACCCCGCGAGGGGTGCAGGGGACGTAGTCCCCGCCGGGGTTCGGGGCGGAGCCCCGTGGCGGCCACTTCTGGGCCCACCGAGTCGGGCGGGCGGGTGGGCAGGAGCAGGGGCGGAGCCCCTGGGACGGGACGGGCAGGGGCGGCGGGGGCGACGTCCCGCCCCCGCCGCACCGGTGGCGTTACGCCAGGCCCGGCCCCCGCACCGGAATCGTCGTGAACGTCGGAGCCGGAGCGGGATCCTGGAAGAAGTCGTTGCCCTTGTCGTCGACGACGATGAACGCCGGGAAGTCCTCGACCTCGATCTTCCAGACGGCCTCCATGCCGAGCTCCTCGTACTCGACGACCTCGACCTTCTTGATGCAGTCCTGGGCGAGGCGGGCGGCCGGGCCGCCGATGGAGCCGAGGTAGAAGCCGCCGTGCGTGCCGCACGCGTCCGTGACCTGCTTGCTGCGGTTGCCCTTGGCGAGCATCACCTTGGAGCCGCCCGCCGCCTGGAACTGCTCGACGTAGGAGTCCATGCGGCCGGCCGTCGTCGGGCCGAAGGAACCGGAGGCGTAGCCCTCGGGGGTCTTCGCCGGACCCGCGTAGTACACCGGGTGGTCCTTCAGGTACTGCGGCATCTCCTCACCCGCGTCCAGCCGCTCCTTGATCTTGGCGTGCGCGATGTCACGGGCCACGACCAGCGGGCCGGTGAGGGACAGACGGGTCTTGACCGGGTACTTGGTCAGCTCGGCCAGGATGTCGTCCATCGGCTGGTTCAGGTCGATGCGGACGACGTCCCCGTCGGACGCCAGGTGCTCGTCCGTGGTCTCCGGCAGGAACCGCGCCGGGTCCGTCTCCAGCTGCTCCAGGAACACGCCCTCGGCGGTGATCTTCGCGACGGCCTGACGGTCCGCCGAGCAGGACACCGCGATCGCGACCGGGCAGGACGCGCCGTGCCGCGGAAGGCGGACCACACGCACGTCGTGGCAGAAGTACTTGCCGCCGAACTGCGCGCCGATGCCGATCTTCTGGGTGAGCTCGAAGACCTTCTCCTCCAGCTCCTTGTCCCGGAAGCCGTGACCGAGCTCCGAGCCCTCCGAGGGGATCTCGTCCAGGTAGTGCGCGGAGGCGTACTTCGCCGTCTTCAGCGCGTACTCGGCGGACGTGCCGCCGACGACGATCGCCAGGTGGTACGGCGGGCAAGCGGCCGTACCCAGCGAACGGATCTTCTCCTCCAGGAACTTCATCATGGAGGCCTCGTTCAGGACGGCCTTCGTCTCCTGGTACAGGAAGGACTTGTTGGCGGAGCCGCCGCCCTTCGCCATGAACAGGAACTTGTACGCGCCGCCGTCGGTGGCGTACAGCTCGATCTGCGCCGGAAGGTTGGAGCCGGTGTTCTTCTCCTCCCACATGGTGAGCGGAGCCATCTGCGAGTAGCGCAGGTTCAGCTTGGTGTAGGCGTCGTAGATGCCGTGGGAGAGCGCCTTCTCGTCCCCGCCCTCGGTGAGGACGTTCTGGCCGCGCTGGCCCATGACGATCGCCGTGCCGGTGTCCTGGCACATGGGCAGCACGCCGGCCGCCGCGATGTTCGCGTTCTTCAGCAGGTCCAGGGCGACGAACTTGTCGTTCGCCGACGCCTCCGGGTCGTCGATGATGCGGCGAAGCTGTGCCAGGTGGGCCGGGCGCAGGTAGTGCTGGATGTCGTGGATGGCCTCCGCGGCCAGCTTGCGCAGCGCCTCCGGCTCCACCTTGAGGAAGGTCCGCCCGTCGGCCTCGAAGGTGGAGACACCCTCGGAGGTCACCAGCCGGTACGGGGTGGTGTCCTCTCCCTGGGGGAGCAGATCGGTGTACGCGAACTCAGGCATCTCAGCCCATTCCTCACTCGACAGACGGCGCCCGCCGACGCTGGCGGGCGCTCACCAGCGTAGAACCTGCCGCCGGCACGGAACCTGTGAGGTAAGGCTCAGTTCGCGACGCGCGGGGTTGTCCACACCCCTAGTCGCGATCTATCGCGTTTCGGTACGCTGCTGCCGTGGACCTTCAGAAGCACACCCAGCAGGAGTACGCGGCGCCTCCCGTCGCCGAACTGCGCGCCTCGGACGCCGACCGTGACCGCATCGCCGACATCCTGCGTGACGCCCTCGCCGAGGGGCGCCTGACCGCCGACGAGCACGCCGAGCGCGTGGAGGGGGTGCTGGCCGCCAAGACGGTCGGTGAGCTGGAGGTCTTCATACGGGACCTGCCCGCCGCCCATGAGCGTCCGGCCGCCTCGGTCTACGCGCCCGCACCGCCCCGCCCCACGCCCGGTGCGATACCGGTCGAGGCCGACGCCAACGTTGTCGCCGTGTTCAGCAGCGCCATGCGCCGGGGGCGCTGGCGCGCCGGGCGCCGCCTGCACGCGTTCGCGATCTTCGGCACCGTCGAGATCGACCTCAGCGAGGCGATCTTCGAGTACCAGCAGGTTGTGATCAAGGCGGTGTCGGTCTTCGGGGACGTCCAGATCCGCGTCCCGGAGAACGTGTCGCTGCGCGGCACCGGCGGCGGTGTCCTCGGCAACTTCGAGGTGTCCCCACTGGATTCGGCCGAGTCGGAGGCGCCTGTCGTCTATGTGGACGGGTGGGCCGTGCTGGGCAATGTGGAGGCGCGACCGAAGCGCGGAAAGCTCGTCGCGGACATCCTCGACCGTGTTCAGGGCAGGGTCGACCGGACTTTGCGCAAACATCTCGACCGTTGACGATTGCGAATCGGATCGGATCCGGAACGAATCGGCGCTCGGACAGGCGGCGCACAGGGTCGTGAACAAGCCGCCGCGCTCCTGCGGCTCGGAACGCTGTGCATAGGCGTGCGCACAGCGGGTAGGGCTTGCACCATCGTCTCTCGCTCGCGAAGCCGTCGTCAGGAGTAGACCGTGCTGCAACCGCCGCATTCGTCCTTGCAGGTCGCTGCCGTTCCGGCCCAGCGGGTGCCGGCGCGGGACAGGGACCAAGACGCACCCTGGCACACCGAAGCGGTGTGCCGGCGCGACGAGGCCGGCCTGTTCTTCGCCCCCTCCAAGGAACCCACCGCCGCGAGGCTGTCCCGCGAGGAGGCCGCCAAGCGGGTCTGCGCGCGCTGTCCGGTGATGGTCGAGTGCCGCGAGCACGCGCTGCTGCAACCCGAGCCGTACGGCGTCTGGGGCGGCCTCACCGCCGCCGAGCGCCGTGTGGTCCTGGCCCGTCGCCGCCGCCGGGACATGGAGCTGAAGAAGGCGGCACGCGCGACCAGCCGCATAGCGGCGGCGGGCTAGCCCTACTGACCTGGCACCCCAGGTACGGGAAGGGGCGCCCCCTCCGCACCAGGGGGCGCCCCTTGCGATGCCGACGGGTCGGCGGAGCCTGCTACTTCGCCCTGTCGAAGTCGATCGCGCTGTAGGCGCGCAGCTTGCTAAGCCGGTGCTCGGAGTTGATCCGGCGGACCGTGCCGGACTTGGAGCGCATGACGATCGAGTCGGTCGTCGCGGTCTCGGAGCGGTAGCGCACGCCCTGCAGCAGCTCGCCGTCGGTGATGCCGGTGGCGACGAAGAAGACGTTCTCACCGGAGACCAGGTCGTTCGTGGTGAGCACGCGGTCGAGGTCGTGCCCGGCGTCGATGGCCCGCTGCCGCTCCTCGTCGTCCTTCGGCCACAGCTTGCCCTGGATGGTGCCGCCCAGGCACTTCACGGCGCAGGCCGAGATGATGCCCTCGGGCGTGCCGCCGACGCCCAGCAGCAGGTCGACGCCGGTGCCCTCGCGCAGCGCGTAGATCGAGCCGGCGACGTCGCCGTCCGAGATCAGCTTGATGCGCGCGCCGGCCTCCCGGACCTCCTTGATGAGGCCTTCGTGGCGCGGCCGGTCGAGGATGACGACGGTGACGTCCTCGGGCGTGGCGCGCTTGGCCTTGGCGATCCGGCGGATGTTGACGGCCACGGGCGCGTCGATGTCGACGAAGTCGGCGGCCTCCGGCCCGGTGACCAGCTTGTCCATGTAGAAGACGGCGGACGGGTCGAACATCGAGCCGCGGTCGGCGGCGGCGAGCACCGCGATCGCGTTCGGCATGCCCTTGGCGGTCAGTGTGGTGCCGTCGATCGGGTCGACGGCGATGTCGCACTCGGGGCCGGTCCCGTCACCGACGCGCTCTCCGTTGAAGAGCATCGGTGCCTCGTCCTTCTCGCCTTCGCCGATGACGACGACGCCGTTCATCGAGACGGTGGAGACGAGGGTCCGCATGGCACGCACGGCGGCACCGTCGGCGCCGTTCTTGTCGCCGCGCCCGACCCAGCGGCCTGCGGCCATGGCGGCGGCTTCGGTCACCCGGACGAGTTCCAGGGCGAGGTTGCGGTCAGGAGCCTCGGAGGGTACTTCGAGCTCGGACGGCAGATGATGATTCTCGGTCATCGGAGCGCACCTTTCTGATACGACGACGGCCGGATGAGGGGTTTCCTCACGACTCTATCGTTAGGCAGACAAAATGAGCAGGGCCCCCCACGGATGAGCGCACCGGACACCTGCGACGATAGGGGCGTGGCAGGTTCGAACGGCAAGCAGAAGACGGTCCGGGACATGATTCTCTCCCTGGGCCTCATCGGGATCGCGGCGGGCGTCATCTACCTCTTCATCCCGCACGACGACCACGCTCCCGACATCGCGCGGGTGGACTACCGCGTGGAGCTCCTCACCGCGCGCCGCGCGGCGAGTTACCCGGTGGCCGCGCCCGAGGGCCTGCCGGACACCTGGAAGGCGACCTCCGTGCGTTTCCAGGGGGCGGACTCCGACCGCTGGCACCTGGGCTTCCAGAACCCCGCCGGTGAGTACGTCCAGGTCGAGCAGTCCACCCAGAAGCGCGCGGACTTCATCGAGACGGCCAGCCAGGGCGCGAAGGCGACCAAGGCCTCCGAGAGGATCGGCGGCCGCACGTGGACCCGCTACACCGGCGGCCGCTACGACGCCCTCGTACTGGAGGACACACCCGGCTCCACGACGGTGGTGGCGGGCACGGCTTCGTTCGCGCAGCTGACGAAGATGGCGGAGGCGCTGAAGATGGCGTGAGCGCCCGCGCGTACGAGACCCGCGCGTACGAGAGAGGCCCCCGGCGGTGTTCGAATCACCGTGCCGGGGGCCTCTCTCGTACGCGTTGCGTGTCAGACGGTGGTGATGACGTCGTCGTACGCCAGTCGCGGCGAGCGCGGGAACCAGGCGTCGTCGCCCGGCTTGCCGATGTTGACGACCATCAGCGGGGCGTGGTCGTCGTCCAGGAACTCCTTCTGGACGCCGGCGAAGTCGAGGCCGGTCATCGGGCCGGCGGCCAGGCCCGCGGCGCGGACGCCGATGATGAAGTACGCGGCCTGGAGGGCGGCGTTCAGCGCGGCGGCACCCTCACGGGCCGAGCGCTCGCCGAAGAAGACGTCCTTGGCCTGCGGGAAGTGCGGGAAGAGGGCCGGCAGCTCCTCGTGGAACTCGTTGTCCGCGGAGAGGATCGCGACCAGCGGGGCGGTGGCCGTCTTGGCCTGGTTGCCCTCGGCCATGTGCTTGACCAGGCGTTCGCGGGCCTCGGGGGAGCGGACCAGGGTGATGCGCAGCGGGGACTGGTTGAAGGCGGTCGGACCGTACTTGACGAGGTCGTAGATCGCCTGGACCTGCTCCTCGGTCACCGGCTCGTCGGTGAAGGTGTTCGCGGTGCGAGCCTCGCGGAACAGCAGGTCCTGGGCGGCGGGGTCAAGAACGAGAGACATGCGTCAACTTCCTCGAATGCGCGTCCGGTCCCGGAGTGCCGGTCCGGCTTACGGGACCGAACGTACGCCAGAGAAGTTCAAGGTTCAATCAAAACCGGGGCATGGTGATCCGCTTCACAACCGACCGGCGCATATCGCTAGTCGCCCGCCCCTTCCGTCTCCTCGGCCTCTTCCTCTTCCTCGGCCAGAGCCGCGTCCAGCCGGGCCCGCGCCCCCTCCAGCCAGCGGCGGCACACCTTGGCCAGCTCCTCGCCGCGCTCCCACAGGGCCAGGGACTCCTCCAGGCTCGTACCCCCGGCCTCCAGCCGTCGTACGACCTCGATCAGCTCGTCCCGCGCCTGCTCGTAGCCGAGCGCCTCATCCACCTTGCCGGTCATCCACTCACCCTAAGAATCGACTCGTACGGAGAACTCACCCTCGGCGACCCGCGCCCGCAGCGCCTCGCCCGCCGTCACCTCGTCCGGGTCCCGCACCACATGGCCGTCGGACTTCTGCAGCACCGCGTAACCGCGCTTCAGCGTCGCCGCGGGGGAGAGGGCCACCACGCGCGCGTGCGTGTGCGTCAGCTCGGAGTCGGCCCGGTCGAGGAGGTGTCCCAGGGTGCGCCGGGAGCGCTCGACCAGCGACGCGACATGGTCCGCCCGCTCGTCGACCATGCGGTGCGGATCCTCCATCGAGGGCCGGGCCAGCGCATGGGCCAGCCCGCGCTCCTCCCGCTCGATGAAGACCCCCACGCACCGCCGGGCCCGGTCCCGCAGCAGGCGCACGCGCTCGAACTCCTCGCCCACGTCCGGTACGACCTTCTTGGCGGCGTCCGTCGGTGTCGAGGCGCGCAGGTCGGCGACATGGTCGAGCAGCGGGTTGTCCGGTTCGTGCCCGATGGCGGACACGACGGGCGTACGACAGGCGGCCACCGCGCGGACGAGCTGCTCGTCGGAGAAGGGCAGCAGATCCTCGACGCTGCCGCCGCCGCGCGCGACGATGATCACGTCGACCTCCTCCATCCCGTCGAGCTCCTTCACCGCCTGCACCACCTGCGGCACCGCGTGCACACCCTGCACCGGGACGTTGCGCACCTCGAAGCGGACGGCGGGCCAGCGGTGGCGGGCGTTCTCCAGGACGTCCCGCTCGGCGGCCGAGGCCCGGCCGCAGACCAGGCCGATGAGCTGGGGGAGGAAGGGCAGCGGCTTCTTGCGCTCGGGCGCGAAGAGCCCCTCCGCCGCGAGCGTCTTCTTCAGCTGCTCCAGCCGGGCCAGCAGCTCCCCGACCCCCACGGGCCGTATCTCCGCGGCCCGCAGCGACAGCTGCCCGCGCGGGGCGTACCACTCGGGCTTCGCGAGGACGACGACCCGGGCACCCTCGCCCACGACGTCCGCGACGGCGTCGAACACCTGCCGGTAGCAGGTGACGCTCACCGAGATGTCGTACGACGGGTCCCGCAGGGTCAGGAACACCACCCCGGCACCCGGCCGCCGCGACAACTGCGTGATCTGCCCTTCGACCCACACCGCCCCGAGCCGGTCGATCCAGCTCCCGATGAGCCGCGACACCTCACCGACGGGCAGCGGTGCGTCCGCGGACGTGTTGACAGCCATGCGCCGAGAGTAACGGGCACCACCGACAATCCCCCTCGCCCGATCTTCGGCCTCCGGGGCGGCCTTACGATGGTGCCCATGACTGCTTCGCCTGGCCGCCGTGTCCTGCTCGCCGCCCCCCGTGGCTACTGCGCGGGTGTGGACCGCGCCGTGATCGCCGTCGAGAAGGCCCTGGAGCAGTACGGGGCCCCGATCTATGTCCGGCACGAGATCGTCCACAACAAGTACGTCGTGCAGACCCTGGAGAAGAAGGGCGCGATCTTCGTCGAGCAGACCGAGGAGGTCCCGCCGGGGAACATCGTCATGTTCTCCGCGCACGGGGTCGCCCCCGTGGTGCACGAGGAGGCCGAGCGCGGCCGTCTCGCCACCATCGACGCCACGTGCCCCCTGGTCACCAAGGTCCACAAGGAAGCCGTCCGCTTCGCCAACGAGGACTACGACATCCTCCTGATCGGGCACGAGGGCCACGAGGAGGTCATCGGTACCTCCGGCGAGGCCCCCGAGCACATCCAGCTCGTCGACGGCCCCGGGGACGTCGCCAAGGTGGAGGTCCGCGACCCTTCCAAGGTCGTCTGGCTGTCGCAGACCACGCTCTCCGTCGACGAGACCATGGAGACCGTCGACGCCCTGAAGGAGAAGTTCCCGCAGCTCATCTCCCCGCCGAGCGACGACATCTGCTACGCCACGCAGAACCGTCAGCTCGCGGTGAAGCAGATGGGCGCCGAGGCGGAGCTGGTGATCGTGGTCGGCTCCCGCAACTCCTCCAACTCCAAGCGGCTCGTCGAGGTCGCCAAGCTGGCCGGCTCCCGCGAGGCCTACCTCGTGGACTTCGCCGACGAGATCGACGAGGCCTGGCTGGAGGGCGTGACCACGGTCGGCGTCACCTCCGGCGCCTCCGTCCCGGAGGTCCTGGTCGAGCAGGTCCTGGAGTGGCTCGCCGAGCGCGGCTACGCGGACGTCGAGATCGTCAAGGCGGCCGAGGAGTCCATCACCTTCTCGCTGCCCAAGGAACTCCGCCGCGACCTGCGCGAGGAGGCGGCGGTCCTGGTCGCCGAGCGCGGCGGCTCGGGTACGTCGGACGCGTGACCTGCGGGATGCCCGAAGCGTGACCGTCAGTCGTACGACGTAACGTAGAGCCATGCAGATCTTCGGCGTGGACATCGGTGGATCCGGGATCAAGGGTGCCCCTGTGGACCTGGAGCGGGGCGACCTGGCGGAGGAGCGCTTCAAGGTGCTCACTCCGCACCCGGCGACGCCCGACGGGGTGGCCGACGGGGTGAAGGAGGTCGTCGAGCACTTCGGCTGGACGGGCCCGGTCGGGCTCACCTTCCCGGGCGTGGTCACCGGCGGCGCCACGATCCGTACGGCCGCCAACGTGGACAAGAGCTGGATCGACACGGACGCGCGCGCGTTGTTCAGCGACCGTCTGGGCGGCCACGACGTGACGGTCGTCAACGACGCGGACGCGGCCGGCGTCGCCGAGATGAACTTCGGCGCGGGCCGCGACCGCCGGGGCACGGTCATCCTGCTGACCTTCGGCACCGGCATCGGCAGCGCCCTCTTCGTCGACGGCGCCCTCGTCCCGAACACCGAGCTGGGCCACCTGGAGCTGAGCGGCCACGACGCGGAGACGCGGGCCTCCAGCAAGGCCAAGGAGGACAACAACATGACGTGGGAGCACTGGGCCCGCCGTGTCCAGAAGTACCTCGCCCACGTCGAGATGCTGTTCTCCCCCGAGCTGTTCATCGTCGGCGGCGGCGTCAGCCGCAAGTCCGACAAGTTCCTGCACCTCATCGAGGGCATCAAGGCGGAGATCGTCCCGGCGCAGCTGCAGAACAACGCGGGGATCGTGGGGGCGGCGATGCGGGCGGCCAAGCACGGATAGCACAGCGGGCCAGGAGTGCGCTCACGCCCGTCGCCGGCGCCTGACCAGCCGGATCCTCCGTACGATCACAATCACACCGGCGACGAGCGTCCCCCCGTACAGCCACCCGGCCTGCGTGGCGAGCCCCGTCACCAGGCCCATCAGCCGCCCGGCGGTCCCCCCGCTGCTGTCGACGACGGGCAGCAGCCCCGCCGCGAACGCGATCGGCACGACGACGGGCGCGGTCATCAGATCGCCCCCGCGCACCCACATCGCGGTCAGCACGCACACCGGCAGGAACAGCACGCCGTACACCGTCGGGGATGCCCCGAACAGCAGCTCGTCGAGACAGCCCAGCAGGAACATCACCACCCCGCAGAACAGCCCGCTGCCGAGCCCGGTGAGCCGGGGATTGGGCATCCGCCGTTGCGGCTGTACCGGTCGTACGGGTCGTGCCGGACCCGAGGCGGGCCGCCGTAGGCCCTCCGGGCGGCGTCTCGCCTGGGGCGGCAGCGACGCTCGGGGCGTGCCGCGTCGCGGTCCGTGCTGCGGGGGTCGCGTCCTGTGTTGCTCCACTGGACCAACTTAGGTCTGTTTATGTGTCGAATCGCCCCTCAGACACGCCGTTGGACAGAGCTTGCCGCAGCGTTCGACAGGGCCACCGGGGCCCGGCCCGGTACGCCGTAGACTGGTGGATCGGCCGGTCCCCTGGCCACACCTGGCCCTCTCCACATACGGGAAGTCGCAACGTGTCGCTCACGATCGGAATCGTCGGTCTGCCGAATGTCGGCAAGTCGACCCTGTTCAACGCCCTGACCAAGAACGACGTGCTCGCGGCCAACTACCCGTTCGCCACGATCGAGCCCAACGTGGGTGTGGTCGGCGTCCCCGACGCGCGCCTCACCAAGCTGGCCGAGATCTTCGGCTCGCAGCGGATCCTCCCGGCCACCGTCGACTTCGTCGACATCGCCGGCATCGTGCGCGGCGCCTCCGAGGGTGAGGGTCTGGGCAACAAGTTCCTCGCGAACATCCGTGAGTCCGACGCGATCTGCCAGGTCATCCGCGCCTTCAAGGACGAGAACGTCGTCCACGTCGACGGCAAGGTCTCGCCGAAGGACGACATCGAGACGATCAACACCGAGCTGATCCTCGCGGACCTCCAGACCATCGAGAAGGTCCTGCCGCGCCTCCAGAAGGAGTCGCGCATCAAGAAGGACGTCGCGCCGAAGGTCAAGGCCGTCGAGGAGGCCAAGGAGATCCTGGAGAAGGGCGACACCCTCTTCGCGCACGGCATCGTCCAGGGCACCGAGCGCAACGAACTGCTGCACGACCTGCACCTGCTCACCACCAAGCCGTTCCTCTACGTCTTCAATGTCGACGAGGACGAGCTGATGGACGACGACTTCAAGAACGAGCAGCGCGCCCTGGTCGCGCCCGCCGAGGCGATCTTCCTCAACGCCAAGCTGGAGGCGGACCTCGCCGAGCTCGACGAGGCGGACGCCATGGAGCTCCTGGAGTCGGTCGGCGCCACCGAGCCCGGCCTCGCCACCCTCGCCCGCGTCGGCTTCGACACGCTCGGCCTGCAGACCTACCTCACGGCCGGCCCGAAGGAATCCCGCGCCTGGACCATCAAGAAGGGCGCCACCGCCCCCGAGGCCGCCGGTGTCATCCACACCGACTTCCAGAAGGGCTTCATCAAGGCCGAGGTCATCTCCTTCGCCGACCTGGTGGAAACCGGCTCGGTCGCCGAGGCCCGCGCCAAGGGCAAGGCGCGGATGGAGGGCAAGGAGTACATGATGCAGGACGGGGACGTGGTGGAGTTCCGCTTCAACGTGTGACCGTCCAGGTCGGAAGGGGTCGAGCTCAGCTGAGCCCGGCCCCTTCCGTCGTCCCGCGCCGGCTTTCAGTTGCCCCGTGGCGGGGTGAGCTTGTCGAGGTCCAGGCTGATTTCGAAGGGCACGGGGCGTTCCAGCGTGCCTCGGAAGATGCCGGCGGGTGCGTAGGTGCCCGTGGGCTCATCGAGTTCGTAGACGTGGACGACGGGGGCGCCGTCCTCGTCCTCGATGCACCAGTAGTGCGGGATACCGGCTTCCGCGTACTTGCGGAGCTTGACCGTGCGGTCGCGGTGGGCGGACTCGGGGGAGACGACCTCGATGACGAGTCTCACCTCGTCCGGTGCGAACCAGGTGCGGTCTCCGTCGTAGTCAGCCGTCGTCAAGAGGAGATCCGGCTCGGGCCGGTTTCGCTCGTCGAGCTTTATGGTCATCTCGCGGCCGACTCTGACATCGCCGGGCGCCTGCTCCATGAGGGCGACGGTGAGCATGGTGACGAGGTGGCCGTGCCACCACCTCTGCGGCGACATCATGAAGACGAGGGCTCCGTCGATGAGCTCGGTATGGCGAGGTGCCTCGGGGAGGCGGTCCAGGTCCTCCGCGAACCAGCCTTCCGCGCGCGGCGGGCGCATCCAGTCGGGCAGTGCGGTCATAGCTCAACCGTAGCGACTCGGCAAGATCCGGGCACACGAGATCGTCAGTGGACGGGGTGGGCGCTCCGTCATATGTCCGGGTGAGTTCGCGCCTGCCGAACGGCCTACCCCGCGTGGCTTCGAGCGGGTGCGGGCGGTCCTCGCCGCTTACCTTCGCCCGGGGAGCAACTCCCGATCTTGTTGCCGGGTGCCAAGGAGGTCGGCGATGGCGTCGAGAGAGCCGTGGGCTCGGCGGTCAGGCAGAAGGGCCCGTCGCGCCCTGTGGGCCTGTGCGCTCGCTGCGGGGTGTGTCGTCGCGAGCTGCGTGCCGTCGGCCGCGACCGGTCCGCCGGAGGGCGCATCGCGCCTGTGCGCGACGACCCCCTTCCCGCCGTCGCAACCCACTCCGCCCCCGGTCCTGTCGGGCAGCGACGTCTGGAGTTTCGTCTCCGAGCCGGGCCTTCGCCCCATGCGGGTGACCGTCACGGCGAACAGGCCGGGGACGGCTCCCGGCAGCATCTTCGTCGCCCCGTTCAGCGCTGACCGGATGGTCGGCCAGACCGGGGCGCTCATTAACGACAAGTCCGGTGATCCGGTCTGGTTCCGCCCGCTGTCCTCGACGAACCTGCAGAACGCCGACTTCAGGGTCCAGACCTATTTCGACGGCCACGGGGACCAAGGACAACCGGTGCTGACCTGGTGGCAGGGCACCCTCGCGCTTCCCCCGGCGTATACGAACCTGCCGGCCGGCGCGCCGGAACCGGGCGGGTGCTACTACCTCTACGACACCCACTACCGCCTGCTCAGGACTGTCTCCGCCCAGCACGGCTACTACCCGGACGAGCACGAATTCACCCTGACCCGCAGGGGCACCGCACTGTTCATCGCCTCCAGACCGGTGCCCATGGATCTCACGCCCTACGGGGGACCGCAGAACGGAGCCATCGAGAACAGCGAGATCCAGGAGGTCGACCTCGCCACGGGCAGACTCCTCTACTCGTGGAACGCGCTGGACCACCTCGACCCCGCCGATTCCGAGGAGGCCGCCTCCAGCGCGTCGTCGTCGGGCGGGGTGTGGGACGCCTTTCACATCAACTCGGTCGACGAGGGTCCCGACGGCCGACTGCTGATCTCGGCCCGGAACATGTGGGCGATCTACGACGTCGCCAAGAAGTCCGGGAGGATCCGCTATCAGATCGGGGGGAAGAAGAGCGACTTCACCTTCGGCCCGAACGCGGACTTCTACTGGCAGCACGATGCCCGGTTCCGGCCGGGAAACCGGATCAGCATGTTCGACGACGGCTGCTGCGACCTGCCCGACGGCGCCCCCGAACAGCGGTCGCACGGCCTGATCCTCAACCTCGACTTCCGCGGCCGGAAGGCGACCGTGGACAGGGCCTACTACCACCAGCCGCCGCTGGAGTCGCCGACCCAGGGCAACACGCAGGCCCTCTCCAACGGCAACGAGTTCATCGGGTGGGGCCAGAGCCCGTACTACTCGGAGTACGCGGGTGCGGGGAACACCGAGGGCAACGCCTCACGGAACCTGCTCTACGACGCGAAGCAGCCGGGCTCCGACATCTCGTACCGGGCGTTCAGGAACGAGTGGACCGGCACGCCGTACTACCCGCCGAGTGCGGCGGCACGGTCCGACGGCGGCCACAGCGTCGTCTACGCCTCCTGGAACGGCTCGACCGAGACCAGGGCATGGCGGGTACTGGCCGGACCCGCCCCCGACTCCCTGTCGGTCGTCACCGCACATGCCCCTCGGTCCGGATTCGAGACCGCCGTCACCACGGACAACCCCGGACCGTACTTCCAGGTAAAGGCGCTGGACGCGCGGGGCAAGGTCCTTCGGTCCTCCCGCATCGTGACTCTCTCGCATGGATGAGACGGCCCTTGCGGAGAGCCCGGCCTCTGCGGAGAGTCCGGCACCCGTCAGTACATCCGGGTGACCGCGTCCGACCCCTCCCCGCTCGGCGGCGTCCTGCGCTGCCACTCCTGGGACAGCTCCGCCGGGAACCGGCGCCCGCTGCGGGCCAGGACCACACCCTCGGTCAGTTCCAGTTCGTCCCCGACGCGGAAGTCCCGCGAGGCGTCCTTCGGGAGTTCGTGCCAAGGGCCCGGACCGGACCTCCCCGCCGTCGCCCGCCACCGTGTGCCGAAGCTGCTCACGTCCCTGGCGCGCACCATGCCGCCCGCCACCCGCAGTTCGGCGTGGGCACGGCTGACGCGGGCGGCCAGGTCGCCGGGGAGGAGGTCGTGGAGGGCGATGTCACCGGTGCCCGGGGCCCGGCCGATCCGTACCGTCGAGCCGTCCTCCAGGGTGAAGCGGGCCGTGACCTTGCCGCCGACGAGCAGCTTCACCTGAGCGGTGGCGGTACGCGGGCCGTCGTCGACCAGTTCGAGACCGTGCTGCTCGCAGGTCGGGACGCCGCGGTGCATACGAGGCAGCAGGACGCGCGAGCCCTTGCGGGTGTCGTAGGTGGTGCAGCGGCGGTCGGGGCAGCGCCAGTTGCGGTCGACCACCTCGGAGCGCGGCTTGCGCCGGGGGCCGAGCAGGCCCTGCTTCTTCAGCGCGTCCTCCTCCGACTTGCGGGAGATCTCGTCGGGCCTGGCCACCCCCATGTCCAGCGGGACGAGCCGCACCGTGCCGCCCGGACCGGGCACCGGCTCCAGGAAGTCGTCCGTGTTGCCCTGGAGGAAGGGGTAGTCCTCGCGCGCACCCCGGTAGCGGTCGCCGGTGATGACCGGGATGCCGATCATCGCCCACAGTTCCAGGACCCGTTCGTCGGCGTCGCCCAGCTCCTCGACCAGGCCGCGCCGCACCCACTGCCCCAGCAGGCGCACGTCCGCCGGATCGGTGAACTCGTGGCGGCCGCCCAGGCGCAGGCTGCGGTCGGCCACCAGATACAGCTTGAGGTCGGGATCGCGGGCCAGCTCGACGGCCGCGTCGACGACGAGACCCAGCCTGCGCAGTGACCGCAGGCCGGGCTCGCCCAGGTCCTGGCGGCGCACCACGTTCGAGAGGTCGACGAGGAAGCAGGCTTCCTTGTAATTCGTCGTCAGATGCTTCTCCACAGGATTCCCCCGCTTCCTCGAAAGTCCCCACGCGCGGACCTGATGTGATGTTAATTACCTTACGGAGCATTGGTCTTGGTAACGGCGAGACTTGGGGGGCGATGTGTCCGGCTGGGGTTCCTTCGTGGACGAGACACCGCCCGAGCAGCCGTCCGGGGCCCGGGGCGGGGCTCATACGCCGAATCCCACCCCCGCCGCCGGGGGCTCCGACTGGGGTGTCTTCGTCGACGACGCCCACGAGCCCGTCACACCCGGTGCCCCGCGACCCGAACCCGCCCCGCCGTCCGGGGTGCCCACACCCACGCCCGAGGTCGTCGCCTCCCTGTTGAAGGCCGGTGAAACCCTGTGGGCACAGGTCGACGGCACCGTAGCGGTGCTCGGATCCGGCGTCGCGGTCACCGCCGTGTACGACGCCGAGCCCGACGGGTTCAGCGGCTGGCGGCCGGTCACGGTCCTCGACCCGGCCGCGCTCACCGTCCGCCCTGTTTCGCTGTCCCTGGCCGAACCGCCCGTGGGCGCCGCCACCTCCGTCGCCGAGCTCTACTCGGACACCGAGCCCCTGGACACCGCCCGGCCACACCGTGCCGCGCCCTTCCCGGTCGGCCAAGGGCCGGACGTGGAGGCCCTGTTGAACCGGGCGGCGGAGGAGGAGCGGGCACGGGTGCGGGCCGAGGCCGCCGTGGCCGCGCAGCGCGCCGAAGCCGAACTGGCAGCGGCCCGACGCGAGGCGGCCGAACGCGCCGAGGTGGCCGAACGGCACGCCCGCGCACGCGAGGAACGCGCCCAGGAGGAGGTGCGGCGGGCCAGGGACGAGGCCGCCCGGCAGGTCGCCGAGGTCCGGGCCGAGTCCCAGCGGCAGGTCGCCGCCGCCCGCGACGAGGTCGGGCAGGCCGTGCAGCACTGGCAGTTCCGGACGCAGCAGGCGGAGAGCGAGCGGACCCGGCTGACCGAGGAGCTGAACCGGGCCAACCGCGCGGGCCTCCAGCGGCTCGTGCTCGTCGGCGTCCTCGCCGTGATCGCGGTCGTCCTGGCCGTCGTACTCAAGGCGGCCTGAGCGTGCCGGAGCCCCCGTCCCCGGCCGGACCTCCGGCCGCCACCCCCGAGGAGACGCGAGCGCAGTGGAGTCCGAGCGTGGATGAGCCCATGGAGTCGCCGGTGGACGGAGTCGAGGACCCCGTCGGCGGGCAGGAGCACGAGCGGGAACACGAGCGGGAAACGGAAGCGCCGGCCGAGGCGCCCGAGTTCGTCGCCGTCGCCGTCCCCGAGATCACCGTGCGCTGGAACCAGGAGCTGGCGCCGGTCCTACGGGAAGCCGTCGTCGAGCACGGCAGCCTGGAGCCCGCCGGACTGCTCGCGGAACTGCCCGCGCTGTGGCGGACCGTGGACGCCGCGCTGGAGCGGGTCGGCCCCGGCTGCCTGGTGACCGAGTCCGTACGGCACGACACGTACGAGGGCTGGCAGGTGGCCGCCCTGCCGCGCTACGACTTCGACGGCGGCTTCGGGCCGCGCGACCGGCGCGATGTCGCACCGCCGCCCCGGGACCGGCGCGCCCTGGTGCAGGCCCTGGTGGACGCGGTGGCGGAGCGGCCCTGTCTGGATCTGCGGGACGCCCTCAGGATGATGGAGGTGTTCGCCGGCACCTATCCGCCGGGGCTGGACGCGGTCTGCCACCGGCTGCTCACCCACGACCTGCGCCACGGCGTCGCCGCCGGCCTGGCGCCGCTGCACGAGGCCCTGGAGCGGCGCGCGCCGGACAGGATCTCCGCGACCTGTTACCAGGAGAGCGCGGTCGGCTCCCGCAAGGCCAAGGGCGATCCGGCCATGGACAACGAGGACACGGCGGGCGCCGTGCGCGGCGCGTCCGGCACGATGCGGTGCGCCGTCTTCGACGGGGTGACCGGTGCCGGCGACGGCTCCGGCGCCCTCGCCTCCCGCGCGGCCCTGGAGCAGTCCGTGCGGCGCTGGCGGATGGACGAGGACCTGTCGCCGCAGCAGCTGGTCGACGAGCTGGACGCGGCCATCGGCCGGGCCACCGCCTTGGGCTGCTCGGCCGCCGTGCTGGCGACCGTGCGCCCCGACGGCACCGCCTCCCTGGTGTCCGTCGGCGACTCGGAGGCCTGGCTGGTACGGCCCCTGCGCCACCCGGTGTCCTCGCGTGAACTCCCCTACGCCGCCTGGAGGCTGACCCCCGCCCACACCGGCTTCGCCGAACGGCTGCGGATCACCCCGGACGCCGAGGGCGAGGAGTCCGCGCTGGTCAACTACCTCGGCAACGGTCCCGGCCGCTGGACGCACACCACCGTCGCGCTCGCCCCGGGTGACTTGCTGCTGCTCGCCTCGGACGGGGCGACCGAGCCGGAGCGGGACCGCTGGTTCGGGACGGTCCTGGCGGACCTCGCCGCTCAGCTCGACGCGTCGGGGCGCCCGCCGGCCCCCGCCCTCGCCGCCGCCCTGGTGCAGCGGGCCGAGGCGCTGGGCGGCTGGGACAACGCCACGGCGCTGGTGTGCGCGATCGGGGAGGCGAAGGACGTATGACCGGCCAGGGGAGCCGACGAGGGCGGGAACGCATGACCGACGGGGAGGCGGAAGGCGTATGACCGAGGACATCAAGATCGCGGCAGACCGGCACGAGGTCCATCTCGGCGACGAGTTCGTCGTGTCCGTCGCCCCGCGCATCCTGCGCCGCGCCGACCGGGTGGCCGACGGCGTCGCCTATGTCCTCGCCGTGGACGACAGCTGGTCGATGGGCATCAGGGCGGACTCGACCAGCGACGAGTTCGCCGACCCGGGCAATCCCGACGACGTCAGCCGCAAGGACGTCGCGGAGGCGGGCGTGCGCGAGCTGGCGGCAGCGCTGCCGCAGGGCGCGAGGGTCGAGGTGGTCACCTTCGCGCAGAACGCCGGTGTGCGCTTCTCCGGCACCGCCGACGAGCTGCGGCGCAAGGGCCGGTGGAACGGCAACGTCGAGGACGAGCGCCGCTGGACCAACATCGAGGGCGCCCTGCAGCGGTCGTACGAGCAGCTGGAGCGGCAGCAGGCGGGCTCCCGCCGGGTGGTGCTGCTCAGCGACGGACTGCCCAACTACGGCGAGACCGACCCGCAGCGGCTGGCCGCCCTCGCCCGGCGGGCGGCCGACCGCGAGCTGCACACCGACGTCATCGGCATCGGCGCGGGCGCCGACTACGGCCTGCTGGAGCGGCTCGCGCCGACCGGGATGACCGAGCACGTGGCCTCCCGGGCCACCGCCGCCGAGGCGATGAAGCAGATCACGGCGCGGTTCGCGGCGTACGGCAGGGACGTGGTCGCGGGCAGCGGCGAACTGTCCCTGGAGATCAACCCGCACTTCCAGGTCCTCGGCGTCTACCAGATCGACCCCGTCCGGCGGCGTCTCGACGGCGTCCTCTCCGACGGCGGCGGCCGCCGCCCCAGCGAGATCCGGCTCACCCTCGGCGCCATCGGCGAGGGCCACGACGGCCAGCCGCGTTACGCCCTGAAGATCCGCGCGCCCGAGCGGGTCAGCGCCGGCCCGGTCCCGGTGCTGAAGGCGACCGGACGCATCGGATCCGGTGCCGACGCCAGGGCACTGGAGCCGGGCTCCCTCGGCCTGCCGACGGTCGACAACCCGCTGGCGCAGAACATCCGGCCCGACTACGAGCGCGAGGTGGCCGCGGTCGACCTGGAACGCGAGATCAACCAGCGTGCGGACGCGGCCGGTTCGCGGGCCGAGCGCGAACGGATCTTCGAAGAGGGCGTGGAGCGCGCCCGCCGCGTCCCCGACCCCGACCTCGCCGCCGTGTTCCAGCAGTCGGCGGGCGGACTGCGCGAGGGGATGCAGGAGAAGGACGTGATGAACGAGTCCAGGGCGACCTCCAGCCGCAGCTCCACCCGCAGCAAGCGCGACTGGTTCCAGCCCATCCCGGTGGAGATGCCGGACGAGATCCGTGCCCGGCGCCGCACGCGGAGTCTGGACGACGACGAGGACGACACCGGTGGTGCCCACGGCGGCTACGGCGGGTACGGCTCCGCAGGCCCGTACGGGGGCTCCGGCGCCCGTCCCGGCGCCGACGGCCCCGACGCCCCCACCCAGCCCCCGTCCTTCCGCCCGGGTGCGTCATGAGTGTCCCCGGTGTGATCATCGACGCGTCGAACGTGGCCGCGACCAGGCAGCGTCCCTGGCCGTTCGCCCGGGTCGTCGACGTGCGCGACGCCTGGCTGCGGGAGCATCCGGGGGCCGGCGCCCTCGCGGTCGTGGACGCGAGCGTCCGGCCCGTCCTCGGCGACCGGCACCTCGTCGAACAGGCCGAGCGCGCCCAGTGGCTGGAGGTCCACCAGGGCGACGCCGACGACCGGATCCTCGCGCTCGCCGAGCAGTTCGACGCCGCCATCGTCTCCAGCGACAACTTCCGCTATGCACGCCGCGAGCACCCCTGGCTGCAGGGCAACGACTCACGGGTGTGGAGCGTGCGCCGGATACGCGGCCGGATCCTGTTCAGCCCGCGACAGCTCGGGGTGGCCACCGAGGAGGAGATCGAGCGGGACTGGCAGCGCAAGCGCACCAAGGCCGGTCTGCTCGGCCGGGACGCCGAGGAACGCTTCCGGTGCACCTCCGACGCCGAGGCCTGCCGACGGGGCGGCGAGGTGCTGCTGCCACGGCAGGTCAACAAGGACGGCGCCCGCTGGTACTGCCGCTCCTGCGGCTACGAGGCCGTCGAGATCGTGGCCGAACCGGCCCTGCCCGACGGCCCGGTCGCCGGACCCGTCCAGGTGGGCGTCCAGCACGGGCACATCTTCCGGCACATCGTCGCCGTACCGGCCGAGGGCGGTCTGACACTGGGCCGGGCCTCGCGCAGCCGCCCCGGTGTCACCGACGTGACCGCGGGCCTGGACCGGGACGAGGCGGCCGAGATCTCCCGCACCCACCTGCGGATCTTCCTCGACGACGACGGGATGCCGCTGGTCGAGCACGTGCCGGAGCCGCATCAGAACGTCACGTTCCTCAACCCGGACACGGACGGCCTGGGCCGGCCCCGGACGGGCCGGCTCGCCACCGCGACACCGTACGCGCTGGAGGACGGCGACGAACTCCACCTGGGGCCGGGCATGGTACGGCTGCGGATCAGTTTCGGGGGCGACGCGTGAGCGGATTCGTGCCGCGCTGGGAGTACGCCGACCACCCCGACGCGCTCGGCTCGCCACGCAAGGCGTGGATCCCGGCCGAGTTCGGCGTGGACGGGCGGTTCGTGACCCGCGACGTGCTGGCCAGGGCGGGCCAGGGCTACATCGTGCTCGCCGAGGACCGCTGGTCCGGCGGGGACGTCGTGCTCAAGGGCATGTGGTGGCCGGAGACCGCCCTCGACGACCCGCGGCAGGTCCAGAACACGCTGTCGGAGCAACGGCGGCAGCGGCAGCAGGGCCTGCGCGCCGTCCGGCAGGCCACCCAGCTCACCCAGCAGTGCCCGGTGGTCATCAGCGTCGAGTTCCAGCCGTCGCCGTCGCTGATCGCCGCCGGCCGGCACCCGGATCCGCCCCACGAGGACTTCCTGGTGCAGCAGTTCATCGGACAGCGCGGAGGCACGCCGCTCACCCTCAAGCACGAGATCCAGGCCAGGAAGGACGCGAGCCGCCGCTACACCGAGGACGAACTCCTTGATCTGGCTGAGCAGTTGTGCAACACGCTCGCGGCCCTGCACGCCGAGCGGCACACCGGGAAGACCTCCTCCAAAGGCTGGATCCACGCCGACATCAAGCCGGAGAACATCCTGGTGCTGGGCCCACCGGCCCGCTACGTGCTCATCGACTACGACGCCGCCGTCCCGGTCGGCGGCCGCATCTCCACGACCACACCGGCGTACGCGCCTCCCGGCCCCGAGGGCTCCGACGACCCCGGCGAGATGTCCGAGGCGTCCGTGCGCTTCGACATCTACATGCTCGGCGCCACCCTCGCGCACGCCGCCGCGCTGGACCGGCTCACCGAGCAGCAGTACCGCCAGCTGTACGCCGACGAGTTCGAGGCCAGCGCCCCCGCCCGCAAGTACCTGACCTCGCTCGACTACGGCCCCGTGCTCACCAACGCGCTGACCACCTGCCTGTCCTCCAGGAAGTTCCGCCTGGCCACCGTCGACCGCGTCCGCATCGACCTGGCCCGCGCACGCGACGCGACGGTGCTGCAGTCGGCGCTGCGCGGACTGGGGGAGGCGTCGTGACCGACTCCGGCACAACACTCGGCCGCCTCCTCACCCGCATCCCCGGCCGCTCCGGGCGCTTCTGGGAGCCCCACACCGTGCAGCTGCGGCCGGGACACCTGCGGTCCGCGGCCGCGGTCCGTGCCACCCGGCTGGTCAAGGACGAGGACGCCGACGTGTACGGGGCACTGCGGCTGTTCCCCAACCGCAGGCGGCGCGGCCAGGCCGCCGCCCTGCTCGCCGCCGGGAACCCCGTCACACCCGCGCTCCTCGACATCGTCGACCACCCCGGGCTGCCGCCCGCCCTGATCACCGCCTGGGCGCCGGGCGACTCCTCCCTGCCGCTGTACATGCTGCGCGAACGCGACGACCTGGACGCGATGCTGGTCGCCGGCCACCGCTGGACGCCCGCCGGGGCGCTGCGCACCCTGGTGCCGCTCGGCCGGGCCCTGGACGACATGGCACGCGAGGGATACGTGCCGATCGAGCTGTCCCCGGACCACCTCGTGGTCAACTCCGGCTCGCTGATGCTGGCCGGCATCGGCAGGCACGGCTATCTGCCCTTCGAGGGCCGGATGCCCGGCGCCCAGGGCATGTCCCTGCCCAGCGCGCTGCTCCTCGGCGGCGACCTGCCGACCGCGGCCACCGGCCAGGAAGCCCTGGTCCGCTGGCGCGAGGTCCAGGTCCGTGCCCTGACGCGGCTGGCCGGCTGGATGGCCTGCGGGCTGCCACCCGGCGCCTGGGGATCGGTGGACGGCCCGGCCGACCTCGGCGGCTATCTGACGGCGGCGGGCTTCCAGCGCGTTCCGGCGCTGCGCCCCGGTCAGCTCGCCGACACCCTCGCCCGCGCCGCCCGCCTGGAGGAGCAGTCACGTGCCCGCGCCGACTTCGCCGAGGCCGAGGCGCTGCTGGTGTACGACGACGCGGCCCAGTTCAGCGGCGGCGAACGGCTCGCCGTCAACCCGGAGGCGCTGCGCCTGGGCCTGCTGCACGAGCACGGCCCGAAGGTGATCGCCCTGGCCGCCTTCGACAGCCGGCGGCTCAGCACCCGCAGCGCCACCCTCCTGTCCGGCGCGGGCTGGGTCCTCGTGCGGCCCGACGAACTGGTCGGCCTGGCCGGCCGGGCCGCGTCGGCCGCCCCGCGCGCCCGGCTGGTGGTCGTGGGCCGCATGGGCGCGCCCTCGCTGCGCGAGCTCCAGCGGGTGCGCGGCGGGCGGGTCGAACAGGTCGACCCCGAGGACATGTCCGTGATCCCGCCGAAGATCGCGGGTGTGCGCGCCGACCAGCTGCCGTACTTCACCGATCGGGACATGGACACGTACTCCGAGGAGATCCTGGACGGCAAGGGCGGCCAGGCGATGCGCCGCCGCACCTTCGCCGGCGGCTGGACGCTCAAGCTGGACGGCGTCGAGCGGGGCATGCGGCCGCGTGAGCGCGCGATGCTGCTCGACCGGATGGCCGACTGCTTCGGCACCAACACCGAACTGCTGGTCGCGGTCCGCCACCGGCAGAACGCGCCCGGCCTGCGCAAACAGACCCGGCTGCTCGACGAGGCGGGCATGCGCCGCATGGTGACCGCCCTGTCCGGCGTGCCACGCTCCGTCTTCCGGGACTGCCTGATGTCGGCCCTGCTCGGCCCGGCGGAGGAGGACCTGTACGGCGAGGCCACGCGGCGCCTGCTGCCGGTGGCCGGGCGCCTCGCCGACGTCTTCGACCCGCGCCGGGAGATCGGCGCGGACGGACTGGCGATGGACGACGCCCTGCGCGAGCGCGCCGGCATCCGCCGCGTCGGCCTGTACGGACGCCTGTGCACGGCCGTGCGCGAGGTCCCGCCGCAGCGTCTGGCGGTCGCGGTCACCGCCATGGACGACGCACTGGTCTCCCTGCTCTCCCGCATTCCCGCGCCCAGCCTCCAGTTCCTCGCGACCCGCCTGGAGGACCCGGAGCTGTTCGCCCTGCTCCGGCCGCATTTCCAGGGCGACGACCTCGACCTGCTCTCCCGCTACACCCCCCAGATGTGGCGGCGCCTGCTGGACGGGCTGCGCCAGCCCGAGCACCTGGGCCTGCTGGGCCTGGGCTGGGTGCAGGTCGTGGACCAGGACCCGGCCGGGGCGGTGGATGCCCGGGTGCTGCTGCAGATCGCCGCCGACGCGCGGGCCCCCGGGCACGACGCCGTCCGCGCGCTGCTCGGCACCGCGCCCGCCGACTGGCCGGTGATCTGCGCCCACCCGGTGCTGGCCGGCCGCTGGCTGGCCGAACAGGGCGACCTGGACGTCACCGAGATCGTCGCCGCGTTCCCCGACACCGAGCAGGCCCTCGCCCGCTACGGCACCGACGGACTGCGCAACGCCGTCGAACTCGGCCTGGACCAGCGGGCGATGAGCCTGCTCAAGGGGTACGCCGACGGCATCGGACGCTCCCTGGCCGATGTCGTGGCCGCCTTCCAGGAACGCGGCTACGAACGCGCCGAGCAGACCGCGCCGCTCGGCACGGCCGCCGCCGTCGCCTGGTCCCGCTGGCAGCTGGAGCGCGGCAGAGCCCTCGACTGGGTCCTCGGCAACGTCGTCGAACGGCCCGCGAAGATCCGCGACTGGGCGGTCGACGGACCCCGGCTGACACACCGGGTCACCGCCGACGTCCTCGGACCGGGCGCCCCGCCCGGCACGGCCGACGCGCTGGCCGCCGACCCGGCCCTGCTGCCCCTGCTGGCCGCCCTCGCCGGCTCCGAGCAGCGCACGGCCCTGCTGCGCCTGCACGCCGCCGAACCCGAGGGCACCCTCGACCCCCGGGCCCGTCGTGAACTCCCGTTGATCCTGGCCTCCGCGGATCCGCCCCTCGCCCTGCGTACCCTGCTGCGCGAGGGTCTCGGAGTGGTCGCCCAGCAGTTCGCCGACCGGTTCCGACTCAGCCCGGAGCAGCGCCGTATGCTCGCCGAACTGACCCCGCTGACACATGAGTTGGCGGCACGGTCGCTTGAGGCCGTGCTGTCCGTGGGTGCCCGGTTCGGGCCCCGGGCCATGGTGACCGCGGCGGTCGTCGAGCAGCGGCTGCCGGGCGCGGCCGAGGCGGTCACGGTGTGGGGGACGCGCTGGCTGCCGCTGCTCGCGGGCCGCTCCGGGTCACGCGTGCTGCGGCTGCTGGTGGAGCAGCGGGAGAAGCACGGCGCCCGCGCCGGCCGGCTCACTCCGTGGCTGCTGGCGGCGGGGGACGACGGGTTCGCCCTGGTCGAACGGTACGGCTCCGACGCGCTGGACCTGGTCCTCGCCACCGATGCCCCGCCGGGCGAGGCCCGCCTCCTCGGCGAACTGCTGATGCTGCCCGGCCCGGGCCCCACGCTGTACCGCCTGGTCACCGACCACGGCCTGCCCCCGGAGACATGGTCCAGGGCGGCCCGCCTGCTGGCCCGTGGCGAGCAGCCGGAGCGGGTGCTGCTGGAGTTGTGGAGCCGGAGGCCGGCGAGGTGAACCGGAGGGGAAACCGGTTGGACCGGAACTCTCCTCGTCTTCGACGAACGACCGTCAGATTCCCGTCACGGACGCCACGGTGAACGGCGACTCGGGCACGCCCGGTCCCATCGGTCCGCCCTTGTCGAACTGGGACCGCACCACCAGCAGCCGTCCCTCGTCCCGGACCAGCGTGGTCGGGATCTGCAGCGCCGGATCGGTGAACCGCCGCTCCAGGCGGGCCGAGCAGCCGTCCGGCGACAGCCGCCAGCGGGTGATCGTGTCGACGGCGTTGTGCGCGGCCCAGAGGGTGCCGTGCGCCAGCTCCAGACCGTCGCCGTGGGTCAGGTCTCCGCCGTGCAGGGTGACTTGGCGTACGGCTCCGGTGGTGACGTCCACCCGGTAGAGGCCGCCGCCGGTCATGTCGACGGCGAACAGCCGGTGTCCGGCCGGGTCGGCGACGATGCCGTTGAGGGTGAAGGCGTCGGGGGACCGCTGGTCCTTGACGTCGCTCAGGTCGTAGGCCGGGGTCAGCGTCCCGCGCGGGCCGCGGGCCAGGTCGGCGGGGGTGACGCGGTAGATCACCGCGCGGATGCTGTCGGTGAGGTAGGCCGTGCCGTCCCGGGTGACGGCCAGGTCGTTGACGAAGCGGGGCGCGTCGCCCGGCACCTCGAAGCGGGCGATCAGGGACCGGTCGCGCAGGTCGTAGACGTCGACGCCGGCGGTCGAGTCGATGACCCACAGCCGCCCGGCCCGGTCGGCCTTGAGTCCGTTGGCGGTGGCGCGGCCGTCGGCGCCCGCGGGCAGGAACACCTCTGCTGTGCGCTCCCCGCGAGCGGCGCGGTAGACGGCGCCGTTCGCGTACGAGCCGACGTACGCGTCGCCGGTGCGCGGGTCGAGGGCGATGCCCTCGGGGTAGACGCGGTCGCCGGGCAGCGCGAAGGCGGCAGAGACACGGGGCGTGGCGGCCGCGTGTGCCGTGGGGGCGGCCGCGGCGACGGCCACGGCGGCGGCCGTGGTGAGGAAAGTGCGGCGGTGCATCGAACGGGACACAGCGGTGCCTCTCGGTTCGGCTTCTCACAGGATGACGAACATGAACGTAGATTAGAGCTCTAATCATCGTCAATGTATTAATGGGCGGGAGAGGGTGAACCGATGGACGTGCCCGACAGGACAAGGACCTAGCATGCGCAGATGACGTCCATGCCCGCCTCCGAGCGCCTCGGCTCCCACCTCAAGCGGGCCGAACAGGCCCTCGGCGCGACCAAGGCCGCGGTTCTGAAACCCGCTGGCCTGACCGTCGCGCAGTACTCGGCGCTGCTCCACCTCTCGGGCAACCCCGGTATCAGCGCGGCGGCCCTCGCCCGGCTGTGCGGGGTCACCCCGCCGACCATGAACACGGTCCTGAAGAACCTCCAGGACCGTGCGCTGATCGAACGCACTCCGCACGAGTGGCACAGGAACGTCCTGGAGACCCGGCTCACGGACGAGGGCCGAGCCGTCATGGCCGACGCGGACGCACGGGCCGTACGGGTGGAGCGGGCGCTGGCGGCGGAGTTCACGGACGAGGAGCGGGCGGCACTGACCGGACTCCTCGCCCGCTGTGTCACCGTCCTGGAGCGTGAGCGTCCCTGAGGCCCGGGGTGCCGAACGGCGTCGGGTCCGTGACCCAGCCCGCCGCGAGGACGAGGCTCGTCTCCCGGTGGGCGGCGAGGAAGCCGAAGGGGCGGTCGAACACCGCCCGGACGACGGTGGTCTCGTAGCGGTACCGGGGAAGGCCGCCGGCCGCCACGGGCATGACGGCCGCCACTGCGGCGGCCCGGAACCCGAGCGCCCCGAACTGCGCCACCGCCGACTGCCCGGCCGCCCCGATGGCGAGCGGGGCGGCGCTGACGCCGGGGAAGTGGCCCTGCGAGGTGTCCCGCGCCGTCGTGAGCCCGAACAGGCCGTGCAGGGCGAGCAGGTCGTGGTCCGCCGTCACCTCGTACGCCACCGTCGTCACGTCGAGCTGCGTCGGCTCCGGAGCGACGGAGGGCTGCCGCTCGACGTACAGGCCCGGTCCCACGTGCCCGTGGTCAAGCCGGCCGCCCCCGGCCACCGGAAGCGTCCGCTCCAGGACGCCGACGCCCGCCCTCAGTACCTGGCCCGGCGTCATCCGCTCCTCGCCGAGCACCAGATGGACGTCGATGCCGTTGTCGCCGGGCACCTTCAGCACGGTGACGAAGCCGTCGGGCGTGCTCGTCACCCCCACCCGGTCCGGGCGGACGCTCCTGCGGTGCAGGCCGGACAGGGTGCGGCCCTGCCACGGTCCGGCATCCGGGCGCAGCGGCCGTTCGGTGAAGGGTTGCCGCCAGTCCGTGCGCAGGGCGAGAGCGGTGGCCAGGACCATCCTGGCGTCCTCCGTGAGCGTGACCGGCATCCGCTCGATCAGCCCGCCCGTCCGCTTCGCCGCCCAGGCGTCCAGCGCCTCCCGGGAGGCGGCGAGGTCGTGGGTGAGCACGCCGTGCGCCTCCGCGGGCAGCCCCGCCTCCCACTCCTCCCGCAGCTCCAGCGTGCGCTCGGTCCACAGCCCCACGGCCGTGTCCAGCCCCGGCATCGCCCCCATCGCGGCGAGCAACTCCCGTGCCGCGCCCGCCGCCCGACCGGCGGGCAGCCCGAGCGCCTCCGCCAGCTCGGCCCGTGCCGCACCCCCGGCACCGTCGGCCAGGAAGGCCAGCAGCGGCCACACCCCCGCGGCCGAGAACACCGTGCCGTCCTCCGAGGCCCCCGCCCAACGGGCGGTCAGCCCGTTCACCGAGCGGACCGTCGCACCCGCGACCCGCATTCCACCCCCACCCGTAGCGCGCTTACGATGCGCCCAGTCGTACGTCAGTTCAGCGTTGCCACCGCCCGACCCAGGAGCACGGTACCCGTGTCCATACCTCCGCCTCCCGGCCCCCAGCAGCCCGAAGGCCAGTACCCGCCGTATCCCCAGGGGCCTCATGCCCAGGGGGCGTACCCCCAGGGCCCGTACCCCCAGGGCCCCTACGGGCAACTGCCGTACCAGCCCTGGGCCCAGGGCTACAGCCCCTTCAACCACCCGGCGCCCGTCAACGGGCTCGCCATCGCCGCCCTCGTCCTCGGCATCCTGTGCTTCCTGCCGGGCGTGGGACTCGTCCTCGGGCTGATCGCGCTGAGCCAGATCAGGAAGCGGGGCGAGCGCGGCAAGGGCATGGCGATCGCCGGCTCCGTGCTGTCCGGGATCGGGCTCGCGCTGTGGGTGCTGGCGCTCGCCACGGGCGGGGCGGCCGGATTCTGGGAGGGGTTCAAGGAGGGCGCGCGCGACGGCGCGAGCCTTTCGCTGGCCAAGGGCGAGTGCTTCAACACGCCCAACGGCTCGCTCACGGGCGAGGCGCACGGCGCCGACAAGGTCTCCTGTGCCGGGAAGCATGACGGCGAGGTGTTCGGCACCTTCAGGCTGACGGGCCGTTCCTACCCGGGCGACGACTCGGTCGCGGACAGCGCCGGCAAGCGGTGCTACGGGCTCCAGGACAGTTACGCGATGGACGGCTGGGCCATTCCCCGCGACGTCGACGTCTACTACGTCACGCCGACCTCGGACAGCTGGAGCCTGGGCGACCGCGAGGTCACCTGCGTGTTCGGCAACACGACCGAGGGCAAGCCCCTGACCGGGTCGCTGCGCAACGACGAGACCGTCCTCGACGCGGACCAGGTCGCCTATCTGAAGGCTGCTGCCGTGCTCAACGCCGCCATGGACAGCGCGCCCGACGCGGAGTACGTCGAGGACGACCTGCCGGGGCACAAGGCGTGGGCGGGCCGGGTCGAGAAGGCGCTCGCCACACAGGCCGGGATGCTGCGCGGCCACCGGTGGCCGGCGGACGCGAAGAAGCCGGTCGCCGCCCTGATTGTGCTGATCGACAAGTCCCGGGCCGAGTGGGCGAAGGCCGCCGGGGCCTCCGACGCCGACGCCTTCTACGCGCACTACGACAAGGGCCTCAAGCTGCTCGACCGGAACAAGACGGTCACCGCACGCAAGGCTCTGGGCCTGGCCACGACCCCGCCGCCCGATGACGCCGGAGGCAGCGGTTCCGGCAGCGAGGGAGACGGTGCCGGAATGGAGGTGTGACGGCGGCCATAACGGGGAGAAAGTGCCTGCGTAAAGCCCTCCCCCATGGCAAGTCATCACATCGAGTGATTCTCTGGCCTTCGCTTGCATGGCACAACCCACGGTTGCCACGCTGTTGCTGTCTGTACAATCTGATGGGAGCGGCCAGTGACTTTCGGTGAGCAGCCGGCGTATCTGCGCGTCGCGGGTGATCTCCGCCAGAAGATCGTCGACGGTTCGCTGCCGCCCCACGCCCGGCTCCCCTCCCAGGCCCGCATCCGCGAGGAGTACGGCGTCTCCGACACGGTCGCCCTGGAGGCCCGCAAGGTGCTGATGGCCGAGGGGCTGGTCGAGGGCCGCTCCGGTTCGGGGACGTATGTGCGCGAGCGGCCCGTGCCCCGGCGGGTGGCCCGCTCCGGATTCCGCCCGGTCGGCGGCGCCTCGCCGTTCCGGCAGGAGCAGTCCGACGCCGCCGCGCGCGGCACCTGGGAGTCCAGCAGCGAGCAGGCGGAGGCGAGCGGCGCCATCGCCGAGCGGCTCGGCATCCGGCCCGGTGACCGCGTCATGTGCACCAAGTACCTCTTCCGGGACGCCGGTGAGCCGATGATGCTCTCCACCTCCTGGGAGCCCCTCGCCGTCACCGGCCGCACGCCCGTGATGCTGCCCGAGGAGGGCCCGCTCGGCGGCATGGGGGTCGTCGAGCGCATGCGCGCCATCGACGTCATCGTCGACAACGTCACCGAGGAGGTCGGCGCCCGTCCGGGCCTCGCCGAGGAACTGCTCACGCTGGGCGGCGTCCCCGGGCACGTCGTCCTCGTCATCCAGCGCACGTACTACGCCTCCGGCCGCCCGGTCGAGACGGCCGACCTGGTGATTCCCGCCGACCGTTACCGTGCCGCGTACCACCTGCCCGTGAAGTAGCGCACACCCTCTGGGCAGTTGCCCCTGTCACCCGCCCGATTCGGGTATCGTCCCGGGCCGTTGGAATCCGGCCGTTTTCGCAGGTGGACCCGGCTGTCCTCGGCATGCCGCCGACCGGACGCACCGGGGCGCGCGGACGGCGCATTCGGCATCGTGCGCCCCCGGGGTTCTGGCTGGTTGCGTACCTCTTTGTGAAAAGCCGTGTTCGCTGCGTAAATGTTAGGCGTACGCTCGGGCATATGCGGATTGCGGTTTCCTCGGAGTGCGGGTCCACGGGAAGCGGAGGGGTGGGGCGCCATGAGTGAAGGGACGATCTCTCTTCCCTGGCTCGTGATACGGCAGGACGACAACGGCAATCGCTACCGCGTGGGCAGGTACGCGACCCGGGCCGAGGCCCAGAAGATCGCCGACAGCCTCGACGACCGCGGACACAAGCAGCTGTACTGGGTCGAGCGCATCGCCCAGAACGGGGACAGTACGCGCAACTGACCTCGACCGCGCTCCCGTAGGCTCCCCCGCATGACGGAACGGATCGTGGTGGTGGGAGCCGCCCTGTTCGACGGCGCGCGGCTGCTCGCCGCGCGCCGCAGCGCGCCCCCCGAGCTCGCCGGCCGCTGGGAGCTGCCCGGCGGCAAGGTCGAACCCGGCGAGACCCCTGAGGCCGCCCTGGTGCGCGAGCTGCGCGAGGAACTCGGCGTGGAGGCCGAGGCCGTCGAGCGTGTTCCGGGGGAGTGGCCCCTGAAGCCTCCGTACGTGCTGCACGTGTGGGCCGCCCGGCTGTGCCCCGGCTCCGCCGACCCCAAGCCCCTCCAGGACCACGACGCGCTGCGCTGGCTCGGCCCCGGTGAGGTCTGGGACGTGGACTGGCTCGACCAGGACGTCGCCGCCGTACGGCAGGTCGAGGCCCGTCGGTGAGAGGCGCGTCGGCGAGAGGCGCTCGGTAAGAGGCGCGTAGGTAAGGTCGGTAAGGGGCATGTGGGCGAATCGGGGGTACGTCGAGGTCCCCGTACGCCGTTCGTGCCACAGTGCGCCCTTCCTGGCGGTACCACCTTCCGGATATCGGGTATGTGCCCATTAACCCCACGAAACCGGACATGAGTGGGCTTGCTTGCCTGGGAAGTGATCAGGCGTGATCGACACCGAAGGCCACTCCGCCAAGTGGACCTTTCCCGCGGACCCCGGCGCCGTGCGCACCGCCCGCACCGCGGTCTGTGACCAGCTGTGCGGCTGGGGGCTGGAAAGCCTCGCGGACATGACGTCGCTGCTGGTCAGCGAGTTGGTGACCAACTCCCTGCGGCATGCCACCGGCCCCATCGGTGTTCGTCTCGTGCGCCCCTCCGGCCTCGGGGACACCCTGCTGGTGGAGGTCTCGGACCCGCTCCCGGACCCGCCGCACGAGCGCGTCGCCCGTCCCGAGGACGAGAGCGGCCGCGGCCTCCAACTGGTCGCCAGCTCCTCACGCCGCTGGGGAACCCGGCCCGGGGACAACGGGAAGACGGTGTGGTTCGAGCTCTCGGTCCCGGGATGAAACGGGCACCCGCACTGTACAGCCCCCCTCTCGCCGTCCACGGAACGGCACAGGCCGACGGCTGTTGCCGGAGTACGTGATTCGAGGGCGTGTTCCCTGGTTAGAAGACTGGGAGTGTTGTCGCGGCCCGGTCCGAAAACCGTTTGGACCGAGCTGTGATCGTGAACACCGTGTCGTGCGGCCCCGTAGTGCTGGATACTGCGGGCAGCCGTTTCCGGTGACCGGTGCCGGACGCGGTGAGCTGGAGGGGACGGTTCGCGTGAGCGAGATACCAGCGAAGGCCACGGAGTCCGAGGACCCGTCGGACGGCGCGAGGGCGGAGGGAGGGGATTCTGCCGCGGCTGCCGGAGACGCCATGTGGCAGATCAGTCCGCCCGGCTCCATGTACGACTACATCAAGGTCGCCTCCTTCTCCATCAGTCCCGGCGGTCTCGTCGACCAGTGGAGCCTGCGCGCCGAGCAGCTCTTCGGCATCCGCGCCGAACGCGCCGTCGGCATGGATCCCATCGAGGCCTTCATCGACCCCGATCTGCGCGAGCGCGGCCAGCGCAAGATGGCCGAGATCCTCGACGGGCGGGAGTGGACCGGGGTCGTCCCCTTCCGGATGCCGGACACGGAGGACGGACAGCGCGGGGAGGAAGGCCTCGCCGAGGTCTACGTCATGCCGACCCGGACCGTCGAGGGCGACCGGGCCGCCGTCTGCATCGTGGTCGACGTTCGCACCCTGCGCCGCATCGAGACCGACCTCGCCGCCTCGCAGGCGATTTTCGGTCAATCCCCTTTCGGCTTCCTGCTGATCGACCCCGACCTGCGGGTCCGCCGCGCCAACATGCGGTTCGCGTCCATCTTCGGCGGTACGCCGGACGACCACCGGGGCAAGGGAGTCCACGACTACCTGCCGCGCGGCGAGGCGGAGCGGGTCGAGGCCACCCTGCGCCGGGTCCTGGAGACCGGCAACTCCATCACGGACATGCACGTCACGGGCTTCGTGCCCGATTCCGAAGAGCGCCGGCACTGGTCCGTCAACCTCTACCGCGTGCAGAGCGGCAGCGGCCGCCCCATCGGCATCGCCTGGCTGGGCACCGACATCACGGCCCGTCGCGCGGCCGCCCGCGAGGCCGCGGCCGCGCGGCGGAATCTCGCCCTTCTGAACGAGGCGGGTGCCCGCATAGGCAACTCCCTGGACCTGGAGACGACGGCCCGCGAACTCCTGGACGTCGTCGTCCCCGGCTTCTGCGACATCGCCACCGTCGACCTCTACCAGGGACTCCTGGCCGGCGACGAGACCCCGCCCGGCCTGGCCGACGGCAGCGCGGAGCTGCGCCGCGTCGCCTTCGCCAGCGCGGTCTCCGACGCGCCGTTCGTCGGCGGCGGATCAGCGGTCGCCGTCGGCGCGGTCCACCACTTTCCCTTCAACTCGCCCTGTGCGGACGCCCTGCGCACCGCCCGCCCGCGCAACGTCCCCGCCGAGGAGGGCGGCCTCGTCCAGTCCACGCTGGCCGTTCCGATGGTCGCCCACGACACGGTCGTGGGACTCGCCCAGTTCGCCCGGACCAAGGGCAGCGAGCCGTTCGGCGACCGCGACCGGGACCTCGCCGTGGAGCTGGCCGCGCGTGCCGCCGTCTGTATCGACAACGCCCGCCTGTACCGCCGTGAGCACGAGCGGGCGCTGATACTGCAACGGTCCCTGCTCCCGCCGGGCGACCCCGAGGCGTCCGGCCTGGACATCGCGTGCCGCTACCTGCCCGGCAACGCCGCGACGGAGGTCGGCGGCGACTGGTTCGACGTGATCGAACTACCCGGCCACCGCACGGCGTTGGTGGTGGGCGACGTCATGGGCCGCGGCCTGCGCGCGGCGGTGGCGATGGGCGAACTCCGCACGGCCGTCCGCACGCTGGCGCTGCTCGACCTGGAACCGGCGGAAGTGCTCTCGGCGTTGGACGAGATCGCGCGCGGCCTCGGCACCCCCGGAGGCATCCAGCAGTCGACCCGCACGGCCCGCCAGCCCCGCGACGCGGACCTCTCCGAGGTCTACCTGGCGACGTGCGTGTACGCCGTGTACGACTCGGTGTCCAGACGCTGTACGTTCGCCAACGCGGGCCATCTGCCGCCGGTGCTGGTGGAGCCGGGCGAGGCGGCGCTGATGCTGGACGTGCCCCCGGGCATGCCGCTCGGCGTGGGCGGCGAACCGTTCGAGGAGGTGGAGGTCGAACTCCCCGAGGGCGCCCTGCTGGCCCTCTACACGGACGGCCTGGTCGAATCCCGGGACCACCCTCTGGACGAGGGCCTCCAGGCGTTCGTCGGAGCGCTCACGGACCCGACCAGCCCCCTGGAGGACGTGTGCGACCACGTCCTCAACACCCTCGACACCCACCACGGTGAGGACGACATCGCCCTGCTCATGGCCCGCGTCCAGGGCCTGCCGGCCGACTCCGTCGGCGACTGGGCGCTGCCGCGCGAGCCGCGCAGTGTGGGCCGCGCCCGCGAGTACGCCCGCGGCCAGCTGGTCAGCTGGGGCCTGGAGCCGCTGGTCGACACCACGGAGCTGCTGGTCAGCGAGCTGGTGACCAACGCGCTGCGCTACGGCGAGGGCGAGATCAGACTCCGGCTCCTGCTGGACCGCACCCTGGTCTGCGAGGTCTGGGACTCCGGCCTGGTCCAGCCGCGCCGCCGCCGTGCCCGAGACACGGACGAGGGCGGCCGCGGCCTCCAGCTCGTCGGCCTCCTCAGCGCGGCCTGGGGCTCCCGGCGCACACCGCGCGGCAAGACGGTCTGGTTCGAACTCCCCCTACCAGACGGCGAGAACGGCCTGACGGACCCCGCGGAGGCGTTGCTGAGCCTGTTCTGAGGACAACCGGCGGCACCTCCGCGGTCGCGGGTCTCGGGGTGTCGTGACTCGCTGGGGGTTCCTGTCGCGAGCGCGGTCGGCTATTCCCGGGGGAGCCTGCGGCGGTCGCGGGTCTCGGGGCCGCCGAAGCTTGCCGGAGGGCCGCCGTCGGGTTCCTCGGCGAGCAGGATTCCGCCGAGGACCGCCCCGGCCAGCCCGCTCGCGTGGTCGGCGGCGCCGTCGTACGGATTCCCGTGCGCCCGCACGTCCCGCTCCGCCAGCTCCCGGGCCTCCTGGGCGAGGCCGTCGGCGACGGCGTACTCGGCGGGTTCCTCGGCGAGCAGCCGCTCCGCCTCCGCCAGGCGCGTGCGGGCCTCCGCCCCCACCGCCGCCCGGTGCGTGGAGACGAAGTCCCCCGCGGCGGACACGGCGCTGCGGGCGGCCAGCCGGGCGGCCACGGGCACGACACCGGCGCGTCCCACTCCGAGCAGTCCGACGGCGCGGGTGATCCGTCGCAGGGCGTCCAACGGGTCGTAGGGCCGCCCACGGGTCAGCTCCTCCCTTACGGCGGCCAGGGCGACGTCGGCGTGGGCCACGCGGGCCAGGAGCTCGCCCTCGGGAATGAGCGGGGGCCGCCTGCGCGCCTCGGCGATCTCCGCCTCCCCGCCCGTCAGCGCGGTCGGCACCAGCCCCGCCGCCTCCCGCAGCTCCCCGGCCAGCCGCTCCACCCCGGACACCAGGACGTCCGCCTGGGCCACGGCGCCCTCGGCCGCGCGCAGAGCGCGGGCCGCCCGCTCGCCGTCCCCCGAATCGGCCGACTGGCGAGCCCGGTTGAGATGGGTCGTGGCGAACACGAGCCGGTCCTTGGCCTGTTCGACGTACCCGGTGACGGACGCGGCGGCCGACGGCACGTACCGCTCGCCCAGCTCCGCCAGTGCGGCCTGTGCGTCCCCCGTCCGCCCGGCCAGCTCCCGGAACCGCCTCTCCGCGACCTCCAGCGCGGCACCCACCCCCTGCTCCAGCGCCCGCAGTCGGTCGAACCCGGCCGCCTCCGCGTCCAGCCGCCGCCCGGCCTCCGCGCACCGCCCCACGATCCCGACCAGCGCCTGCCGCCGGGCCGTCTCGTCCCCTGGTGCCCCCTGCTCGTACCGCCGCCGTATCGCGAACGCGGCCGTCAGCTCGGTCTGCGCCGCCCGCAGGGCACTTGCGAACGGTTTTACGGCCTCTGCCCCGAACCGCGCCTCGGTGAACCCGAGTTCCTCCCGGCTCGTCCGTACACTGTCGTCCGCCTCGACCAGCGAGGCCCGAGCCTGCCGCTCGAAGTCGTGCGCCGTCTGCGCGGGCGGCCGCTCGGACACCAGACCGGGCGTCGTACGGCTCCGGGCCCGCCGGGTGCGCCGTACATAGCCGTACCCCGCCAGCACCAGCGCCGCGACCACGACCGCTATCGGCAGGATCAGATCGGTGGCGGTCGTCCCGCCCTGCTCCGGCGCGGCGGCGGCCCCCGCCACGGGAACCGGATCTTCGGCCCTGATCGTCATCCCCGGCAACACCAGCCACCCGACCCCGACCACGATGCCCAGCAGGGCGTGGGCCACCCGCACGGCTATGTGCGACTTGGCATGCCTGGGCCGGCCACGGGTCGAGGGTGACGTCACATTTCGGAGCGTATGGGCAGGTAAGCGCCTCCGCGACCGGGATGGATGCGTCGGGGGGACTACGGGACAGGGGGGACGGAATGGACACGGGACCGATACAGGCCGCCGGGGAGGAAGCCGCGCGGGCCGCGGAAGTGCCCGAGGAAGAAACGCGGGCCGCAGAGGTGTCCGAGGAAGAAGCGCGGGACGCCGTGCCGCCCGCCGACCCCCGGAGCCGGCGCCGCACCCGGCTCAAGTGGGCCAGGCGCACGGTCCTCGGTCTGGTCCTCGCCGTCCTCCTGCCCCTCCTCGCCGCCGAGACCGCCCTGCGCGTGAACTACACCGGCGACCCGGCGGACGGCACGTACACCAGGAACAAGGACGCGATCTGGCTGGGCCACGCCTGGGTCGACGGCCGCAAGCACGACGCCGACGTCGAGGCCCTCGCCCGCCGTCTGCGAGGCACCGGCATCCGGGACCTGTACGTCCACTCGGGCCCCCTGGAGCACGACGGCACGCTCCCCGAGTCGGACTACCCGAAGGCCCGTTGGCTGATCGCGGCCGTGCACCGGGAGCTGCCCGGCATCCGCGTCCAGGCCTGGCTGGGCGACAAGCTGGCCAGCGAGTCCCCGGACGGCCTGCGGCTCGAACGCGCCGCCACCCGCGCCGCCGTCGTCCGCTCCACCCGGCAGATCCTCGCCACCGGCTTCGAGGGCGCCCACTTCGACCTGGAGCCCCTCCACTCCGGCGACCAGGACTACCTCTCCCTCCTCGACGACCTGCACCGCGTCACCCGCGAGAGCGACGCCCTGCTCTCGGTCGCCGCTCACCAGATCGACCCGCTGCCCGCGTTCCACTCCTTCTGGGGCACGACCACCGGCCACCCCAAGTGGTGGTCGCAGGCGTACTTCGGGCAGGTCGCCCGCCGCGTCGACCAGATCGCCGTCATGTCGTACGACACCATGCAGCCGCTGGACAGCCTGTACGGCGGCTATGTCGCCCAGCAGACCAGCCTCGCCCTGGAGGTCACCCCGGACTCCACCGACCTCCTCATGGGCCTGCCCTTCTACCACGAGAACCGCTTCGGCCACTGGGCGCACGCCGAGACCGTCACGGCCGCCGTACGGGGCGTGCGCCTGGGCCTGTCCCGCACGGACGCGGACCGCGCCCGCTTCGGCGTGGCGCTGTACGTGGACTTCGCGGCCACGGAGGCGGACTGGACGGCGTACAGGGAGGACTGGGTGCGGTGACCCGCACACGACCCCGCACACGACAGCGGCCGCCGCGTCCGCTCGACGGGGACTTTTCCCACACGGAATCCATACGCGGGACCGCGGAGTACGACCTGGCGCGGGCGTCGACCCCGGTGGGACGATGACCGTCATGCACATGTACTTGGTCGTCGCGGCCGTGCTGGTCGTGACGCTGATGGCGGTGTTCGGCATCGCCGGCATCACGACCGGCTGGGTGGCGCCGTTCGGCCGGCGCCGCGTCCTGCGGCCGAAGCTGTGGGGGTACGGCCAACTGCTCGGAGCGGTCGGGATGTCCCTGTGGATGTTCCTCGGCGTGTTCCCCGGGAAATTCGATGTGGTCCCGCTCGTCGGCTGGTTCCTGTTCATGGGGAGCCTGGGCATTCAGATGCTGGCCCAGCGTCCCGGCCCGGCCGTACCCCCGGGCTGACCTCTACGAAGTCCGCCTCCTGATCTTCGACCCCAGCCACACCAGCGGGTCGTACTTGCGGTCGACGGCCCGTTCCTTCAAGGGGATCAGCGCATTGTCGGTGATCTTGATCCCCTCGGGGCACACCTCCGTGCAGCACTTGGTGATGTTGCAGTAGCCGAGGCCGTGCTCGTCCTGGGCCGTGCTCTTGCGGTCCAGGCCGGTCTCCTCCGCCGAGTCCAGCGGGTGCATGTCCAACTCCGCCACCCGCATCAGGAAGCGCGGCCCGGCGAACGCCTTCTTGTTCTCCTCGTGGTCACGGACCACATGGCAGGTGTCCTGGCACAGGAAGCACTCGATGCACTTGCGGAACTCCTGCGACCGGTCCACGTCCTCCTGCATCATCCGGTACTCGCCGGGGCCGAGACCGGCGGGCGGCACGAACGACGGAACCTCCCTGGCCTTCTGGTAGTTGAAGCCGACGTCCGTCACCAGGTCGCGGACCACCGGGAAGGTGCGCAGGGGCGTGACCGTGATCGTCTCGTCGCGGGTGAAGACCGACATGCGGGTCATGCACATCAGGCGCGGCCGTCCGTTGATCTCCGCCGAGCACGAACCGCACTTGCCCGCCTTGCAGTTCCAGCGCACGGCGAGATCGGGCGCCTGGGTGGCCTGGAGGCGGTGGATGATGTCGAGTACCACCTCGCCGTCGTTGACCTCGACCTCGAAGTCCTCCAGGCCGCCGCCCCCGACGTCACCCCGCCACACCTTGAAGCGGGCCTCGTAGCTGCTCACTCGTAGAGCTCCTCTTCGGCGAGGTACTTGACCAGCTCCTCCTTCTCGAAGAGGGCGAGCAGGTCCGGGCGGATGGGTTCGGTGGTCTCGCGGGTGAGGCGGATCTGGCCCCGGACCGGGTCGGTCGCCGCCAGCCCGCCCGTGGGGTCGGCGAGCCGGCACAGCAGATTGACTCGGCGCCACTCGCGTTCCATCGTCGGATGGTCCTCGCGGGTGTGCCCGCCGCGCGACTCCGTGCGCTCCAGGGCCGCCCGCGCCACGCACTCGCTGACCAGCAGCATGTTCCGCAGGTCGAGGGCGAGGTGCCAGCCCGGGTTGAACTGGCGGTGGCCCTCGACCCCGGCCCGCCGCGCCCGTACGCGCAGCTCGCCCAGCTTCTCCAGGGCGTGCGCCATCTCGGCCTCGCGGCGGATGATGCCGACCAGGTCGTTCATGGTCTGCTGGAGTTCCTGGTGGAGGGTGTACGGGTTCTCCGGCGGGCGGCCCTCCTCGGCCTCCTCGCCCGGTGCCGGGCCCTCCGCCGAGAACGGGCGCAGCGCCTCCGCGGCCGCCGCGTCGACCTGGACCTCGTCCACCGGCGGCCGTCCGTCACCGAGCCCCGCCGCGTACTCGGCCGCGTGCCGGCCCGCCCGGCGCCCGAACACCAACAGGTCGGAGAGCGAGTTGCCGCCGAGCCGGTTCGAGCCGTGCATACCGCCCGCGACCTCCCCGGCCGCGTACAGTCCGGGCACCCCCCGGGCCGCCGCGGTGTCGGAGTCGACCGCGATGCCGCCCATCACGTAGTGGCAGGTCGGTCCGACCTCCATGGCCTCCGCCGTGATGTCGACGTCCGCCAGCTCCTTGAACTGGTGGTACATCGACGGCAGCCGGCGCCGGACGACCTCGGCGGGCATGCGCGTCGACACGTCGAGGAAGACCCCGCCGTGCGGGGAGCCGCGGCCCTCCTTCACCTCGGAGTTGATGGCACGGGCCACCTCGTCGCGGGGGAGCAGTTCAGGGGGACGCCGGTTGTTGTCCGGGTCGTCGTACCAGCGGTCGCCCTCCGCCTCGGACTCGGCGTACTTCTCCTTGAAGACGTCCGGGACGTAGTCGAACATGAACCGCTTGCCCTCGGAGTTCCTGAGCACCCCGCCGTCGCCGCGCACGGACTCGGTGACCAGGATGCCCTTCACCGACGGGGGCCAGACCATGCCCGTCGGGTGGAACTGGACGAACTCCATGTTCAGCAGCGGCGCCCCGGCGAGCAGGGCGAGGGCGTGTCCGTCGCCCGTGTACTCCCACGAGTTCGACGTGACCTTGAAGGACTTGCCGATGCCGCCGGTCGCGATCACCACGGCGGGTGCTTCGAGGACGAAGAACCGGCCGGATTCCCGCTCGTAGGCGAAGACCCCCGAGACGCGCCCGGCGGCGGAGCCGCTGATGGACGCGTCGTCTTTGAGGATCCGGGTGACCGTGCACTCCTGGAAGACCTTGAGCCGGGACTCGTAGTCACCCGTCTCGCGGTGGTCCTCCTGCTGGAGGGAGACGATCTTCTGCTGGAGGGTGCGGATCAGCTCAAGGCCCGTCCGGTCGCCGACGTGGGCGAGGCGCGGGTACTCGTGGCCGCCGAAGTTGCGCTGGGAGATCTTCCCGTCCTTCGTACGGTCGAACAGGGCGCCCCAGGTCTCCAGCTCCCACACCCGGTCCGGCGCCTCCCTGGCGTGCAGCTCGGCCATCCGCCACTGGTTGAGGAACTTGCCGCCGCGCATGGTGTCGCGGAAGTGGACCTGCCAGTTGTCGTGCTCGTTGACGTTGGCCATCGCCGCCGCGATGCCGCCCTCGGCCATCACCGTGTGCGCCTTGCCGAACAGCGACTTGCAGATCACCGCCGTACGGGCGCCCCGCTCCCGCGCCTCGATCGCGGCACGCAGCCCGGCGCCACCGGCACCGACCACGACGACGTCCCACTCCTGCCGGTCCACCACGGACATCAAAAGAACCTCGGATCGTCGAAGACACCGGACGCGACCAGATAGACGTAGAAGTCGGCGAGCGCCACGCTCACCAGCGACGCCCAGGCCAGCTGCATGTGGCGGGCGTTGAGCCTCCCGACGAACTGCCACGCCTTGTAGCGCACGGGATGCTTCGAGAAGTGCTTGAGCTTCCCGCCGACGATGTGCCGGCAGGAGTGGCAGGAGATCGTGTACGCCCAGATCAGCACGATGTTGAGCAGGAATACGAGGGTGCCCAGGCCCATGTGGCCCCAGCGGTAGTGCTCGTCGCGGAAGGCCAGCACCGTGTCGTAGGTGAGCACGCCGGCGACCAGGAGCGCGGCGTAGAAGAAGTACCGGTGGACGTTCTGCAGGATCAGCGGGAAGCGGGTCTCACCGGTGTACTTCTTGTGCGGCTCGGCCACCGCGCAGGCGGGCGGGGACGCCCAGAAGCTGCGGTAGTAGGCCTTGCGGTAGTAGTAGCAGGTCAGGCGGAAGCCCAGCGGGAAGATCAGGATGATGATCGCCGGGGAGATCGCCCACCAGCTGCCGAACAGGTCGGCGTTCGGGCCCGCGCGCATGGTCCGGCAGTTCTCCGCCAGGCACGGCGAGTAGAAGGGTGAGACGTACGGCGCCGCGTAGTAGTGCGCATTGGCGAAGGCCCGCCAGGTCGAGTAGACGACGAAGGCGAACAGACCGGCCGCGGTGACGGCCGGGGCCAGCCACCAGCGGTCGGTCCGCAGATGCGGGGCGGCGATCGCGGCGCGCGTACCGGTGCGTACGCCGCCGCTGTTCATATTGGGTTCCGTACCAGTGGCCAACTCTTGACTCCGGTCGGGTTCGGGTTACGGGGGGCCTGCGGGCCGCGCTCCTAGGGGGCGTGCCGGTCGCGGGCGCCGAGACCCTCGTCGTCCGAGTCCGTCCACAGGCTGATGTCGTACGGGGTGTCGGAGATGGTCACGAGATCGGGACGCCGCGGCTGGCCGAGGCCGGGTGCGGCCTCGCGCAGCAGTGCCACGCTCTCGCGCAGGTGATCGGCGTCGGTGCGGACGCGGCGCATCTCCAGACCGCCGCTCCCGAGCTGCTGCTCCAGGCGCGCGACGGACCGGGACAGGTCCTCTAGGCAACGCTGGACTGACGTCAGGTCGTCGTGCACGGACATGACGTGACCTCACTTCCGCGGACCTCGTGGTCCAAGGCGGCAACGTTCATGCGCCTGCGAGTGTTGCGCGTCACACCTGCTGATGTGAAGCCATGTGCAGCGATTGGCGGATTGCATGCCTCCGCCGCACGCCCGCACGCGCTCTGTGTGCGCCGGGGGCGCGTGTTGCGCCGCACGGGTGGGCTTGGGCGCCCCCGCCGCCGTGTCGCCCCCGGCAGGCGAACCCTTTCCTCTTCAGTGGGTCCGTACATCTGATCAGCACCAAAATACGCCCAATGTGAACAGACCACACCTGTGTCACGGGGCTCCCCGGAGGTAGCAGATGTCCCACGACGGCGTCGGACTGCGCGCGGTCATGCGCTCGGTCGCCTTCCTCACCGCCGGCGCGCTCGCGGTGCCCCTCCTCGCCGGCTGCGGCTCCGACGACGACCAGGTGAGCCGTCCGCTGGCCGGACAGGACATCGCCCCCGCCGCCCGGAACCTGGTCGCCGACGGCGGCACCCTGCGCTGGGCCGTGGACACCGTGCCGCAGACCCTCAACACCTTCCAGGCCGACGCCGACGCGGGCACCACGCGGGTGGCCCAGGCCGTCCTGCCCTCGATGTTCCGCCTCGACCAGAACGGACGCCCGGTCCGTAACCCCGACTACCTGGAGTCCGCCAAGGTCATCGAGACCGAGCCACGCCAGGTCGTCCTGTACAAGCTCAACCAGCAGGCCGTCTGGAGCGACGGCCGGGAGATCGGCGCCGCCGACTTCGCCGCCCAGTGGCGCGCCCTGTCCGGCACGGACTCCGGCTACTGGACCGCCAGGAACGCCGGCTACGACCGCATCGAAAAGATCGAACGCGGCGCCAACGACCTGGAGGTCCGGGTCACCTTCAGCCGCCCCTACGCCGACTGGAAGTCGCTGTTCTCCCCGCTGTACCCCAAGGACGTCATGGGCACCCCGGACGCCTTCAACGATGGGGCGCGCCGCCAGCTCAAGGTCACCGCCGGTCCCTTCAGGGTCGAGAAGGTCGACACCGCCAAGAAGGACATCGTCCTCGCCCGCAACCCGCGGTGGTGGGGCCACCCCACGAAACTGTCCGGGATCGTGCTGCACGCCGTGCCCCAGGACCAGCGGGTCGCCGCGCTGGCCGACGGCACGGTGGACCTCGCCGACCTCGACACCTCCGAGGCCGAGCGCATCACCCCGGCCGGCCGGGACAAGGTGCCCGCCCAGCAGGACGAGCTGCAGGCCGTCGAGGTCCGCACGTCCCTGGAACCCGCCTACACCCAGCTCGCCCTCAACGGCTCCGGCGGACCGCTCGCCGACGAGCGGGTGCGCCGCGCCGTCGCCCGTGCCCTCGACCGTACGGAGCTCGCCAAGCTCGTCCTGACCCCGCTCGGCCTGCCCGCGGTCCCCGTCGGCAGCCACCTCGCCCTCTCCGGCCAGGCCGCCTACGCCGACAACAGCGGCGCCCTGGGCGGTCAGGACACGGCGGCGGCGCAGGCACTGCTCGCGGACGCCGGCTGGGTGCCGGGCGGGCCGGTCAAGGAGCAGACGAAGCCCGAGAAGGCGGCCGGGCCGCAGGCCACCAAGGCCGACGAGTCCGACGGCGGCGACGACGGCACCTTCATCGTCGGCGAGGACGACAAGGACAATCCCAAGGACCGCAAGAACAAGCACCGCGAGTCGACCGGTGACGACGGCGGCAGGCACCTCGCGCAGGACGGCCGGCAGTACACGGGCAACCACCTGCAGCAGGGCGGCGCGCCCGGCGCGTACGCGCCCAAGGGCACCGCCGCCCCGGCGGGCGCCGCGGCCGGACCGCTCGCCAAGGACGGCAAGGCGCTCACGCTCCGCTTCGTGCTCCCCACGGGTCCCGGCTCGGACAGCCTCCGAACCGTCGCCGACCGGATCTCGGTGATGCTGGACAAGGTCGGGATCCGCACCGAGATCACCGCGGTCCCGGACGAGAGCTATTTCAAGGATCACATCGCCGCCGGCCAGTACGACCTCGCGCTCTACTCCTGGCCGTCCTCCGCCTTCCCCGCCACCGACGCCCGGCCCATCTACGCCAAGCCGGTCCCGGCCGCGGACGGCTCCGTGAGCGTCGAGCAGAACTACACCCGCGTCGGCACCGACCAGGTCGACCAGCTCTTCGACCAGGCCGTGGCCACGCTGGACGAAGGCGAGTCCGACGACCTGCTCCGCAAGGCCGACTCCCGCATCTGGGCGGCAGCCGGCTCCCTCCCGCTCTATCAGCGCCCCCAGCTCATCGGAGTGAGGAAAGACCTGGTCAACGCGGGTGCCTTCGGTTTCCAGACCCCCGTCTACGAGGACATGGGCTTCCTGAAGAAGGGTGTGAAAATCTCCCCGAGCCCCTCGGCGAAGTGATCTCCAGTGGCCCTGCGGAGGCTGCTTCCCGCCGGGCCACGTAACATGGGGTGAGGCCGTGGCGTGTCAAGCCCGGCAGGGCCCGCGTCACACGGACGTACGCACAGGCCTTCCTCACACCCCGGGAGAACGCCACACCATGGCCACGCGCCACGACATCCGCAACGTCGCCATCGTCGCCCACGTCGACCACGGCAAGACGACCATCGTCGACGGCATGCTGAAGCAGGCCGGTGCCTTCGCCGCCCACCAGCTCGAGCAGGTCGACGACCGGGTCATGGACTCGAACGACCTGGAGCGTGAGAAGGGCATCACGATCCTCGCCAAGAACACGGCGGTGAAGTACCACCCCAAGGACGGCGGCGAGCCGATCACCATCAACATCATCGACACCCCCGGCCACGCCGACTTCGGCGGCGAGGTCGAGCGCGGTCTGTCGATGGTCGACGGCGTCGTCCTGCTCGTCGACGCATCCGAGGGCCCGCTGCCGCAGACCCGGTTCGTGCTGCGCAAGGCGCTCCAGCAGCGCCTGCCCGTCATCCTGTGCATCAACAAGACGGACCGCCCGGACTCCCGTATCGACGAGGTCGTCAACGAGACCTATGACCTCTTCCTCGACCTGGACGCGGACGAGGAGCAGATCGAGTTCCCGATCGTCTACGCCTGTGGCCGTGACGGCATCGCCTCGCTGACCAAGCCGGAGAACGGCACGGTCCCGGCCGACTCCACCAGCCTGGAGCCGTTCTTCTCCACGATCCTGGAGCACATCCCGGCCCCGAACTACGACGAGGCCGCCCCGCTCCAGGCCCACGTCACCAACCTGGACGCCGACAACTTCCTCGGCCGTATCGCGCTGCTCCGCGTCGAGCAGGGCGAGCTGCGCAAGGGCCAGACCGTGGCCTGGATCAAGCGCGACGGCTCGGTCAGCAACGTGCGCATCAGCGAGCTGATGATGACCGAGGCCCTCACCCGCAAGCCCGCCGAGAAGGCCGGCCCGGGTGACATCTGCGCCGTCGCCGGTATCGCCGACATCATGATCGGTGAGACCCTCGCCGACACCGAGAACCCGATTCCGCTCCCGCTGATCACGGTCGACGAGCCGGCGATCTCGATGGTCATCGGTACGAACACCTCTCCCCTGGTCGGCCGCGGTGGCACCGGCAAGGGCGCCGACGCGAAGGCGGTGGTCAAGGACCGCAAGGTCACCGCCCGCCAGGTCAAGGACCGCCTCGACCGCGAGCTGGTCGGTAACGTCTCCCTCCGCGTGCTCGACACCGAGCGTCCGGACGCCTGGGAGGTCCAGGGCCGTGGTGAGCTGGCGCTCGCCATCCTGGTCGAGCAGATGCGCCGCGAGGGCTTCGAGCTGACCATCGGCAAGCCGCAGGTCGTCACGAAGGACGTCGACGGCAAGACGTACGAGCCGGTCGAGCGCATGACGATCGACGTGCCCGAGGAGCACATGGGCGCGGTCACGCAGCTCATGGGTGTCCGCAAGGGCCGGATGGACAACATGTCCAACCACGGCTCCGGCTGGGTCCGCATGGAGTTCGTCGTGCCGTCCCGCGGTCTGATCGGTTTCCGTACCGAGTTCCTCACCCAGACCCGCGGCACCGGCATCGGCCACTCCATCCACGAGGGCTTCGAGCCCTGGTTCGGCACGCTCCAGACCCGCAACAACGGCTCCCTGGTCGCCGACCGCGCCGGTGCCGTCACCGCCTTCGCGATGACGAACCTCCAGGAGCGCGGCGTGCTGTTCACGGATCCGGGCACCGAGGTGTACGAGGGCATGATCGTCGGCGAGAACTCCCGCTCCGACGACATGGACGTCAACATCACCAAGGAGAAGAAGCTCACGAACATGCGGTCGTCCTCGGCCGACTCGTTCGAGGCGATCGTCCCGCCGCGCAAGCTCTCCCTGGAGCAGTCGCTGGAGTTCTGCCGCGACGACGAGTGCGTCGAGGTGACCCCGGAGGCGGTCCGCATCCGCAAGGTCGTGCTCGACCAGCGGGACCGCGCCCGCACCGCGAGCCGCGCCAAGCACGGCTGACCCGCCCGGCGCGGCAGTCACACCGCGCAACTCACGGCATGAGCCCGGGTGTCCCCATGGTGGGGGCACCCGGGCTTTTTGCAAGCCATTTTTCAGGCGGCGGATGTCCGTAATGCGGAGATCCCTGCCCGATAGCCATGTAACACGTCCGTTTCGCGGCCTTCTTCGGTCGAACCGTTTGTCCAGATTTTGGAAGTTCTACGCGTGAGCTGTGACTGAATTGAGATTTAAGAACGGTGGTCGGTAGTCGGCCCATGGCAGATAGTTAGCCGCGTAGCGCTCGGGTCAATGGGTCACGCGCTGTGGGGACAGCGCCGACTCACGAGCACCAGGGGGTGTCTGACCCTCCGTCAGGGGTGTCGGAGGATGCGGACGGTAACCCCCTCCCGATGGTGAACACGTGACGTCATGAGGAGGAACCCCCATGCGCGGTTATTCCAGCCGTTCGTCCGGCGACCAGATCTGAGAATCCCGCGACCGCTCAGTGCGGCCGCTCGACTACGCGCGTCCCACTGCGGATTCGCGTGTCTCGGAGTACCTGGACGCCTCTCACACCCATACCTGTGAAACGGACGAACAGTGACAAGTCCTATCGACATTGAGGGCGGCGGGACAGCGGTGGCCGTCGGTGGCGACTCAGGGCCGCAGCCGCAGCCCGAGGCCGTCAAACTCGAAGGCCGGTCCCCCGGCCAGCTGATGTGGATCCGCTTCAAGCGCGACCGTACGGGCGTGATCTCGGCCTACGTCGTGGGTTTCTTCTTCCTGGTCGGGCTGCTCGCGCCGCTGATCTCCAAGCTGTACGGCAAGGACCCGTACACGGTGTACGCGGACGAACGCCCCGAACTCTTCGACAGCGCCGGCGTGCCGGTCCAGCCCAACGGCGGCATCAGCGGCGAGTTCTGGTTCGGCCTCGAACCCGGCAACGGCTACGACGTCTTCACCAAGCTCATCTACGGCATCCGCACCTCGCTGATGATCTCGGTCGCCGTCACGATCGCGGTCGTCGTGACCGGCATCCTGCTCGGCGTCGCGGCCGGCTATCTCGGCGGCAGGACCGACTTCTTCATCGGCCGGGTCATCGACTTCCTGCTCGCCTTCCCGGCGCAGCTGTTCTTCATCGCCAGCATGCCCGTCGTGGTCTCACTGTTCGTCAGCCCGCGCGACGAGACGCCGACTTATGTGCGCGTGGTCGCGCTCATCCTCGTCCAGTGGTTCCTCGGCTGGATGAGCCTGGCCCGCATCCTGCGCGGCACCTCACTCGCCCTGCGTGAACGGGAGTTCATCGAGGCGGCCAAGGTGAGCGGCGCCTCGCCCTGGCGGATCATCCGCAAGGAGATCCTGCCGAACGTCGTCACACCGCTCCTGGTGCAGTCGACGTATCTGCTGCCCAGCTTCGTGACCGCCGAGGCCGGTCTGTCCTTCCTGGGCGTGGGCATCGTCGAACCGACGCCGGACTGGGGGCAGATGTTCTCCAAGGCGTCGACCGAACTGGTGATGCAGAACGACATCACCTACATGTTCTTCCCGGGCATCTCGATGATCATCTTCATCGTCGCGTTCAACCTGCTCGGGGATTCGGTCAGGGACGCCTTCGACCCCAAGACCGCCCGCTGACCGGGCACTTGCACATTCCTCCACGGCAGTTCTTCCGCACTGGTGGCAGACGGGGCACCGGTGACACACAAGATGGGTGGGAAACTGAGTGATGAGTAGGGGCGGACGCCACGTCTACGGCGCACTCTCCGTGCTCGCGGCCGGAGCTCTTGTGCTCACCGGTTGCAGCAAGGGCGGCAGCGACAGCGGTGGCAACGACAAGAAGGATCAGCAGAACGCCAAGCGCCAGCAGGCGTCGATCAAGTTCGGCAGCACGGCGGACTCCACCGGACCGGCGGCCGACGTGCCCGGCGCCAAGACCGGCGGCACCATGGAAGTACTGCAGCGCGACACCTACGCCCACCTCGACCCGGCCCAGATCTATGTGTCCGACGAGGGCTCCCTGGCCACGCTGCTCCACAGAGGCCTCACCGGCTACAAGGCGACCAGCGACGACGGCGCGAAGCACGAGGTCGTCGGTGACCTCGCCACCGACTCCGGTACCACCACGGACGGCGGCAAGACCTGGAAGTACACGCTGAAGGACGGCATCAAGTTCCAGGACGGCTCGCCGATCACGTCCAAGGACTTCCGGCACACCTTCGAGCGGCTCTTCGCGTCCTTCATCAACCAGGGCCCGACCTACCTCCAGCAGTGGTTTGCCGACTCGCCGGGCACCGCTTACCGCAAGCTGCTCAAGGACGGCCCGTACAAGGGCAAGCACCTGCCCAGCAGCATCCTGGAGACGCCGGACGACAAGACGATCGTCTTCCACTTCAAGACCGCCCACCCCGACCTGCCGTACGCGCTGGCCATGGCGGGCTACGCGGTCGTCTCCGAGAAGGGCGACACCAAGGAGAAGTACGACAAGGCACCGGTGGTCAGCGGCCCGTACAAGGTCCAGTCGTTCAAGTCCGGCAAGTCGATGGTGCTGGTGAAGAACACCAACTGGGACCCGAAGACGGACCCGATCCGCCACCAGTACGTGGACCAGTTCAACATCACCTTCAACCAGCAGTTCGAAACCTCCACCAAGGCGCTGCTCGCCGACAGCGGTGCCGACCAGACCGGCGTCAGCTTCAACAACCAGGTGGACGCGGGCAACCTGTCCAACGTCCTCAAGGACCCGAAACTCAAGTCCCGCACGGTCTCCGGCTACCAGCCGTACGTGGGCCAGATGAACATCAACATGAGCCACCCGGCGCTGAAGGACAAGACGGTCCGCGAGGCCATCGCCTACGCCCTGCCCATCACGCCGTTCGTCCGCGCCTTCGGCGGCACCGACGCCATGGAGGTCGCCGGCGGCCTGATCTCCCCGACCGTCAGCGGCTACGACGCGGCCTTCGACCCGTGGGGCAAGAAGAAGAAGCCCGCCGGTGACCCGGACAAGGCCCGTGAGCTGCTGAAGAAGGCCGGCAAGCTCAACATGAAGCTGACCTTCGGATACATCAACACCCCCGAGGGCCAGCAGTACTCCACCGCCATGGCGGCGGGCCTGAAGAAGGCCGGCTTCAACGTCCAGCGCCAGGAGATCCCGGCCGAGACCTACTACGACCAGGTCTCCAAGCTGAACAACAACTACGACATCTTCCACACCGCGTGGGGCGCTGACTGGCCGTCCCCCTCGACCGTGCTCCCGCCGCTGTACGACGGCCGCGTGATCGCCGACGGCGCGCAGAACTACTCGCAGGTCAACGACCCCAAGGTCAACAGCGAGATCGACCGCATCAACCAGATCACCGACCCGGTGAAGTCCGCGGCCGAGTGGGAGAAGCTCGACCAGTACCTCGTGAAGGACGTCGTCAACGTCGTCCCGACGGCGTACTACAAGCAGACCCAGATCGCCGGTTCCAAGGTCGGCGGCCTGGTCTACGACGACGTGATCGGCGGCATCGACCCGCGTCGCCTCTACATCAAGTAACCGTCCCGGCCCGGTACCCGGTGCGTCGCCCCAGTGAGGGGGGAGCGCCGGGTACCGGTCGGCCCGCCGACGTCAGAGAGCTGCCCCTGTCATGCTGCGCTTCCTCGTCCGCCGGTTTCTCGGTGCCGTCGTCATTCTCTTCCTGCTGAGCATCGTCACGTTCCTGCTGTTCTTCGGGATGCCGCGCGACCCGGCGCTGCTGATGTGCGGCAAGACCTGCAACCCGGACAGCCTCGCCAACATCCACCATGTGCTCGGCCTCGACAAGTCCATCCCGGAGCAGTACTGGATCTTCCTGCACAACCTCGTGATGGGCAGTGACCAGTTCGCCCAGGGTCCCTGCCCGGCGCCCTGCTTCGGGTACTCGTACCACACCAACGAACAGGTGTGGAGCACGCTGATGGACCGGCTGCCCACCACCGTCTCGCTCACCCTCGGCGGCGCGTTCTGCTTCCTGCTCGTCGGCCTCGGCAGCGGCCTGCTCGCCGCCTGGCGGCGAGGCACGCTCATCGACAAGGCGGCCACGGCCGGGGCGATGGTGCTCAGTTCGATGCAGATCTACTTCCTCGGTCCGCTCGCCCTGGCGATCCTCGTCTACCAGACCCACTGGTTCGACAAACCCGCCTACAACAACTTCACCGCGAACCCGGTCACCTGGTTCACGGGCCTGATCATCCCCTGGGTGGTCCTGTCCACGATCTTCGCCGCGCAGTACACCCGTATGGCGCGCTCATCGATGATCGAACAGCTCCAGGAGGAACACGTACGCACCGCCCGCGCCAAGGGCATGTCCCGGCGGTACGTCTTCTTCCGCTACGCCTGGCGCGGCTCGCTGATCCCCATCGTCACCATCTTCGGCATCGACCTCGGAGCCCTGCTCGGCGGCGCCATCATCACCGAGTACACCTTCAGCCTGCCGGGCCTCGGCCAACTGGCGGTGCTGTCCGTGTTCTTCAGCGACCTGCCGCTGCTGCTCGGCGTGATGCTGTTCTCCGCGACCATGATCCTGCTCTTCAACATCATCGTCGACGCCTGCTACGCCTTCATCGACCCGCGCGTGCGGCTGGCCTAGGCCGTTGCGGCCGTTTTAGGAGCACTCTCGTGACCACTCTGACCAAGGAGGCCGGCGCCCCCGTCCCGGCCGGCGCGGGTCCCCTGCTGTCGGTGCGGGACCTGCACGTCAGCTTCAAGACCGAGGACGGCATCGTACGGGCCGTGGACGGGCTCTCCTTCGACGTGCAACGCGGCAGGACCCTGGGGATCGTGGGGGAGTCGGGCTCGGGGAAGTCGGTGACGAACCTGACCATCCTGGGCCTGAACAACCCCATGTTCACCACGGTCGAGGGCGAAATCCTGCTGGAGGGGCAGGAGTTGACCACCGCCCGGGAGTCGGAGCTGGAGCGGCTGCGCGGCAACAAGGTCGCCATGATCTTCCAGGACCCGCTGACCGCGCTCTCCCCCTACTACACCGTGGGCCGTCAGATCGCCGAGCCGTTCATGAAGCACAACGGCGCATCCAAACGGGCGGCCTGGGAGCGCGCGGTGGAGATGCTCGGCAAGGTGGGCATCCCCAATCCGAAGGAGCGGGCGAAGGACTACCCGCACCAGTTCTCGGGCGGTATGCGCCAGCGCGCGATGATCGCCATGGCGCTGGTCTGCGACCCCGATCTGCTGATCGCGGACGAGCCGACCACGGCCCTGGACGTGACGGTCCAGGCCCAGATCCTCGACCTTCTGAAGGACCTCCAGCAGGAGTTCGGCTCCGGGATCATCTTCATCACCCACGACCTCGGCGTGATCGCCGACATGGCCGACGACATCATGGTCATGTACGCGGGCAGTGCGGTGGAGCGCGGTACGACGGACGAGGTGCTGCGCTCGCCGCAACACCCGTATACCTGGGGCCTGCTGAACTCGATGCCCCGCCTCGACTCCGACCTCGATGCCCCGCTCACCCCGATCCCGGGCGCCCCGCCCTCGCTCCTCACCCCGCCGTCCGGCTGCCGCTTCCACCCCCGCTGCCCCTTCCAGGACCGGGTCCAGGGCGCCGGACGCTGTGTCAACGAACGCCCGCTGCTGGCCCCCGATCGGGCTTCCGCCTGTCATCTCACGGGCGAGCAGAAGCGGACCATCTTCATCGACGAGATCAAGCCCAGGCTGGGCTAGGGCCAGGAGGACACGCATGACAGAGGACCTGGTCCTCCCCGCCCCGCGCGAGTCGGCCGGCGGCGTCGACGGGGAACCGCTGCTCGAAGTCTCGGCCCTGACCAAGCACTTCCCGGTCAAGGGCGGCTTTCCGATCCGGCGGACGGTCGGTCACGTCCAGGCCGTCGACGGCATCGACCTGACCGTGCACGTCGGGGAGAGTTTCGGCCTGGTGGGGGAGTCGGGCTGCGGCAAGTCGACGACCGGCCGGCTGATCACCCGCCTCCTGGAACCGACGAGCGGGAAGATCGCGTATCGCGGCCAGGACATCAGCCGCGCCTCGCGCAAGCAGCTGGCGCCGATCCGCTCCGAGATCCAGATGATCTTCCAGGACCCGTATTCGTCGCTGAACCCGCGACAGACGGTGGGCAAGATCATCTCGGGGCCGATGGAGATCAACGGGATCGATCCGGAGGGCGGGAGGGAGAAGCGGGTCCGCGAGCTGCTGGAGATCGTCGGCCTGAACCCCGAGCACTTCAATCGTTTCCCGCACGAGTTCTCCGGCGGTCAGCGGCAACGCATCGGCGTGGCACGGGCATTGGCCCTGGAGCCGAAGCTGATCGTCGCGGACGAGCCGGTGTCGGCCCTGGACGTCTCCATCCAGGCACAAGTGGTGAATCTCCTCCAGGAGGTCCAGAAGGAACTGGGCATCGCGTTCCTCTTCATCGCCCATGACCTGGCGGTGGTCCGCCACTTCTCGCATCGCGTGGCGGTGATGTACCTCGGCAAGATCATCGAGGTGGGCGACCGCGACTCCATCTACACCCGCCCCCGCCACCCCTACACCCACGCGCTGCTCTCCGCAGTGCCCGAGGTGAACCTCACGGACACCGATTCGGCAGGGCGCGAGCGCATCCGCCTGGCCGGCGATGTCCCGTCACCCATCTCCCCGCCCTCCGGCTGCCGCTTCCGGACCCGCTGCTGGAAGGCCCAGGACAAGTGCGCGACCGAGGAGCCCCCGCTGATCCGGATCTCCGGCAACCGTGCGGGCCACCTGACGGCGTGCCACTTCCCGGAGGAGCCGACGATCGAGGCCCGCGAGGAGGACATCGTCCTGGACCCGGCGCTGGCGGCGCTGGAGGAGGGCGAGGGCTAGGGTCTGTCCGGCGGATCAGGCCGGTTCCAGGCAACGGCACCTTCTCGGCGCAGGTGAGCGGGGTCATGGGGGTCCCCCTGCTCGAGCGCAGTCGAGAGCTTGGGGGAGCGTCGAGCTGCAAGGCGGAGGAGGGCGCCGACGTGATGGGGGTCCCCCTGTTCGAGCGGAGCCGAGAACTTGGGGGAGCCGGCAACCGACGACAACGCCGCAGATCGGCGTGTCAGACCCCGCGACGTCGGCATGATCCGCCGGGCAGGTCCTAACGGGACCGCCGGGCCACGGTGATGATTTCCGGGCCGGCGGGGGTCACCGGCCCCCGCTCCCAGTCGCCGTACTGCTCGACGACCTCCAGTCCGGCCTCCGCGAGGAAGCCGGAGAGGGCCTCGGTGTCCAGGAACCGCAACGTTGTCGTACTGACCCTCGGCCGGTCCCAGGAGTCGCCCTCGTAGGTCTCCGTGAACGTCACCCGGCCCCCGACGGGCGTCCCCCAGACCTCGTGCCACACGCGTACGGTCGTGCCGTCGGCGGCCGGGACCTCCCGAACCCGGGCCGGCGTCCATGTCTCCCAGGCGCGGGCGGCCGGGTTGCGCGTCTCGAACACGAACCGCCCGCCGTCGGCGAGCGCCGACCGCACGGCGCGCAGGCAGGTGCGCAACTCCTCGTCGGACACGAGTACTTGGAAGGCGTGCCCGGTCATGACGACCAGTTCGAACTCACCGGCCCACAGGCGGGTTCTCAGGTCCCCGAGAACCCACTCCACGGCGGGGGCGTTCCGTCGCGCCTGTACGAGCATGGCGGCGGCCGGATCGAGGCCCGTCAGCCGCCCGGGGTGGCCGCTCTCGTGCGCCCGCCTGAGCAGCTGCCCCGTGCCGCAGCCCACGTCCAGCACGGACCCTGCCGACTTCACCAGGCCCAGATAGAAGTCGTCACCCGGCCCCCACGGGGAGAGGCTGTCGTACAGGGCGGCAAGCGAAAGATCGGCGAACGAATGATCGACCACCGCGGCAGTTTGCCATACGAGGATGAGCCGCACGGCGAGATCGGCCGTCTTCTTGCCGCCTTCCGAACTCCGAACTCCGGGCGACGTCCGGTCGGCCCGGCGGACCCGGTGACACAGCGAAGGCCCGCACCTGGGGAGGTGCGGGCCTCCGTCCCCTGGAACCGGACGATCATGGGCTCGGGTCAATGGGCCGGTGAAAGTCCGTTCCGCAGGCGACGGCCGACGGAAAGGGGTGTGTCAGGCCGCCGTCTCGGGGTCCTTGGAGAGGCGGGGGGCCGGAACGGTGTCCGCCGTCTCCGGGTAGTGGCAGGCGGTCAGGTGACCGGGCTTGTTGCCCTCGACCTGGACCAGCGGCGGGGCCTCCGTCGCACACTTCTCCGTCGCCTTCCAGCAGCGGGTGCGGAAGCGGCAGCCGGAGGGCGGGTTGATGGGGGACGGGACGTCGCCGGCCAGGCGGATGCGCTCGCGCGGGACCTCGTCCACCGTGGCCTCGGGCACGGCGGAGAGCAGGGCCCGCGTGTAGGGGTGGCGCGGGTTGCCGTACAGGTCCTCGCGGTCGGCGATCTCGACGATCTTACCGAGGTACATGACCGCGACGCGCTGCGAGAAGTGCCGGACGATCGCCAGGTCGTGCGCGATGAAGACGAACGCGATGCCCAGTTCCTGCTGGACCTTCTGCAGCAGGTTCACCACCTGCGCCTGGATGGAGACGTCCAAGGCCGAGACCGGCTCGTCCGCGACGATCAGCTTCGGCTCCAGGGCGAGCGCGCGGGCGACACCGATGCGCTGACGCTGGCCGCCGGAGAACTCGTGCGGGAAGCGGTTGAAGTGCTCGGGGTTGAGACCGACGATCTCCAGCAGCTCACGGACGCGGTTCTCGCGGCCGCCGGCCGGGTTGATGTCGTTGATCTCCATCGGGCCGGAGATGATCTTGCCGACCGTCTGCCGCGGGTTCAGCGAGGCGTACGGGTCCTGGAAGATCATCTGGATCTCGGACCGCACCGGCGCGAGCTGCCTGCGGCCGGCGTGCGTGATGTCCTGGCCGCGGTAGACGACCTTGCCGCCCGTCGGCTCCAGGAGCCGGGTGATGAGCCGGCCCGTGGTCGACTTGCCGCAGCCCGACTCGCCGACCAGGCCCAGGCTCTCACCCTCGGCGACCTGGAAGTCGAGGCCGTCCACGGCCTGCACCGCGCCGACGGTCCGCCGGATCGGGAAGCCGCCCTTGATCGGGAAGTGCTTGGTCAGCCCGGAGACGTCCAGGAGGGGGTTTGTGTTGCTCATGGTAGTGAAGTCCCGTCTCGTGTCCGTCACTTGTGCCGGGATGCGGCGAAGTCGGCGAAGAATTCCTGGCGCTGCTCCAGCGTGAGGTGGCAGGCCGAGCCCCGGCCGCCCACCACGTCGAGCACCGGCTGCTCGCTGGAGCACCGCCCGCCCGAAACCTTCTCGGCGAAGGAGCAGCGCGGGTGGAAGCGGCAGCCGGACGGCGGGTTGAGCAGCGACGGCGGCGAGCCCGGAATCGGCGACAGCGGCACGTCCACCGGCCCGTCGAGGCTCGGCATGGAGTTGAGCAGACCGAGGGTGTAGGGGTGCTGCGGGGTGCTCAGCACCTCCTTCTTGGTGCCGCGTTCCACACAGCGGCCGCCGTACATCACGAGCACGTCGTCCGCGATGTCGGCGATGACGCCCAGGTCGTGGGTGATGAAGATGATCGCGGTGCCGAACTCCTGCTGGAGGTCCTTGAGCAGGTCCATGATCTGGGCCTGGACCGTCACGTCGAGGGCCGTGGTCGGCTCGTCGGCGATCAGCAGCTCGGGGTCGCAGACCAGCGCCATGGCGATCATCGCGCGCTGGCGCATACCGCCGGAGAACTGGTGCGGGTAGTCGTCGACGCGCACGTCCGGCTGGGGGATGCCGACCCGCCTGAGCATCTCGATGGCCCGCGCCCGGGCCTCCTTCTTGGAGGCGCCGGTGTGCTTGCGGTAGGTCTCCGCGATCTGCGTGCCGATGGTGTGGTACGGCGACAGCGAGGCCAGCGCGTCCTGGAAGATCATGGACATCTTGTTGCCGCGCAGCCGCTCCAGTTCCGACTGCCGGGCGGTGAGCAGCTCCTGGCCGTCGAGCAGGATCTCGCCGTCGATCGCGGTCCGGTCGCGGTCGTGCAGACCCAGGATCGTCAGGTTGGTGACGGACTTGCCCGAGCCGGACTCGCCCACGATGCCGAGCGTCTGGCCCTTGGCGAGGTCGAAGCTGAGCCCGTCGACGGCCTTGACGATGCCGTCCTCGGTGGAGAAGTGGACCTTCAGGTCCTTGATGGAGAGGAACGGCTGCTGTTCGGTGCTCGTCACGGTGACGCTCCTGGGGGGTGATGCGGGGGGTCGGGGGTGGGCGGAGGTCAGGCGAGCCGGATCCGCGGGTCGATCATGGCGTAGACGGCGTCCACGATGATGTTGAAGAAGACGATCGCCGCCGACGCCACCAGGGTCACGCCGAGCAGCATCGGCAGGTCGTTGGCGTCCACCGCGGTGAGCGAGAGCCGGCCGATGCCCTGGAGGCTGAAGACGTACTCGGTGATGATGGCACCGCCGATCAGGGTGCCCATGTCGATGCCGAAGATCGTGACGATCGGGCCCATCGCACCGCGCCAGGCGAAGCGGAAGAACACCGAGCGCCGGGACAGACCCTTGGCCCGCGCGGTGCGCACGTAGTCCTCGCTGAGCTGCTCCACCAGCTGGGAGCGCGTCATACGGGTGTAGTTGGCGGTGAAGATGATGGACAGCACCAGCCACGGCAGCAGCAGACCCGAGGCCCACTTGACCGGGTTCTCGGTGAACGGCGTGTACGACGGCTGGTCGAGGATGCCGAGCTGCTGCACCAGGAAGAACATGGCGATGTAGCCGACGAAGTAGATCTGCAGCGAGGAGCCGATCAGCGAGAACGAGCTGGCGATCTTGTCGGCCGCCTTGCCCTGCTTGACGGCGGCGATCATGCCGGTGCCGACGCCGATGATCAGGAAGAAGAACGAGGCGCCCAGCGCGAGCGAGATGGTGAGCGGCATGCGGTCCAGGATCGTGCCGAGGACCGGCTCGCGGTTGGTGAAGGAGAAGCCCAGGCAGGGCGCGTTGCAGTTGCCGAGACCGCCGTAGTCGCGGCCCAGGAAGAGGCCCTCCAGCCAGTGCCAGTACTGCACCGGCAGCGGGTCGGCCATCCCGAGGTTGTGCCGGACCTGCGCCAGCAGTTCCGGCGTGCACACCTTGCCGCACGCCATACGGGCCGGGTCACGCGGGAGCGCGTAGTAGAGCATGAAGGTGACGGCGCTGATGATCAGCAGAATGACAAGTGCGCCGATGACACGGCGGACTAGAAAACGGAACATGGCGTGACTTTCCGGACGGGGCGCCGTCGCCGGGGTGTGGGGAGCGAAACGGAAGGGGGGAACCGGGGCGGCGGTGGTGGCCGCCGCCCCGAAGCGGGATCAGGCCTTCGCGGCGAAGACCTTGCCCAGGGCGATGCAGGTGTTGCCGGAGTCCCAGATCACGCCGCCGACCTTGGAACCGTAGAAGTAGTTACGGATCGGGTTGTAGTCCGGAACCACCGCGGCGAGCTGCATGATCTGCTCGTCGATGTCGCCCCACATCTTCGCGGCCTTCTTCGCGTCCGTCTCGACCGTGGCGGCGGCGATCGCCTTGTTCACGCCCGTGTCGTTCAGCTGCGGCCAGTTGACACCGCCGTCGGCGATCTGGCTGCCGTCGAAGCAGGGCTGGATGACCGCGTAACCGGCCGGCCAGTCCGGGCCCCAGCCCGCGGCGAACAGGTCGTACTTGTTGTCCAGCTGGCCGATCTGGCTGTAGAAGGACGTCTTGTCGACCTGCTTGACGACCGGCTTGAAGCCGGCCTTGGTCAGCGCGCTGTTGAGCGCGACGGCCTGCTTGACGGAGTTGTCCGACTGCTGCATCGCGATGACGACGGTCTGACCCTCCTTGCCGGCTTCCTTGAGGAGGGCCTTGGCCTTCTCCGGGTCGCCCATCGGCTTGGTCTTCTTGCCGTAGAGGTCGAAGTCCTTGTGGCCCGGGGTGAGCGGGCTGATGATCGTGGTCGCGGTCGCCGAGGAGAGCGAGCCACCACGGATCTGCTTCAGCTGCTGCGACGGCCACGCGTAGTTGAGCGCCTGGCGGACCTTGACGTCCTTGACGCGCGTGGTGTTGATCGCGAAGTAGTAGCAGGTGGTGTCGACCTGGGTCAGGACGCGCTTCTTGAGCGCCGGGTCCGTCATCACCTTCTGGAGGCGCTCGGGGGCGACCTCGTTGAGCACCGACAGCGTGTACTGGTCGTTGCCCTGGTCGGCGATGTAACGGTCCGTGGACGCCAGGTTCTGGAAGCCGAAGCCGAACTCGAACTTGTCCGGGTAGGCGTTGCGGATCGGGTCCGTCTCGGCGACCCAGTGCTCGTTGCGGACGAGCGACGCCGACTTGCCGATGTCACGGTTCGCGATCTTGTACGGGGCGCAGGAGAACGGGCGCTTGTCGTACTTCTCCTTGGTGTCGTGCTTCTTCGGCACGATGGAGAAGCCGCGCATCGCGAGCATGAAGTTGAAGTCGGCGTGGGCCTCCTTCAGCTTGAACGTGATGGTCTTGCCGTCGACCTCGATCGACTTGAGGTGCTTGCCCTCGTAGGGGCCCTTGTACTTGTCGCCGCCGAGCAGCCAGCTCTGGGGGTAGCGCGGACCCTGGGTGACGAACTTGGCGAAGAGACGCTCGAAGGTCCAGCGGACGTCCTCGATGGTGACGTCGGCGCCGTCCTCCCACTTCACGTTGTCCTTGAGCGTGAAGGACCAGGTCTTGCCGCCGTCCTTCACCGTGCCCGCGTCGGTGGCGAGGTCGCCGACGAGGGTGGTGGTGCCCTTGGAGTCGATCTTGTAGCCGGTCAGACCGCGCAGGAACAGGACCGAGCAGGCGCCCTCGTACGAGGAGTAGACCTGGGCGGGGTCCAGGTGGTCCCAGTCGATCTGCTCCAGCGTGTAGATCGTGCCGCCCTTGACCGCGCCCGGGACCTCGGGGGCCGCACCGGTGGAGTCGGCCTTGGTGCCGACCGCGATGGTGGCTGCCTTGGCCTTGTCGACCGACGGAGCCTTGTCGCTGGCACCGCTGCCGCCCGCGTTGCCGCTGCTGCACGCGCTCAGCACGGTGGTCGCGCCGGCCGCCACACCAGTGGCTATGAGGAAGTTTCTGCGGGAAAAGGACATGGCTTACCTGCCTAGGTGTGGATGGAGTGAGAGAGGAGGTGCAACCAGCCGGACGACGGTGACCGGACCGGAGTGGGACTCAGCGCTTGGACTTGGGGTCGAGCGCGTCGCGGACCGAGTCGCCCAGAAGGTTGAAGGCGAGGACGAAGAGGATCATCGAAAGGCCCGGGAAGATCATGAAGGTGATGTCGTCCGAGTAGAACTGCGCGCCGCGCCCGATCATCACGCCCCAGTCCGGGGTCGGGTCGATCATGCCGACGCCCAGGAACGCGAGGCCCGCCTCGGCCGTGACGTAGGCCGGGAGCATGAGGGTCGACTGGATGAGGATCGGCGTCCACAGGTTGGGCAGCAGCTCCTTGAAGATGATGCGGCGCGGCGATGCGCCGGTCACCTTGGCCGCCTCGACGAACTCCCGTTCACGCAGGCCGAGCACCTGGCCGCGCAGCAGTCGCGCGATGGAGGCCCAGCCGAAGGCGGAGAGGACGAGGATCAGGCAGGTGGCCCGCAGCCAGGCCGGGACGTCCTGGTCGAAGGGGACGAATATGCCGTAGACGACCGGCATGAAGGCGATGAAGAACAGCGTGGACGGGAACGACAGCAGGATGTCGATGATCCGGCCGATGAAGTAGTCCGTCTTGCCGCCCAGGTAGCCCGCGGTGACACCGATCACAACGCCGAGCAGCGTGGTGAGCAGGGTGGCGGCCGTGGCGATCAGCAGCGAGGTGCGGATGCCGTAGAGCAGGAAGGTGAAGACGTCGCGGCCCAGCTGCGGCTCGATGCCGAACCAGAAGTCCCCGCTCATGCCGCCATTGGGCTTGACCGGGTAGGAGAAGTCGTTCAGCAGCCCAGGGGTCTCCTGACCGTACTGCTCGTACGGGTTCTTGCCGTACAGCTTGGCGATCAGCGGCGCGGTGATCGCGACGACGAAGAAGAAGATCACCACATAGGCGGATATGACGCCCGTACGGTCGCGCTTGAACCGCTTCCAGGCAAGCCGTCCCGGTGAGCGGCTCTCGCTGCCCTTCGGGGTCGAGGAAGTGGTCGACTTCTCGACGCTCTCGTCGGTCACCTCAAGCGGGGCAGCCGCAGATGGAGTTGGGGGGGTCATGGTGCTCCTGGCCCAAGGGAGGGTCTGATGACTCCGCAGGGCACACTCCCCTACGGGCTACGCCGGACTTTTTCAACGCAATTCATTGAAGGTCAATAAATTCTCGGTCGCCTTGGTTGTCTCTTTGCTTTCTTTGCTCGCGCTTGACCAATCTGTAGCTACGCGGGTAGCGCGCCGTAATCAATCCGTGCTTTATCTCGGACTAATTGGACCAAACGGGCAACGAGTTCGATATGCGGACGCCTGTGTGCCGAAATCCGTACATAGACGCGTCGCAATCCAACGTTTCAGCATCGTTACGCGAAGATCCATTGCATTCGTCGCTCAAGATCGCCTCGGCCGCCGTCGCCCCTCCGGTGGGCGTATGCGTGCATCCGGATGACCTGTCCCCTGAAAGGCCTCCTCGCGAGTGGCGCGCACGTGCGATATGCGTAATTTGCGCTGATATTGACCGGTAGTAGGTCAACGGCCACCGAGGAGGCACGCCATGCGGGGAGTGACGCACGCCAGATGGGCCGTCGGTGTGACGGCAGTCACGCTTGCCGCGACGGCGTGCGGGGGAGGAGGTGGGAGCGGCGGTGGTGGCGCCGACGGAGTGCTCAGCTCCTCCTGGGGCGACCCGCAGAACCCGCTGGAGCCGTCCAACACCAACGAGGTGCAGGGCGGCAAGGTCCTCGACATGATCTTCCGCGGTCTGAAGCGGTACGACCCGAAGACCGCCGAGGCCCAGAACATGCTCGCCGAGAAGATCGACACCCCGGACTCGCAGAACTTCACGATCACGATCAAGGGCGGCTGGACCTTCAGCAACGGCGAGAAGGTCACCGCCAAGTCCTTCGTGGACGCCTGGAACTACGGCGCGAGCCTGAAGAACAACCAGAAGAACGCGTACTTCTTCGGCTACATCGAGGGCTACGACAAGGTCCACCCCGCCACCGGCTCACAGAGCGCCGACACGCTCTCCGGCCTGAAGGTCGTGAACGACAGGACCTTCACCGTCAAGCTGAACCAGAAGTTCTCCAGCTTCCCCGACACCCTCGGCTACGTCGCCTTCGCGCCACTGCCCCAGGCCTTCTTCACCGATCACGCGGCCTGGGTGAAGAAGCCGGTCGGCAACGGGCCGTACATGATCGACTCGTACACCAAGGGCGCGCAGATGGCCCTGAGGAAGTGGGGCGGCTACCCGGGCGCGGACAAGGCGCAGAACGACGGCGTGACCCTCAAGGTCTACACGGACAGTGACACCGCGTACACCGATCTGCTCGCCGGAAACCTCGACCTCGCCGACGACATTCCCGCCTCGCAGCTCAAGAACGTCAAGAACGACCTCGGCGACCGCTACATCAACACCCCGGCCGGCATCATCCAGACCCTCGCCTTCCCGTACTACGACAAGGACTGGAACAAGAGCGGCTCGGACAAGGTCCGCACGGGCCTGTCCATGGCGATCAACCGGAAGCAGATCACCGACACGATCTTCCAGCACACCCGCACCCCGGCCACCGACTGGACCTCGCCGGTGCTCGGCCCGGAGGGCGGCTTCAAGGACGGCCTGTGCGGTCCCGCCTGCGACTACAACCCCGCCGAGGCCAAGCGGCTGATCCAGGAGGGCGGCGGGCTCCCGGGCGGACAGCTCAAGATCACCTACAACGCCGACACCGGCTCGCACAGGATGTGGGTGGACGCCGTGTGCAACTCCATCAACAACGCGCTCGGCAACGACAAGGCCTGCGTCGGCAACCCGGTCGGCACCTTCGCGGACTTCAGGAACCAGATCAGCCAGCACAAGATGAGCGGCCCCTTCCGGGCCGGCTGGCAGATGGACTACCCGCTGATCCAGAACTTCCTGCAGCCGCTCTACTACACCAACGCCTCCTCCAACGACGGCAAGTGGTCCAACGCACAGTTCGACAAGCTCGTGGACCAGGCCAACGCGGAGTCCGACACCGCCAAGGCGGTCTCCACCTTCCAGCAGGCCGAGGGGGTGGTGCGCGACAACATGGCCGCCATCCCGCTCTGGTACCAGAACGGCAGCGCGGGCTACTCGCAGCGGCTGTCCAACGTGGCGCTGAACCCGTTCAGCGTCCCCGTCTACAACGAGATCAAGGTCAGCTGAGCCGCCATGGGGCGCTATGTCGTCCGGCGTCTGCTCCAGATGATCCCGGTGTTCGTCGGGGCGACGCTGCTGATCTTCCTGATGGTGAACGTGATGGGCGACCCCATCGCGGGACTGTGCGGCGAGCGGGCCTGCGACCCGGCGACGGCCGCCCAGCTGAAGAGGGAGTTCGGCCTCGACAAGCCGCTGTGGCAGCAATACCTGACCTACATGGGGAACATCTTCACCGGCGACTTCGGTACGGCGTTCAACGGCCAGCCGGTCACCGAGCTGATGGCGACGTCGTTCCCCGTCACCATCCGGCTGACGATCGTGGCGATCCTCTTCGAGATCGTCATCGGCATCACGCTGGGCGTGGTGACCGGTCTGCGCCGGGGCCGCCCCGTCGACACGGGTGTGCTCCTCGCCACCCTGGTCGTGATCTCCGTCCCCACCTTCGTCACCGGCCTGCTGCTCCAGCTCCTGCTCGGCGTCCAGTGGGGCTGGATCAAACCGTCCGTCTCCCCGGACGCCACGTTCGGCGAGCTGATCGTGCCGGGCCTGGTCCTGGCCTCCGTCTCCCTCGCCTACGTCACCCGCCTGACCCGCACCTCCATCGCGGAGAACAAGCGGTCCGACTACGTCCGTACGGCCGTCGCCAAGGGCCTGCCCCGGCGCCGGATCATCACCCGGCACCTGCTGCGCAACTCCCTCATCCCCGTCGTCACCTTCATCGGCACCGACATCGGAGCCCTGATGGGCGGCGCGATCGTCACCGAGCGGATCTTCAACATCCATGGCGTCGGCTACCAGCTCTACCAGGGCATCGTGCGGCAGAACACCCAGACGGTCGTCGGCTTCGTGACCGTCCTCGTCCTCGTGTTCCTGGTCGCCAACCTGCTCGTCGACCTGCTCTACGCCGTACTCGACCCGAGGATCCGCTATGCCTGAGCAGCCGCCGTACGAGCCCGAGCCCCGGGGGCCCGGCGGGCGCCCCCCGGAAAATCGCAGCATCGCCGGTACCGGAGCGGGCGGCGCGATGGACCTGGCGACGAGCGAGGCGGAGACCCTGGAGCGGCGTCCCACGGCCGCCGCCGGCGGACGGGCGCGCAGCCTCTGGTCCGACGCCTGGCGGGACCTGCGGCGCAACCCCGTCTTCATCGTCTCCGGGCTCGTCATCCTGTTCCTGGTCGTCATCTCCCTGTGGCCCTCGCTGATCGCCTCCGGCAGCCCTCTCCAGTGCGACCTCTCCAAGGCCCAGGAGGGCTCCCAGCCGGGCGCCCCCTTCGGGTACGACGGCCAGGGCTGCAACGTCTACACACGGACCGTCTACGGGGCCCGTACGTCCGTCACGGTCGGCGTCTGCGCCACGCTCGGGGTCGCGCTCCTCGGGTCCGTCCTGGGCGGCCTGGCGGGGTTCTTCGGCGGGGCCTGGGACTCACTCCTGTCCCGGCTCACCGACATCTTCTTCGCGATCCCCGTCGTCCTCGGCGGTCTGGTCCTCCTCTCCGTCGTGACAAGCAATACGGTCTGGCCGGTCGTCGGGTTCATGGTCCTGCTCGGCTGGCCGCAGATCTCCCGCATCGCCCGCGGCTCGGTCATCACCGCCAAGCAGAACGACTACGTCCTGGCGGCCCGCGCCCTGGGCGCCTCCCACTCCCGCATCCTGCTGCGCCACATCGCGCCCAACGCCGTGGCCCCGGTGATCGTCGTGGCGACCATCGCCCTCGGCACCTACATCGCGCTGGAGGCGACCCTCTCGTACCTCGGCGTGGGCCTGAAGCCGCCCAGTGTCTCCTGGGGCATCGACATCTCCGCCGCCTCGCCCTACATCCGCAACGCCCCGCACGCGCTGCTGTGGCCCTCCGGCGCCCTGGCCGTCACGGTCCTGGCCTTCATCATGCTCGGCGACGCGGTGCGCGACGCCCTCGACCCGAGGCTGAGGTGAGCCGCCGTGCTGCTGGAAGTACGCGACCTGCACGTGGAGTTCCGGACCCGGGACGGGGTCGTCAGGGCCGTCAACGGGGTCGGCTACGGCGTGGACGCGGGGGAGACCCTCGCGGTGCTCGGCGAGTCGGGCTCCGGAAAGTCGGTCACCGCGCAGGCCGTGATGGGGATCCTCGACGTGCCGCCGGGGAAGGTCACGGGCGGCGAGATCCTCTTCCGGGGCCAGGATCTGCTGAAGCTGAAAGAAGAGGAGAGAAGGAGGATCAGGGGCGCCGGGATGGCGATGATCTTCCAGGACGCGCTCTCGGCGCTGAACCCCGTGCTCTCCGTGGGCGAGCAGCTCGGCGAGATGTTCGTCGTGCACCGGGGGATGTCGAGGAAGGACGCACGGGCCAGGGCGGTCGAGCTGATGGACCGGGTGCGCATCCCGGGCGCCGCCCAGCGGGTGCGCGACTATCCCCACCAGTTCTCCGGCGGTATGCGCCAGCGCATCATGATCGCCATGGCGCTGGCGCTGGAACCGGCCCTCATCATCGCCGACGAGCCCACCACCGCCCTCGACGTCACCGTCCAGGCCCAGGTCATGGACCTGCTCGCGGAGCTCAGGCGCGAGTACGACATGGGGCTCATCCTGATCACCCACGACCTCGGCGTGGTCGCGGACGTCGCCGACCGCATCGTCGTCATGTACGCGGGGCGGATCGTCGAGTCGGCCCCGGTGCACGACATCTACAAGGCACCCGCGCACCCCTATACGAAGGGCCTCCTCGACTCCATCCCGCGCCTGGACCAGAAGGGCCAGGAGCTCTACGCCATCAAGGGCCTGCCGCCGAACCTCATGGACATCCCGCCGGGCTGCGCCTTCCACCCGCGCTGCCCCATGGCCCAGGACGTGTGCCGCACGGACGAGCCCCCGCTGTACGAGGTCTCCGAGGACCGCGGCAGCGCCTGCCACTTCTGGAGGGAGTGCCTGCATGGCTGAGCCGATCCTGGAGGTCAGCGGGCTCGTCAAGCACTACCCGCTCACCCGGGGCATCCTCTTCAAGAAGCAGATCGGCGCGGTGAAGGCGGTGGACGGCGTCGACTTCACGCTCCACCGCGGCGAAACCCTGGGCATCGTGGGCGAGTCGGGCTGCGGCAAGTCGACGGTCGCCCGACTGCTGTGCAGCCTGGAGCAGCCGACGGCCGGTTCGATCCGGTTCAAGGGCGAGGAGATCACCGGGCTGACCGGCAAGGCCCTGAAGGCGGTACGGCGCAACATCCAGATGGTCTTCCAGGACCCGTACACCTCCCTCAACCCCCGTATGACGGTGGGCGACATCATCGGCGAGCCGTACCGGATCCACCCCGAGGCGGCCCCGAAGGGCGACCGTCGCCGCAGGGTCCAGGAGCTGCTGGACGTGGTCGGACTGAACCCCGAACACATCAACCGCTATCCGCACCAGTTCTCCGGCGGCCAGCGTCAGCGCATCGGCATCGCCCGGGGGCTGGCGCTGCACCCGGAGGTGATCGTCGCCGACGAGCCGGTGTCGGCGCTGGACGTCTCGATCCAGGCGCAGGTGGTCAACCTCCTCGACCGGCTCCAGACGGAGTTCAAGCTCTCCTACGTCTTCATCGCGCACGACCTCTCGATCGTGCGGCACATCTCGGACCGGGTGGGGGTGATGTACCTGGGCCGCATCGTGGAGACCGGCACGCACGACGAGATCTACGACCATCCCACGCACCCCTACACCCAGGCCCTCCTCTCCGCCGTCCCGGTCCCCGACCCCGACGCGCGGGAACGCCGCGAGCGCATCATCCTCACGGGTGACGTCCCGTCCCCGACCGACATCCCGTCCGGGTGCCGCTTCCGCACCCGTTGCTGGAAGGCCCAGGAGCGCTGCGCCCGGGAGGTGCCGGCGCTCGCGGTCCCCGCCCGGTTCCGGGACGCGGCCGGTCCCGCCGCGCACGACTCGGCCTGCCACTTCGCGGAGGAGAAGCAGGTGGTGCCCCCGGAGGAGCAGAGCAACGAGCACAGCAATGAGCAGAGCAACGAGCACAGCAATGAGCAGAGCAACGAGCACAGCAACGGGCCGGGGTGACATGGCCACCCCGGCCCGTTTACGGCACCCGCACGGCCGTACGCTGTTCAGCGTCGCGCGTCCGTATATCGGTACCGCTTCCGTGAAGTTGCCTGTGTGTTAACGCAGTTTGCTGATATTTGCGGGGTTATGCGAGCGTCCGCTTGAGGAAGTCCACCTGGAGGAGGAGCAGGTTCTCCGCGACCTGCTCCTGCGGGGTCATGTGCGTGACGCCGGACAGCGGCAGCACCTCGTGCGGGCGGCCGGCGGCCAGCAGGGCGGAGGACAGGCGCAGGGCGTGGGCCACCACCACGTTGTCGTCGGCCAGACCGTGCACGATCATCAGCGGGCGGTGCGGCTCGGCGGGGGCGGACAGGCCGTCGTCCGTGACCAGGGAGCTCTTCGCGTACGCCGCCCGGTCCGTGGCCGGGTCGCCGAGGTACCGCTCCGTGTAGTGGGTGTCGTAGAGCCGCCAGTCGGTGACCGGCGCGCCCGCGATGCCCGCGTGGAAGACGTCCGGGCGGCGCAGCACGGCCAGGCCCGCCAGCCAGCCGCCGTACGACCAGCCGCGGATCGCCACCCGGGACAGGTCGAGGGGGTAGCGCTTCGCCAGGTCCTGGAGTGCCTCGATCTGGTCGTCCAGGGACACCGTGAGGTCGCGGTGCAGCGCCTTCTCCCAGGCGGGGGAGCGGCCGGGGGTGCCCCGGCCGTCGGCGACGACCACCGCGAAGCCCTGGTCGGCGAACCACTGCGAGGTCAGGTGCGCGTTGTGCGCGGCGACCACGCGCGGGCCGTGCGGACCGCCGTAGGGGTCCAGCAAAACCGGAAGGGGAGTGTCGGAGTGGTAGTCCTGTGGCATAAGCACGGCGCACGGGATTCGGCGTGCGCCCCCCTCGGTGAGTGTCACGCGCGGGGACATACCGGGATCTTCGGCGTACGACATGACAGTCGCCGTCGGTTTTCCGTCACGCAGTACCTGTACACGGGCGCCAGGGCGGTCGAGCGCGGCGGAAATCAGTACCGTCACGCCCCCGGCGCGCACCGCCGAGTGCACGCCGGGCTCCTGCGACACGCGTTCCACGCCGAGCTCGTTCACCCGGTAGACGTGCACCTCGCCGATGCCCGGAGCCTCGGCCTCCTCGCCGGCCGACGCCGTGACCAGCACGTCGTCGGCGGAGACGTCGAGCAGCGCACGGATGTGCAACTGCGTTCCCGTCAGCGGGCGTTCCCCCACCGCGAGCACTCGCGCACCGCCCTCGTCGGCGATCCGCACCAGCTGTCCGGAGGGGCTCCAGCAGGGCACGCCAGGGAAAAGTTCAAGCCATGTTGGATCTTCCTCCGCGTGCACCATCCGGGTCACCCCGGAGTCCGGGTCCACGGCCAGAAACAGCTGGCTGCGCTGGTCCCGCGCCTGCACCAGGACCAGTGGCGCTCCCGCGTCTGACCAGTGCACATGCGCCAGATACGGATAGCGCGCACGGTCCCAGACGACCTCCGTGCGCGTACCGTCGAGGCCGATCACGAACAGCCGTACGTCCGCGTTGGCAGTGCCCGCCGCCGGATACGCGACGTGTTGTGGCTCACGCTCCGGGTGGGCCGGATCCGCGATCCACCACCGCTCCACCGGCGTGTCGTCCGCGCGCGCCACGAGCAGCCGGTCCGACTCCGGAGCCCACCAGAAGCCCCGCGAACGCCCCATCTCCTCGGCCGCGATGAACTCGGCCAATCCATAGGTGACCCCGTCCGATTCGGGCTCCGCCAGCGCCCGGTCCCCCTCGCCCTCGGCGCCCACCACCCGCAGGGCACCCTGGACGACGTACGCCACATGCCGTCCGTCGGGGGCGGGACGCGGGTCGATCACCGGCCCGGGGGCCGGGAGTTCGCGAGCCGTACCGGCCCGCAGCTCCGCCGTGAAAAGCCGCCCTGACAAGGCGAAAGACGCCAATTCCAGGGCCTTGTCGGTGGCGTAGCCGACGATGCCGGCACCGCCCTCGCGGCTGCGTTCGCGGCGTGCCCGCTCCTCGGGCGAGAGATGCTCCGTGGCGCCGCCAAGGAGCGCGCGCGGCTCGGCTGCCAGGCGCTCCCCGCCGTCCGCCACATCGAGAACCCACAGGGAGTTGGCCCGTTCCGTACCGGAACCCGAGCGCAGGAACGCGACACGGGAACCGTCGGGAGCCACGGTGAACGCACGCGGCGCGCCGAGTGTGAACCGCTGGGTGCGGGCGTGCCGTCGGGGGAAGGAGTCAGGCTCGGTCGTCATGCCCCGACCATATTGGCCATGCGCCCCCTTGTGCGGCCATGCGCCGAGCGATGCGCGAGCACGGATAGTTATGATCACTGCCGTTGAGTGGGTATGAACCTGCTGGCTCGTGTATGCATTTGCTGTACCGATCTACAACCCCCATAGTCCGAACCCCCCGCGTACCTGGGATCTTTGGAGGTGATCCGCCGTGGCACTCTCGATTTCGGCGGTGGTGCTGCTGGCGATCATCGTCTTCCTGCTGATCAAGAAGTCAGGGCTGAAGGGCGGCCATGCGGTCGTCTGCATGCTGCTCGGCTTCTACCTCGCCTCCTCGACCGTCGCTCCGACGATCAGTGAGCTGACGACGAACGTGGCTAGCATGATCGGCAGCATCAAGTTCTGAGTCGCGGTGGGCAGCATCTAGTTCTGAGTCGCGGTGGGCAGCATCTAGTTCTGAGCCGCGGTGGGCAGCATCTAGTTCTGAGCCGCGGTGGGCAGCCTCAAGTTCTGAGTCGCGGTGGAACGTGAGCTCCGGCAGCGGAACGCGACCGGAGCCCGCCTGCGACCGGCTGTTCTGCACCCTTCAACGCGCCCTGATCCGTGACGCGGGCGGGCGGGTGTGCGGCGGGTGTGACGACGCCGGCAGTGGGCTGTCGCCTGAGGAGATTGCCGGGGAGATCGCTCGCTACCTTCAGTCCGCACTGGTCGAGTTCACGGCCATCGCCCGCTCCCGTCAGCACTCCGACGCGTACGGCACGAAGTCGGCCCAGGCTTCCGGCGAGAGCGCGAGGCGGGGGCCGGCGGTGTGCTTGGAGTCGCGGACGTGGACGATTCGGGGGGTGGTGGCGATTTCGACGCAGGAGTCACCTTCGCTGCCGCTGCTGTAGCTGCTCTTGAACCACGCCAGGTCGGAGTCACGCTCGGCCGAGCTGTTGCGGATCATGTTTCCCCCAGCAGTTGTTCGATGAAGGCCGTCGACTGGTGTGAGAGCTTGCGCCCGGATGATGCCGTAGCGCGGTTCAAGGATACGAAGCTGCCTTGGTTCAGAGACAGGTCGGCCGCCGGCCACCACCGGCGATCGCCCTACCGCCGAGCCGTCCTCGAACTTCAGGACCTCGATCCCACCGTCCACTCCGGCGTGCACCTCGCGATCCATTGGCATCACCTGGAGCTCAACGTTCCGCAGCTGTCCCGCCCCAAGCAGGTGTTCAAGCTGGCGGCGCAACAGTGCCTTCCCGCCGAGGGGGCGCCGTAGCGTCCACTCCTCCAGCACGAAGCTCAGCTCGGGCGCCGGGTCGCGCTCGAATTCCGCCTTGCGAGCCACACGTGCCGAGATGAACCGCTCTACTTCGTCCTCGGTGTACGCGGGGCGTCGCATCAGCAGCAGAGCGCGCGTGTACTCCGGCGTCTGCAACAACCCGTGGACGTTCAGCGGATCGTAGAGCTGAAGCTCGACCGCCTTGGCCTCCATCTTCGCCAGGTCCTGCACCTTCTTCGGATACCGGACCCGCCGTACGTCCTCCTTCATCGCGGCGAGTAACCCGCCCGCCCCCAACACCTCGTCCGCCCGCATGCCCACCGCCTCTCGCCGCAGCTTCAGCTGCCGTCCCACGGTGGCGACCACGGCCACACCCCAGTCGTCGTCCGGGTCCACTTCCCAACCGGGCTCGTCAGCCTCGCTCTTGAGCCGCGCCGCGCTCCCGTCAACCTGTTGCATCCCGCACCCCTTCGCCGTAGGACCGTGCCGCGACGCCTTTGCCCGTACGGCCGGTCCCGGCAGCCCGGACCCGACTGGACAAGCTCCGGACAGTCACCGTAAGCAACGGCGTCGTCACTGTTCACGGCAAGTGTGTGCGGCCACTCTCGGTGACGTGATCCATGAAACTGCCGCCTCTGAGGCCCGACTCGACCACCCCATCCGCAGCTTCAGCGTGCGGCTGTCTCCCAGGCCCGCGGGGCCCGCCTCGCCCACCTGGCCGCCACCGAGCAGCTCCGCTCCTGGGAACTCCCCGGTCACACACGGTCGCGCCCCGGTCGAGACGTCCTCCTCGTCGAGGCGCTCGCGGACCGCTGGGGCGCGGCCCTCTGAGATGGACGCCTGTCGAGGGGGTGCCGTGGGGGCCGCCCGCTTCTTGTCAGTGTCGTGCTTCCGCGAGGCGAGTAAAGGGCGCTCCACTGCGTTCCGCGTCGCCTTCGGCGATGGCCCTGCGGGCCACCCTTGACTCGGCTCGCTCCAGCGCGGGTGAGAAGCGAGCGGGCGGCCCGGAAAGACGGGGTCCCGGCCGGGGTTCGCGGGCGACCGTCGGCTGCGTTCCGGGCCGGGGTTGGCGGACGCGTCCGCGCCTCGCCAGCACGCCGGGCGGATTCGGCGGCTTACGGCCAGTGGGAATGGGCGCGTCAGCCGAGTGGGGGCATGCCGGGTCGGCTTGGCGGTGAGCGGTTGATGGGTGGGGGCGCGGTCGCCGGGTGGTGGTACGTCGGGTGGGTTTAGCGGCGAACGGCTGGTGGGCGGGGCGCGGACCCGGGTGCGGGGCACGCCCGGTCAGGTCGGCGGCCGGCGGCCGATGGGTGGGGCGTGTCGGTGGGGAACGGGAGGGTGGCGGGGCGAGGGGTGGTGGCGGGGCGAGGGGTGGTGGTGTGGCTCCGTTTCCCCCGGTTCGCCGATGGGCCGGGCGAGGATGGTAATTGGACGGTTTGGGGTCATCTCGGAGCCCTGTGGCCGGGTCAATTGGGGCCGATTTGCGGCTCGGGCTGTCCCAAATCGTCCAACTCACCCCAGGACGCGTGACCTGTGTGGCCCATGTGACTGGCGGGGCGTCGGGGAGGCGTTGCGCCCGGCCTGTCGGCGGGGTGGGGCGAACAAGGCCTTCTTTCATGTGCTCGACGGCCAAGGGTGACAGGCGGCTGGGGAGGTGCCCCGGGCGGGACGGGCGCCTCGTAGGGTGGGTGCCATGACGGAACTGCCCTCTCCCAGCCTTCGGCCGGGGGGACCCCCATCTCGCGCCGCTCGGCGTCTGCTGCTGGTGCACGCGCACCCGGACGACGAGTCGATCAACAACGGCGCGACCATGGCCAGGTATGCGGCCGAGGGAGCGGACGTGACGCTGGTCACCTGCACCCTCGGGGAGCGGGGTGAGGTCATTCCGCCCGAACTGGCGCACCTGACCGGTGCCGCCCTGGGCGAGTACCGCCTGCGCGAGCTCACGGCCGCGATGCGCGAGCTCGGCGTCGAAGACTTCCGGCTGCTCGGCGGGGTCGGTCGGTACGCGGACTCCGGGATGATGGGGCTGTCCGACAACGACGACCCCGCCTGCTTCTGGCAGGCCGACCTCGACGAGGCCGCCGGGCACCTCGCAAAGGTGATCCTGGAGGTCCGCCCCCAGGTGCTGGTCACCTACGACGACAATGGCGGATACGGCCACCCCGACCACATCCAGGCACACCGCGTCGCCATGAGGGCCGTCGAGCTGGCCGCCGACGCGGGCTGGGGCATCCCCAAGGTCTACTGGAACCGCGTTCCGCGCCGTGTTGCGGAGGATGCGTTCGCTCGTCTCCGGGGCGATCTGCCCGGTCTGCCGTTCGCCAAGTCCGCCGCCCTCGACGACGTGCCGGGCGTGGTCGACGACGAGCTCGTCAGCACCGAGATCGACGGCACCGCGCACGCCGCCGCCAAGGCCGCCGCGATGGCCGCGCACGTGACCCAGATCGAGGTCGCCGGACCGTACTTCGCGCTCTCCAACGAGCTGGCCCAGCCGCTGTTCACGACCGAGTACTACGAGTTGGTGAGCGGTGGGCGTCCGCAGGCGCGGGAGACCGACCTGTTCGCCGGGACCGGCGTCGGGGAGGCGTCATGAGCTCGGCGGGACGCGGTTCGATGCTCGCCCAGCCGCTGAAGCCCCCCTCCGCCGGGCGGATCGCCGCCTATCTGGGCCTGTTCGTGCTCGGTGCCGTGGTCGGCGTGGCGGGGTCGCTGGTCCAGGCGGGCTGGTTCCCCGGCGGGCTGCTGCTCGCGCTGGCGGGCGCGGCCGGTCTGTTCCTCGGCGGCGCGCGCGCCACCGGCACTCGCGCGGGGGCGGTCGCGCCCGCGGCCGGCTGGTTCGTCATCGTCATCTTCCTGACCGTCGGCCGCCCCGAAGGGGACTTCTTGTTCGGCGCGGGAGGCGGCTCCTACCTGTTCCTGCTGGGCGGCATGGCCCTGGCTGTGATCTGCGCCACCCTTGGATCGGGGCGGCAACCAGACGGCGATGCTGTCCGACTTGCCAAGTGACGTACCAATTCGCCGTGAGGCGCGCGTGCGAGTCCGGTGTGGGTTTCCCCGACGGTCCTGGGATACGCGCCGGAAACGGCCAGTATCGTGGTGCGCGCCGCCGAGCCTCCCCCGAGTGCTCGACTTCGTTCGAGCAGGGGGACCGCCACCGTGAGGTCGTGACGGGCGGCGGAGCCAACCGGGAGAACCTGCCTTGAGTCGTGAAACTGACACTCCGTCCTCCGGGCCCAACGGGCGCGGCGGAGCCGCATACCCCTCGGGCACGCCGCCGTACGGGACCCCCATGGTTTCCGACAGCGGTACGGACGCGGACCGTTCGGCCGCACAGCCCGAGGAACGCAAGACCGAGACCACGCTGACGACGCGCATCCGGATCAACATCCCCGGATCGCGCCCCATTCCGCCGGTCGTCATGCGCACGCCCGTCGCGGACGCCGAGCGCGCCGACGACGCCAAGGACGCGGAGCCCGAAGCGCAGCCGACGGCCGCCACGACGTCGTCCACCGGCACCGTCGAGGCTCCCCCTGCCGAGCCCGCGGCGCCGGCCGAGGAGAAGACGAGCGACTGGTTCGCGCCCCGCAAGTCCGGCGGCGGCAAGGCCGGTCCTGGCGGCGGCGGTACGAACGGGGCCGGGCTGCCCGGCGGTTCCGCGGCCGGCACGGCCGTTCCGGGCGTGGGTGCTCCGGGCGCGGGCGCGGGTGCCTCCGGCGGCGCGGGTGCCGCCAAGGGCGCGCGTCCGGGCGCCGGTCGTCCCGGTGGCGTGGTCGGCTCCATGAGCGGGCCCGGCGGTTCCCGGCCCGGCGGCACGAACGGCGCGGGACTGCCCGGCGCCACCGGCGGACCCGTGGCTCCCGGGCACGGCGGCGGCACCGGCTCCTTCGACGTGACCGAGGTGCTGGCCGCGGGCTCGCTGGGCAACGGCTCCCGCCCCGCCTCCGGCGGCGACGAACCGCGCCGCGACGACCTGCCGTACTTCTCCGAGGACGGCCGCGCCGGTCAGAACGGCTTCGCCGGCACGAACGGCCAGAGCGCGGGTCCTGGCGGCCCCAACGGCTTCAACGGCCCCAACGGCCGCGGCGGCCCGCAGGGCCCCGCGGGCCCGACCGGCGGTCCGGTCACCGGCGACGGCCCGATGGTGCCGCCGGTCAACGGTGGACCGGGGCTGGGCATGGCGCCCGGCGAGTCCTTCATCGACCCCAACCCCGTCGGCGGCCCGCGCGGCCCCCGTACGGCCCCCGGTCCCGGTGCGAGGCGCGGTCCCGGCGGCGGTCTGAGCGACGACACCGCGGTCCTCACCCCGCAGAATCCCGCCCCCGGACCAGGCATGCCCGGCTACGGCTCCCCGGCGGACAACGTCTCCGGACACACCGTCACCAGCGGTATCCCGGTCGTCCCGCCCGCCGCCAGCTCGCCGTTCGGACCGGGTGCCCCCGCCGACGGGCCCGTGTCGCACACGCCCCCGAAGCTGCCCGAGCCCGTCTCCCAGAACGTGCCGAAGGCCAAGCCCAAGAAAAAGAAGGGCCGCAACAAGCTGGTCCTGCTCGGCGGCCTGGTGGTCGTCGCCGGCGCCGGTGCCTACGGTGCCGGGCTGTTGATGAACCACTCCGACGTGCCCAAGGGCACCACCGTGCTCGGCGTGGACATCGGCGGTGGCACCCGCGACGAGGCCGTCAAGAAGCTCGACGAGGCGTTCGGCGGCCGGGTGAACAAGCCGCTGAAGCTGTCGGTGGGCGGCCGGACGGTGTCGCTCGCGCCGGACAAGGCGGGGCTTCAGTTCGACACCACCGCCACCGTCAGCGACGCCGCGAAGAGCGACTACAACCCCATCTCGGTGATCGGCTCCCTCTTCGGCCAGAGCCGGGTCGTGGAGCCGGTCATGCCGGTCGACGAGGAGAAGCTCCAGGCGGCCCTGCAGGACGCCGGCGGCGGCTCCGGCTCGGTCACCGAGGGCTCGATCGAGTTCAAGTCCGGCAAGGCCGTCGCCGTGTACGGCAAGGCGGGCAAGGGCATCGACGCGGCCAGTTCGACGCAGGCGGTCGAGAAGGCGTACCAGGCGATGGTGGAGACCGGCACCGCCGCCCCGGTCACCGTGCCGACCACCACCCAGCAGCCGAAGGTCTCGAACGCCGAGGTCGACCGCGAGATGAAGGAGTTCGCGGAGCCGGCGATGTCGGCCCGCGTGACCGTGCAGACGGACGCCGCGCACTCGGTCCCGATGAGCCCGCAGAACTCGCTGTGGAAGTTCCTCAAGGTGACGGTCGTCGACGGCAAGCTGGTCGACAAGCCCGACCTGGTCGCCCTGAAGGACCTCTACGGTCAGGCGTTCGACGGTGTGACGATCACCCGGGCCAACGGCCAGAAGACGGCCGTCACGCCCCAGGACGTGTACGTCGCCCTGCGCCCGGCGCTGCTTAGCAAGACCAACCGGGTCGCGGTCATCGACACCACCCCGAACTAGCACGGCCCGCGGAGGGGCGTCCGGCGATCACCGGGTGCCCCTCCGGCATGTCACGGACTCCGTATGACATCTGTCATCCGGCAGTCAGGACCCCCGACACTGCCGTGCCCCCGGCCTCCGCCGCCAGCATGGAGGCATGACAACGACAGCGGTGACCACCGGCACCCCGGTGGTCGGGTTCGATCAGGTGAGCAAGAGGTACGGGAGCGTGCGGGCCGTGGACGGGCTCTCGCTCACGCTGCACCCGGGGGAGACTGTGGCCCTGCTCGGGCCGAACGGGGCCGGCAAGTCCACCACCCTCGACCTGCTCCTCGGCCTCAAGCAGGCCGACGGCGGCACGGTCAGCGTCTTCGGCACCAGCCCGCGCGAGGCGATCGTCGCCGGGCGGGTGGGCGCCATGCTGCAGAGCGGCGGCCTGATGGACGAGGTCACGGTCACCGAGCTGGTCAGGCTCGCCTGCGATCTGCACCCGAAGCCGTACAAGGTCAGCGACGTACTGGCCCGCGCCGGGATCTCCCAGATCGCCGACCGCAAGGTCAACAAGCTCTCCGGCGGCCAGGCCCAGCGCGTCCGCTTCGCCCTCGCCACCGCCGGCGACAGCGACCTGATCGTCCTGGACGAGCCGACCACCGGCATGGACGTCACCGCCCGCCAGGCCTTCTGGGCCACCATGCGCGAACAGGCCGACCAGGGGCGGACCGTCCTGTTCGCCACGCACTACCTGGAAGAGGCCGACGCCATCGCCGACCGGGTGCTGGTGCTGCACCGGGGGCGGCTGCTGGCCGACGGGACGGCAGCCGAGATCAAGGCAAAGGCGGGGGCGCGGAGGATCTCCTTCGACCTGGAGGGCGAGATCGACGAGGCCTCGCTGCGCGGCCTGCCCTTCCTGGCCTCGATCACTGTGTCCAACGGCGGCTCCGCCGCGGGTTCAGGCCAGACCGTCCGTATCCAGTCCACGGACGCCGACGCCACCGTGCACGCCCTGTACGGCCTCGGCGTCTACCCCCGCAACCTCGAAGTCGCCGGGCTCGGCCTTGAGCAGGCGTTCGTCGCCATCACGGAGGCCGAAGAGGCCAAGGAGGTCACCGCGTCGTGAACAGCCTGATCAAGCTGGAACTCGCCCGCGCCCTGCGCAACCGCAAGTTCCTGTTCTTCTCGGTGATCTACCCCTCGGCCCTGTTCCTGCTGATCGCCGGCAACGCCGACGCCCACACCAAGGTCGACGGCACCGGCCTGACCATCCCGACCTACATGATGGTCTCCATGGCCTCCTTCGGCGCCCTGACCGCCGTCCTCATGGGCAACAGCGAGCGCATCGCCAAGGAGCGCGAGAGCGGCTGGGTACGGCAGCTGCGGCTGACCACCCTGCCGGGGCGCGGCTACGTCCTCGCCAAGACCGCGAGCGCGGCCGTCGTCAGCCTTCCCTCCATCGTCATCGTCTTCGTCGTCGCCGCGGCCGTGAAGGACGTACGCCTGGACGCCTGGCAGTGGCTCGCCCTCACCGGCGCCATCTGGGCCGGCAGCCTGGTCTTCGCCGCGCTCGGCGTCGCCATCGGCTACCTGGCCAGCGGGGACGCGGTCCGCCCGATCACGATGATCACCTACTTCGGCCTGTCGATGCTGGGCGGCCTGTGGATGCCCACCACGACCTTCCCGCAGTGGCTCCAGGACATCGCCAAGTGGCTGCCCACGCACGCGTACGCTGCCCTGGGACGGTCGATCGAACAGAGCCAGACCCCGCACGCCCAGGACATCGCCATCCTGGCCGTCTTCTTCGTTCTCTTCGCGGGCGGAGCGGCCTGGCTGTACCGGAAGGACACGCTGAAGGCGTGAGCGCGATGACGGAAGACCTGCGGCCGGACGACGAAGCGCGGGCGGAGCGGCTGATGCGGATCGGCGCGCCGCCCCGCAATCGCAGCGAGGCGATCCGCAAGCTCGTGTGGGTCCTGCCGTGGCTGATCTTCCTCGCCTCCCCGGTGGGCGACCTGACCTCCGGCCACCACACCACCGGGGCCACGGTGGCCGGCTGGGCGGGCCTGACGGCCTTCGTCGGGATCTACCTGACCGTCGTCTTCCGCACGATGGGCCTGCCCTTCCGCGGCGGGATCGTCACCGTCGCGGTCGCCGTGCAGTGGACGCTCGCGGTCGTCCTGGCCTTCAGCCTCGGCAGCTCCTGGCTCGGCCTGTTCGTGTACGTCTCCGTGATGTGCGGGGTGACCTTCCCGCTCCGTGTCGCCTACTGGACGATCCCGCTGACCACCGCCGCCATGATGCTGGCGGGCTGGCACGCCCACGACCTGGACACGGCCTGGGGCCTGTTCCTGGTGGTGCTGCTGGTCGGCTACTCCATGACCGGCATCCGCCAACTCGTCGCCACCACCATCGAGTTGCGCAAGGCCCGCGCCACCGTCGCCCAGCTCGCTGCCAACGAGGAGCGGCTGCGCCTCGCCCGCGACCTGCACGACCTCCTCGGCCACTCCCTCTCCCTCATCACGCTGAAGAGCGAGCTGGCCGGCCGGATGCTCCCCGGCCATCCCGACAAGGCGGCCCAGCAGGTCGCCGACATCGAACAGGTCAGCCGCCAGGCCCTGGTGGACGTGCGCGAGGCCGTCACCGGCTACCGGCGCCCCCGGCTCGCCGCCGAGCTGGCGGGTGCCCAGGTCGCCCTGACCGCCGCCGCGGTCACCGCCGAGGTCCCGGCCGACCCCGACCTCACGGGCGTACCCGAGGACGGCGAGGCGGCCCTCGCGTGGGCACTGCGCGAGGCGATCACCAACGTCGTACGGCACAGTGGCGCGAACGCCTGCACGGTCGAGCTGCTGCGCCGCCAGACGCTGGACGGCCCGGTTCTCGAACTCGCCGTCGAGGACAACGGCTCGGGCGGCTCCGGCAAGGGCCCCGGCAACGGCCTGACCGGCCTGACCGAACGCCTGGAGAAGGTCGGCGGCACACTGGAGGCGGGCCGCGTCAGGCACGGGTTCCGGCTGGTGGCCCGCGTCCCCACGGACTCCGTGGGGACGTAGGATCCGGGGCATGAGCAGCCCGATCAAGGTCCTCCTCGCCGAGGACCAGTCGATGGTCCGCGAGGCACTGGCAGCCCTGCTCGGCCTTGAGGACGACATCGAGGTCGTCGCCCAGGTCGCGCGCGGCGACGAGGTGTTGGCGGCCGCGCGGGAGCACGGCGTGGACGTCGCCCTGCTCGACATCGAGATGCCGGGCTGCACGGGCATCGAGGCCGCGGGCCGGCTCCACAAGGAACTCCCCGCGGTGAAACTGGTCGTCCTCACCACCTTCGGCCGCCCCGGCTATCTGCGCAGCGCCATGGAGGCGGGCGCCGACGCCTTCCTGGTCAAGGACGCGCCCGCGGCCCAACTCGCCGAGGCGGTGCGCAAGGTGCTGGCCGGGGAGCGGGTAATCGACCCCACGCTCGCCGCGGCGGCCCTCGCCGAGGGCGCCAACCCCCTCACCGACCGCGAACGCGAGGTCCTGCGCGCCGCGGCCGACGGCTCCACCAACGCCGAACTGGCGGCCGCCCTGCACCTCTCCCAGGGCACGGTCCGCAACTACCTCTCGACGGCGATCCAGAAGCTGGCGGTGCGCAACAGGGCTGAGGCGGTACGGATCGCCCGGGAGAAGGGCTGGCTGTAGCCCGGCCGAACGGGCCCTAGTTGAGCATCGCCCGTGCCGTGTGTGCCTGACTCCGTACCCGCCGGGCGGTCGGTTCGTCCACGTCGGCCACCACGTCGGCGTACGCCTCCAGTTCGGCCGCCCCGGCGAGGAACTCGCCCCTCTGCACGAGGAGCTGAGCCCGCTCGTACCGCAGCCGCGCCGGGTGCGACGGCAGCAGCAGGCACAACTCCACGGCCCACAGGGCCACGTCCGACCGCTCCGGCCGGGCCGCCGCCCACGCCCGGACGTTGTTCAGGATCCGCACGACGACATCGAGGGGATCCGCGGGCACCAGCATGGCCGGATCCAGCGGAGCCCCCGTCGCCCCGACGACGAGCAGCTCGGCATCCGTGCCGGTGAGCACCCGGCCCCCGTCGAAGGGATCGGCCAGCACCTGCTCCTCGGCCGGGCCGAACCCGACCACGAAGTGCCCCGGCAGCGCGACCCCGTACACCGGGGCGCCCGCCCTGCGGGCGACCTCCATCCAGACCACCGACAGCAGGATCGGCAGCCCGCGGCGCCGCTTCAGCACCTCGTGCAGCAGCGACGACTCCAGGCGGTGGTAGTCCGTCGCGGCGCCGTGGAACTCGCAGCGGACGCCGAGCAGGTGGTGCAGCGCCGTCGCCCAGGCCAGGGGCCCGCCGGGCCGGTACGGCAGCTGCCCCGCCAGCCGGTCCAGCTCGATCTGCGCGGCGTCCATGCCCGCCTCGTCCAGCGAGCCGTCCGCCTCCGCGCCCAGCAGCAGACACAGGGCCGACAGATCGGGCCGCTCGGCCCGTGCCTCGTCGGCGAACCGACGCCGCACCTCGGCGGACCGTTCCGGTGGTGGGGGGTAAGGCGGACCCATAGCAGGTTTGTGCCCTTTCACGATGCTCCGTACTACCGGTCGATGCCACTACCGGCCGACGCCGCAGGCACCGGTTCCCGATAGTGGTGGTACGTGTGGTGCAGCGCGAAGCCCATTTCGGCGTACAGCGCCCGCGCCCCCTCGTTGTCCGCCTCGACCTGCAGCCAGGCCGCCGAGGCGCCCTCGGCCAGGGCCTGGCGGGCGAGGGCGGCCATCACGGTGGTCCCCAGGCCGCGCCGGCGCTGCTCCGGGGCCACCTCGACCGCGGCGAAGCCGGCCCACCGCCCGTCGACGACACACCGGCCGATCGCGGCCGGGGCACTGCCGCCCTCACCCGGGACGCTCGCGAACCACACCGACGGCCCTCCCCCGCTCTCGGCTTCTCCCCCACTCTCGGCTTCGCTCGAGCGGGGGGACCCCCATGAGCGGGGGGACCCCGACCCCAGCACCTTCAGGGCCACCTCGCTCACCCCCTTGCGCTGGTACCGCGCCAGCCACGCCTCGTCCGCCTGCCGGGAGAGCGTCACGCCGGCGCCCTCGGCCCGGTCGGCCACCGGTGCCAGTGCGCCGATCCACAGCTCGGCGGTCACCTCGCGCACCCAGCCGCGCCGCTCCAGCTCCGCGCACAGCAGCTCCTGCGTGCCCTCGGCGCCGGTCGCGGTCTGCATGTACGCGGGCAGGCCACGCTCTCCGTACCAGCGTCGTACGGCGTCCAGCGCCGCGTCGAGCGGCAGACCCGGGTCGCCGAGCGGCAGCACACTGTTGGCCCGCCGAGTGAACCCTTCGGCGGCCCGCAGCTCCCACTCGCCCAGCCGCTCGCTCTCCACCGGCCGCCATGCCCGCGAGGAGACACGCGCCAGCTCCCCGTAGGAGGCCGCGGGACCCCGCCGACGCGCCGGGGCGGCCGGTACGACCTTGCCCGCGACCAGCGAGGACTCCGGAATCCGGACGACCACCCCGTTCCTGCGTGTGATCACCAGCACGCCATGGTCCCAGGATGTGAGAACACCCACCGTGTCGGTGAACTTCTCTCCCGAGGTTCCAGATTCGCTCAAGCGCCGTACGGAGACTCGTTTACCCACGTCAGCAGCGGTGATACGGACCTCAAGTCGCCCGGAGGAAGAGATTTCCACAGGTCAGTTCACCCCTCCTGTTCGGATCATGCCCAAGAACGGAGATACTAGGGGCGGGCATCGACGACGCCGCGCTCCCGCGCGCCAGGCGGCGGAGCCTGAAGAGGCCCGCCGGCGCCCTATCGAGGAGGAACGACAGCGTGACCTACGTCATCGCGCAGCCTTGTGTCGACGTCAAGGACAAGGCGTGCATCGAGGAGTGCCCGGTCGACTGCATCTACGAGGGCCAGCGGTCCTTGTACATCCACCCGGACGAATGCGTCGACTGTGGTGCCTGTGAGCCGGTCTGCCCGGTCGAGGCGATCTTCTACGAGGACGACACTCCGGAGGAGTGGAAGGACTACTACAAGGCGAACGTCGAGTTCTTCGACGATCTGGGCTCTCCCGGCGGTGCCAGCAAGCTGGGGCTGATCGAGCGCGACCACCCCCTCATCGCCGCGCTGCCGCCGCAGGCCGAGTAATCCGTAGGCGGCCCAGCGCCCGCAACCGCGCCGCCTCGGTCCCGTGCGGCCTGATCGCCCTGATCAGCGCCGTACGGGACCGAGGCGTTTGCCGTACCGAAGAAAGTGAGCCAGTCCATCGTGTCCGCAGTCTCAGACCGTCTGCCCACCTTCCCCTGGGACAAGCTGGAGCCGTACAAGAAGACGGCCGCAGCCCACCCGGACGGCATCGTCGACCTGTCCGTCGGCACCCCGGTCGACCCGGTGCCCGAGCTGATCCAGAAGGCCCTGATCGCCGCGGCCGACTCGCCGGGCTACCCGACCGTGTGGGGCACCCCCGAGCTGCGCGACGCGATCACGGGCTGGCTGGAGCGCCGCCTGGGCGCCCGCGAGGTCACCCACCGCCACGTCCTGCCGATCGTCGGCTCCAAGGAGCTGGTCGCCTGGCTCCCCACCCAGCTGGGTCTCGGCCCCGGCGACAGCGTCGCGTACCCCCGCCTGGCCTACCCGACCTACGAGGTCGGCGCGCGTCTTGCCCGTGCGGAGTACGAGGTCTACGACGATCCGACGGACCTCGACCCGGCGAACCTGAAGCTCCTCTGGCTGAACTCGCCGTCCAACCCCACGGGCAGGGTGCTGGGCAAGGAGGAGCTCACCCGCATCGTCGCCTGGGCCCGCGAGCACGGCGTCCTGCTCTTCTCCGACGAGTGCTACATCGAACTGGGCTGGGAGGCCGAGCCCGTCTCGGTCCTCCATCCGGACGTCAACGGTGGCTCGTACGAGGGAATCGTCTCGGTCCATTCCCTCTCCAAGCGCTCCAACCTGGCGGGCTACCGCGCGGCCTTCCTGGCCGGTGACCCGGCCGTGCTGGGACCCCTCCTGGAGATCCGCAAGCACGGCGGCATGATGACGTCGGCGCCCACCCAGGCGGCGGTCGTCGCGGCCCTGTCCGACGACATCCACGTGCGCGAACAGCGCGAGCGCTACGCCGCCCGCCGTACTGCCCTGCGCGAGGCCCTGTCGGCCCACGGCTTCCGTATCGAGCACAGCGAGGCCAGCCTCTACCTCTGGGTCACCCGGGACGAGTCCTGCTGGGACACGGTGGCCCACCTGGCCGAGCGGGGCATCCTGGTCGCTCCCGGCGACTTCTACGGCACGGCGGGCGAGAAGTTCGTCCGCGTGGCCCTGACGGCGACGGACGAGCGCGTCGCGGCCGCGGTGGACAGGCTGGCCCGATAGCCGACCGGTACGCATGCGCGGCCCGGACGCAGAGCGAAGGGGGCCAGGGGAGTCGACTCCCCCGGCCCCCTTCGGCCGTCGAGGCCCTAGCCGAGCGGCAGGCTGCTCACCGGCAGCGAGGACGTCGGCAGCCCGCCCTTGGTGAGGGAGTCCGTGGGCAGCCCGCCCTTCGTCGCCGTCTTCGTCGTGTCACCGAGGACGGACCCGGCGGAGCCGGCCGCGTCCCCCGCTGCCTTCTGCGCCGTGGGCGCAGCCTTCCGTACGGTCTTGCCGCCGGTCTTGCCCGCGGCCGGCACCGCCTGCTTGACCGCCTTGCCGGCGGCGTCACCCGCGAGCCCGGTGACGTGCTGGGTGGCACCGTCGACGGTGTTGCCGACGTTCGCCCCGTCCAGGGCGGTCAGCCCGCCGAGGTTCGGGGTGGCCGGCAGATCGGGGGCCGCGCTGGCGGAGCCGGCCGCACCGACCCCGGCGGCCGCTCCCGCTGCGACGAGCAGCGCGGCACGGGCGATCCGGCGGGTCAGGGGGAGGGACATGATGCTCCATTCGACGGGAGAGAACGTTGAAGTGTCCGACCGTGCCCGGCAGTTGACCGGTCCGGCTGTCGCTCGACCGGTTGTTGATCTCCGGGCTCGGACGCAGTGACTACCGCTCGAAGCCCGCGAAGGTTTCGGACGCCAAAGGTAAAGAGTTGGCAACGCATCGCATTATCTGTTGTGGATAAAAGCGGGCAAAGGCCGCCCGTCGCGCGACCCTGCCGAATCCTTACGGCGCTGTGTTTCCAAGGACTTCCGCGCCCGCGAAGGTGGCCGCACGAAAACCTGCCCGCACGGTCACCCCGCCGCGCGTGTCATAACCCCTGCGGGCGAAACCCCGTACTACTGCCCGGTGACGATCCGCACGGACCCCGCCGACCTCTCGGCGCCCCCGGCGCCCTGCCCGCCGGCCGGACGCCACTGGCTGTCCGTGCTCCCGGCGGCCCACTCCCGCCCCGCGTAGGACACCTGTGCGATGTGCAGCGCCGAGGAGTTGGCCACCGCCCAGTGGGCCAGCTGCCAGCCCCGCTCCCGCTCGGTCCGCCCGGTCCGGTCGGTCTTCGGGGCGTCGGGCACCGGCACGGTCACGGTCCGCCCGCGCGCCTCGGCGGTCACGCTCGGGGACGGAGAGGCCGCCGCCGTGTCGCTCACCTCCGCGCCCGCCTCCTGGAGCGCGTCGCGGCCGAAGTCCCGTACCAGCGCGGCCCGTACCGCGTCCGGACCCGTCGCCGTCGCCTGGGCCGTGGTGGCCTTCTGCCGTCCCTGACAGGTCAGCGTGGCCGCCGCCCGTCCGGTCAGCGCCGCGGACAGCAGCACGGCGTCCGGCTCGTGCTTGGCGTACGCCTCCGGGTAGCCGCTGTGCTGCACGCGCTGCGCGGCCACCGTGAGCGGCAGCTCGGTGTAGTCGGGCACCTTGGCCAGGTGCTCGTAGAAGACGCCCGCCGCGTACGTCGGGTCCATGATCTGTTTCTCGGTGCCCCAGCCCTGCGAGGGCCGCTGCTGGAACAGGCCGAGGGAGTCCCGGTCGCCGTGTTCGATGTTGCGCAGCCCCGACTCCTGCAGGGCGGTTGCCAACGCGATGGTCACGGCCCGCTGGGGCATGCCGCGCCCGGTGCCGACGGCGGCGATCGTCGCCGCGTTCACTGCCTGCTCGGGCGTGAACTCGTACGAGGTCTCGGCGTCTCTTCCCGAGACCACCTTGCAGCCCGGGGCCCCGGCGCCGCCCGTGACGTACTGCACCACGAGGTAGCCCACGAGGGCCGACAGGACGATGAAAGCCGCGCCGAAACGGAAGAGACGGCCGCGGCGCTTGGGAGTTGGGGGGGACGGCTCTGGCACCCGTACAAGGTACTGGAGGCCGATGGGGCCTCAGCGGCGGGTGTGGCGCACGGCACGGACCCCCCGGCGGACGGGCCGCGCGTTAGGGTCGTCACCATGGCCGACACCTCGCTTGATCTCACGCTGGACGCCGCCGCGCTCACCGCGCAGCTCGTCGACTTCCCTTCGGAGAGCGGCACGGAGAAGCCCCTCGCGGACGCCGTCGAGGCCGCCCTGCGCACCCTGCCGCACCTGACGGTCGACCGGTACGGCAACAACGTCGTCGCGCGTACGGACCTGGGGCGGGCGGAGCGGGTGATCCTGGCCGGCCACATCGACACGGTCCCGATCGCCGACAACGTCCCCTCGCGCCTCGACGAGGACGGCGTCCTGTGGGGCTGCGGCACCTGCGACATGAAGTCCGGCGTGGCGGTGCAACTGCGCATCGCGGCCACCGTCCCCGCCCCGAACCGCGACCTGACCTTCATCTTCTACGACAACGAAGAGGTCGCCGCCGACCTGAACGGCCTCAAGCACGTGGCCGAGGCGCACCCCGAGTGGCTGGCCGGCGACTTCGCGGTGCTCCTGGAGCCCTCCGACGGCCAGGTCGAGGGCGGCTGCCAGGGCACCCTGCGCGTGTTGCTGCGGACGAAGGGCGAGCGGGCCCACTCGGCGCGCAGCTGGATGGGCTCCAACGCGATCCACGCGGCGTCCCCGATCCTGGCCCGGCTGGCGGCGTACGAGCCGCGCTACCCGTTGATCGACGGCCTGGAGTACCGCGAGGGCCTGAACGCGGTGGGCATCTCGGGCGGAGTGGCGGGCAACGTCATCCCCGACGAGTGCGTGGTGACGGTCAACTTCCGCTATGCGCCGGACCGGTCCGAGGAGGAGGCCATCGCGCACGTCCGTGAGGTCTTCGCGGACTGCGGGGTGGAGGAATTCGTGGTGGACGACCACAGCGGCGGCGCGCTGCCCGGGCTGTCCCACCCGGCGGCGGCAGCCTTCATCGAGGCGGTCGGGGGCATCCCGCAGCCGAAGTACGGCTGGACGGACGTCTCCCGGTTCTCCGCCCTGGGTATCCCGGCGGTCAACTACGGCCCCGGAAACCCGCATTTGGCCCACAAGCGGGACGAACGGGTCGAAACCGCGAAGATCCTGGCGGGCGAGGAGCGCCTGAGGGCCTGGCTGACGAACTGACGCGCGCGGGGGGCTTGAGCAGGGCGCTTCATGGCGGACATGCTCACGTCCCCCGCCCGTAACCCACGCGGATCTACGCTGAGGTGGAAATACCTGCAAGTGGAGGGAGCGCACATGCCTACTGGCAACCCCGAGGGCAAGAAGCAGCCGCCGGAGGAGCAGCGCCTGGGACCGGTCCTCCGACGGCGCGGGCAGGTGACGGCGAGCACGACGGACCAGCGCCTGCTCGACGCGGGCGGCCCTTCGGACTGGGTCCACACGGACCCCTGGCGAGTTCTCCGCATCCAGTCGGAGTTCATCGAGGGCTTCGGCACCCTGGCCGAACTCCCATCCGCGATCAGCGTGTTCGGCTCCGCGCGTACGCCGGTGGACTCGGCGGAGTACGACGCCGGCGTACGCCTCGGCCGCGGCCTGGTGCAGGCGGGCTGGGCGGTGATCACCGGCGGTGGCCCCGGTGCCATGGAGGCGGCCAACAAGGGCGCCTGCGAGGCGGGCGGCACCTCGGTCGGCCTGGGCATCGAGCTCCCCTTCGAGCAGGGCCTCAACCCCTACGTCGACATCGGCCTGAACTTCCGCTACTTCTTCGTCCGCAAGATGATGTTCGTCAAGTACGCCCAGGGCTTCGTGGTCCTCCCAGGCGGCCTCGGCACCCTCGACGAACTCTTCGAGGCCCTCACCCTCGTCCAGACCCAGAAGGTCACCCGCTTCCCCATCGTCCTCTTCGGCAGCGAGTACTGGGGCGGCCTGGTCACCTGGCTCAGGAACACCGTGATCACCCAGGGCAAGGCCTCCGAGAAGGACCTGCTCCTCTTCCACGTCACGGACGACGTGGAGGAGGCGGTGGCACTGGTGTCGAAGGAGGCGGCGCGCTAGGCGCCGGGCCTCGACGGCGGTCCTTGCCCACCCGCCCGGAGGACGAGTCGTTCACCTCTCGGCCGAGCGAGTCGGGTGGTGGGTGGGCATAGGCCGGGGATCCAGGGGGCGGAGCCCCCTGGTACGGCCGGGCCGGCTACGCCAGCCCCCGGCGGGCGACCGCCGGGGGGCGGTGGCCCGCGATCGACGCCACCATGTCCAGGACCTGCTTCGTCTCGGCCACCTCGTGCACCCGGTACACCTGGGCCCCGAGCCACGCGGACACCGCGGTCGTCGCCAGCGTCCCCACGACCCGCTCCTTCAAGGGCCGGTCCAGCGTCTCCCCGACGAAGTCCTTGTTGGACAGCGACACCAGCACCGGCCACCCCGTGGCCACCATCTCGTCCAGCCGCCGCGTCGCCTCAAGGCTGTGCCGGGTGTTCTTGCCGAAGTCGTGACCGGGATCGATCATCACCGACTCCCGGGGCACCCCCAGCGCCACCGCCCGCTCGGCCAGCCCCACGGTCACCCGGAGAATGTCGGCCATGACGTCGTCGTACGTCACCCGATGCGGCCGGGTCCGCGGCTCGGCACCCCCCGCGTGCGTGCACACCAGCCCCGCCCCGTACCGCGCGGCGACCTCCGCCAGCCGCGGATCCACCCCGCCCCACGCATCGTTCAGCACATCGGCCCCGGCCTCGCACACGGCCTCCCCGACCTCGGCCCGCCAGGTGTCCACACTGATCACCACGTCGGGGAACCGCCGCCGCACCTCGGCCACGAAGCCGACCGTCCGCCGCGCCTCCTCCTCGGCGGTCACCTCGTCCCCGGGCCCGGCCTTGACCCCGCCGACGTCGATGATCGCGGCCCCCTCGGCCACCGCCTCCTCCACGCGCGCGAGCGCCGGCTCGTCGCGGAAGGTGGCTCCCTGGTCGTAGAAGGAGTCCGGGGTCCGGTTCACGATCGCCATGATCACCGGCTCGTGCGGCTCGAATTCCCGCCTGCCCAGCCTGAGCATCCCCTGTGACCTCTCCTAGTGCGTCGCGACGTACGGCCGCCTGCGACCCTAACTGTCAGACTCGCATGGCACGATCGGACCCTGAGACTTCCGAGACCGAGTACTTCGATCGCTTCGAGTACTTCGACACCGAGCACACAGAGCGTGGGGACCCAGCGATGGTTATGTTCTTGTTCCTGGTCGTCGCGCTCGCCGTCGTGGTCGCCGCGGTGACACTCGCCGTGGTGGGCGGCGGCGAGGGCGCCACCGGCCCCCTGCCCGAGGCCGCGCCGGAGCGCCTCGACGACCCGCTGCCTCCGGACCGCCCGGTCAACCGCGCGGACGTGGAGAACATCCGCTTCCCGCTCGCCCCCCGCGGCTACCGCATGGCGAACGTGGACGACGCCCTGGGCCGCCTCGCCGCCGAGCTCGCCGAGCGGGACGCCCGTATCGCCGACCTGGAGTCCGCGCTGGCCGGTGCCCAGGCCGCCGCGCACGCCCGGCTGGACAAGCCCGGGCAGGAGGGCCAGCGGTGAGCGACGGCGCCGCCCTGGCCGGCCCCGACGGCGTGCTGCGCTGCCCCTGGGCCCTGTCCACCGACGACTACGTGGCATATCACGACGAGGAGTGGGGCCGCCCGGTACACGGCGACGACGCCCTCTACGAGCGCCTCAGCCTGGAGGCCTTCCAGTCGGGCCTGTCGTGGATCACGATCCTGCGCCGCCGCGCGGGCTTCCGCGCCGCCTTCGCCGACTTCGAGATCTCGAAGGTCGCGGCCTTCACCGACGACGACCGCGAACGACTCCTCGCCGACCCCGGCATCATCCGCAACCGCGCCAAGGTCGACGCGACCCTCGCCAACGCGCGCGTGCTCGCCGACTGGTCCCCGGACGAGCTGGACGCCCTGATCTGGTCCTACGCCCCGGACGCGGCCGACCGGCCCGCCCCGAAGACCCTCTCCGACGTCCCCGCGGTCACCCCGGAGTCGACCGCCCTGTCGAAGGCCCTCAAGAAGCGGGGCCTGCGCTTCGTCGGGCCGACGACGGCGTACGCGCTGATGCAGGCGTGCGGGCTGGTCGACGACCACCTGGAGGCGTGCGTGAGCCGCACCAGCCCGCCCGGCACCTGAGGAGAAGGCGCCCGAGGAGAGGACTGGGCTCAGCGGCCCAGATACTTCGGCTTCTCCTTGTTCACGAACGCCTGCACGGCGATCGCGTGGTCCTCGGACTGCCCCGCCCGCGTCTGCAGCTCGTCCTCCTTGTCCAGGGTCTCCTCCAGGGAGTGCGCGAGCCCGTAGGCGACCGCCTCCTTGATCGCCGCGTAGGCCACCGTCGGGCCCTCGGCGAGCTTCCGGGCGACCTTCTCGGCCTCGGCGCGCAACTCAGCGGCCGGCACGATCCGGTTGGCGATGCCGAGCTCGTACGCGTCCTGCGCGCTGATGCTCCGCGGGAAGAGCAGCAGGTCGGCGGCGCGGCTGGGGCCCACGACCCGGGGCAGAGTCCAGGAGATGCCGGAGTCGGCGGTCAGGGCCACCCCGGCGAACGAAGTGTTGAAGGACGCGGTGTCCGCCACCAGCCGGTAGTCCGCCGCCAGCGCGAAACCGAGGCCCGCCCCGGCCGCGACCCCGTTCACCGCCGCGATCACCGGCTTCGGCGCTTCCACGAGGGCCCGCACGATCGGGTTGTAGTGCTCCTTCACCGTGCTCATCGTCTGTCCGGCCCCCGTTTCGCGGTCGGACGCCAGCAGCCCGATGTGCTCCTTGAGGTCCTGGCCCACGCAGAACGCCCGGTCTCCGGCGGCGGTGAGCAGGATCGCCCGTACGGATCCGTCGACCGCCGCCTCCTGCGCCGCGTCCCGGAGGGCGACCTTGGTCGCGATGTTCAGCGCGTTCATCGCCTCGGGGCGGTTCAGCGTGATCGTCGCGAGCCCGTCGTTCACCTCGTAGAGCACGGTGTCGGCCATGGCGCATCCCCTCTGCTGTGGCGGCTCTGACGTACCGCTTGGTACGTCGATGTCTGAAGGACAGCATGGCGGACATCGCTGTCCACCGGCCGGACCCGTCGTGTGACCTGCGTCAAAGAATTCCGTCGCGGATCTCGTCGGCGGGCGTCGACTTACGTCGGCGTGCGTCGGCGCGGTGGAGCAGTATCGCAGTCACATCGCCGAATTGAGTGGTTTTGCTCGCGCGCGTTGCCCAAGCGATGCCTACTGATGTTGGTCATCGGGTCCTGAGATGCGGGATAATGGCTTGGAAGCAATGTGTTCGATGCCGGTGTCGCGTGTCCTGCACGGTCGCGCGTGCCCTCCCGGGCCGTCGGCACAGGATGAGCTGGTTTCAGGAAGGGGAACGAGCATGGCGGCCATGAAGCCGCGGACGGGCGATGGCCCGCTCGAGGTGACCAAGGAGGGGCGGGGCATCGTCATGCGCGTTCCGCTCGAAGGCGGCGGTCGGCTCGTCGTCGAGCTGACCCCTGACGAGGCCGAGGCGCTCGGCGACGCCCTCAAGAAGGTCGTCGTCTGAGGCGCCAGCGACCATACCCTTTCAGCTGCCCCGGCACCGCGTACGCGGTGCCGGGGCAGCTGTGTTCCCGGGTACGGGGGTCACCGCTTGACGGCGCACAGCAGCCCGTCGCCCACCGGCAGCAACGACGGCACCAGTTCCTGGCTCTCCCGCACCGTCCGCAACAGCTCGCGCAGCCGCAGCACCTCCGTGGGCTGCGGCCCCGAGTCCACCGTCCGGCCGTTGCCGAAGACGCCCTCGAAGACCACCACGCCACCCGGCCGCAGCAGGCGCAACGATTCCTCGAGATAGTCCAGGTACTCCAGGCGGTCGCCGTCGCAGAAGACGAGGTCGTAGCCCGCGTCCGCGAGCCGGGGCAGCACGTCCAGGGCGCGGCCGGGGATGAAGCGGGCGCGGTTGCTGGCGAAGCCGCAGGCGCGGAAGGCCTGCCGGGCGAACTGCTGGTGCTCCGGCTCGGGGTCCACGGTGGTCAGCACCCCGTCCGGCCGCATGCCGTGCAGCAGATGGATCCCCGACACCCCGCAGCCGGTGCCGATCTCCGCGACCGCCTTGGCGTCCACGGCGGCGGCGAGCAATCCCAGCGCGGCGCCCGTGCCGGGCGACACCGAGCGCAGGCCGGCCTCCCGGGCCCGCTCACGGGCCCAGTGCAGCGCCTCGTCCTCGGCGACAAAGGCGTCGGCGAACGCCCAGCTCGTCAGCCGGTTGCCGGTAATGACCCTCTCCTGTCCCCGTGGTTGCCTGGGCGTGACTGTATCCGTTGGCCCTGGGAACCCGCAGATGGGACCGGGCGTTTAAAGGGTTGAGCGCGTGGTGGGGGAACCCGACGGGGGGTAAGAGGTGGATCAGAAGGCCCAGCAAGTGCTGACGCAGCCACATGAGCCGTATCAGCCCAGATCAAATTCTCGTAAAACCGCTTATCCGGAGCTAACGGGCGAGGTGGCTATGGTAGGGGCTCCACTGGACACCACCAGAGCCGACAGGGGAGGTGCGGCTGCGCCTGGGGACCGGGGAGGAGTGCTGCGGCGCTTTCTCGGGTCGGCAGGCAGGCCGAAATCCGTGAACGACACCGCTGCTGACCCAAGCCACGCCGCTGGTTCCGCCGCCGGCGTTGCCCAGACCGCGACGTTCTCCACCGACGCGGACGCGCAGGCGTGGACTCCGCCCACATGGGAGGAGATCGTCAGCATGCACAGCGGCCGGGTCTACCGCCTGGCGTACCGCCTCACGGGCAACCAGCACGACGCCGAGGACCTCACTCAGGAGGTCTTCGTCCGTGTCTTCCGTTCCCTGTCGACCTACACGCCCGGCACCTTCGAGGGCTGGCTGCACCGCATCACCACGAACCTCTTCCTGGACATGGTGCGGCGCAAGCAGCGCATCCGCTTCGACGCGCTGGGAGAGGACGCGGCCGAGCGCCTGCCCAGCCGCGAACCGACGCCCCAGCAGGTCCTCAACGACGCGCACTTCGACGCGGACGTCCAGCAGGCCCTCGACACCCTCGCGCCCGAGTTCCGCGCCGCGGTCGTCCTGTGCGACATCGAAGGACTGTCGTACGAGGAGATCGCCGCGACCCTCGGCGTGAAGCTCGGCACCGTCCGCTCCCGGATCCACCGGGGCCGCTCCCAGCTGCGCAAGGCCCTCGCGCACCGCTCCCCGGAAGCCCGGGCCGCCGAGCGCCGCTCGTTCATGGCCCGCGTTCCCGCACTGGGAGGAGGGGGCGCGACCGCGTGAGTGGATCACGGCCGAAACCTGCCGAGGCACGCCTCGCAGAGCAGCATCTGGGAGACCGACTCTCCGCCCTCGTGGACGGGGAGCTCGGTCACGAGTCGCGCGACCGCGTCCTGGCCCACCTGGCCACCTGTGCCAAGTGCAAGGCGGAGGCGGACGCCCAGCGACGGCTGAAGAACGTCTTCGCGGAGGCGGCCCCGCCGCCTCCCTCCGAGAGCTTCCTGGCCCGCCTCCAGGGACTTCCCGGCGGAGGCGATCCCGGCGACAGCGACTCCCTGCTGGGCGGGGGCGGCCTCTCCGGACGAGCCTCCGACACCGGTGTCTTCGGTGTGAGACGGCCCAACCGGTTCGAGTTCGGCTATGTCCCCGCCGACCCCCACACCGCGCCCTCGGCCGCTGACCGAGGGTTCCGCATCCACCCCGTCGGCCGCCCGGACCCCGACCGGTCCGCCTCGCGCGGGCTGCGGTTCGCCGCCGCCGCTGCCGGGGCGGTGTCGCTGGCCGCGGTCGCGCTGGGCGGCGTGACCACGGGCATCCCGGGCGACGCGGCAGCGGACGCCCGGGGCGGCTCCGGCTCCGGGAGCAACGTGACACCGGCCCGTACCCAGGGCGGGGGAGGGGCGTCGACGCCCGACACCCAGCGCCGCCGCTCGGTCGGACCGCTGCTCGTCCAGGGCACGCAGCTCGGCGACACCTCCATGGTGCCGACCTCGGTGTCCGCGCCACTGCTGCCCGGGGCGCCGTCCCCCGGCACCGGGCGGACCGGGGACGCCATCCACCCGCTGACCACGCCAGTCGTGGCCGGCGCGGCCGCCATGTCCCCGTTGATACGTCCGCTCGGCGCGACCCCGCCGGTGGCCCTGGCCTCATGGTCCGCGGCCCCCGAGGTCACCGGCCCCGGCCTGCTCGCCGCACCCGCCCCCGACACGACCTCCGCTCCGAACCCCTCCACCTCCCCCCGCACGGCCCCCTGACCAGCCTCTGCGCGCCGTCCCTCGAACCTGGTTGAATCCTGTGGGGGCCGTGCCCGCGGCGGAGTTCCGGGCGCGGAGTCGACGTTGCGCGGCCAGCTGTGGGGAGAGCATGAACGAGGGGAAACCGACGAAGCCGTCCAAGGCGAAGTGGTGGAGTCGGCCTCGACCCCAGGTTCCGGAGGCGGGTGATCCGGTGCGGGGCGACAGCGAGGGCGACTTCGAACTGGCCCGCCCCGCAGCTGCGGCCGACGGCGACTTCGAGCTGGAGGCACCCTCGCCCGGGCCTGATGGGCAGGGGGCCGGGCCTGTCGTGGGGGACACGGGTGCCGTGGCGGAGGCTGCCGAGCCGCTGGCCCCCGGCGGCTCCGTGCCCGTGCCCGGCGGCTCCGTGCCCGTGCCCGACGGCTCCGTTCCCGTGTCCGGCGGTTTCGTGCCTGTACCCGACGGCTCCGTGCCTGTCTCCGGCGGCTCCGTGCCTGTGCCCGGCGGCTCCGTGCCTGTGTCCGACGGCTCCGTGCCCGTGTCCGGCGCCGCTGCGCCCATGACCGGCACTGCCGGACCCAGCCCCGGCACTCCCGTCGTACCGTCCGCCACGGACCGCCCCAAGCCCCTCCACGACCCCGACCCGTACAGCACGCCGCCGTACGGCGAGCCGGGCCCCTGGGCGCCGGCTCCGCCGGTCCAGCACCCGGCGACCACACCCGCACACGGCACGGCGACGCAAGCGCCCGCACAGCCGCCGTCACCTGCCTCGCCGACACCGGCGCCCGGCGCCCCGCTCTCGCCTCCCGCGACACAGGCGCCCGGCGCCCCGCTTCCGCCTCCCGTGACGTCGGCGCCCGGCGCCCCGCTCTCGCCTCCCGCGACGCCGGCGCCCGGCACCCCGCTTCCGCCTCCCGTGACGCCGGTGGACGTTCCGCAGCCCGACCCCTGGCGCCGTTACGACCCCTGGTTCAACCCGGCCTTCACCCAAACCCCTCTCCAGGCCCACGGCCCCCTCCAGCAGAACGGCGCCGCGGTCCCCACCGAGCAGCAGCGCCGTAGGCGGGCCGGACGGGCGCTCGTCGGCGGGGCCCTGGCGCTCGCCCTCGTCTCCGGGGGCGTCGGCGGGGCCGTGGGGGCGTACCTGGAGCGCAACGGCGGCGTGGGGGCCGTACAGCTGCCGCAGGCGGGCAAGGTGCCGGCCGGGCGGGCGCCCGACAGCGTGGCCGGGATCGCCGCCCGCGCGCTGCCCAGTGTCGTCACGCTGCATGTGAGCGGCAGCGACGAGCAGGACACCGGCACCGGCTTCCTCCTCGACACGCGCGGCCACATCCTCACCAACAACCACGTCGTCGAGCCCGCCGCGTCGAGCGGCGAGATATCCGTGACCTTCAGCAGCGGCGACACGGCCAAGGCCAGGATCGTCGGCCGGGACAGCGGCTACGACCTCGCCGTCGTGCAGGTCAAGGGCGTACGCGGGCTCACGCCCCTGCCGCTCGGCAACTCCGACAACGTCCAGGTCGGCGACCCCGTCGTGGCCATCGGCGCCCCCTTCGACCTCGCCAACACCGTCACCTCCGGCATCATCAGCGCCAAGGAGCGGCCCATCACGGCCGGCGGTGAGAGCGAGGACGGGAGCGACGTGTCGTACGTCGACGCCCTGCAGACCGACGCGCCCATCAACCCTGGCAACTCCGGCGGACCCCTTCTCGACTCGCAGGCCCGGGTCGTCGGCATCAACTCCGCGATCCGTTCCGCCGACAGCGGTTCCGAGCTGCAGGACGGCCAGGCCGGCTCCATCGGGCTCGGCTTCGCCATCCCCGTCAACCAGGCCAAGCGCGTCGCCGAGGAACTGATCAACGAGGGCAGGGCGGCTCATCCGGTGATCGGGGTGACCCTCGACATGAGTTACACCGGCGACGGCGCCCGTATCGGCAGCAAGGGCGCCAAGGGCTCGCCCGCGGTGACCACGGGCGGACCCGGCGACCGGGCGGGCCTCCGGCCGGGTGACGTCATCACCGAGGTCGACGGGCAGCGCGTCCACTCCGGTGAAGAGCTGATTGTCAAGACCCGCGCCCACCGCCCCGGCGACCGCCTGCGGCTGACACTTGAGCGCGACGGCGAGGAGAAGTCGGTCTCGCTGGTGCTCGGATCGTCCGACGACAACTGACATAAACCTCACAGGTGAGGCCCGGCACCCCTCCCCACAAGGCAAACAACCCCAAAAACCCGTGTCCGACACCCGCTCGGACGCCTGGGGACGGTACCGGTGAGACAGGTACGCCGGGTACCGTGGACCCGGCCCGGACCACGGAAGAGCAGCAACACGGACCGCCGAGGGCCGAGGACCGAGGACATCGCCAAGGAGCTTCAGGTGTTCAATGACATAGGACCGCTCGAGCTGGTCACGATCGTCGTGCTCGCCGTGCTCGTCTTCGGTCCGGACAAGCTCCCGAAACTCATCCAGGACGTCACGCGCACGATCCGGAAGATCCGAGAGTTCTCGGAGGGCGCCAAGCAGGACATCCGCGCCGAGCTGGGGCCGGAGTTCAAGGACTTCGAGTTCGAGGACCTCAACCCCAAGGCGTTCATCCGCAAGCAGCTGGACAACGACGAGCTGGGGCTGAAGGAGATCCGCAACGGCTTCGACCTGAAGAAGGAGATGGCCGAGGTCACGGACGTGGTCAACGGCCGCGACACCGACTCCTCCTCTTCGTCCGCGTCGTCGTCCTCGTCCGCGGGTGCCGGTGCCGGTTCGTCCGGTGGCCGCATCGACATGACCAAGGGGCCCGAGGACCCGGGCAAGGACGAGCGCCCGCCCTTCGACGCGGACGCCACCTGACCGTCGTACGCCAGTGAACCGCGCGTCCCAGTGCGCCCCCGCGCCGGGACGTGACGCGTTTCATACCCCGTATGCGCCGTGTGCGGCGTGAACCGGCCGCGCGTGCGACCCACGCACCGGATGGTTTCCCTGCTGCTCGGAGTGGTGTGGATATGCTGCCGAGTTGTTGTGCGGACCGGACGAGTACGCCCGAAGGGGGGCGGGCCGCCCCGGTCCGACGAGAGCGAGGAGGCGTCCGGGCACATGGAGACGACAAGTCAGGCAGTCGCGCAGGCGCCGGGCGCGGAGGGCGGCCAGCCGGTCCCCTCCGCCCGGCGCACGGTCGACGGCTACCTGCTGGCGCCCTTCCCGTGGTACGGCCTCGACGAGGCCTTCACGGGGTCGCGCTGGCTGATGCAGGTCGGTACGGCGGCCGACGGCGCCGTCGAGCACGGTTCGATCGGGCACGGCGACGAACCCTCCGTCAAGAACGAGTACGCCGTCGGCTCGGCGACCGAGCCCCGGGAGAAGTTCGCGGTCGTGGTCACGGTCGCGGCCAACCCCTCACGACGCAGCCCGGACGGCACGGGCCTCCTGGAGGCCACCTCGGTCTCCTCGGCGGCCTGGCTGGCCGGTGTGGGCCTGCTGACCTTCACCTGGCCCGGCCAGATGGACCACGCCCTCCGTGACGACTGGCTGGAGCAGCAGACGGAGACGGCGTGGGTCCTCGCGGACGACCTCGCCGGCCCGGACTGGTCGACCCTGTCCCTGCCGGTCGACGGCGTGCCGACACCCTTCCACTACCGGGAGTCCGAGTTCGGCTGGGTGCTCGCCGGGTCGACCCGGGAAGGGGTGCATGTGGGGGCGTACGGGAGGGGCATGAGCGCGTACGGGCTGGGCTTCGCCATGATCAAGGACATCGCGGCGTACGCCTAGCCACGGCACTCAGCGGGACCACCGCCGCGGAAGTACGGCGGTGGTCCTTTCCGGCGGTGCTCCAGCTGTGACCACGCTGGACCTGTGTCCGGGGCGCGAGCACGAAGGGGCGCCGTCCATGGAAGACGGCGCCCCTTCGTCGTAAGTCCTTCGGTCGGCAGCCCTAGAACTTGTTCTTCGGCGTGAGCCCGAGCGACAGCCCGGAAAGGCCCCGCTGCCGCCCCCCGAGCTTCCCCGCGATGGACCGCAGCGCGGAGCCCGCCGGGGAGTCGGGGTCGGTCAGGACGACCGGCTTGCCCTCGTCGCCGCCCTCGCGCAGGCGGACGTCGATCGGGATGCTGCCGAGGACGGGGACGGTCGTGCCCGTCGTACGCGTCAGGCCGTCCGCGACCAGCTGGCCGCCGCCCGTGCCGAAGACGTCGACCATCTCGCCGCAGTGCGGGCAGGGGAGGCCGGCCATGTTCTCGACGACGCCGACGATCTTCTGGTGGGTCTGGACCGCGATGGCGCCGGCCCGCTCGGCCACCTCGGCGGCGGCCTGCTGAGGCGTCGTCACGACCAGGATCTCCGCGTTCGGAACCAGCTGGGCGACGGAGATGGCGATGTCACCGGTGCCCGGGGGCAGGTCCAGGAGCAGGACGTCCAGGTCGCCCCACCACACGTCCGCGAGGAACTGCTGGAGCGCGCGGTGGAGCATCGGGCCGCGCCAGACCACCGGGGCGTTGCCGGGCGTGAACATGCCGATCGAGATGACCTTCACGCCGTTCGACTGCGGCGGCATGATCATGTTCTCGACCTGGGTCGGACGGCCGTCCACCGCCAGCATGCGCGGCACGCTGTGGCCGTAGATGTCGGCGTCGACCACGCCCACCTTCAGGCCGTCGGCGGCCATCGCCGCCGCCAGGTTCACCGTCACCGAGGACTTGCCGACGCCGCCCTTGCCGGAGGCGACCGCGTACACCCGGGTCAGGTTGCCCGGTTTGGCGAAGGGGACCTCGCGCTCGGTCTGGCCGCCGCGCAGCGCGGTCGCCAGCTCCTTGCGCTGCTCGTCGCTCATGACGTCGAGCGAGACGTCGACACGGGTGACGCCCTCGACCCGGGAGACCGCGTCCGTCACGCGCTGCGTGATGGTCTCGCGCATCGGGCAGCCGGAGACCGTCAGGTACACGGTGACCGCGACCGCCCCGTCCTCGCCGATCTCCACCGATTTGACCATCCCGAGCTCGGTGATGGGTCGGTTGATCTCGGGGTCGTTCACCGTCGCCAGTGCTTCGCGCACCGCGTCTTCCGTAGCCATAAGGACGATGGTACGGCGCCTGCCGGGGGCCCCGGAAAGCGAGTCAGTGGTCTTCTACGTCACGTTCCGGCGGGTGTTCCGAGTGTTTTGCCGGGAATAGGACATGCCCGTTGCGGAGCCGCCGCTCCTCCACCTCCTTGATGACGTCCTGCAGCTCGGAGCGGATCCAGTCACGGGTCGCCACCTCGCCCAGGCCCGTACGCAGGGTGGCGATCTCGCGGGTCAGGTACTCGGTGTCCGCGATGGACCGTTCGTTCTGCTTGCGGTCCTGTTCGAGGTTGACCCGGTCGCGGTCGTCCTGCCGGTTCTGCGCGAGCAGGATCAGTGGGGCGGCATAGGAGGCCTGGAGGGACAGCATCAGGGTCAGGAAGATGAACGGGTACTGGTCGAAGCGCAGCACACCGGGCGCGAAGATGTTCCACAGCACCCAGACGTTGATCACGACCGTCATCCAGACGAGGAAGCGTCCTGTGCCCAGGAAGCGCGCGATCTTCTCCGACAGCCGTCCGAAGGCCTCCGGATCCCATTCGGGCACGATCCGGCGCCGGGGCGGGCGCGGCTGGTCCAGCCGGGGCGTGCGCGGCCGGGTGGCGGCGGTGGCACCCACCGGGGTCCGCTCGCGTGTGCCGGCCTCGCGCTCAGGAGCCATGTGCGCTCGCCCCCTTGCTTGCGCCCTCGCCTGCTCCCTTGCCCACTCCCTCGCCTGTTCCCTTGCCCGCTTTCTCGCCTGCTCCCTCGCCGGTTTCCTCGTCCAGGTGGAACTCCGTCTCCCGCCAGTCCTCGGGCAGCATGTGGTCCAGCACGTCGTCCACGGTCACCGCGCCCAGCAGCGCCCCGGCCTCGTCGACGACGGGTGCCGCCACCATGTCGTACGTGGCGAAGAACCCGGCGACGACGGGCAGCGCGGCGTCGGGGTCGAGGGCTTGCAGGTCGTCCTCGACGAGCGAGCTGACCAACGTGTACGGCGGGTCGCGGAGCAGGCGCTGGAAGTGGACCATGCCGAGGTACTTGCCGGTCGGGGTCTCGTCGGGCGGGCGGCACACGTAGACCTGGGCGGCGAGGGCCGGGGACAGGTCGGGGTTGCGGACCCGGGCGAGGGCGTCGGCGACGGTGGCGTCGGGGCGCAGGATGATCGGCTCGGTGGTCATCAGACCGCCGGCCGTGTGCTCCTCGTACGACATCAGGCGCCGCATGTCCGCCGCGTCGTCGGGCTCCATCAGGCTCAGCAGCCGCTCCTTGTCCGCCTCCGGGAGCTCGGAGAGCAGGTCGGCCGCGTCGTCCGGGTCCATGGCCTCCAGGACGTCCGCCGCGCGCTCCTCCTTCAGCTTGCCGAGGATCTCGATCTGGTCGTCCTCCGGGAGCTCCTCCAGCACGTCGGCGAGACGATCGTCGTCGAGGGCGGCCGCGACCTCGGCGCGCCGCTTGGGGGAGAGGTGGTGCAGGACGTTGGCGAGGTCGGCGGGGCGGAGCTGCTCGAAGGTGGCGAGCAGGTTCTCGGCGCCCTGCCCGTGCTCCTCCAGGGAGAACCCGGTGACGGCGGACCACTCGACGGTGAGCGTCTCGCCCTTGGCACGCCGGAAGGCGCCGCCCTTCTTCCCCTTCCGGACGAAGACCCGGTCGACCTCCCAGTCCCGGCGGGCCGGCAGCTGCTGCACGGACACGTCCAGGACGGTGACCTCCTCGCCGGTCTCGACGAGCTTGACGCGCCGGTCGAAGAGCTCGCCGAAGACGAGCCGCTCGGTGGGCCGCTGCTCGAAGCGGCGGACGTTGAGCACGCCGGTGGTGATGACCTGACCGGACTCGATGCTCGTGACCCGAGTCATGGGCAGGAAGATGCGGCGCCGGGTCGAGAGTTCGACGACCAGCCCGAGCAGGCGCGGGGGCCGGCGGCCGACGCGGAGTATGACGACCAGCTCGCGCACGCGCCCCACCTGGTCGCCGCTCGGGTCGAAGACGGCGACGCCGGCGAGGTGCGAGACGAAGATCCGGGGGGCCCCGGCTGCCATGGCTCTGCTTCCTTTGCGTGCAGGAGTGCTGTTGCGTACAGGAATGCTGCCGATTGCGTTCCTTTTCCGAATTGCCCGCTCGGTGGGCTTCAGGCTAGCCCGTCCCGATCGGGCACGCCCTGGCGAGCGGTCCGGACGGACTGGCTCCGCTGGACGGGTGCGGCCCGGGTACGCTGCCGTACGCCGCTCAGGACCCGTCAGAAAGGCAGCCCCACCTGTGACTGCGATTCCCCAGGGCCGTATCCGCCGCGCCGCGCTGGTGACCGCGACATGTGCCCTGGTGGTGACGGGAACGGTGGCGCTCTCGGGGTGCAGCGAGGATCCGGACGCGGGCACCAACGGTGTGGGCAAGCTGTCCGCCGACAAGATCCAGAGCAGGACGAAGGCGGCCGCGGGCTCCGTCGACGCGGTGCGGCTGTCCGGGACGGTCGTCACCAGCGGGCACACGTACCAGCTGGACATGCGCCTGAAGTCGGAGGGCGGTACCGGGTCGGTCACCTCGGAGGGGGCGACCTTCCATGTGCTGCGGATCGGTGAGCGGCTGTACCTGAAGGCCGACGCGGACTTCTGGAGCCACGCGGACGGCACCGGCCACAAGAGCGGGGACGCGGCGGCCGCGGGCAAGCTCGGCGGCAAGTACGTGAAGGTGCCGCAGGGCGATCCCGCCTACAAGAGGTTCAGCGGCTTCACGGACAAGGCCGTCCTCCTCGACGGTCTGCTGAGCCTGCACGGCAAGCTGGCCACGGACGGCCACCACGACCAGTCCGGCACCCCCACCATCCGCATCACCGGCGACAGCGGCTCCGGCGGCACGCTGGACGTCTCCCTGGAGGGCAAGCCGTATCCGCTCCGCCTGGTGCGGGCCGGCGGCGCGGGGACGCTCAGCTTCTCGGACTGGGGGAAGGACTTCGCCGTGACACAGCCCGCGAAGAACGAGACCGTGGATTACGGGAAGCAGCTGCCGACGTCGTAGGCCCCCGGTCGGGGGTGGTGGCCGGGGCGGCAGCGGGCCTGGGGCAGGCTGCCGTCGGGCGGCGGTGCCGTGAAGGCTGCGGTCGTCCGGCGGAGCATCAGGCGGTTCGCTGTTCCGGCGGTCGCGGTTGCGGCGCCCGGCGTCGCCTTTTCGTGGCGGTGGCGGTGGCGGTGGCGCTGGTGGTGCCACTTCCGCTTGCGTCACGGCACGAGCGGCCGCCGAGGCGTGGCGGGGTTCGGCCAGGGGCGGCAGCGGGCCCTGGGCAGACTGTCTTCGGGCGGTGGCGCTACTTGCGCTTGCGCCGCTTCACGAGCAGCCGCGGAAGCCCCGCGGGGATCGGCCGGCGGGTGGTCGCCGGAGACGGCAGCGGGGGCTCGGCCAGACTGCCGTCGGGCAGCGCCGCCGTGGAACCCGTCGGCACCAGGCGCAACACGCGGCACTCGCGGGCCCAGCGGTCGGTCATCGCCTCGCCGTCCGGTGCGTTGAGGCGCTTGCCCTTGAGCTCGGCCACCGTGGCGTCCCACTCGGCGGAGCCGGCCGGCAGCTCGGAGACGGCCGCCGTCCAGGAGACGAGCCGGCCGCCCTTGTCCTTGCTGCGCACGGTCACCTCGGCGGAGCCCCCGTCGACCAGTCCGGGCAGCGGCTGCTCCCCGGGGCCGTCGCCGAGCAGGCACACCGCGCCCTCGTGCCACACGTGCCACAGGGCGCGGGCGGCCGGAGCCCCGGCGCCCTTGACCCAGACGAGGCCGGACTTCTTCGTGGCCTCCTCGACGAGGGCCTGGTCGAGCAGCTCACTTGTCATGCGTCCAGCCTATCCACGCATCCCGCCGCTCCGGCCGTCCTCACAGCCAGCCGTTGCGCTTCAGGGTGCGGTGGATACCGAGGCAGAGGACCACGGTGACGCCCATGATGACCGGGTAGCCGTACTTCCAGTGCAGCTCGGGCATGTACTTGAAGTTCATGCCGTACACACCGCACACCATCGTCGGTACGGCGATGATGGCCGCCCAGGCCGTGATCTTGCGCATGTCCTCGTTCTGCGCGACCGACGCCTGCGCCAGGTTGGCCTGGAGGATGGAGTTGAGGAGTTCGTCGAAGCCCAGCACCTGCTCCTGGACGCGGGCCAGGTGGTCGGCGACGTCCCGGAAGTACTTCTGGATGTCCGGGTCGATCAGCCGCATCGGGCGCTCGCTCAGCAGCTGCATCGGGCGGAGCAGCGGGGAGACCGCGCGCTTGAACTCAAGCACCTCGCGCTTGAGCTGGTAGATCCGCGCCGAGTCCACACCGCGCGACACCCCGCCCTTGCGACCCGGCGAGAAGACCTCCGTCTCCACCTCGTCGATGTCGTCCTGCACCGCGTCCGCGACCGCGATGTAGCCGTCGACGACGTGGTCGGCGATGGCGTGCAGTACGGCCGAGGGGCCCTTGGCGAGCAGCTCGGGGTCGTCCTGGAGGCGGTGGCGCAGCGCCCGCAGCGAGCCCTGTCCGCCGTGCCGGACGGTGATGAAGAAGTCCCGGCCGGTGAAGCACATGACCTCGCCGGTCTCCACGACCTCGCTGGTGGCGGTGAGCCGGTCGTGCTCGACGTAGTGGATGGTCTTGAAGACGGTGAAGAGGGAGTCGTCGTAGCGCTCCAGCTTCGGGCGCTGGTGCGCCTGCACCGCGTCCTCCACGGCCAGCGGGTGCAGCCCGAACTCGCTTGCGATACCGGCGAACTCGGCCTCGGTCGGCTCGTGCAGGCCGATCCACACGAACCCGCCGTCGCGGCGCACCAGCCGCATGGCCTCCTGCGGGGTCAGCGGCTTGGCGCTGTCGATCCGGGTGCCGTCGCGGTACACGGCGCAGTCGACGACGGCCGAGGGGGTCGAGGGGTCGCGGGTGGCGTCGTACGCGCTCGTGTCCATCCGCAGGCTGTTCTTGCGCAGCGACGGACGGGAGGGGCGGACGACGGCACGCAGGTCGCGGATCATCGACATGGCAGGCTCCTTCGCAACGAGCAACGAGGCGCGCAGGCCGTTGCGACGGGTGGAACTGCCCGGAATGGGGACGTCCTTGCTGCGGGATGTTTGGCACGTCCACAAAGCGGGGAGCACCGCTCCGTCGCGGTGGCGGGCTTCGCTGCTGATTCGGCTACTGATGCAGATCAGGCAATACGAAACGAAGTGCTCTTCCATGCGACGACCGGAGCACGCACGAATGCGAGAGGTGGCGGCCAGGCAGAGGAGCCGAGGCAGCTAGATCAACCAGATCAACGGCAGGAAGAGCGGGTGGTACTGCACGGTCGACTTCGGTCCATCGCAGCCCCACCTCCTCCGGCCGGTCCCTCGTGAGGGACGATCCATTCCCCGTAGGGGAGTCTCATCGGCGTCGGGACTCGATCGCGACGCTTCTGCGTGCTGCCCCGAACCACCGGCTCAGAGTATCAGCCGCCTGTAGTGTCAAGGCGCTGCTTTGCCCGGTACTGACGAGTTCTATGCTCACCGCATGGTTGATGTTCTGCCTCTAGTCGAGGCGCGGTTGACTACCGCGCTAGGAGAACCGGACGCGCGCGCGGCGGTCACCTTCCTCGGTACGGACCGCATCGAGGTGCTCCGTTTCCAGGACAGCGACCAGGAGGGCGCCGTCGTCCGCTACGCCACGCTCGGCATGTCCGCGCAGCCCATGACGGACCCCACGGCGATGCTCGCCGATCCGGTCAAGGGACCCCGCGCGGAGCTGGTCCTCTCGGTTCGCGGCGGCCTCGCCGACACCGACAAGGTGCTCCGACCGCTCGCCGTCCTCGGTGCGTCACCGCAGGTGGAGGGTGTGGTGGTGGCTCCGGGTGCCTCCCTCGACGTGGGCGCGCCGCTGTGGCCCGGCGCCCCGTTCACCTCGGTCCTGGTCGGCGAGCCGGGCGGCCTCGTCGAGGACCTGGAGCTGGACGAGCCGATGGATCCCGTACGGTTCCTGCCGCTGCTCCCGATGACCCCGAACGAGGCCGCCTGGAAGCGTGTGCACGGCGCCCAGGCCCTCCAGGAGCGCTGGCTCGCGAACGGGACGGATCTCCGGGATCCCGGCCGCAAGTCCGTCCCGCTCGACTGACTCCGGCGATTCCGGGAGTGACCGATCTCACCAACGCAAGGCTGGAATCAGTCAGTTGGTAAAGATGGTGACGTACATGCAGGAAGTTAGGTCAACTAACTGATGTGGGTGCGTCTGGTTCCTTGTGGTGACCGGTTCCGTCCGGACGGGTGATCGTCCTTGACGTGGGGGAGCGGGGGTAGGACCGTGGAGCCCTATGAGGGGCGAACCCAGTTGCCCGAAGTGTGGTGGCCGGGTCAGGGCTCCCGGACTCTTCGCCGATTCGTGGCAGTGCGATGTGCACGGGACCGTGCATCCGGTACAGCCCGCGATCCCGCCCAGCGTCGAGGCGCTCGGCGTCGTCGTGCACCGCACGCAGGTGCCGGTGTGGATGCCGTGGCCGCTGCCGGTGGGCTGGCTGTTCACGGGTGTGGCCTGTGCGGGTGACGACCGCAGCGGCGGCCGCGCGACAGCCGTGGCCTGTTCGGGGCCCGGTCCGCTCGGCGGCATGGGCGAGCTGATCCTGGTCGCCGAGGAGCTCGGTGTCGGCCTTGGCGCGCGCTACGCCGGCATCGACGGCCCGGACCCGGGGCCGTACATGAACGTCGAGAAGCCGCCGCAGGCCAAGGTGCTGGCCGCCGGCCGTCCGACCCCGCTGTGGCACGTCACCGGCTCCCCGGACGACCGCGCCGTCTTCGCGGGCGAGGCGCTCGGGCTGTGGCTGTGGGCGGTCGTGTGGCCCGAGCAGACCGGGCTGCTGATGTACGACGAGCTGGTGCTGACGGACCTGCGGGACGCGGGGGCCGAGCTCGACCTGGTGCCGTGCGGAGCGCTGTCGCCGAGGCTGTTGGAACCCTGAGCGTCGGCTGTAGGGGGCGCAAGCGGGCTTGGGGTGTGACAGGGCACCGCCGGGATCCCGCTATCCTTAGGTGTCCCCATCCGCCCCGTCACCGCCTGGAGTCCGCGTCGTGCGCATCGACCTGCACTGCCACTCCACGGCCTCCGACGGCACGGACACCCCGGCCGAGCTGGTGCGCAATGCCGCCGCGGCCGGTCTGGACGTCGTCGCGCTGACCGACCACGACACCACCCGGGGGTACACGGAGGCCATCGCCGCCGTACCGCAGGGGCTCACCCTGGTCACCGGCGCCGAGCTGTCCTGCCGTATCGACGGCGTCTCCATGCACATGCTGGCCTACCTCTTCGACCCCGAGGAGCCCGCCCTGCTCGCCGAGCGCGAGCTGGTCCGGGACGACCGGGTGCCGCGGGCCAAGGCCATGATCGTCAAGCTGAACGGGCTGGGCGTGCCGGTCACCTGGGACCAGGTCTCGCGCATCGCCGGCAACGGCTCCGTCGGGCGTCCGCACGTCGCCTCCGCGCTCGTCGAACTCGGTGTCGTGCCGACGGTCGGTGACGCGTTCACGCAGGAGTGGCTGGCCGACGGCGGCCGGGCCTTCGTGGAGAAGCACGAGACCGACCCCTTCGAGGCGATCCGGCTGGTCAAGGGCGCGGGCGGGGTCACCGTCTTCGCGCACCCGGCGGCCGCCAAGCGGGGCCGTACGGTCCCCGAGTCCGCGATCGCCGAGATGGCCGCCGCCGGTCTGGACGGCATCGAGGTCGACCACATGGACCACGACGCCGACGCCCGGACGCGCCTGCGCGGGCTCGCCGCCGACCTGGGTCTCCTGATCACGGGGTCCTCGGACTACCACGGCAGCCGCAAGACCGTGGCGCTGGGCGAGTACACCACGGACCCCGAGGTGTACGGGGAGATCACACGGCGGGCCACGGGGGCGTTCCCGGTGCCGGGGACCGGCGGAGCCTGAGGCTCACACCCCCGCACGCCCACCTTCACCCTCTTTTCCGCAAGGTCTCTCCACCCATGTTCGACGCCGCCGTCTTCGGCTCCCTCTTCCTGACCCTTTTCGTCATCATGGATCCCCCCGGGATCACCCCGATCTTCCTCGCGCTGACCGCCGGACGCCCCACCAAGGTGCAGAAGCGGATGGCGTTCCAGGCCGTCTGCGTGGCCGGCGGTGTGATAGCCGTCTTCGGGCTGCTCGGCCATCAGATCCTGGACTACCTGCACGTCTCCGTCCCCGCGCTGATGATCGCGGGCGGGCTGCTGCTCCTGCTCATCGCGCTCGACCTGCTCACCGGTAAGACCGACGAACCGAAGCAGACCAAGGACGTCAACGTCGCGCTCGTGCCGCTGGGCATGCCGCTGCTGGCCGGGCCGGGCGCCATCGTCTCCGTCATCCTGGCCGTGCAGAAGGCCGACAGCGTGGCCACGCAGGTGTCGGTGTGGTCGGCGATCCTCGCGATCCACGTCGTGCTGTGGCTGGTGATGCGCTACTCGCTGCTGATCATCCGGGTGATCAAGGACGGCGGCGTGGTCCTGGTGACACGGCTCGCGGGCATGATGCTCTCCGCCATCGCCGTGCAGCAGATCATCAACGGCATCACGCAGGTGATCAAGGGCGCCTGAGGGTCCGGCCCCCGGGCGTACGCGCAGAGCCCCCGTACGGCAGTCGATGCCGTACGGGGGCTCTGAAGCTTGTGCGGTGATCCGCGCCTGTTACGCGGCCGAGCAGCTCTCGGCCGGCCGGATCCACAGCCGCTGCCCGATGGCGGCGGCCTGCTGCACGATCCGGTTGACGGAGGCGGCGTCCACGACGGTGCTGTCCACGGTCGTCCCGTCGACCTCGTCGAGTCGCATGATTTCGAAGCGCATGGCCTCTCCCTTCGTCGCTTTGTTCCGTCATAGTCAACGGGCTGCGTGTTACAAACATTCCCTACGCTAAAGAAATTTTTCGAACGGCTAACTACCGACCGGTAGTGGATGGCCGCGAGACCGACCGGGACCGGTTGTGTTCGCAGCGTGACCGCCGGGACAATGGAGGTGATGAACGACGACCTCGCGGCCCTCCAAGCCCGCATCGACCGCACGAACGAGCTGCTGCAGCGCATGCTCGCCGAAGTGGCGAAGACGCCCTCGACCCATGCGATCTTCGTCGACGCGGGGTACGTGTACGCGGCCGCGGGCCGGCTGGTCGCCGGGACCGAGGACCGCCGCGCCTTCGACCTCGACGCCGAGGGCCTGATCGAGGCACTCATCGACCGAGCCCGCACGATCTTCGCGGACAGCAGGCTGCTCCGGGTCTACTGGTACGACGGCGCCCGGCGCCGCATCCACACGGCCGAGCAGCAGTCCATCGCGGAACTCCCGGACGTGAAGGTCCGCCTCGGCAACCTCAACGCCAACAACCAGCAGAAGGGCGTCGATTCACTGATCCGCTCCGATCTGGAGTCGCTGGCCCGCCACCGCGCCATCAGCGACGCGGCCCTCATCGGCGGCGACGAGGACCTGGTGTCGGCGGTGGAGGCGGCGCAGGGGTACGGCGCCCGTGTCCACCTCTGGGGCATCGAGGCCCCCGAGGCGCGCAACCAGGCGGAGCCCCTGCTCTGGGAGGTCGACAGCCAGCGCACCTTCGACCTCGAATTCTTCAAGCCGTACGTCTCGCGGCGCACCGTACCCGCGTACGAAACCACGGCCAGCCGGCCGAGCCGCGAGGACGTCCGCTTCGTCGGCGCCCAGATCGCCGCGAAGTGGCTCTCCGCACGCGGCCGGGAGGCCCTGGGAGAGCTGCTGCCGGGCCACCCGTACCTGCCCGGCTCCGTCGACCAGGATCTCCTCGTCGAGGCCGAGGGCCTGCTCCAGTACTCCCTGCGCGGCCAGGCGGACCTGCGCCGCGCACTGCGGGACGGCTTCTGGGAGCACCTGCGGACGCAGTACTAGCAGTACTAGCAGTACTAGCGGTACTAGCAGTACTAGCCGTTCACCGACCCGATTCGGCGGCCCTGTCCCAGAAGCCGGCGACGGCGTGGGCGGTCGCGAGCGGCTGGTCCGTGTTGGGCGAGTGCTCGGCGCCCTCGACGACCGTCCGGCGGGCCCTGAGCCGTACCGCCATCTCGTCGAGGAGCGTCACCGGCCAGGTGTCGTCGAGCGCGCCCGACAGGACGTGGAACGGCAGCGGTACGGCGGCGAGTTCCGCCACGCGGTCCGCCTCGATGCACAACTGGCGTCCCGTGGCGAGGAGTTGGGCGGGCTTGTTGCCGAGCCAGCGCCGGCGCAGGTCCTCCCGGTCGTCGAGCCCGCCGTCGATCTCGGTCTCCTCGGGTGGCTCCATCGCCTGGATGGCGTCCCAGACCTCGGCCATCGACATCACGCCGAGCGCGTCCCGCAGCAGCTTCACGCGCTGCTGCTGGGAGACGGAGATCTGCGCGGGACCCGAGGCCATCAGGGTGAGCGACCGGAAGGGCGAGTAGTCGATCAGCACGGCCGCGCGCGAGATCTGGCCGCCCAGGGAATGCCCCAGCAGGTGCACGGGCGTACCGAGGGCCTCCGCCTGCGCGAGCACGTCCTGGGCCAACTCCTCCTGCGCGTAAGCGGATTCGTCGTTCTCCGGACCGTCCGACTCGAACTGCCCGCGTCCGTCCACCGCGACGGTCCGGTATCCGCGCTCCGCGAGCGGCACGTGCAGCGGGTTGAAGTCCTCCTTGCTCCCGGTGAATCCGGGCAGCAGCAGCGCGACACCCCTGGGCTCGACACCGGCGGCCGCGGGAGCGTCGACGACGGCGAACTCACCGCGCGCGGTACGCAGGGAGTACGCGCGGGCACCTGGAGGCGGGACGAAGGTAGGAGGCCTGCTCATGGAGGAGAGGCTATCGGGCGCCCGCCCACCGTGGCAGTTCGGGGACACCGACGGCCCGGTCCCACACCAGGTGGGCCGGGCCGTCGAGTTGTTTCTCCGACCGTTGTCCGGTCGCGCCGGATCAGGCCTCCGGGGCCTCCACGGCCGCCGCGGCCTTACGGGTCCGGCGCGCCCTGGGCTTCGCCTCGGCCGTCTCGGCAGCGGCCTCGACGGTGGCCTCGGGCGCGGCCGTCGTGGCCTTGCGCATACGACGCCGCGGCTTGACCTCCGGCTCCTCCGTGGCCTGCGCCGGGATCTCGGCGGTCACCGCGGCGGCGGCCTTCCGGGTCCGGCGCACGGCGGGCTTGGCCTCCACACCGTCGACCGCGTCGACCGCGTCCACGGTGGCCGTTGCGGCCTTGCGGGTACGGCTGGGCTTGGCCTCGGTGCCTTCGGCCGTGTCCACCGCCGTCTCGGCGGCGGCCGCCGTCTTGCGGGTGCGGCGCGGCGTGGCCTCGGTGGCCTCGGCGGTCTCCGTGGTTGCCTCGGGGGCGGCGGCGGTCTTGCGCGTGCGGCGCGGCTTGGCCTCCGTGCCCTCGGCCGTCTC